>NZ_JBWJAQ010000004.1:0-503476 GCF_056387915.1 Streptomyces sp. GLSS-08
CATAGTGTTTCGGTGGTCATAGCGTGAGGGAAACGCCCGGTTACATTCCGAACCCGGAAGCTAAGCCTTACAGCGCCGATGGTACTGCAGGGGGGACCCTGTGGGAGAGTAGGACGCCGCCGAACAACTTTTGGAGAAAACCCCCGTACCGGGATACCGGTACGGGGGTTTTCTGCGTTTCTCGTTTCTAGTTCCTCTGTATAACCGGGGGCCTCTTTCGGAGAGGCCCCCTTTTTTTGTGTGGGCTACAAGCGGCCGGCGGCTTTCAGGGCGAGGTATGCGTCGGCGAGAGCAGGTGCCAGTTCGTCCGGAGTGGCGTCGACGACCGTGACGCCGTGACGACGCAGCTGTTCGGCCGTGCGATGGCGTTCCGTTCGGGCCTGTGCCGCGGCTGCTGCCTCGTACACGGCTTCCGTCGTGCCCCTGGCGGTCGCCATGCGCGCGACGTGTGGATCGGCCACGGAGGCCACCAGCAGCGTATGACGCCGGGTGAGGCGGGACAGTACAGGGAGCAGGCCCTCCTCGACGGGGGCCGCGTCGAGGCTCGTCAGCAGGACGATCAGGGAGCGGCGGGGAGCCGTACGGAGTGCCATGGCGGTCAGGCCGCGGGCATCGGTCTCGACGAGTTCCGGTTCCACGGTCGCCATCGCGTTGACCAGGGAAGGCAGGACGTCGCCTGCCGAGCGGCCCTGGACCAGGGCACGTACCCGGCGGTCGTACGCCAGGAGGTCCACGCGGTCGCCGGCCCGGGAGGCGAGGGCGGCCAGCAGGAGGGCCGCGTCCATGGAGGCGTCGAGCCTCGGGACGTCGCCGACGCGGCCGGCCGAGGTGCGGCCCGTGTCGAGGACGAGCAGGATGTGCCGGTCACGCTCGGGGCGCCAGGTGCGGACGGCGACCGTGGTCTGCCGGGCCGTGGCGCGCCAGTCGATGGAGCGGGTGTCGTCCCCGGGGACGTACTCGCGGAGGCTGTCGAACTCCGTGCCCTCACCGCGCGTCAGCACGCTCGTGCGACCGTCGAGTTCGCGGAGGCGGGCCAGCCTGGAGGGCAGGTGCTTCCTGCTCGTGAAAGGGGGCAGGACGCGTACCGTCCAGGGAACCCGGTGGCTGCCCTGGCGGGAGAAGAGACCGAGGGGACCGAACGAGCGGACCGTGACGCGGTCCGCCTGGCGGTCGCCGCGCCGGGTGGGGCGCAGCCGGGTGGTGACGCGCCGACGTTCCCCCGCGGGGACGGTCAGGCGGTGACGGGACGCGGCCACTTCCGTGCCGGGATTCCAGCTGCTGGGCGGCCAGGCGTCCCGCAGGTGGGCGCGCAGGGGACGGCCGGACGGGTTGGTGACCGTCAGGGTGACGTCGGCGCTCTCACCGAGGCGTACCGAGGTGTCACCGGAGCGCGCCAGGCTCAGCCGACGTACCGGCGCGGCCAGGGCGAAGTCGCAGGCGCACGCCAGGGCCAGGGGGGCGTTCACGGCGAGGATGCCCGTCCAGCCGGGTTCCCAGATGCCGACGGGCAGCGAGCCGAGAGCCGCGAGCAGCGCGGCACGTCCGGTGAGAGCCATCAGCGGGGGACGGGGACGTGGGCCAGGATCGCGTTGATGACGGAGTCGGCCGTCACGCCTTCCATCTCGGCCTCGGGCCGGAGCTGGATCCGGTGGCGCAGGGTGGGCAGGGCCAGTGCCTTGACGTCGTCGGGGATGACGTAGTCGCGGCCCGTCAGCCATGCCCAGGCGCGGGCCGTGGCGAGGAGGGCCGTCGCGCCTCGCGGGGACACGCCGAGGGTGAGGGACGGCGATTCGCGGGTGGCACGGCAGATGTCCACCACGTAGCCGGTGATCTCGGGGGAGACGGCTGTCTTCGCGACGGCGTCGCGGGCGGCCTCCAGGTCGGCCGGTCCCGCCACGGGCCGTATGCCGGCGGCGCGCAGGTCGCGCGGGTTGAAGCCCTCGGAGTGCCGGGTCAGGACGTTGATCTCGTCCTCGCGGGAGGGCAGCGGGATCGTCAGCTTGAGGAGGAAGCGGTCCAGCTGGGCTTCGGGGAGAGGGTACGTGCCCTCGTACTCGACCGGGTTCTGGGTCGCGGCGACCAGGAACGGTTCCGGGAGCGGGCGCGGGGTGCCGTCCACGGTGACCTGGCGTTCCTCCATCGCTTCGAGGAGGGACGACTGGGTCTTGGGCGGGGTGCGGTTGATCTCGTCCGCGAGGAGGAGATTCGTGAAGACCGGGCCGGGCTGGAAGGAGAACTCGGCGGTGCGGGCGTCGAAGACGAGGGAGCCGGTGATGTCGCTCGGCATCAGGTCGGGAGTGAACTGGACGCGCTTGGTGTCGAGTTCGAGTGCCGATGCCAGGGCGCGGACGAGCAGCGTCTTGGCGACTCCTGGGACTCCTTCGAGGAGTACGTGTCCGCGGCAGAGGAGGGCGACGACGAGACCGGTCACGGCGGGGTCCTGGCCGACCACGGCTTTGGCGATCTCGGCGCGCAGGGCTTCCAGGGAGGAACGGGCGGCGCCCGCGTCCCCGGTGTACCCGGCGTTGTCAGTGGTCGGGTCCATCATGAACGGCGTACCTCTCTTTCGAGGGCGTCGAGTTGGTCGGCGAGTGCGATGAGGGCCGCGTCGTCGCCGGGCGGCGGGCCGAAGAGCAGGGAGTGCAGGGCCTGTCCGTCGTGCAGGAGGTGGGCGGACAGGGCGGGGAGCAGGGCCTCGGGCGCGTGCGCCTGGGCCGGGGAGACGCCGATGAGGGGGGCGAGGCGGGTGCGGGTGGTGGAGCGCAGAGCGACTGCCGCGCGGTCACGGGCGTTGGCCTTGCGGTAGAGGCGGGCGCGGCCTTCGACGGCCTCGGAGGCGCGGACCGCGACGGGAAGCCGCTCGGGGACGAGGGGGCCGAGGCGGCGCGCTCGCCACAGGGCGGCCAGGCACGCCGCGACGAAGAGCTGCAGTGTGCCCCAGAGCCAGCCCGAGGGGAGCAGGTCGAGGAAACCCTGCTCGCCCTCGTCGTCGGCGGAGGTGTCCGAGAGGGAGGGGAGGTACCACACCACATGGGGGCGGGAACCGAGCAGTTGCAGGGCGAGGGAGGCGTTGCCCTGCTCGTCGAGGCGGTCGTTGTGGAGGATGTCGGGGGCGCCGAGCAGGACGGTGTCGCCGTCTCCGGAGGCCGCCGGGACGCGCAGCAGGGTGGGCAGGCCGTCGCTGGGGTAGCAGGAGTCGGCTTCGAGGTCGGTGCGGTAGCGGATGCCGCCGGTGTCCGCGGTGCCCGCGCGGCGGGCGGCGGGCAGGTCGCAGTGGGGGGAGAGCGTCGAGTCGAAGCTGGTCGCGGGGTCGGCGGTGACTCCGGGGGTGAGGGAGCCGAGGGAGGGCGACCCGGGGGCGAGCAGGATCGTGCGGCCGCCGGAGTGCTCGGACGCCGTGTGCAGCAGGGTCCGCTGACGGGAGGTCAGCAGGTCGGGGGCGGCCACCAGCAGGGTGGTGTCGGGGCCGGCGGCGTCGCGGGCCGCGTCGGTGGTCGTGACCACGCGGGTGGACACCCCGCGGTCGGCGAGGAGTTCGGCGACGGCACGGCTGCCGCTGGGGTCGGCGGAGCGCGGGTCGAGACGGCCGTGCCGGGCGTCGGAGCGGACGGCTGCGATCACGACGGCCGCCACCAGGAGCGTCACGAGGGCGAGCAGGACACCGCGCGAGCGGGTCCACACCTGACGGGCGGTGGGCGAGGCCGAGGTGGACGGGAGCGTGGCCTCGGTGGTCATCGGGCGGCCCCCGGGCCGGCGCGGTGGGCCGCGCTGTCCGCGAGTACGGGCCTGGTGCGTTCCAGGTCGCTGTCGAGGTCCGCGAGCCGGCGGTACGTCGCTTCGGCGGCTGCGCGTCCGCCGTATGTGACGTCGTCGAAGTCCCGGGCGGCGGTGCGCAGCCGGTCCGTGTGCGAGGGCAGGGTGCGGCCCGCCTCCGCGGCGGCCTCGTCGGCGGTGCGGCCGGGGCGGGGGTCGAGCAGGGCGCGTTCCTCCAGGGAGCGGACGACGGCGCGCATGCGTTCCTGGACGGCCTGGTTCCAGTGGCCCTGGGCGGCGTGTGCCCCGGCGGCCGCGCGGTGTTCGGCGGCGCTGCGGGGGCGGTCGTCGAACAGCGTGGCGGACGAGGCGGGGGCGCGACGCGGGGTGCCGAGGCGCCACCACAGCGCGCCGAGCACGGCCAGCACCGCGAGCACGATGACGACAAGGCCGAGCGCTCCCCCGGGGGCGGCGTCGGAGGTGGCGCCGAGCAGCTTGCCCAGCCACTCCCAGAAGGCGTCCAGCGCGCGCTGGAGGAGGCTCGGGTCGTTCTCGTGGTACATCCGCTTGGACAGCTCGCGCCGGGCGGCCTCCCGCGCGGGGTCGCGCTCGGTGGTCACCGGCGGTTCGCCGCCGGAGCGGGCCAGGGACAGCAGGCCCCCGGCCCCGGCGCGCGGCAGCGTGAGCACGGCGGTGTCGCCGGTGTGCGACAGCCACCGCAGGGCCGTTCCGGCGGCGCGGGGCAGCGCCGGTCCCGCCGTGAGGAATCCCCCCGCCAGGCTCACCGCATCAGCTCCCCGGCATGGCGCCGGTGGTGCCCGCGCCGTAGCCCTGGACACCGGCCGCGCGGGCCAGGTCGAGGTCGAGGGCCTCGCGGCGGATGCGCTGGTCGATGTAGAGCAGCACCGTCACACCGGCGTTGATCGGGAGGGTGAGCATGGATCCGATCACCGCGCCGACGCCGCTGACGACGAGGAACGTCCAGCCGAGGTCCCCGGTGCCGTTGACGAAGCCGCCGATGCCGTCGCCGCTCAGCGCGGCGGCGACGAGGGCGAACGGAATCACGATGATCGACGCCACGACGTTGGCGATGACGGTGGCGAGCAGTTGGATGCCGAAGATGCGCCACCAGGAGCCGCGCACCAGCTTCACGGAGCGGTTCAGCGACTTCCTGACGCCCTGCTTCTCCAGCATCAGGGCGGGCGAGGCGAGCGAGAAGCGGACCAGTACCCAGATCGCGACGACGCTCGCGCCGAGGCCGCCGATGACGCCCAGCGCCGCACCGCCCGCGGCCGATCCGGCGACGGCGACCAGGATGCCGGGCAGCACGCCCACGGCGAGGATCGCGGCCCCGGTCAGCATCAGCAGGAAGACCAGTCCGAAGAGTCTGGGCAGCCGGGGACGGGCGTCGCGCCAGGCCTCCGCCGTGGTCACCGGCTTGCCGAGTACGGCGCGGCTGGTCACGCTCGTGAGCAGGGCCGTGGCGAAGACGGTGCCGATCATGCTGACCAGAGCGACGGCTCCGGAGCTCAGCATCAGGTCCCCGAAGGCACGGCTGAGCTCTCCCGCCGTGGCGCTGGGGTCGTCGAGGACGTCGGAGCCGGCCCTGTCGTCCAGGACCAGGCCCCGGAGCAGGACGACGATCACCTGCGTGACGACGGCGACGGTCAGCGAGATCCCGAGGACCGTGCGCCAGTACGTGCGCATGGTGGAGACCGCGCCGTCGAGGATCTCGCCGACGCCGAGCGGGCGCAGCGGGATCACGCCGGGCTTGGCCGCGGGCGGCGGGCCGCCCCAGTTGCCTCCCCAGCCGCCGGGTCCGGCGTATCCGCCGGGGGCGCCGTAGCCGGGTCCGCCGTAGCCGACGCCGGGCCCGGGGGCGCCGTAGCCGGGGCCGCCGGGGCCTGTGGGGGGCGGCGCGCCCCAGCCCTGGCCGGGCTGCGGCGGAGGCGGCGGGGCCTGCGGCGGCGCCTGGGGGGCCGGAGCGGTCCACCGGCCGGGCGGGGGCTGCTCCTTGGACCACTTCGACGGGGGGTCGGTCCGGTCCGTGCCGTGCGGGTCCGTGGGCTGTGCAGGGCCGGTGCGGTCCGGCTCCTGCCCGTCGGAGGGGGCGGATCCGGGCGAGGCCCAGCCCGGAGTGTCGTTCATCGTCGCTCCTTCACGGTGCCCGTCCGCGGGCGCGGCGGCAGGTTGGCAGCCATCGTGCCACGGCGTGCGTGTCCGGGGGCCGGGGGTCGTCCGGGCTGCACACCTTCAATTGTCCGCCCGGTACGGGGCAGACTGAGCGGATGGCTGATCAGTACGCGCAGGTCCGCGAAGACAACCGGCCCACGGAGATACCGGCGATCCGCTGGGAGGAACCACCTGAAGGCCCCGTACTGGTTCTCCTCGACCAGACGCGGCTGCCGGCCGAGGAGGTCGAGCTGGTGTGCACGGACGCCCCCGCGCTGGTGGAGGCGATCCGCACGCTCGCGGTGCGCGGTGCGCCGCTGCTGGGCATCGCCGGGGCGTACGGGGTCGCGCTCGCCGCCGTGCGCGGCTTCGAGGTGGAGGACGCCGCCGTGGAACTGGCCGGCGCCCGGCCGACCGCCGTGAACCTCGCCGCCGGGGTGAACAGGGCCCTGGCCGCATACCGCGCCGCGCTCGCCGGCGGTGGCGGCCAGGGGCAGGCCGCCGCGGCGGCGCTCACCGCGGCACGGGCCCTCCACCGGGAGGACGCCCAGGCCAGCGCACGTATGGCGGAGCACGGCCTGGCACTGCTGGATGAGCTGCTGCCGGGCGGCGGCCACCGGATTTTGACCCACTGCAACACCGGAGCGCTGGTGTCCGGCGGGGAGGGCACGGCGTTCGCGGTGGCCCTCGCGGCACACCGGGCGGGGCGGCTGCGGCGGCTGTGGGTGGACGAGACGCGGCCTTTGCTGCAGGGTGCGAGGCTGACCGCGTACGAGGCGGCGCGCAACGCAATGGCGTACACCTTGCTCACGGACAGTGCGGCGGGCTCCCTGTTCGCCTCGGGAGAGGTGGACGCGGTGCTCGTCGGTGCCGACCGGATCGCCGCCGACGGTTCGGTGGCGAACAAGGTGGGGAGCTATCCGCTCGCCGTGCTGGCCCGCTACCACCACGTGCCGTTCATCGTGGTGGCGCCGGTGACGACGGTGGATCCGGGCACCCCGAACGGCGCTTCCATCGAGGTCGAGCAGCGGGGCGGTCATGAAGTGACGGAGATCACAGCACCTCAGGTGCCGGTGGCGGGAGTGGGAGCGGGAGGCGGGATACCGGTGGCACCCCTGGGCACCCAGGCGTACAACCCGGCATTCGATGTGACGCCACCCGAGTTGGTGACGGCGATCGTCACCGAAGAGGGCGCCGTGTCGCCCGTCACGGCGGAGGCGCTAGCCGAGCTGTGTGCCAGGTCACGCCAAGTAACGATTAGCTAATGGGATGATGTCGTTTATGAAGGGACGAGTCCTTGTCGTCGATGACGACACCGCACTGGCCGAGATGCTCGGCATTGTGTTGCGTGGTGAAGGTTTTGAGCCGTCTTTCGTAGCCGACGGCGACAAGGCGCTGGCCGCTTTCCGTGAGACCAAGCCCGATCTGGTGCTCCTGGACCTGATGCTGCCCGGACGGGACGGTATCGAGGTGTGCCGCCTGATCAGGGCGGAGTCCGGGGTGCCGATCGTGATGCTCACGGCGAAGAGCGACACCGTCGACGTCGTGGTGGGCCTCGAGTCGGGCGCCGACGACTACATCGTGAAGCCGTTCAAGCCGAAGGAGCTGGTGGCGCGGATCAGGGCGCGGCTGCGGCGGTCCGAGGAGCCGGCGCCCGAGCAGCTCACCATCGGTGATCTGGTCATCGACGTGGCCGGTCACTCTGTGAAGCGGGAGGGGCAGTCCATCGCGCTGACACCGCTGGAGTTCGATCTGCTGGTGGCGCTGGCCCGCAAGCCGTGGCAGGTGTTCACGCGTGAGGTGCTCCTGGAGCAGGTGTGGGGCTACCGGCACGCCGCGGACACCCGCCTGGTCAATGTCCATGTCCAGCGGCTTCGCTCCAAGGTCGAGAAGGACCCGGAGCGGCCGGAGATCGTGGTGACCGTACGTGGTGTCGGTTACAAGGCCGGACCGAGCTGACATGTCCAGGGACAGTGCCGCTTCGGCGCCCGGGCAGCCGGGGGCTCGCGCGGAGCGGCCTGTCGGTCGGACGATGACGGGCTCCCGCTGGAAACGCTTCGTCCCGGGCGGGCTGCTCCAGGGCGGAGTCCAGGGCAGCCCGGTCCTGCGGCTGTTCACGCGCTGGGTGCGCCGCCCGCTGCTGCCCGTCATGCGGCTGTGGCGGCGCAACATCCAGCTCAAGATCGTCGTGACGACCCTGCTGATGTCTCTCGGCGTGGTGCTGCTGCTCGGCTTCGTCGTCATCGGGCAGGTGCGCAACGGCCTGCTGGACGCCAAGGTGAGGGCCTCGCAGAGTCAGGCCACCGGCGGGTTCGCCGTGGCCAAGCAGAAGGCGGACACGGCCGCGGCTTCGAGCGGCGACGGCGGTTCGGACACGGAGGGCCGATCGCCGCAGAGCGTCAGCCCCCAGTGGATGAGCGACCTGGTCGAGTCGCTGTCCAGCGGCGGGCAGGGCGCCTTCGACGTGGTGACCCTCAGCACGTCCGCGCCGGTCGGCGACGAGAGCGGCGGGCGCGGCCCGCGTTCCTCCGGCAACGTCGACCCGGCGGCCAGTGTGCCCGAGGACCTGCGGCGCCGCGTCGACACCAGCATGGCCGCCGCCCAGAGCTACACCCGTGTCGTCTACACGGACGAGAAGGAGTCCCAGCCCGCGCTGGTCATCGGCAAGCAGGTCAACGACCCCAAGGGCAACCCGTACCAGCTGTACTACCTCTTCCCGCTGACGCAGGAGGAGAAGTCGCTGAGCCTGGTCAAGGGGACGCTCGCGACGGCCGGGCTGTTCGTCGTGGTGCTGCTCGGGGCCATCGCCTGGCTCGTGGTGCGCCAGGTGGTCACGCCGGTACGGATGGCGGCCGGCATCGCCGAGCGGCTCTCCGCCGGCCGCCTGCAGGAGCGGATGAAGGTCACCGGCGAGGACGACATCGCCCGGCTCGGCGAGGCGTTCAACAAGATGGCGCAGAGCCTGCAGCTGAAGATCCAGCAGCTGGAGGACCTGTCCCGGATGCAGCGGCGGTTCGTGTCCGACGTGTCGCACGAGCTGCGTACGCCGCTGACGACCGTGCGGATGGCGGCCGACGTCATCCACGACGCGCGTGTGGACTTCGATCCGATGACCGCCAGGTCGGCCGAGCTGCTCGCCGACCAGCTGGACCGCTTCGAGACGCTCCTGGCGGATCTGCTGGAGATCAGCCGCTTCGACGCGGGGGCGGCGGCCCTGGAGGCCGAGCCGATAGACCTGCGGGAAGTCGTCCGCAGAGTCATCAGCGGCGCCGAGCCGCTCGCCGAGCGGAAGGGCACGCGCATACGCGTCGTCGGCGACCAGCAGCCCGTGGTCGCCGAGGCGGACGCCCGGCGCGTGGAGCGGGTGCTGCGCAATCTCGTCGTCAACGCCGTTGAGCACGGCGACGGCAAGGACGTGGTGGTCAGGCTCGCCGCGGCGGGCGGGGCGGTCGCCATCGCGGTCCGTGACTACGGCGTGGGCCTCAAGCCCGGTGAGGCGACCCGCGTCTTCAGCCGTTTCTGGCGGGCCGACCCGGCACGCGCGCGGACCACCGGCGGTACCGGGCTCGGCCTGTCCATCGCCCTGGAGGACGCGCGGCTGCACGGCGGCTGGCTCCAGGCGTGGGGCGAGCCGGGCGGCGGTTCGCAGTTCCGGCTGACGCTGCCGCGGACGGCGGACGAACCGCTGAGGGGATCGCCGATACCCCTGGAACCCAAGGACTCCCGGCGCAACCGGGGACTCCACGACGCCGGTCTGCCGCACGCCGGCGGTGGCAAGCTCGCCACGGTCCCCGTCCAGCCGTCCGGCGAGCACGCGGCGGCGCGGGCTTCCATGGCGGCCCGGCCGGCCGGCGCGCCCCCCACGGCCGACCCTACGGCGCTGCCCGGCAGCGGGGCACGCGTGGTGCCGCGGCCCGCCCAGCACGCCCGGCGGCAGGATGGTCCGCCGCCCGCGGCGGCGCCCGGGGACGGCGCGCAGCGGCCGTCCGACGGGGGCGGCAGGACGGACGAGGTCAAGGAAGGGAAGGCATTTCGTGGGCGCTGAGGGGGGAGGCCGCCGGCGCCCGGTGCGCCTCGGCGTGTACGTCGGCTGTGGTGCCGTACTGCTCGCGGGGTGCGCCTCGATGCCGGACGGCGGGGATCTGCGCGACGTGGAGTCCACGCCGCGCCAGGACGCGCAGGTGCGGGTGTTCGCGATGCCGCCGCGGGAGGACGCCCGGCCCGAGGAGATCGTGCAGGGCTTCCTGGAGGCGCTGACCAGTGACGACCCGCAGTACGAGACCGCGCGGAAGTACCTGACCGAGGGCGCCCGGCGGAAGTGGAAGCCGTACGAGTCCACGACCGTGCTCGCGGACGGGCCGAACACCGTGCCGCAGCACGGGGACCGGGAGAGCGGCGACGACTACGTCTACACGCTGTCCGGTCTCAAGGTCGCCACCGTGGACGCGCAGCACGCGTACGCGCCCGACGGCGGCGCGTACAAGAAGTCGGTGTACCTCACGCAGCAGAAGGACAGGCAGTGGCGCATCGACGGGCTGCCGCAGGGCGTGCTGATGGGCAAGTCCGACTTCCAGCGCAACTACCTGTCCGTGAACAAGTACTACTTCGCCTCGACCGTGCCCACCGGCTCGGGCGGGCGGCCGGGTGCCGTCGCCGACCCGATCTACGTGCGCAAGGAGGTCGACCCGATGACCGAGACGGTCCGGGCACTCCTGAGGGGGCCCACACGCTGGCTTGATCCGGTGGTGAGGTCGAGCTTCCCCTCGCGCACGGCTCTCAGGAGCGGCGTCGGTTCGCTTGCACCCGACGACCAGAACAGGCTCACGGTGCCGCTGAACGCGAAGGCGGACCACGTCGGGCAGTCCCAGTGCACCAAGATGGCGGCCCAACTCCTCTTCACGCTCAAGGATCTGACACCCACCGGGGTGGAGGAGGTGAAGCTCGAGCGCTCCGACGGCTCGCAGCTGTGCGTGCTCGGCGAGGACAGGTCGGGGACCGTCGCCTCGCACGGCGCGGGAAAGCCGCCGGAGTACCAGTACTTCATCGACGAGAAGCAGCGGCTGGTGCGGCTGCTGGCCACCGGCAGCGGCAAGGATCCCGAGCCGGTGCCCGGGGCGCTGGGCGAGGGCGGCAAGGCGCTGCGTACCGCCGCGGTCTCGCGCGGCGAGGACAGCGCGGCCGGGGTCTCCCTCGACGGGCGTTCGCTCTACGTGGGGTCGCTGGTGTCGGGCAGCTCGCTCGGCCAGGCAGTGCTGCGCAGCCGGGGCAAGACCGAGGACGAGCGGCTGACGAGGCCCAGCTGGGACGGTTCGGGTGACCTGTGGGTGGCCGACCGCGACCCGGAGGACTCCCGGCTGCTGCTGCTGGAGAAGGGCGCGGGCGACCCGGTCACGGTCAGGACGCCGCAGCTCGACGGCCGTATCAAGGCGGTGCGGGTGGCCGCCGACGGGGTGCGGATCGCCCTGATCGTGGAGAAGGACGGCAGGACGTCCCTGCAGATCGGGCGGATCGAGCGCGAGAGCGGGAGCGGTGGGCGGCCCGGTGTCTCCATCCTCGAACTGCGCTCCGCGAGCCCGCAGCTGGAGGAGGTCACGGCCATGTCGTGGGCCGCGGACAGCCAACTGGTCGTGGTCGGCCGCGAGTCGGGCGGTGTGCAGCAGATGCAGTACGTCCGGGTCGACGGTTCCACTCCGCTGCGTACGCCCCCGTCGGCGCTCACCGGCGTGAAGGAGATCGCCGCGTCCGAGGACGAGCGGCTGCCGCTGGTGGCGTACTCGGTGGACGGGATCGTGCGCCTGTCGGCGGCCTCGCAGTGGCAGAAGGTGGTCAAGGAGGGGACGGCGCCCATCTATCCCGGGTAGCCGGGAGGCTTTCTCCGGGGCGCGGTGCGGGCGGTCGGGGCCCGGCCTCAAGCGCCTTGTTCCCGTGGGCGGGCACCGCACGGGTGACGCCTGTGGACGGACGTGGGACGTTGTCCACAGGGAGTTGTCCACAGGGGTGGCAGGCCGGCCCGGGCGTTGGCACAGTGGTGGCCATGCGGGGGTGGTGGCAGGACCTCACCGACCTGGTGCTGCCGGCCGAGTGCGGAGGCTGCGGACGACTTCGTACGGTGCTCTGTCCCGAGTGCCGTGCGGTTCTCTGCGACACCGTGCCGTGCCGGGTGCGACCGGTGCCGGAGCCGGCGGGGCTGCCCGTGGTGCACGCGGCGGCTCCCTACGAGGACGAGGTGCGGGCGGTGCTCCTCGCCCACAAGGAACGGGGCGCGCTGGCTCTCGCGGGCCCGCTGGGGGCGGCTCTGGCGGGAGCCGTGCGGGCGGGGCTGGGGGAGCGCACGCATGAGGTGGGTGCTGCCGGGCCTGTGAGCGGGCCGGGCGGCCTTCCGGCGGGCCGGCGGGCACCGGTGCCCCCCGGGTGCGCCGGGGCTGTCCCAGAGCCCGTGCTGCTCGTTCCCGTGCCGTCCGCGCGCAGGGCGGTGCGGGCCCGGGGGCACGATCCCGCGCGGCGGATCGCGCTCGCGGCGGCGGGGGAGCTGCGGCGCGGCGGGACGGCGGCCCGGGTGCTCGGCGTCCTGCGCCAGCGCCGCCCGGTCGCCGACCAGTCGGGACTCAACTCCCGGCAGCGGCTGGACAATCTCGCGGGTGCCCTGGAGGTGGCCGCCGCGGGACGCCGACTGCTGGCCGGTGCCGGGCGGGTGGTCCTGGTCGACGACCTGATGACCACCGGCGCCTCGCTGGCGGAGGCGGCGCGGGCGGTCCGGGAGGCGTGCGCGGCACAGCCTGCGGACACACGTGCGTACGTCTCGCGAACATGGGCACGAGCGGAAGTGCGGATGATCGACGAAAGGGCGGTGACGGCCGATGAGAGGGAAAATCGAACCAGGACCCGGCCGGGCGCGGCGGGCACGGATCTCGGCCGAAGCGGGATCCGTGCAGCGGTGGTCGCGGCCTCACCGGACGCTTTCGGAATCAACCGGAACTGAGCAGGAAGTTGCATCGTTGCAGGTAATGAGACGGGTACTTCACCTGAACGGAGGTGTACCGCAGTAGAGGGTGACGACATCCGTCCGGGCGAGATATGTTCGGTTGTGAGGCAAAGGCGCAGGCCGCACCTCGCGGATCCGAATGCCGTGTCGCGGGTTTCTCCTCAATCACCCGCACCGGTGGGGTGGAGATCTTGTCCGCGGGGGAGGAGGAGGTGACAGTCACCGAGTCCGAGGTTCCGGGACTTACCGGAGTCTGGTGCAAGAGGGAGATGCTCCGCCGACGTGCGGAGCGATCCGGGAACGGAGTTCTGCGTGGACATCGTCGTCAAGGGCCGCAAGACCGAGGTGCCCGAGCGGTTCCGCAAGCACGTGGCCGAGAAGCTGAAGCTGGAGAAGATCCAGAAGCTCGACGGCAAGGTGATCAGCCTCGACGTGGAGGTGTCCAAGGAGCCCAATCCTCGACAGGCAGACCGATGTGACCGAGTGGAGATCACACTCCGCTCGCGCGGTCCGGTCATTCGGGCGGAGGCAGCGGCAAGCGATCCGTATGCGGCTCTCGACCTGGCGGCGGACAAGCTGGAGGCCCGGCTGCGCAAGGAGCACGACAAGCGCCACACGCGCCGTGGCGCCGGCCGGATCCCGGCGGCCGAGGTCGCCGACGCGGTGCCGGACGCGGCGACGCTGAACGTCGACGGCAGCATCGTCCATGACGAGCCGTCGGACGCCGTGCCCACCAAGAAGATCGGCTCGCTCGAGGTCGTGGGCGAAGGCCCCCTCGTCGTCCGCGAGAAGACCCATGTGGCCGCCCCGATGACGCTCGATCAGGCGCTCTACGAGATGGAGCTGGTCGGACACGACTTCTACTTGTTCGTCGACTCCGAGACGAAGGAGCCGAGTGTCGTCTACCGGCGGCACGCGTACGACTACGGCGTCATCCACCTGAACACGGACCCGATGGTCGCCCAGGCCGAGTCGGCCGCGCCGGGTGGTGTGCTCGGCGGCTGACCCCTTGCGGTGACGGGCCGACCGGTGCCCCTGGTGAGCGCGTGCGCCCCCAGGGGCACCGGTGTGCGACCACTTACGCCCCGCTCTGTCACCGCAGTGCCGTCCGGGCATGGAATCATGGCCGCACCGGCTCAACCCGTGGGCCGTAGCCTTGGGTTGGCGATGGCACAGGAATGCAGGCCACGGCCTTCAGGGGGAGGAACGATGCCGGACAGCTTCGGACCGATGCGTGACGGGGGCGCCGACGACGGCGTCGTCGGCATGGGCCCGGACGCGGGTCCTTCGCGCAAGGAGCCCATCCGGGTTCTCGTCGTGGACGATCACGCCCTTTTCCGCCGCGGTCTGGAGATCGTGCTCGCGGCCGAGGAGGACATCCAGGTCGTCGGCGAGGCCGGTGACGGGGCCGAGGCGGTCGACAAGGCCGCCGACCTGCTGCCCGACATCGTGCTGATGGACGTCCGGATGCCCAAGCGCGGCGGCATCGAGGCGTGCACCTCCATCAAGGAGGTGGCCCCCAGCGCGAAGATCATCATGCTGACGATCAGCGACGAGGAGGCCGACCTCTACGACGCGATCAAGGCCGGGGCCACCGGCTATCTCCTCAAGGAGATCTCCACGGACGAGGTGGCGACCGCCATTCGCGCGGTCGCCGACGGACAGTCGCAGATCAGCCCGTCCATGGCGTCGAAGCTGCTCACCGAGTTCAAGTCGATGATCCAGCGGACGGACGAGCGGCGCCTGGTGCCCGCCCCCCGGCTCACGGACCGCGAGCTCGAGGTCCTCAAGCTGGTTGCCACCGGCATGAACAACCGGGACATCGCCAAGCAGTTGTTCATCTCCGAGAACACCGTGAAGAACCACGTGCGCAACATCCTGGAGAAGCTTCAGCTGCACTCCAGGATGGAAGCGGTCGTGTACGCGATGCGCGAGAAGATCCTCGAAATCCGCTGAGCCGAGAGCCTTCCGGCCCAGAGGTGCCGAGCCCGGGCCGCGTGCTCAGGTGACCGCCCGTGCCGAGCCCGGGCGGGGTGCTCAGGCGACTGCCCGTGCCAGCTCCGCCGTGAGCGGAGCGCGCAGCTCCGGCGCGTCGACCCGCTCCACGCGCACGTCCGTGCAGTCCACCCAGCTCGCGGCCTCCACCAGAGCCTGCGCGACGGCCGGCACGGCCTTCGGACCGTCCAGTGTCACGTGCTTGGCGACGAGGGTGCCGCCCTCGCGGGCGGGGTCCACGCGGCCGACGAGACGGCCACCTGCCAGCACCGGCATCGCGAAATAGCCGTACACCCGCTTGGGCTTGGGGACGTACGCCTCCAGGCGGTGGGTGAAGCCGAAGATCCGCTCCGTGCGGGCCCGCTCCCAGATGAGGGAGTCGAACGGGGACAGCAGTGTCGTACGGTGCCGACCCCGCGGGGTCGTCTCCAGGGCCGCCGGATCCGCCCAGGCCGGCTTGCCCCAGCCCTCCACCGTCACCGGCACCAGGCCCGAATCCGCTATCACCGCGTCGACCTGCTCGCCCTTCAGGCGGTGGTAGTCGGCGATGTCCGCGCGCGTGCCGACGCCCAGGGAGCGCCCGGCCAGGCGGACGAGGCGGCGCAGGCACTCGGCGTCGTCCAGCTCGTCGTGGAGCAGGGCCTCGGGGACGGCACGCTCGGCGAGGTCGTACACCCGCTTCCAGCCGCGGCGCTCGGTGCACACCACCTCGCCGTGCATCAGCGCGCGCTCCACGGCGACCTTCGTGCCCGACCAGTCCCACCACTCGCTGGTCTTCTTCGCGCCGCCCAACTCGGTCGCCGTGAGCGGCCCTTCGGTACGCAGCTGCTTGATGACCTGGTCGTAGGTGCCGTCCGGGAGCGCGTGGTTCCAGTGCGGGCGGGCGCGGTAGGCGCGGCGGCGGAAGGCGAAGTGCGGCCACTCCTCGATGGGCAGGATGCAGGCCGCGTGGGACCAGTACTCGAAGGCGTGCGTGTCTGTCCAGTAGGCCGCGTCCACGGTCCTGCGGCCGACGGCTCCCAGGCGGGCGTACGGGACGAGTTCGTGGGAGCGGGCCAGGACCGAGATCGTGTCGAGCTGGACCGCGCCCAGGTGCCGCAGGACGCCCCGCACGCCGCCCCTGCGGTCGGGGGCGCCGAGGAAACCCTGGGCGCGCAGGGCGATCCGGCGGGCCTCGTCGGCGGAGAGTGCGGCGGCGGGACGCGGAAGACTCGTCATGCCCCACACGGTAGGCGGTGCCACTGACATTCGGCCGGGCGCCGGGAGGACCTGCCGCGCCGGTCGCGGTGGTTACGACGGGCCGGGCAGGTACGGCGCCGTGGAGGGCAGGCCGAGGTCGGAGGGGAGCAGGGACGCCACCCAGCAGTCGCGGCGTACGCCCTTGTTGCTGATGGCCGACCGGAGGGTGCCCTCCATGGTGAAGCCGGCCCGTTCGGCCACCGCGCGGGAGCCGGCGTTGCCGACCTCGGCGCGCCACTCCACGCGGTCGACCGCCCCCTTGGTGAAGGCCCAGCGGGACGCGGCGAGGACGGCCTCGGTGATGTACCCGTTGCCCCGGTGCTCCTTGGCGGTCCAGAAGCCGACCTCGGCCACTCCCGGCGAGCGCATCGTGAGGCTGAGCATGCCGGCGAGGTCGCCGGCGGGGAGGAAGACGCCGAAGGTGAACATCGAACCGTGCGTCCACCCGTCCGGGGAGATCTGTGCGACGAACGCCTCGGCGTGCTCACGGAGATACGGCGAGGGGATCGTCGTCCAGCGCTGGATGTCGGCGTCCTGCACGGCCGCGTACACGGGGTCGGTGTCGTGCGGGCCCACTGCGCGCAGAAGAAGACGGTGGGTGGTCAGCGTGACGGGTTCCATCGGCCGATTCTGCTCGGGCGCGTGCGGGGGCGCCATTCCTTTCGGCGGCGGCTGGCCGAATGTGTGCCGGGGAGATGGGCTCCGAGGCCCGGCTGGGGCCCGGCCGGGGGGGGGGCCGGGGGCGGCCGGGCGCGGCGCCGGGGGCGCCCGGTCGGCACGGGACCGGAAGGTGCGGACTGTGCGTGAGCGTGCGGCCACGTCTGGTTCATTTCGTGACTTGACGCGGCACCATCCGCGGCCCTCGTCCGTTGTCCTGGTAGCTGTCACGAGAGCAGACCTCCCGGCGTGGCGGGGTCCTCGCATACGATGGCCGTTGCTCAGTTGCATCAAGGGAAAACCGACCGTCCCAGGCCCGACCGGCAAGGAGACCAACCCCCGTGTCCGTCCTCTCGAAGATCATGCGTGCAGGCGAAGGCAAGATCCTGCGCAAGCTGCACCGCATCGCGGACCAGGTCAACTCCATCGAAGAGGACTTCGTCAACCTCTCCGACGCCGAGCTGCGGGCCCTCACCGATGAGTACAAGCAGCGGTACGCCGACGGCGAGAGCCTCGACGACCTGCTTCCCGAGGCGTTCGCCACCGTCCGCGAGGCCGCCAAGCGCGTCCTCGGCCAGCGTCACTACGACGTGCAGATGATGGGTGGTGCCGCGCTTCACCTCGGCTATGTCGCCGAGATGAAGACCGGTGAGGGCAAGACCCTGGTCGGCACGCTGCCCGCGTACCTGAACGCCCTTTCCGGGAAGGGCGTCCACCTCATCACGGTCAACGACTACCTGGCCGAGCGCGACTCCGAGATGATGGGCCGCGTCCACAAGTTCCTGGGCCTGGACGTCGGCTGCATCCTCGCCAACATGACGCCGGCCCAGCGCCGCGAGCAGTACGCGTGCGACATCACGTACGGCACGAACAACGAGTTCGGTTTCGACTACCTGCGCGACAACATGGCCTGGTCCCAGGACGAGCTCGTCCAGCGCGGCCACAACTTCGCCATCGTCGACGAGGTCGACTCCATCCTCGTCGACGAGGCGCGCACCCCGCTGATCATCTCGGGCCCCGCCGACCAGGCCACCAAGTGGTACGGCGACTTCGCCAAGTTGGTCACGCGCCTCAAGAGGGGCGAGCCGGGCAACCCGCTCAAGGGCATCGAGGAGACCGGCGACTACGAGGTCGACGAGAAGAAGCGCACCGTCGCGATCCACGAGCCCGGTGTCTCCAAGGTCGAGGACTGGCTGGGCATCGACAACCTGTACGAGTCGGTGAACACCCCGCTGGTGGGCTACCTGAACAACGCCATCAAGGCCAAGGAGCTCTTCAAGAAGGACAAGGACTACGTCGTCATCGACGGCGAAGTCATGATCGTCGACGAGCACACCGGCCGTATCCTCGCCGGCCGCCGCTACAACGAGGGCATGCACCAGGCGATCGAGGCGAAGGAAGGGGTGGACATCAAGGACGAGAACCAGACCCTCGCCACGATCACCCTGCAGAACTTCTTCCGCCTCTACGGCAAGCTCTCCGGCATGACCGGTACGGCGATGACCGAGGCCGCCGAGTTCCACCAGATCTACAAGCTCGGTGTCGTCCCGATCCCGACGAACAGGCCGATGGTCCGCAAGGACCAGTCCGACCTGATCTACCGCACCGAGGTGGCCAAGTTCGACGCGGTCGTCGACGACATCGCCGAGAAGCACGAGAAGGGCCAGCCGATCCTCGTCGGTACGACGTCGGTCGAGAAGTCCGAGTACCTCTCGCAGCAGCTCAGCAAGCGGGGCATCCAGCACGAGGTGCTGAACGCCAAGCAGCACGACCGTGAGGCGCCGATCATCGCCCAGGCCGGCCGCAAGGGCGCCGTGACCGTCGCCACGAACATGGCCGGACGCGGTACGGACATCAAGCTCGGCGGCAACCCCGACGACCTCGCCGAGGCCGAGCTGCGCCAGCGCGGCCTCGACCCCGAGGAGCACATCGAGGAGTGGGCCGCCGCGCTGCCCGCCGCCCTGGAGCGGGCCGAGAAGGCCGTGAAGGCGGAGTTCGAGGAGGTCAAGGATCTCGGCGGGCTGTACGTGCTGGGCACCGAGCGACACGAGTCGCGTCGTATCGACAACCAGCTGCGCGGTCGTTCCGGCCGTCAGGGAGACCCCGGCGAGTCCCGCTTCTACCTCTCCCTCGGCGACGACCTGATGCGCCTGTTCAAGGCCCAGATGGTCGAGCGCGTCATGTCGATGGCGAACGTCCCCGACGACGTGCCGATCGAGAACAAGATGGTCACCCGCGCCATCGCCTCCGCCCAGTCGCAGGTCGAGCAGCAGAACTTCGAGACCCGCAAGAACGTCCTGAAGTACGACGAGGTCCTCAACCGCCAGCGCGAGGTCATCTACGGTGAGCGCCGCCGCGTCCTGGAGGGCGAGGACCTGCAGGAGCAGATCCAGCACTTCATGGACGACACGATCGACGCGTACATCGCGGCCGAGACCGCCGAGGGCTTCGCCGAGGAGTGGGACCTGGACCGGCTGTGGGGTGCCTTCAGGCAGCTCTACCCGGTGAAGGTCACCGTCGACGAGCTGGAGGACGCGGCAGGCGACCGGGCCGGCCTCACCGCCGAGTTCATCTCCGAGTCCATCAAGGACGACATCCACGAGCAGTACGCGGCCCGCGAGGAGCAGCTCGGCTCCGAGATCATGCGTGAGCTGGAGCGCCGGGTCGTGCTTTCGGTCCTCGACCGCAAGTGGCGCGAGCACCTCTACGAGATGGACTACCTCCAGGAGGGCATCGGCCTGCGGGCCATGGCGCAGAAGGACCCGCTGGTCGAGTACCAGCGCGAGGGCTTCGACATGTTCAACGCCATGATGGACGGCATCAAGGAGGAGTCCGTCGGCTACCTGTTCAACCTGGAGGTCCAGGTCGAGCAGCAGGTCGAGGAGGTCCCGGTCCAGGATGCCGCGCCGTCGCTGCGCAAGGAGGACGCCGTCCCCGCGGGCGCGCGTCCCGAGATCCGCGCCAAGGGGCTCGAAGCGCCGCAGCGGCCGGACCGGCTGCACTTCTCCGCACCCACCGTGGACGGCGAGGGCGGCATCGTCGAGGGCGACTTCGTCGACGACGAGCCGGTGCGCTCCGAGGCGGACGGCCTCACGCGCGCCGAGCGCCGCAAGCAGCAGCAGAAGGGCGGGCGGCGCCGCAAGAAGTAGGCGCCGTCAGCAGTCCGCCGTCGGCAGCGGGCGCCGCGCGACGCAGGCACGCACCACTGTGAGCGGTGGGTGCCCCGCGACGCGGGCACGCACCACTGTGAGCGGTGGGCGCCGCCCACGCGGGCGCCGCGTGAAACGGCGGTCGAGTCGCCGCGGGCGGGCGGGAGTGGTCTTCGAGGGCCGGGCACCTTGAGTGCCCGGCCCTCGGCCGTGGTGCGGCGGCCCTCGGTTCGGCCGTGGTGCGGCCGCCCTCAGTCGTCGTGCGGCCCTCAGTCGTCGTCCGGGCGGGGCATGCGGGGGCCGCCCAGTTCCACAGCCGTGCAGCGCCAGCGCAGGTCGGGGCCCCGTTCCAGGCGGAAGGCCATGGCGCGCAGCCGCTCGCCCGCGCCGATCCGCGCGAAGACCTCGACGGCACCGGCGCGCGGGACGTAGTACCCGATGTCGCGGACGACGGGACGCGCCCCGCGGGTGCGCAGCGGGTTGTGCTCGGCCAGCCATGCCAGCTCGTCGTAGGCGCGGCCCGCGGTGTGGCGCAGCATGGAGTGGACGGGACGCCCGCCGCTCAGCACGGCGAGGAGGCGCTCGGCGAAGACGTCCGTCGGGCGGGACCGGGGAGCGGGGCCAGGCGTCATTCCGGGGGAGCCGGTGTGCCCCGGGGAGGCCGGCGCCGTCGTGGAGGGGACCGCTGCCGTGGGGGCCGCCGACGCCGGGGCCGTCGGCGTGGGGACCGCCTGCGTCGGGGCCGTGCGGACGGGGGCCGGGGACGGCGGGCGGTTGCCCCGGGGCTGGGAGCGCGGTGCGCCGCCGCCCGGGGCACGGGGCGGGGTGCCGCCCGGCCGGCGCGTGTCGTGGCGGACCGGCGGGCGGCCGCCCGGACTGCGCCCTGCCCTGGTCATCACCTTGTTCATGCGCCGTCCCCGTTCCTGGTCATGTGCCGTCCCCGTCTGCCGGAGCCCGATGAATACCGGGCGGTAACTTGCTGGTGGGGATCTTGTACGGGGCGGTACGGGACGACGGCAAGGACCGTGGCGCGCGCCGGAGCGGGCAGGCGGGTTCACCTATCAGTGTGAGCGGCCGGGCGCCGGGGCAAGGCGCGGCAGGGGTGCACCGGGTGAAATCCGGGACCGGGGTGGACGTCGGGCGGCGTACGGGCCGGAACCCGAAAGGGGACGCCCGCACGTATCCTGAAGGCCCTCCCGAAGGTGCGGGAAACCGCCCTCGCCGGGGGCCCTCCGACTACGAAAGCGGCCAGCCATGCGCGTCTACGTCCCCCTGACCCTCTCCGGTCTCGCCGAGGCGTACAAGACGGGAGAGCTGGGGGCGGGACCGCTCGTCGCGTACGCCGTCACGCCCGCGTTGCGCGAGTGGTACGTCTCGGACGACATTGAGGAGCTGGAGTACGCGGCGCTGAACCGGGCCGCGCTCGCCTCGCTGCGCTTGATCGCGGTCGACCCGGCAGCTCCCCGCCGACGGGTCGTCGTCGCGGTCGACGTGGCCGACGGTGCCGCGCAGGCCGACCCCGACCGGGGGCTCGACGCGTCGGCGCTCGGCGAGGTGCGGGTCGCGGGACCCGTCCGGCTCGCCGACGCGGCCGCGGTGCACGTCGACTCGGACGAGGCGCAGGCGGACGTCGTCGCCGCCGCCGAGGCGCTGGGCGCGGCGGATCTCGGGGACGACGACGCCCGGTTCACCGTCGACGGCGCCGAGGACCACGAGCTGCTCTGGTACGCGACACAGGAGATCCCGGGCCTTGTGGGACTCGGCGACTGACGAGGTCGCGGGCGGAGTTGGACCGCGCGCGGTCGGCTGTCGGCGGGGTTGGGTATTTTCGGTCCATGGGGAAGCACGAAGCAGCGCACATCGTGTGGGACTGGAACGGGACGCTGTTCCACGACAACGCCGCGATCATCGCAGCGACGAACGCCGCGTTCGCCGAGCTGGGGATCCCGCCGATCACCATCGAGCGCTACCGGTCGCTGTACTGCGTACCGGTGCCGAAGTTCTACGAGCGGCTGATGGGCCGGCTGCCGACCGACGCCGAGTGGCTGGTCATGGACGAGGTCTTCCACCGGTACTACGCGCAGCACCGGACGGCGTGCGCGCTCACCGAAGGGGTGCCGGACCTGCTCGCGGGCTGGCGGTCCACGGGCCGCAGCCAGTCCATCCTCAGCATGTACGGGCACGAGGAGCTGGTCCCGCTGGTGCGTGGCTTCGGCATCGAGCCGCACTTCCTCCGGGTCGACGGGCGGACCGGGCCGTCCGGCGGGAGCAAGGCCGAACACATGGTGCGGCACATCGGGGCGCTCGCGGGGGTGGACCCCGCGCGCACGGTGGTGATCGGGGACGCCGCCGACGACGCGTTCGCCGCCCTGCACGTCGGAGCGAAGGCGGTCCTCTACACCGGCGGTTCCCACAGCCGGGCCAGCCTCGAAGTGGTGGGCGTGCCGGTGGTGGACACGCTGGCGGAGGCGGTCGAGGAGGCCCAGCGGCTGGCGGCTTGACGTGGGGTGACATCGTGGCGACCCCTCGGTGCGCGGGCCCGACGGGTGCCCGCGCCCGTGCCTGGCCCCGCACCGGCGCGGGCACCCGTCCCCGCCCACGGACCGCATGTGCTCCCTGCCTCGGACCGCATGTGCTCCCTCGCGGGGTCCGCACCCGCCCCTCCCACGGAGCGCACCCGCCCCTCGCGGGGTCCGCACCCGCACCCCGAGGCCCGGACCCGCCCCCTCCCCGGGGACCGCATGCGCACATCCACGACTTTCGTCCCTGTGCAGAGTGTCAA
Source organism: Streptomyces sp. GLSS-08 (assembly GCF_056387915.1). Classification (NCBI taxonomy): domain Bacteria; kingdom Bacillati; phylum Actinomycetota; class Actinomycetes; order Kitasatosporales; family Streptomycetaceae; genus Streptomyces; species Streptomyces sp. GLSS-08. Next base: position 22,730 of record NZ_JBWJAQ010000004.1, read on the forward strand.
AGTTCGACCCCTGCTTTTGTACACATACGGCTCATGACTAGGCCCCGGGGCGGGGCGATAGCCTGGTGGCGTGATCAGCGCGATATCTCGCGGGGGCGTCGTCGCCCCTGCCCTGCGCCCGGAGAGCACGGACGACATCCGTGTCCGGGCGGCGCTCGCTGGTCCTCGCGGGCGGGTCGGGCGGGCCCCGGCGGCACTGACCGCCGGAACGCCGATGGCGCCCAGCGCCTCCCGTGCCCTCGGTACCCGTGGTGTACCGGCGCTGCCGAGAGCAGCGTCACAGTCGGCGGGGGCGCCGGAATTGGACGATAATCCCTCGCCCGTGTCTTCATGCGGCATAGCGTCGGAACAGACCGGACACCCCGCGTCTCGGCGTCACGTCAAAGAAGAAACCGAACTTCCTTCAACGTCACGCAACGGCGCGCGACAGGAGCCAGAGGACAATGCAGACCAAGCTGGACGAAGCAAAGGCCGAGCTGCTCGAACGGGCCGCCCGGGTAGCTGAGAACAGCCCGGTCGGGGAGCACCTACCGACCGGGACGACGGGCGAGGGCACCCCCGACCGGGACACCGTGCTCGCGTTCCTCCAGCGCTACTACCTGCACACCGCCCCGGAGGACCTCACCGACCGCGACCCGGTCGACATCTTCGGAGCCGCCTTCTCGCACTACCGGCTGGCGGAGAACCGCCCGCAGGGCACGGCCAACGTACGGGTCCACACGCCGACCGTGGAGGAGAACGGCTGGACCTGCACCCACTCGGTCGTCGAGGTCGTCACCGACGACATGCCCTTCCTCGTCGACTCCGTGACCAACGAGCTGTCGCGGCAGGGACGCGGTATCCACGTCGTCATCCACCCGCAGTTCGTCGTACGGCGCGATCTGACCGGCAGGCTGATCGAGGTGCTGCCGGAACGGCCGGGCGCCGAGCTCCCCCACGACGCGTTCGTCGAGTCCTGGATCCACGTCGAGATCGACCGCGAGACCGACCGTGCCGACCTGAAGCAGATCACCGCCGACCTGCTGCGCGTCCTGTCCGACGTGCGCGAGTCGGTCGAGGACTGGGAGAAGATGCGCGACTCGGCGCTGCGCATCGCCGACGAGCTGCCCAGGGAACCGACCGCCGACGACCTGCGCGACCAGGAGGTGGAGGAGGCCCGGGAGCTGCTGCGCTGGCTCGCCGACGACCACTTCACCTTCCTCGGCTACCGCGAGTACCAGCTGCGGGACGACGACTCCCTGGCCGCCGTGCCCGGCACCGGCCTCGGCATCCTGCGCTCCGACCCGCAGCACGGCGACGACGAGAGCCACCCCGTCAGCCCGTCCTTCGAGCGGCTGCCCGCCGACGCCCGCGCCAAGGCCCGCGAGCACAAGCTGCTCGTGCTGACCAAGGCCAACAGCCGGGCCACCGTGCACCGGCCCTCGTACCTCGACTACGTCGGCGTCAAGAAGTTCGACGCGAACGGGAACGTCGTCGGTGAGCGGCGCTTCCTCGGCCTCTTCTCCTCCGCCGCGTACACCGAGTCCGTCCGCCGGGTGCCCGTCATCCGCCGCAAGGTCGAGGAGGTTCTCAGGGGCGCCGGCTTCTCGCCCAACAGCCACGACGGACGCGACCTGCTCCAGATCCTGGAGACGTACCCGCGCGACGAGCTGTTCCAGACCCCGGTCGACGAGCTGCGGGCCATCGCCACCAGCGTCCTCTACCTCCAGGAGCGGCGCCGGCTGCGGCTCTACCTGCGCCAGGACGAGTACGGCCGTTACTACTCCGCGCTCGTCTACCTGCCGCGCGACCGCTACACCACCGGCGTCCGGCTGCGGATCATCGACATCCTCAAGGAGGAACTCGGCGGCATCAGCGTCGACTTCACCGCCTGGAACACCGAGTCGATCCTCTCCCGCCTGCACTTCGTGGTCAGGGTCCCGCAGGGCACCGAGCTGCCCCAGCTGTCCGACAGCGACAAGGAGCGCATCGAGGCGCGGCTCGTCGACGCCGCCCGCTCCTGGGCCGACGGCTTCGCGGAGGCGCTGACCGCCGAGTGCGGCGAGGAGCGCGCCGCCGAACTGCTGCGCCGGTACGGCAACGCCTTCCCCGAGGGCTACAAGGCCGACCACACCCCGCGCGCCGCCGTCGCCGACCTGGTCCACCTCCAGCAGCTCGCCCGTGAGCAGCGCGACCAGCCCAAGGACTTCGCGCTCAGCCTGTACGAACCGGTGGGCGCCGCCCCCGGCGAGCGTCGCTTCAAGATCTACCGCACCGGCGAGCAGGTCTCGCTCTCCGCCGTGCTCCCGGCGCTGAACCGCATGGGCGTCGAGGTCACCGACGAGCGCCCCTACGAGCTGCGCTGCTCGGACCGCACGAACGCGTGGATCTACGACTTCGGACTGCGCCTGCCCAAGTCGCAGAGCGGCAGCGGGGACTACCTCGGTGACGACGGCCGCGAGCGGTTCCAGGAGGCCTTCGCCGCCACCTGGACCGGCCAGGCCGAGAACGACGGGTTCAACGCCCTCGTGCTGAGCGCCGGGCTCAACTGGCGTCAGGCGATGGTGCTCCGCGCCTACGCCAAGTACCTGCGCCAGGCCGGCTCCACGTTCAGCCAGGACTACATGGAGGACACCCTCCGCAACAACGTCCACACCACCCGGCTGCTCGTCTCCCTCTTCGAGGCGCGCATGTCGCCGGAGCGGCAGCGGGCCGGTGTCGAGCTGACCGACGCGCTGATGGAGGAGCTGGACGCCGCCCTCGACCAGGTCGCCTCGCTCGACGAGGACCGGATCCTGCGGTCCTTCCTGAACCTCATCAAGGCGACCCTGCGCACCAACTTCTTCCAGCGGACGGAGGAGGGCGAGCCGCACGGGTACGTCTCCATGAAGTTCGACCCGCAGGCCATCCCGGACCTTCCGGCGCCGCGTCCGGCGTACGAGATCTGGGTGTACTCGCCGCGCGTCGAGGGTGTGCACCTCAGGTTCGGCAAGGTCGCGCGCGGCGGTCTGCGCTGGTCCGACCGGCGTGAGGACTTCCGTACCGAGATCCTCGGCCTGGTCAAGGCGCAGATGGTGAAGAACACCGTCATCGTGCCCGTCGGCGCCAAGGGCGGCTTCGTCGCCAAGCAGCTGCCGGACCCGGCCGTGGACCGCGACGCCTGGATGGCCGAGGGCGTCCGCAGCTACCGGACCTTCATCTCGGCGCTGCTCGACATCACCGACAACATGGTCGGCGGCGAGGTCGTGCCCCCGGCCGACGTGGTCCGGCACGACGGTGAGGACACCTACCTCGTCGTCGCCGCCGACAAGGGCACCGCCACCTTCTCGGACATCGCCAACGAGGTCGCCGAGGCGTACGACTTCTGGCTGGGCGACGCCTTCGCCTCCGGTGGCTCCGCCGGGTACGACCACAAGAAGATGGGCATCACCGCCCGCGGCGCCTGGGAGTCCGTGAAGCGGCACTTCCGTGAGCTGCGGCACGACACCCAGACCGAGGACTTCACGGCGGTCGGCGTCGGCGACATGTCGGGCGACGTGTTCGGCAACGGCATGCTGCTCTCCGAGCACATCTGCCTCGTCGCGGCCTTCGACCACCGGCACATCTTCATTGACCCCAAGCCGGACGCCGCCACGTCCTACGCGGAGCGCCGCCGTCTCTTCGAGCTGCCGCGCTCCAGCTGGGCCGACTACAACAGCGAGCTGATCTCGGCCGGCGGCGGCGTCTTCCCGCGCACCGCCAAGGCCATCCCGGTCAACGCGCACATCCGCGAGGCCCTCGGCATCGAGGCCGGCATCACCAAGATGACCCCGGCCGACCTGATGAAGGCGATCCTCACGGCGCCGGTCGACCTGCTGTGGAACGGCGGCATCGGCACGTACGTGAAGTCCTCCGCCGAGTCGCACGCCGACGTCGGCGACAAGGCCAACGACGCCATCCGCGTCGACGGCGCCGACCTGCGGGTCAAGGTCGTCGGCGAGGGCGGCAACCTCGGCCTGACCCAGCTCGGCCGGATCGAGTTCGCGCAGTCCGGCGGCAGGATCAACACCGACGCCATCGACAACAGCGCGGGCGTGGACACCTCCGACCACGAGGTGAACATCAAAATCCTGCTCAACGCGGTGGTGGCGAACGGCGACCTGACCGTCAAGCAGCGCAACAAGCTGCTCGCCGAGATGACCGACGAGGTCGGCCACCTGGTCCTGCGCAACAACTACGCGCAGAACACGGCCATCTCCAACGCGCTCGCCCAGTCCGGCAGCATGCTCCACGCCCAGCAGCGGTTCATCCGCCACCTGGTGCGCGAGGGCCATCTGAACCGGGCCCTGGAGTTCCTGCCCACCGACCGGCAGATCCGCGAGCGCCTGAACAGCGCGCAGGGGCTCACCGGTCCCGAGACGGCCGTCCTCCTCGCGTACACGAAGATCACCGTGTCCGACGAGCTGCTCGCCACCTCGCTGCCCGACGACCCGTATCTGCAGAAGCTGGCGCACGCGTACTTCCCGACGGCGCTGCGCGAGCGGTTCCGTGAGCAGATCGACGCGCACGCGCTGCGCCGCGAGATCGTCACGACGGTGCTGGTCAACGACACCGTCAACACCGGCGGCACCAGCTTCCTGCACCGGTTGCGCGAGGAGACGGGCGCCTCCCTGGAGGAGATCGTCCGGGCGCAGACCGCGGCGCGTGCGATCTTCGATTCGAGCGCGGTGTGGGACGCGGTCGAGGCGCTCGACAACGTGGTGGACGCGGACGTGCAGACCCGTATCCGCCTGCACTCCCGCCGGCTCGTCGAGCGGGGCACGCGCTGGCTGCTGAACAACCGTCCGCAGCCGTTGCAGCTCGCCGAGACGATCTCCTTCTTCAGCGAGGGCGTCCAGCAGGTCTGGGGCGAGCTGCCGAAGCTGGTGCGCGGCGCGGACCTCGAGTGGTATCAGCAGATCTACGACGAGCTGTCGGGCGCCGGTGTCCCGGACGGGCTCGCCTCGCGGGTGGCCGGGTTCTCCTCGGCCTTCCCGACGCTGGACATCGTCGCGGTGGCCGACCGTACGGGCAAGGACCCGATGGCCGTCGCCGAGGTGTACTACGACCTCGCCGACCGGCTGAGCATCACCCAGCTCATGGACCGCATCATCGAGCTCCCGCGCGCGGACCGCTGGCAGTCCATGGCCCGTGCCTCCATCCGCGAGGACCTGTACGCGGCCCACTCGGCGCTCACCGCGGACGTCCTCGCCGTCGGCAACGGCACGTCGACCCCCGAGCAGCGCTTCAAGGCGTGGGAGGAGAAGAACGCCGCGATCCTCGGCCGGGCCCGCACGACGCTGGAGGAGATCCGGGGCTCGGACTCCTTCGACCTGGCGAACCTGTCGGTGGCGATGCGGACGATGAGGACGCTGCTGCGCACGCACACGTAGTCCCCGCGCACGTAGTCCCTGCGCACGTAGTCCCTGCGCACGTCGAAGGGGGCGCCCCGGGCCGGCCGGTCCGGGGCGCCCCCTTCTGGCTGCCCCGGTCCCGGTGCCCGGCCCGGGCGGCGCACCACCGGCCCAGTTCGCCGGGCCATTGTCGGCGGGACTATTTAGGATCAATGGGGTGAACAGGGATCAGCTCCGTGCGCCCGCCGTGTCCGTGATCGTGATCGTCTACAACGACGCGGCCAGACTCCCCACGGCCGTACGTTCCGTGCTGGACCAGACGCTGCGCGACATCGAGATCGTCATCGTCGACGACCGGAGCACGGACGGTTCGTACGAGGTGGCGCAGGAGATGGCCGCCGGGGACCCCGAGCGCATCCGCGTCTTCCGGCTGCCGGAGAACAGCGGCGGCTGCGGCGCCCCGCGCAACCGCGGCATCGAGGAGGCCCGCGGCGAGCACGTCGTCTTCCTCGACAGCGACGACGTGCTGGAGCGCAACGCCTGCCGCAACCTGCTGGAGGCGGCCGAGACCACCGGCGCCGACCTCGTCTGCGGCCTGTGCGTGCGCGTGCACGTCGACTCGCGCACGGGCAAGGAGGGCAAGTGGTACCCCTGGCTGTACGAGCGCACCCGCACCCTGGAGTCGATCTCCGAGCTGCCCGACCTGCTGGTCTACGACACCCTCTCGACGAACAAGTGCTACCGGCGGCGGTTCCTGCTCGACGAGGGGCTCAGCTTCCCGGTCGGGATCCACTACGAGGACCTGCTCTTCTCCGCCCAGGCGTACGTGGCCGCCCGCCGCATCACCCTGATCCCCGACCGGGTCTACGACTGGCACGTCACGGAGAAGCCGGCCCCGACCGGTGTGAAGTCGATCAGCAACCGGCGCCACGAGATCGCCAACTTCGCCCACCGCATGGAGATCCACCGCCGCGTCGACCGGCTCCTGGCGGACAGCGGCCTGCTGGAGCTGAAGTTCCACAAGGACGTCAAGTTCCTCAAGCACGACCTCGTGCTGCACCTGCGTGACCTGCCCTTCCGGGATGCCGCCTACCGGCAGGAGTTCGCCGCGATCGCCCGGGAGTACCTGGAGTCCATCGACCGCGCCGCCTTCGACCGGACCGAGCCCGTCCACGCCATCTGCGCCTACCTCCTCCGGATGAGCGACTGGGACAATCTGCTGCCCGCCGTGGACACGCTCACCAACCGCGACAAGATCTCCTCCTCGCTCGTGGAGCGCGACGGGCGCGTGTACTGGTGCGCCGAGCACCTCGACGACGACTTCGGCCGGCACGTCCTGGACGTCACCGAACTCGGCTGCCACGCCCGGCCCGTCGAGCGGATGTTCCTGCGCAACGCGCTGACCGGGTACGCGCGGTCCGGCCGCACCCTCCGGCTCGCCGGGCGGATCGTCAACCCCCTCGGCGTCGTCCCGCCCGGCGCCCGGCTCGCCGGGGAGCTGGAGTTCTACGCCCGCCGCAAGGGCGTCCGCCTGCGCACCCACCGCTTCCCGGTGACGACCCTCCGGCACGAGGGCGGCTCCCTCGCCTGGGAGACCACGGCCGACCTCGGTGCCGTCCGGCCCCTCGGCATCGTGGACGCCGTCTGGGACGTCCGGCTCCACCTCGACGTGGACGGGGCGCGCACCTCGACCCGGCTCACGGCGGCCGACGTGGACCTGGGCTCCGGGGCGCTGCCCGTGCGGCCCCGCCTCACCCGGCTGGTCGCCGACCGCATCGAACCGGTGGTCTCCGCCCGCGGTCACCTCGCCTTCCGGCTCGTGCCGGACAAGAAGGCCGCCGCACTCGTCCTGCGGGGCGTGCACGGACCGGCCGGCCGGCTCGCCAAGTCCGGGTACCGCAGAGCCAGATCCCTTCGCAAGAAGCTCGCCTCGGGCGACACCAAACTCCGGATTTACCACGAGGTGTTCAGCCGCCTGCCCGTCAGGAAGGGCCTCGTCGTCTTCGAGAGCCACCTGGGCCGCCAGTACAGCGACAGCCCCCGGGCCGTCTACGAGGAGATGCGCCGCCAGGGCCTGCGGTTCGAGGCGGTGTGGTCGTACGCGGGCCGCCCGGACGGTTTCCCCGCCGACGCGACCCTGCTGCGCCGCTGGTCGCTGCCCTACCTCCGGGCCCTCGCACAGGCCGAGTTCTGGATCGACAACCAGAGCTACCCGCTGAAGCTCACCAAACGGCCGGGCACCACGTACCTCCAGACCTGGCACGGCTCGGCGCTCAAGCGGATGGGGTTCGACGACGCCGAGTGGAAGCTCAGGTCCCGTGCCGAGCAGGAGGCGCAGCAGCGCACCCTGGACCGCTTCGACCGGTTCCTGATCCGCTCCGAGCACGACGTCCGCACCCTCGCGCGCGCCTTCCGGCTCCAGGAGAAGACGCTGCTGCGGGTCGGCTACCCGCGCAACGACGCGCTCGTGCACGCCAGACAGCGTGAGGAGGCGTCCGGCGGGGTGCGTGAACGCGGCCCGCTCGCCGCCGAGCTGGGCATCCCAAACGACCGGACGGTGCTGCTCTACGCCCCGACGTTCCGCCGGCGCGGTGGCGGGCGGCAGCGGTTCGAGCTGCCCTTCGACGCGGAGCGCTTCGCCGACGCGTTCGGCGACCGGTACGTCCTCCTCGTCCGCTCGCACTACCTCAACCACGTCGTGCTCCCGCCGTCCGTGCGGGGCCGGGTCGTCGACGTCACGGCGCACCACGACATGACGCCGCTGCTGGCGCTCGCCGACGCCCTGATCACCGACTACTCGTCCGTGATGTTCGACTACGCCCTCCTCGACCGGCCCATGTTCTTCCTCGTCCACGACTACGAGGAGTACGTGCACGAGGGCCGCGGCACCTACTTCGACCTGCTGGAGCGGGCGCCGGGTCCCGTCGTGCGCACCGAGGACGAACTGCACGCCGCTCTCGGTTCGCTGGACGAGCAGATCGTGAAGTACGCGGCCGCGCGGGAGCGGTTCGTCGCCGCCTTCGGCGAGTACGACCGGGGGACCGCCGCGCGCAGCGTCGTCGACCAGTTCTTCTCCGGGTGGCGGCGCGCCTGACCGTGCGCTTCCGCGCTGCTGCCCCGCGGGCCGCTACTTCGCGGTGAACTTCTCGTACTCCCCGAGCACCTCCGCCGTGGGCCCGTCCATCCGCAGCTCGCCGCGTTCCAGCCAGAGCACGCGGTCGCAGGTGTCGCGGATCGACTTGTTGTTGTGGCTGACCAGGAAGACCGTGCCCGCGTGCTTGCGCAGCTCGCGGATGCGCGCCTCGGAGCGCTTCTGGAAGGAACGGTCACCCGTCGCCAGCGCCTCGTCGATCATCAGGACGTCGTGGTCCTTGGCGGCCGCGATGGAGAAGCGCAGCCGTGCCGCCATGCCGGAGGAGTACGTGCGCATCGGGAGGGTGATGAAGTCGCCCTTCTCGTTGATGCCGGAGAAGTCGACGATCTGCTGGTACCGCTCCCGCACCTGCTCCTTGGACATGCCCATCGCGAGGCCGCCGAGGAACACGTTGCGCTCGCCGGTGAGGTCGTTCATCAGGGCCGCGTTGACGCCGAGGAGGGACGGCTGGCCGTCCGTGTAGATCCTGCCGTTCTCCACCGGGAGCAGGCCCGCGACGGCCTTGAGCAGCGTGGACTTGCCGGAGCCGTTGGTGCCGATCAGACCGATGGCCTCGCCGCGGTACGCCGTGAAGGAGACGTTCCTGACGGCGTGCACCCTGCGCACGCCCGCCGCCTGCTCGCTCTTCCCGCGCCGCAGCATCCGGTTGAGGGCGGCGGTGGCGGTGCCGCGGCCGGCGCCCGTGCCGTTGACCCGGTAGACGATGTCGACGCCGTCGGCGATGACGGTGGGGACGGGGGCCGCGCCGCTCGCGGCGGCTCCGGCCTCGTGCGGGAGTTCGGTTTCCTTCGTCGCGATGTCAGCCACGGCCGTAGGTCTCCTCAGCCTTCCAGAAGTAGATGAAGCCGCCGACACCGGCGACCAGCGCCCAGCCCGCCGCCAGCGCCCACACGTGGGCCGGGAGCTGGCTCCCGTGGAAGCTGTCGATCAGCGCGAACCGCATGAGGTCGATGTACACGGCGGCCGGGTTGCACTGCAGGGCGACCAGCACCGCGTGCGGGACGTCCCGGTCGTGCAGCATCCGGTCGATGCTCCACATGACACCGGAGACGTACATCCAGGTGCGCAGCAGGAACGGCATCAGCTGCGCGATGTCGGGCGTCTTCGCGCCCATCCGGGCGACGGTCATCGCCACGCCCGCGTTGAAGACGAACTGCAGCGCGAGCGCCGGCACGACGAGCAGCCAGGAGGCTCGGACCGGCACCCCGAAGCCGAGCAGGATCACCAGCAGGGCGGCCATCGAGAACAGCAGCTGCTGGAGCTGTTGCAGGCAGTACGACACCGGCAGGGCGGCCCGCGGGAAGTGCAGGGCCCGCACGAGCCCGAGGCTGCCGGAGATCGCGCGGGTGCCCGCCATGATCGAGCTCTGCGTGAACGTCCACACGAAGACGCCGGTCACCAGGAACGGGACGAAGTCCGGCACGCCGTGCTTGGTGCCCATCAGGATGCCGAAGATGAAGTAGTACACCGCCGCGTTCAGCAGCGGGGTCGCCACCTGCCAGACCTGGCCGAGCTTCGCCTGGCTGTACTGGGCGGTGAGCTTGGCGGTGGCGAAGGCGGTGATGAAGTGCCGCCGCTCCCACAGCCGGCGCACGTACGCGGGCAGCGTGGGGCGGGCGCCGCTGACGGTGAGGCCGTGACGCGCGGCGAGCTGCGCCGGGGTCTCGGCCGCCGGGGTGGTCACGGTCGCGGGGGGCGGTGTGTGGAGGACCTGGCTCACATCCGCTGCTTTCGCTCGGGGAGGGGTACGCGAAGGCCCCCGTCACCGGCGCTTCGCCGGCTGTTCACGTCGGGACGGGACCGTATCGTCGCAACGCGAGCGTAGAGCGATTCGACGTCGGAACGCAACCGTTTCGTCGTCGCGTCCTATGCTGGTCGGCATGACGACGAACGCCGACTCCACCGGACCTGGCACGGACACGGCGCCGCGCCGCAGGCCCCCCGCCGGGGCCGCCGTGCTCCGCGAGGACGTCACCGAGGCCATCCGCTCCGCCGTCTTCGAGGAACTCGCCGCAGTCGGCTACGCCCGGATGTCCATCGAGGGCATCGCCCGTCGCGCGGGCGTAGGCAAGACGGCGGTGTACCGGCGCTGGCGCTCCAAGCTCCACCTCGTGCTCGACCTGGTCTCGGCGGTCGCGGTCCAGGGCCTGCCCGCCCCCGACACGGGCACCCTCGAAGGCGACCTGCGCCTGCTGTACGAGGTCACCTCCCGTGCGCTGCGCCACCCCGTCGCCGGCCAGATCATCCCCGACCTCCAGGCCGAGGCGGCCCGCAATCCCGACATCGCCGAAGCCATGCAGAAGGCGCTGCGCCAGGGTCAGCAGGGCGTCGCGAGCGGGATCGTGGCGGCGGCCGTCGCCCGCGGCGAGATCCGCGAGGACGCCGACGAGGACCTCGCGCTCGACCTCATGTCAGGCCCGCTCTACTGGCGCACGGTCGTGGTCCGCGACCCGGAACCGCCCAAGGACCATCTGGCCGGCCTGGCGAGGGCCACGGCGGCGGCGCTCCGGGCCTTGTGACGTCCGGGCCTTGTGACGTCCGGGCCTTGTGACGTCCGGGTCCGCCGGCGGACCGGTGCGGCCGGGGCCACCGCCCGCAGCACCCGACCGCGAAAGGAGCCGGGGGCTCAGCTGCGGGCGGCGGCGGGGTGCAGGCGGACCCAGCCGTCCCAAGCGGAGGTGATCATGTCCTGGACGTCGTACTTCGCCTTCCAGCCCAGCTCCGTGGCGATGCGGTCCGCGGAGGCGACGACCCGGGCCGGGTCGCCGGGGCGGCGCGGGGTGACCGTCGGGGGAGTGTCGTAGCCGGTGATCGCGTTGATGCGGTCGACCATCTCGCGCACCGAGACGCCTTCGCCCCGGCCGATGTTGAGGGTCAGGTCCCTGCCGGGTGACACCTCCAGCGCCCGGGCCGCGGCCACATGGGCCTCCGCGAGGTCCACCACGTGGATGTAGTCGCGCACGCACGTCCCGTCCGGGGTCGGGTAGTCGTCGCCGAAGATCCGCGGCGGCGCGTCGTCCGTCAGTCGTTCGAACACCATGGGGACGAGGTTGAAGACGCCGACGTCGGCCAGCTCGGGAGCCGCCGCTCCCGCCACGTTGAAGTAGCGCAGCGACGCCGTGGACAAGCCCGTGGCCCGGCCGGTCGCGCGGACCAGCCACTCGCCTGCCAGCTTCGTCTCGCCGTACGGGCTCATCGGCGCGCACGGGGTCTCCTCCGTGACCAGGTCGACGCCGGGCATGCCGTACACCGCGGCGGAGGAGGAGAACACGAAGGAGGGGACGGCGGCGGCCGTGACCGTCTCCAGCAGCACCCGCAGCCCTTCGACGTTCTCGCGGTAGTAGTGCAGCGGAAGCTCCACCGACTCGCCGACCTGCTTCTTCGCCGCCAGATGGACGACTCCGGTGACCCGGTGCTCCGTGCAGGTCCGGGCCAGCAGCTCCCCGTCCAGGGTCGAGCCCACGACCAGCGGGACGTCCGCGGGGACCCGGTCGGCGATGCCGGTCGACAAGTCGTCGTAGACCACGGCCCGTTCGCCCGCCTCGGTCATCGCACGCACCACGTGCGCCCCGATGTAACCGGCGCCGCCGGTGATCAGCCAGGTCATGTCGGTCGTCCCCTCGTCAGTGAGCCCCGGGTGAGTGAGTGCCCGGCCGGTGGTCGGCCGGTGGTCGGTCGCGTATCAGTGAAGCAGGCGCGCCAGTCTGCGGCGGACGACCGCCGCCGTGCCTCGCAGGCCGGGCGCGAGTCGCACCGCGAGCGCGCCCGAGTGCGTGGCGTACGGCCGGACGAGCAGGACGCCGTGCCGGGCGCTCGGGACGGCCGAGCGGCGCAGCAGCCCCGGCCCCGCGACCGCGTGGGCGGTGGTGTCGCGGCTCGTGCCGTCGGCGAACCGCAGCCGCAGGCGCAGGTCCCAGGTGCCCGAGCCCAGTGCCGGCAGGTCCACAGCCGTCTCGGCGGACCAGGTGCCGGCGCCGGGGTCCGCCGCGAGGACGGCCGTGCGGCGCAGCCCCGCCCGCCCGTCCTCCCGGCGCACGAACTCGACGTCCACCGAGCAGGGACCCGCCTCCGCCATCCGCCCGTACAGCTCGTGCAGGCGCAGCCGCAGGCGAGTGCCGCGCGCGCGGGGACGCAGCTCCGCGTCCACGGCGGCGGGAAGCAGCCGCACCGGCCGCTCCAGCAAGTGGTCCAGCTCCACCTGGGGAAGGTCCGCCGACCAGACGGGTGTGCCGTCGGCGGCGCGCGCGTACGGTGGGCACAGCCGTGCCGGGCGGGCCGCCAGCTCCTTCACGCGGGCCAGGTCGCGCGGTTCGGCGGCGGCCCGGACGACCCGGGCGATCACCCGGCCCGGTGCCTGCGCCTGCGCGAAGTCGGCCGCGTCGAAGGCCGCGAGGTACGCGCGCGTGCACTCCCACCACGCGCGCCGGTACTCGGGGGCGCGCAGCTCCAGTTCGCGCGCGTACATCCGCAGTTCGTGGTCGAGGAACTTGGCGCGCACCGCCCGCGCGAGCCGCTTCTCGCCGGCGCCGAGGAGGATCTCGTACGCGGCGCGGTTCGCCTCCGTGCGCGCGTGCCAGTTGTCGATGCCGGCGCGGTCGAGCGAGATGGACAGGTGCGCGGCCGACCTGCGGACGTGCCACACGTACACCCGGTCGGGGACGAGCGCGACGCGCGGTGCGGCGGCCAGGACGCGCGCGGTGAACACGAAGTCCTCGTAGGTGCAGCGGCCGTCGGGGAAGCGGATGCCGTGCTCGCGCAGGAACGCGGTGCGGTAGAGCTTGTTGACGCAGAGCGTGTCGTGGACGAGACGCGGCCGCCGCGCGGGGCGGGCGATCACGGCCGGTCTCGCGTACAGCTCGGGCTGCCAGCGGGTCTCGCGGCCCGACGGCAGCTCGCGCCGCACGCACAGGCCCGCCGCGACCTCGGCGCCGTGCTCGGCGGCCGCCGTGAGCAGCGCGTCGGCCGCGCCGGGCGGCAGTACGTCGTCGCTGTCCAGGAACATCACGTAAGGCGCCGTCGCCGCGTCGATCCCGTCGTTGCGGGGGGTGCCGCAGCCGCCGCTGTTGACGGCGCGGCGCAGCACCGTCAGCCGCGGCTCACCGGCGGCCAGGGAGTCGAGGAGCTCCGCGCTGCCGTCCGTGGAGCAGTCGTCGACGGCGATCACCTCGCGGACGGCCGGACCCTGGGCGAGGGCCGAACGCACGGCGTCCGTCACGTGCGGGGCGTCGTCGTAGCCGATGACGACGACACAGACCTGTGCGGGATGAGGGTGCATGGCAGTCCACGACCGGAACGGTAGGAGTTGAGAGCAATGTACCGGTTGGGGCTGTTTAGTGTCTTGTGCGGAAGACGAGCTGAACCTGCGGGAGGTTCCGCAGGGGCGTGTCGGACGTCGCCCGGTCCGGTACCGGGAGCCCGGACCGCCACAGGCGCCGGAAGGACAGCCCCGCGGCGCCGGCCAGCAGTCCGTTGCGTACGACCATCAGCAGGCAGCCCGTCCAGGTGCTGTCGACGACCTCCCCGTACAGGCCGGGGTACGCGACGGAGCTGACGGCGGTCGCCGCCACGATCAGCGCGGCGACGGGCCGCTGGGTGGTGTGGCGGGCCGTCAGGCACACGGCGGACAGGCCGAGCAGCCACACCATGTACTGGGGGCTGATGACCCGGCTGGTGACCGTGAACAGCAGGACGGCACTGAGCGCGGAGTCGTACATCGTCGACGGCGTCCAGCGCCGGGCCCGCACCCGCCACAGCAGCAGCAGGCCGAAGGCGGCCACCGTGAGCGCGAGCGAGGCGGCGGCCACCAGCGGCACGTAAGGGCCGACGAACTCCATGGCGCCGTACTGGTACCGCACCCGCCCCGGCCAGCCGGCGTGGCGTGCGAGGCCGAGGGCCGTGCCGCCGAGCGACTCGATCTGCACCCCGCGGCCGCCCTGCTGGCGCAGGAAGTCGAAGGGGTGGTCGAACAGGGTGGCGAGCACGGCAAGCAGGGCGACCGCCGTGACGACGGCCGACGTCCACGCCTCCCGGGTCGTGCGGCCCCGCGGGAGACCGATGAGTGCCAGGGCCGGCCAGACCTTCACCAGGGCGCCCAGGGCGGCGAACGCGCCGCACACCCGCGTGGACCGCGACACCGTCAACAGGGAGATGACGGCGAACGCCGTGACCTGCACGTCGTAGCGGGCCAGCGGGATGTGCAGCAGCAGCGGCAGGCTCGCCGTCCACAGCCACGCGCCGGCCGTGCTGCGGCCCGGCCGGGTGCCCGCGCGCGCGAGAGCCGCCGTGATCACCGCGTCCGTGAGGAGCGTGAGGGTCACGAACGCCTGAAGGTACGTCAGCGCCGGCAGCAGCGCGGGCGACAGCAGTACCGGGCCCGCGCCGGGCGGGTACTGCCACAGGTGGTCGCCCGAGGGATACGAGCCGTGCGACAGGACGCCGTACCACCGGAAGTACAGGTTCTCCACCTCGCGCGAGACGCCGCCCCCGCCGAGCGGGGCGAGGTGGTCGTGGGCCAGCATCCACAGCATGAGGGCGCGGGCGGCCGACCAGGCCACGGCGAGCGGGACCAGGCGGCGGAGTTTCGTCGAGGCGCTCATCAGGACGGGATCGTAAGCCGCACGGATGGGGAATACCGTCTGATACATGGTCAAGACGCACGGATGCTGAAGGAACACCACGAGCTCGGCCCTGCTGCCGCTCGCGCTCGCCCTGCCGGAGCGGAGGTCCCTAGAAGCAGCCCGGCGTCTCTCCGGGGGCCGGTACCGTCAGCGCCGCCTCGTCCAGCGCCGACGTCAGCCGGTCCAGGCGGGAGCGCAGCTCGTTGATCTCGCCGAGCTCGAAGCCGGTCGCGGCGGCGATCCGGCGCGGCACGAGCAGGGCGCGCTCGCGCAGGGCCGTGCCCTCGCCGGTGAGGTGGACGTGCACCGACCGCTCGTCGCGGGCGCTGCGCTCACGCCGTACAAGACCGGCCGCCTCCAGCCGCTTGAGCAGCGGGGACAGTGTCCCGGAGTCGAGGCGCAGATGCTCGCCCACCTTCTTCACGGGCAGCTCGCCGTGCTCCCACAGCACCAGCATCACCAGGTACTGGGGGTAGGTGAGCCCGAGGTCCTTCAGGAGCACGCGGTAGACCCCGCCGAACGCGCGTGAGGCGGCGTTGAGGGAGAAGCAGATCTGCTGCTCGAGGCGGAGGAAATCCCCGTCGGGCGATGTCTGGGGACCCGGGGCGGGCGTGGCGGTCATGCGTCCAGGATAGCTCTTGTCCATCATTTAGTTGTGCACAACTGAATTGCGTGCTCTACTAGTGGTTGTGCGGCGGCCGGACCGGCCGCCCGTCACCACCACGATGTGAGAGGGACGGTCTTCCATGGACACGCTCTACACCGCTGTCGCCACCGCCACCCACGGCCGTGAGGGCCGCGCCGTCAGCTCCGACGGCCGCCTGGACCTCCAGCTGGCCATACCGGTGCAGATGGGCGGCAACGGCGAGGGCACCAACCCGGAGCAGCTCTTCGCGGCCGGTTACGCCGCCTGCTTCGCCAGCGCCCTCGGCCTCGTCGGCCGGCAGGCGAAGGTCGACGTCTCGGACGCCGCGGTGACCGGCGAGGTCGGCATCGGCAAGCAGGGCGAGGGCTTCGG
Organism: Streptomyces sp. GLSS-08; assembly: GCF_056387915.1. Taxonomy (NCBI): domain Bacteria; kingdom Bacillati; phylum Actinomycetota; class Actinomycetes; order Kitasatosporales; family Streptomycetaceae; genus Streptomyces; species Streptomyces sp. GLSS-08. The sequence continues at coordinate 38,870 of NZ_JBWJAQ010000004.1, forward strand.
CCTGGCCGTCACGCTGCGCGTGGAGCTGCCCGATTCCGTGGACGCCGCGACGGGCCGCAAGCTCGTCGACCAGGCCCACCAGGTCTGCCCCTACTCCAACGCCACCCGCGGCAACATCCCGGTCGAGATCGTCGTCGAGTAACCGGCCCGCGACACCGTGAGCGCCCGGGGCCTCGGTCCCGGGCGCTCACGCGACCCGCGCCAGCACCTCGCCCGTCGTCCGGCTCCACGCCACCACCACCGCCTCCCGCGGCACCCGCTTCCAGCGGGTCAGCAGCAGCCACCGCACGTGGTAGCGCCGCACGACGGCGGTGCGTTCGGCGCGCGTCGACGCCGGGTCGAGATAGGCGCGGACCGCCGCCAGCCGCCGCAGCCGGGCCCCCTCGTCGAGGGAGGCGTCGGGCCAGGCGGGCGCCGCGAGGTTCGGCCCGTACCCGGCGATGGAGTGGACGGCGTAGTACCCGTCGGTGATGACGACCTCGCCGGGCCCGATGTGCCGCGCCGCCCACTCGTACGTCGGCCAGTGCGGCGGCTGCGCGAAGCCGACCGGGTCGACCGAGCGCGGCACGACCGCCCCGGCCTGCACGGTGAGGAACCCCACGCAGGCCCCGACGGCCGCCGTCCCGCCGAGCGCGCGCCGCCAGAACGGCCAGGGCCGCGGCGCCGCGAGCTCAACCGCCAGGGCGAACTGCGGCGGCACCAGCGTCAGCCCGAGGATCCTGCCGTACGTGTAGTGCCCGCTGACCCAGCCGTACGCCACGACCAGGCACTCCAGGACGAACATCAGCACCAGTGGATCCCGGCCGGCCCGCCACCAGCGCCCACCGCCCCGCGCCCGCCGGCCCCGCACCCACAGCGCGGGCACCCCGATCAGCGCCAGCCAGAACTGGTCGGGCACCCCCAGGTACAGCCGCCGGTGCATCGCGTCCACGCTGGTGTCGCCGGCCAGCGCGAAGACGTCGAAGTACGGCCAGCACGCGGCGACCAGCAGAGCCGCGCCGCCCGCCACGGCCCACCGGCCGACGACCGCCCCGCGCCACCCGCGCTGCCACGCCGCCACGAACGCCACCGCGCCGAGCACCGCCGCCACCGACGTGATCGGGTGGACGAGCAGGATCAGGCCGTACAGGACGCCGACCCCGGCGTACCCGGAGAAGCTCCGGAGGCCGCTCGGCCCGACGTACCGGACCGGTCCGCCGAGGCCGGCCGCGCGCGACCCCGTGAGCGCCCACGCCCAGAAGGCGCAACCGATGGCGAACGTCGACGGGTAGCCGAGGTTGCCCGTCATCGACATCAGCCCGAGGTAGCCGCTCCACCAGGCCCGCTCGGTGCCCCACAGCAGCACCATCGCGAGCAGGGCCGACACGGGCGCCCAGGGACGGCGCGGCGCCAGTACCCGCACGAAGCGCCCGATGCCGGTCAGCAGCACCAGCAGGTTGACCGGCGCGGACAGCCGCACGACCTCCCAGCCCGGCAACCCCGTCACCCGGGCGAAGGCCCCCTGCGCGACGGCGTACGGCGAGTAGTACGGGCTGCCCGCGCCCGGCAGGTCGGCCATCGGGTGCCGCGGGTGCAGCAGCCGCGCCCTGAGCCGCTCCACGACCGCCGCGTGCTGGCCGAAGTCGCAGCACATCGGGACCCGCCAGTAGGCGAGCGACATCACTAGCCAGAACAGGCCGCCGACGACCTGGTACGGGGTCGGGCGCCAGGACGGGCCGCCGCGCAGCGCCGTGGCGCCGTGCACGGCGCGCCGGACGAGAAGGCCGGCGCTCACCGGGCGGAAGGGGTCGGGCGGGGCGGAGCGGGCAGCGAGCGGGGCGGAACGATTCGGGGCATTTGACGTACGTTCCCGCTGGCGTCAACGCCCTAGCGGGGAGTCACCTCATCGGGGGATGCGCTCTTTCCCTTTCCGGCTGCCTGCCGACGCGCGCCCTGCCCTAACCTGACACGGACGCGTCCCTGCGCACTGGTCCGGGCACCGTGCCGGAGAGCGTCGCCCGGGGCCGTGCGACCCGGTCCAGCAGCAGCGGAAGCCCCAGCACCGGCAGCAGCCACGCCAGCACGATCAGCCGGTCCCCGTAGATGTTGATGTCCGGGTGCCCGGCCTGGTTGAGGACGCCGGTGAAGGCGGCCGCGAGGACGAGGACGCCGAAGGCCGGGCGCTGCCTGAGCGCCCCCCACGCACCGGCGGCCAGCGCCGCAAGGAACAGCGGGTCCCACAGCCGGCGGCGCAGCCACTCCACCCAGAAGTTCACCTCCAGGTGGAGGAACTCCCGCCACGGCCGGCTCCGGTCGGGGCGCCCGAAGTGGCCGGTGAGCAGGTCCTGGAGGCTCTCCGACTCCGAGGGGTAGCGCAGCACCCGCGCCGCCAGCACGGTCGCCACGGCCGCACAGCCCGCCACCGCCGCGACCGTCCGCAACGGCCGCCCGAGCACCTCCCACACCCCCCTGAGCACCGGCCGCGCCCCCCGCCGCCGGGCCCGCCGTCCGCCGATCACCGCGCACGCGCCCGCCAGACAGGCCCCGAGGAACAGCGCCTGCGAGTGCTTCACCGTGAACAGCAGCAGCAGGGAGCCGCCCACCAGGGCGGCGCCGGCCCGCACCCGGCCGTCCAACGCCAGCGCACAGCCCCAGAGCGCCGCCAGGGTCAGCGCGAGGAGCAGGCCCTCGGTCATGGGCCGCATGGCGGTGGTGCCGCACGGCAGGACGAGGAAGAGCACCTGCCCGGTCAGGGCCACCCGGGCGGGGGCGCGCACGGTGCGCAGGACCAGGAAGGCGAGGACGCCACCCACGACGGTGACGAGGACGCCCGCCGCCCACAGCCCCCACGTCACGCCGAGCACCGTGACGAAGGGCACCAGCAGCACCGGATATCCGGGGCGCGCCTCGAAGATCCGCATGAACCGGGAGGGCATGAACGGCACCGTGTGGCCGGCCGTCTGTCCGGCCCGCAGCCGCCCGTCGACCTGCCGCCACTGCTCGCGCCGGCACTCCTCGGTGACCCGCCGGGTGGGGCTCGGCAGGTGGAAGCGGATCACGTCGACGCTCTGGTTGCGGCGCGCGATGGACGCCTTCCCCGCGCACACGTAGTCGATGGTCGTCGCCGCCGCCTCGCGCCTGTCCTCGCCGCGCAGGCCCAGGGCGTACGAGAGGTAGTTCTTGGTGTCGGGGGTGTCCCGGCCGGTGGTGTTGGCGAGCTGGAGCACCGCGAAGACCACCGCGACCAGGACCACCCAGTGCCGCGGCCCCGCCCGGTCCCGGAGCCGGGCGCGAAGGGCCCGCCCGTCGCCAAGCCGCGGACGCGCCGGCCCGCCGGGGCCCGCCGGGGCGTCGGACGTCACGAGGACACCCGGACGTCGTGCCCCGCGGGCGCGGGCACCCGGACCGGCGCCGGGGCGTCCCGCTCGCCCAGCATCAGCGTCCGGACCACCCGCTCGGCCGCCCGGCCGTCGTCGAACTCGCAGAACCGCGACCGGAACCCGGCCCGCAGCCGCGCCGACTCCTCGTCCCGCCACGCCCCGGACGCGAACAGCCACGCCAGCTCCCGGTAGCAGGACGACACATGGCCGGGCGGGTCGGCCGTGATGTCGAAGTAGGTGCCCCGGCTCGCCCGGTAGGCGCCCCAGTCGTCCGCGTGGACCACGATCGGCCGGTCCAGGTTGGCGTAGTCGAACAGCAGGGCCGAGTAGTCCGTGACCAGCACGTCGGAGGCGAGCATCAGCTCCTCGACGTGCGGCTCGTCCGTCCCGTCGACCAGCACCCCGCGCCGGTGCAGCTCGGCGAGGCCGAGACCGCGCGCGGGCCCGTCCGCGAGCGACGGGTGCAGCCGTACGACCAGGGTGTGGTCCGCGCCGAGGTCGTCCGCGAACCGGGCCAGGTCGACGCGGTCGACGTGCCCGCCCCGGACGTAGTCGCGGCGCGTCGGCGCGTACAGCACCACCGTGTGGCAGGCCGGGATGCCGAGCCGGGCGCGGACGGCGGCGCCCTCCTCGGGCCGTGCCCGGACGAGGACGTCGTTGCGGGGACTGCCGGTGCGCAGCGAGGTGAAGTGGCACGGGTAGGCGCGGTCCCAGATCAGCTCCGAGTGCCGGTTGGCGACCAGGCTGTAGTCCCAGCGGTCGGCGCGGCGCAGCATCTGCGGCACGTCGAAGCCGTGCCGGGCGCCCGGCTTGCCGAGCAGGTCGGCCGCCATGTACTTCAGCGGGGTGCCCTGATGGGTGTGGAGGTGGACGCTTCCGGGCCGCTTGGCCAGCGTGCCGGGCCAGTTGACGTTGTTGACGAAGTACGTGGCCCGTGCGGTGACCTGGTGGTAGCGCAGGGAGTCGGGCGTGACGTGGTCGATGCCGGGCGGCAGCAGCGGCACCTGGTCCTCGCGCACCACCCACACCGCCCTGATGTGCGGCGCGAGTTCACGGGCGGCGCGGTGCACGGCGGCCGGATCGCCGAGGACCCCGCGGTGCGAGAACGCCGAGTAGACGGCCAGGTCCGGGTCCAGCGGCCGGAGTTCCTGCACGGCGGACCAGCCGTGCCGGATCCGTCCGACGGCCGCCGCGCGCACCCGCTGCCCGCGCTCGTCGAGCGCCTTCGCGGCGCGCGCGGCCTGCCGGCGGACCCGGTAGCGGGTGTAACCGCGCTCCAGGACGCGCAGTTCGGGGGGCACCGGGCCGCCGCCGTACGTGCGGAACAGGGCGGCCGTACGCCGGAAGAACTCGCCCTTGTCCGCCTCGGGCAGCCGGTCCGGCTTGGCCAGGATGTCCAGGCAGTGCTCACCCATCTTGCGGTGCAGATACGGGCGCCAGCCGGACAGTTCGGGGCGGGAGTCGACATACGCGAACACCCGCTCGTACTGCTCGTGGATGTCGAAGTGCTTGCGGCTGGTCGTGGACAGGATGTTGCCCTGGCGGCGCTGCCGGTAGGCGAGGCAGATCCGGTCCAGCGTGGCGATCCGCTCCGCGCTGAGCAGCGCCGGGAACGTCCACGGCGTGTCCTCGTAGTAGCCGGGCGGGAACCGGAAGCCGTGCCGCTCCACGAAGTCGCGGCGGTAGACCTTGTTCCACACCACCATCAGCAGTTCGAGGATCTCCGGGTGTCCGGCGGCGGTGAAGGTGCCGTCGCCGCCCTCGGCGAGCACCCGCGCGAGCACGTTGCGGCGGGTGCCGCCCCACCAGTAGGTGCGCGCGTAGTCGAAGACCAGCACGTCCGGGTCGGCGGTCTCGTCGAGCCGGTCGGCCATGGCGCGCAGCGCGCCCGGCGTGAGCGTGTCGTCGCTGTCGAGGAAGAACAGGAAGTCCCCGGTGGCGTGCGGCATCCCGGCGTTCCGGGCCCGGCCGAGCCCCACGTTCTGCGGCAGGTGCAGCACCGTCACCCGCGGATCACGGTCGGCGTACTCGTCGAGGATCGCGCCGCAGCCGTCCGGGGAGCAGTCGTCGACGGCGATCACCTCCAGGTCCGGGTACGACTGCTCCAGGACCGAGTCGAGGCACTCGCGCAGAAAGCCCTGCACCTTGAAGACCGGGACGATGACGCTGAAGCGGGGCACGTCAGCTCCTTACGAGGGTGGGGGCCGGGGTGCGCCGGGTGAGCGGGACCACGGGCGGGATCGCCTCCGGCGGTTCGCCGAGGAGCACCCGCCGCACGACACGCTCGGCGGCCCGCCCGTCGTCGAACCGGCAGAAGCGCTCCCGGAACGCGGCCCGCCGCGCGGCCGACTCGGCGTCCGCGTAGGAGCCGTCCAGGAACAGGCGCGTCAACTCGCCCGGGTTTCGGGCCACCTGGCCCGGCGGGCTCTTCATCAGGTCGAAGTAGCTGCCCCGCGTCTCCTGGTAGACCTCCCAGTCGTCGGCGTACACGACGATCGGGCGGTCGAGGTTGGCGTAGTCGAACATGATCGACGAGTAGTCCGTGATCAGCGCGTCCGCGGCCAGGCAGACGTCCTCGGAGGAGCGGTGCCGGGTCACGTCGATGATCCGCCCGCCGCTCCTTCGAGGACGGCCCTCGTCGTAGAAGTAGTGGGCGCGCAGCAGCACGACGAAGTCGTCCCCGGCCGCCTCGCAGAACGCCTCCAGGTCCAGCCGGGCGTCGAAGCCGGTGCTGTGGTCGCGGTGCGTGGGCGCGTACAGCAGGGCCGTCTTCCCCTCCGGGACGCCGAGCGCGCGCCGGACCCGGGCGACGTGCTCGGCGGTCGCCGTGTAGTAGACGTCGTTGCGCGGATAGCCGTACTCGAGGGTCTCGTACGAGCCGGGGAAGGCCCGCTCCCACATCTGGGTGGAGTGCGGGTTGGCGGACAGGTTGTAGTCCCAGCGGTCCACCCGGGCCAGCAGCTTGGCGAAGCTGCCGGTCGCCGCGGCCACCACCGGATACGTCGACTGGTCGACGCCCATCTTCTTCAGCGGGGTGCCGTGCTGGGTCTGCAGATGCACGCTGCCGGGACGCTTGACGACGCCGTCCGCGAAGTTGGCGTTGTTGATCAGGTACTTGGCGCGGGCCAGCACCTCCCAGGCGCGGTGGCTGCCGATCACCGCGTGGTCCAGCCCCTCCGGCACCGCGTCCACCGCGTCCGCCTCGACCAGGAACACCGAGCGGATGTGCGGGGCGAGTTCGCCGGCCTTGGCGTGGATCGCCGCCGGGTTGCAGGCGTAGCCGCGGCCCCAGTACGCGCAGTACACGGCCAGGTTCTCGTCGAGGGAGCGCCGCAGGTTCAGCGCGTACAGCGCACGGGTGCGCAGCATCCGCGGCCGGGGCAGCCCCCGGCTCGCCGCGGCTGCCAGCCGGTTGGCGCCGCGCAGCGCCCGGAACGCGCTGTACGCGCCGGCCGCCAGCAGCCGGTGCTGCACGCCGAGACTGCCCGTCGGCGGCCGGAATCCCGCCGGGCGGTGGCGTCGGTAGAGCCGGCCCGCCCGGCGGAAGAAGGCCCGGCGCCGGTGCGCGGGCAGCCGCTCGGGGTGGGCGGCCGTCTTCAGCACCACGGTGAAGAGCTGCTCGAACAGCGGCTTCGCCCGGTCGGCCGAAAGCCCCTGCCCGGCGGCCCGGGTGAGTACCAGCTCCACCTGGTCGAGGAGGTCCAGCTGATGCTCGCCCGGCGCGTTCAGCCGGCTGCCCTGCCGGCGCAGCAGATGCCGTACGACGACCGTGCGCAGCACCGCGACCCGGCGGGCGGCGAGGGTCACCAGGCCGCCCCAGCCGAGGTCCGTGAAGTGCCCACCCGGGAAGGCGAGGCCGTGCTCGGCAAGGAAGGCGCGGCGGTAGGCCGCGCTCCAGGCGGGCAGCGTGACGCCGGTGAGTCCCGGCGCCCGGTCGGGGTCGAAGGCACCCGCGGGCGTCCGGGGCAGCGGGGGCGTCGCCGTCTCCACGTCCCACCAGTGGACCCGCTCGTGCTCGAAGCGGAGGACGTCCACCTCCTCGTCCCGCAGCCCCGCGTCCAGGGCGGCCAGCGCGCCCGGTGCCAGCTCGTCGTCGCCGTCGAGGAAGAGCAGATACGTGCCGGTGGCCGCCGCCGCCCCGGTGTTGCGGGCCGCACCCAGCCCCGCGGACGGCGGGGAGTGGACCGGGGTGACCCGGGGGTCCCGCCCGGCGTACGCGGTGGCGACGGCGTAAGCGGGGGAGTGGGGCGCGTCGCAGACGGGGATCAGCTCGAAGTCGCCGAAGGACTGGGCGAGGACCGAATCCAGCGCCTGGGACAGGCGCCCGGCGACTTCGTGCGTGGGGACGACGATGCTGAAGCGGGGCATGCTGCTCTTTCTCTCGAGGGACGCGGAGCCGGTGGGTCATCGCCCCGGCCGGCCGGCGGGGCGCCAGGTGGCGGGCCGGGTCGGCGTGGGCCGCGACGAACTGCGGGGCATGCGTACTCCGGTTCAGAGGCTGTCGGGGGCGACGGGAGCGGCGACCCCCGCCCCGGGCGTCGGCACGGACGGCAAGGACGGGACCTGCGTGGCACCGGCCGGTCCGGACGGTGCCGTCGTGAGCGCGGCGGCGGAACGTACCGCCGCGGCCGACGGCACCGGGCGCCGCTCGGCGAGCGGCACCACCGCGGGCAGCCCGGCCCGCTCACCCAGCACGATCCGGCGTACCACCCGCTCGGCGGCACGTCCGTCGTCGTGCGGGCAGAACCGCTCGCGGAACGCGGCCCGCAGCCGGGCCGAGCACGCACCGCGCCAGTGGCCGCTCGCGAAGATGTCGACCAGCTCGTCCTCGCTGCGCGCGACCGCGCCCGGCGGATACGACCGCACGTCGAAGTAGGTGCCGCGGGCCGCCTCGTACGCCTCCCAGTCGTCGGCGTACACGACGATCGGCCGGTCCAGGTTGGCGTAGTCGAACATCAGGGACGAGTAGTCGGTGACCAGCGCGTCCGCGGCCAGACACAGGGACTCGACGCTCGGGTGGTCGCTGACGTCGATGAGGCGGCCCCCCGAACCGTGGGCGAGCGGGCCGCCGTAGGAGGGGTGCGCGCGGGTCAGCAGCACGAAGCGCGGGCCGAGCAGGCGCAGCACGCGTTCCAGATCGAGGGTGTGGAGCGGGCCGCGGCGGTAGTCGCGGTACGTCGGCGCGTACAGCACGGCGACGGACGTCTCCGGAATGCCGAGGGACTCCCGCACCCGGGCCACGTCCGCGGAAGTCGCCCGCTGGAACACGTCGTTGCGGGGCTGGCCGTACTCCAGCGTCGTGTAGGCGCAGGGAAAGACGCGCTCCCAGACCAGGGTGGAGTGGCGGTTGGCGGAGAGGCAGTAGTCCCAGGTGTCGGCCGTGCGCAGCAGCGCGGTGAAGTCCGTGCCGCGGGCGGCCGCCGGCCGGTCCTGGAGGTCGAGTCCCATCCGTTTGAGCGGGGTGCCGTGTTGCGTCTGGATCACGACCTGGCCGCGGCGTCTGACCAGACGGCGGTCGAAGCCGACGTTGTCGACCAGGTAGGCGGAGCGGGCGAGTGCCGTCCAGTACGCGGCCGAGCCGGGCCGCACCCGGCGGGTCGCGGCCGGCACGGTGTGGTGGTGCTCGGCGTGCGCGATCCACGTGGTGCGGATCTGCGGGGCGAGCGTGCGGAACGCGGACTCCAGGGCGCCCGGGTTGCAGCCGTACCCGCGGCCCCCGTGACTGGCGAACACGGCGCGGTCGGCACGCAGCGGCAGCCGGCGCTGGACGCGGTAGTGGACCTGGAGCGCCGCCTCCCGCGTCCGGTGCCCCACCCGCGCGGCCAGCCGCCGTGCCCGTCGCCGGAGGCGGGACGCCAGCGACAGCAGCCGATAGATGCGGTGGCTGCCGAGGCGGATCATCGTGTGCCGCAGCCGGACGCGCCCGCACACCGCGGCCCCCGGTGTGCGGTACCGCGCGTAATGGGCGCGGGCCCGGCGCAGGAACTCGGCGCGGGACCCGCGCGGCAGCCGTCCGCGCCGGGTGAACACCGTCGCGATGTGGTCGACCATCCGGTGGAACAGGACCGGACGCCAGTGCGCCAGCTCCGGGCGGGCGTCGAGATACGCGAAGACCCGGTCGTACTGGTCGAAGATGTCGAAGTGCCCCCGGCAGGTCGTGCCGAGGATGCTGCCCCGGCGCCGCTGCCGGTAGTGCACGCAGACCCGGTCCAGGGTGGCGATCGTCGCCGCGGACATCAGCGCCGGGTAGGTCCAGGGGGTGTCCTCGTAGAGCCCCGGCGGGAACGTGAGGCCCTCGCGCTCGGCGAACTCCCGCCGGTACGCCTTGTTCCAGACCACCATCAGGACCTTCAGCAGCCCCGGCCGGTCCGCCAGCCGGAAGGGCGCGGGCCCCTCCTCGGTGAGCTGGCCCGCCAGCTGGTTGCGGACGATCTCGCCCGACCAGTACGTGCGCGCGTAGTCGTAGACCAGGACGTCCGGCTCCGAGGTCTCCTTCAGCCGGTCCGCGATCGACCGCAGGGCGCCGGGGGTGAGGGTGTCGTCGCTGTCCAGGAAGATCAGGTAGTCCCCGGTGGCGCACTGGAGGCCCGCGTTGCGGGCACGGCCCAGGCCCACGTTCTCGGGCAGGTGCAGCGGGCGTACGCGGGCGTCGCGGGCCGCGAACTCGTCGATGATCGCGCCGCAGGCGTCGGGTGAGCAGTCGTCGACCGCGATGAGTTCGAGATCCGGGTAGGACTGCTCAAGCACGGATTCGAGGCACTCGTGCAGGTATGCCTGAACCTTGTACGCGGGGACGATGACACTGAACCTGGGCAAGGGACATCCATGGGTCGGCGCGGGCATACTGCCCGGGAACGGCCGAAGGGGTGACCTGGTTACGCCACATGCGGCATCCGGGGGACGCGGGAGCGAGGACGCGCGGGCGTCCACGCCCCCGGGACGCCGGGTGCGCGCTCCCGCGGGAGGGGTGCGCACACGCCGAGGGGCGGACCGGTCGGGCCCGCCCCTCGACTGCCTACCGCGCGGCGCCTGCCGCACGCGCCCGCCGTACCGTGTGCGCCTACTTCACGGCGCCCGCCATCACACCGGACACGAACTGCCGCTGGAACGCGAAGAACACGGCCATCGGGACCACCATCGAGATGAAGGCACCCGGCGCCAGCACGTCGATGTTGTTGCCGAACTGGCGTACCTGCGTCTGCAGCGCCACCGTGATCGGCTGGGTGCCGGACTTGGTGAACACCAGCGCGACCAGCATGTCGTTCCACACCCACAGGAACTGGAAGATGCCCAGCGAGGCGATCGCGGGCCCGCCCAGCGGCATCACGACGCGCAGGAACAGGCGCAGTTCACCCGCGCCGTCGAGACGGGCCGCCTCCAGGAGTTCCCTCGGGATCTCCGCGAAGAAGTTCCGCAGCAGGAACACCGCGAAGGGCAGCCCGAAGCCGACGTGGAACAGGATCACCCCGAGGATCGTCCCGAAGAGACCGAGCTTGCCGAAGAGTTCGGCGATCGGGATGAGCGCCACCTGCACGGGCACGACCAGCAGGCTGACCACGCCCAGGAACCACCAGTCGCGGCCCGGGAACTCCATCCAGGCGAAGGCGTATCCGGCGAGCGAGCCGATCACCACGACCAGCACCGTCGCCGGGACGGTGATCAGCACCGTGTTCACCAGGGAACTGGTGATGTCGCTGTTCTCCAGCAGCTTCTGATAGCTGTCCACGGTCAGCTGCGAGGGTTCGCTGAAGACCTTCCACCAGCCGCTCGCGCTCATGTCCTCGGGCCTGCGCAGCGACGACAGCAGCAGCCCGATGGTCGGCACCAGCCAGAACAGGCCGACCAGGATGAGGAAGAGCCGCAGCACGCCCCCGCTGACGCCGCTCGCGAGGCGGGAGCCGAGCGAGGGCTTCGGCCTGACGGCCTCGACGGGCGCCGTCTTCACAGGACTGTCGGCCTGCGTGGTCATCGTCGTACCTCCCGCCGCAGCCTGCGGACGTTGAACAGCATCACCGGGATGACCAGCAGCAGCAGGAACACGGCGATCGCGCTCGCGATGCCCGGCTGGTCCTCCGAGAAGCCCTTGCGGTACAGCTCCAGGGCCAGCACGTTCGCGTCGTCCTGGGACGAGCCCGGCGGAATGATGAAGACCAGGTCGAACACCTTCAGCACGTTGATCATCAGGGTGACCGTGACGACCGCGAGGACCGGGGCGAGCAGCGGCACCGTGACCCTGCGGAACACCTGCCACTCACTCGCGCCGTCCACCCGCGCGGCCTCCAGCAGCTCGCGCGGCACGCTCGCGAGCCCCGCCGCGATGAGCACCATCGCGAAGCCCGCCCACATCCATACGTACGAGCCGATGACGGCCGGGGTGACCAGCGAAGGACCGAGCCAGTCCACGCCGTTGTACGCCTCGCGGAAGTTGCTCGCCGGGAGCCGCAGCACCGCCCCGTCCGCCTTGCCGGACAGGGTGAACGTGCCGTCGCCCGCAACCTTCGTGGAGTCGACGACCTCGCCGTCCTTCACGGCCTCGATCCGCATGCCCGCGTAGCCGAGCTCCGAGCTGTCGACGCGGCCCAGCTCGCCGACGCCCTTGCCGCGGGTGAAGTCCTGCCAGGCCGTGCCGGTGACCTTGCCGGGCTCGGCCTTCGCCGGTGCGGCCTTCTCCGCGCTGCCGGGCATCTGGTCGGGGGCGACCCCCACCAGGGGCAGCGTGACGGGCTGCCCGGCGCTGACCGTCGTGCGGGTGACGAAGCCGCCGCCGTCCGGCTTGAGCGGCGATTCACGGCCCGGGTGGGCCTTCGGGAACGCGGACGACTCCGCGAAGGTGTCGTGCACCCCCACCCAGACCGCGTTGGCGACACCCTTCTCCGGGTCCTGGTCGTACACAAGACGGAAGATGATGCCCGCCGCGAGCATCGAGATCGCCATCGGCATGAAGACGACCAGCTTGAACGCGGTCCCGAAGCGCACCCGTTCGGTGAGCACCGCGAAGACCAGACCGAGGGCGGTCGAGATCGTCGGCGCGAACACCACCCACAGCACGTTGTTCTTCAGGGCCGTGCGGATGCCGTCGTCGGTGAACAGCGCCTGGTAGTTGTCGACGCCGGCGAAGCCGTCGCCGGACTGGTCGAAGAAACTCCGGACCAGCGAGTACCCGATCGGGTAGACCACGAGCGCGCCGAGCAGCACCAGGGCGGGCAGCAGGAACAGCGCTGCCACGGCCTTGCGGGTGCCGGTCACGCTCTTGCGGGTGTGAGCCGCGGGAGGGGCCGGAGCGGCCCCTCCCGCCGATACCGACGTCATCCCCGGATCAGTCCTTGTACGCCTTGGCGGCGTCCGACTCCAGCTTTTGCTGCGTCCCCGCGACGTCCTTGGGGTTCTTCAGGAAGTCCTGGAGCTCCTTCCACTCGCCCTTGCCGGGCGTGCCGCCGAAGGCCTGCGGGGCCTGGTCCGACATGTCGAACCGGAAGTCGTCGCCGGCCGAGACCAGGGCCTGCGCCATCTTGCGCTGCACCGCGTTCGGATACTTGGACGCGTCGACGTTCTTGTTCGGCGACAGGTAGCCGCCGAGCTTCGCCTGGATGCTCGCCGCGTCGGGCGAGGCGAGGAACGTGGCGAGTGCCTGGGCGGCCTTGGAGTCCTTCAGGATGACGGCCGCGTCGCCGCCGCTGACGACCGGCGCGTCGTCACCGACCGCCGGGAACGGGAACACCTTCGCGTCCGTGCCCACCTTCGCCTTGGTCTCCGTGATGTTGACCTGGACGAAGTCGCCCTCGAAGACCATGCCCGCCTTCGGCTGGTCCCCGCCGGTGAACGTCTGTGTCACGGACGCCGGGAACTCCGTCTGCAGCGCGCCGCTCGCACCGCCCGCGAGGTAGTCCTTCTTGCCCCACAGCTGGGCGAGCGTGGTGAGCGCGTCCTTCACGGACGGGTCCGTCCACTTGATCTTGTGCTGGGCCAGCTGGTCGTACTTCTCCGGGCCTGCCTGGGAGAGGTAGATGTTCTCGAACCAGTCCGTGAGGGTCCAGCCGTCCGCGCCGCCGACGGACACGGGCGTGACGCCCGAGTCGTAGACGGTCTGGGCGGTGCTGAGGAGCTCGTCCCAGGTCTTGGGCTCCTTCGCGCCCGCGTTCTCGAAGACCTTCGCGTTGTACCAGATCAGGGACTTGTTGGCCGCCTTGTAGTAGACGCCGTACTGCTTGCCGTCGACCTTGCCGAGGTCCTGCCAGCCCTGCGAGTAGTTCTTCCGCAGCTGCTCCTGGGCCTCCTTGCCGACGGGCTTGGCCCAGTTCTTCTCGACGGCCTGCTTGATGGCGCCGACCTGGGGGAGCATCGCGATGTCCGGCGGCTCGCCGCCCGCGATCTTCGATCCCAGGAAGTTGATGATCGGGTCCTGCGCGGGTACGAAGGTGACCTTGGCGCCGGTCCGCTTCTCGAACTCGGCGAGCACCTTCTTGAAGTTGGCCTGTTCGGGGCCGGTCCAGACGGCGGCGACCTCCAGACTCTCGCCGTCCAGCTTGGGGAGCGTGACGGTCGCTCCGCTGCTTTCCTTCTTCTTGCCGCCGTCGCTGTCGCCGTCGTCGTCGCCACCGCACGCGGTGAGCGTGAGGGCGAGGGCGCCGGCCGTGAGCGCCGCGGCCGCGGCGCGTGCGGCGGCCGAGCCCGGTCGGCGTGCCTGGCGTGACTGAGCAGTGCTGTGCATCTGTGCCCCGTTCTTCGTTCCTCGTCGAACGTCTGAGCGCTGTCCATCTGGAACCTGTCCCGTGCGGTCTGGTGTACGCCCGGGTGCTCGAGGGCGGCAAGAGCGCCTGCGGTGTCCGACGAGTGATCGTGACCGCGTCGTGACGTGCGGGGGCCGACGGGGCGCCTTGCCGGGGCGCCCTGTGCCCGGGTGGGCCGGGGCCGCGCCGGTACATCCGCCCTACGCCGACCGGGCGTGAAACCCCGTCACACGGGCGGACGAGGACGCGGGCCGACACGGAGCCCCAGGGACGGGCAGGGGGAGGAAACGCCCGTCCCCGGGCGCGTGGTCCCGGGGACCCCGTCACAGGAGCGAGGGGACCTCCGTCGCGGAGACCGAGCGCGCCGCCCGCTCCAGCGCACTGGCGAGCAGCGCGAGGTCGGTGGGACCGTTGCCCAGCTCCCGCACGGGCCGCCGCGCCGGCGGATCCCCCATCCGCTGCCACTCCAGCGGCACCACCGTCGGCCGAAGTGTCGCCGTACGGGGAATCCGCCCCGTCACCCGCCCGCCCTGGAAGGGCGTGACCCTCCCGTCCGCTCCGGACACCCGCCCCCGCCCCGGCGCCGGTTCGTCCGGCCCCGGCGTGGGCACGTCCAGCGTGACGCGCAGCGCCGCCGTACGCGCCAGCTCCGTGTCCGTCACCCGCCCGCACATCCCGGTCGCCGCCACGAGGTGCACCCCGAGCCGCTCGCCCTCCCGGGCCACGGCCTCCAACGCCCGTACGACGGACCCCGCCGAGGGCCTGCCCGGCGAACCCAGCGCCGGCGACAGCAGGGAGTCCAGGTCGTCGACCACCACCACGAGCCGGGCCAGCGGCGGCCCCGGCTCCGTACGCCTGCGCGCCGCCGCCGGGCGCAGCCGGATCGTCGACGTGGTGGGACTGTCGAGATCCCCGGTGCCGGACGAGCCGTCCGCCGAGCGCTGGGCGACCAGGCGGCCGGACACCTCGCGGTTCGTGTGCCACTCGGTGAAGTCCTGCCGGCCGAGCAGCTCCGCCCGCCGCTTCAGCTCGGCGCCCAGTGACTGGGCGAACTCCCGCATCCGCACCGGGTCGTTGGCGGTCAGGTGGGTGGAGACGTGCGGAAGGTCCGTACAGGCGGCGAGTCCTTCGGCGGGCCCCCCGCCGCTCTTGCCGCCCGTGTGGTCCCGCCCGTCCATCAGGACGATGCCGAGCCGGTCGGGCCGCTCCGCCGCGGCGAGCGACGCGGCGATCGACCGCAGCAGTTCCGTACGGCCACTGCCCGGGGGGCCCTCGATCAGCAGGTGCGGGCCCTCGGCGGCGAGGTCGACGCAGACCGGTCCGCGCGGTCCCGCTCCGAGCACCGCACGCGCGCGGCCGCCGAGCGCCTGTGTGTCGTCCGCCGCGTCCGCCCAACGCGCCAGCAGGGAGGCGGGCGTGGCCCGCGCGAGCCCCAACTCGTCCAGCAGACGGGCCGCCTGGGGCAGCGGAGCGGACACGCGCGCGTGCCGGTCCCCGGTGCCGTCCGTGCGCAACGGCGCCAGCGCCCGTGCGAACCGCTCGGCCCACGCCGCCGACACCGCGTCCACCGCGGCCACTGTCCCGTGTCCGACGAAGTCCGGGCCCGGAGCGCCCTGCGGGCGGGACCGGCTGCCGCCGGATGCGGACGGGCGCTCGTGCCCGCCGTCGGCGGGGCGGCCGTCCCGGGCGGGTGCCGTCCTGGACCCGTCGGGCGCGCCCGCGCGGAGTTCCGCGGGCGGGCCGGCCGGGGCCACCCGCATCAGCCGCAGGGCCGTGGCCACGTCACCGCTGAGCAGGGCGACGGCACCGCACTCCCGGAAACCGGGCGCCGCCCCGCAGGCCGCCTCGTACGTCCTGGTCACCGGTGAGGCCGGCGACGCCGCCGCGGTCTCGGCGAGGCACACCACGTGGATCCCGGCCTGCGCGCCCTCCCGCGCCAGCCGCACCACGGCGTCCCGCACCCCCGCGGCTCCCGGGTCGCCGTCCACCACGAGGACCGTGTACGGCCCCGGGAAGCCCTCTTCCGGGTCCTCCTGGGCCCAGGAGGGACGCCGGGCCCCTCCGCGGACGGGGCCGGGTGCCGCCGCGCCCCGGACGCGGCCGTCGCCCGGGGCCGCGCTCCCGGCCTCCGCCAGGTGGTCCTCCAGGCGGCGCAGCAGTTCGTCCGCGCGCGCGATCGCCTGGTCGCGGTCGTAGGCGAGGAGGAGACGGCAGTCCTGGCCGTGGGTGGGGCGGACATGCGGCAGCCAGCCGAGCCAGGACCACTCGGAGGTACGTTCCTCCACGGTCCGCGCACGGTCCGTACTGAGCAGGACTATCTCCAGAGTGTCGGGGGAGTGCAGCGCGGCGAGCTGGGCGACGACCGCGCGGGCCAGCCCCGCCAGCCGCGCCCGTGGGCCGGCCAGGCCCAGCGAGCCGACCTCGCGCAGCCCGGCCGTCACGGGCACCGCGGGCAGCAGGCCCGAGCCGCCCGGTGCGGCGCGGTCGGCCGTCCCCAGCCGGACCGTGAGCATCTCCGGGTGTCCCGGCTCGCGCTCCCACAGCCGCGGCCCCGGGCCGAGCGCCGTGAGCAGCAGCGTCGCGGGATCCGGCCACGTGTCCGGCAGCTGCGCGGGGGCCGGGAGGGGGCCGGCCGGCTCGGCGTCCTGGGCGCCGTACGCCTCCTGGCCGGCCTCCGGCGGCTCGTCACGGCCGCCGGTCAGCCGGCGTGCCCAGGCGGAGAGACCGCGCCTGCGGATGCCGGGCGGTACGTCGGTGCCGCGCGTGGGCGTGCCCTTGCGCGTGCCCGGGTCCGGTGCGCCGTCCTCGTGACCGCCCGCACCGGCGGCCGTCGCCTCTCCCGGGGCCGCCTCGCCGCGTCCGCGGGTGTCGCCGTCCCAGTCGGGCACCGGCCCGCCGGGGGAGTCCGGACGCCTGCTCTCCGTCCGGGGTGCCCGCCCCTGACCCGGGACGACGGGCGGTGCGGCGGACGCGTGCTGCTGCGCGCCCGGGAGGCCGCCGGCCGATCCCCATTCCGCGGAGCCGTAGCCGTGGTGGGTGTCTCCCGCGGGGGCGAACCGGCCGGTACCCGCGTCCGTGCGGGTGCCCGTGGCGGGGGTCTCGGCGCCGCCGCCCACGCCCGCGTGGGGCACGGCGGCAGTCCGCCCCGGCCCCTCCGTCCGGTCCGCGGCACCGGGCAGGCCGCTCGCCCCGGCGGCGCTGACCCGCACGTGCCCCTCGCCGTCGGGAGCCGTCGGGACGGCACCCGCCGCGGCGGACGGGGCCAGCCGCAGCGCCGACTCGCCGACCCGCAGCAGCGCCCCGGCCCCGAACCGCACCGGACGCTCGCCCACACGGGTGCCGTCCAGCGTCGTGCCGTTCGTGGAGCCGAGGTCGGCGACCGCGACGCGGCCGTCCGGCGAGACCGTCACCGCGCAGTGGAGGCGGGAGACGTCCGGGTCGTCCAGCGGGACGTCCGCGTCGGCCGAACGGCCGATGTGGATCCGGCCGTCGTGCAGCAGGTGGACACCGCCCGCGTCGGGACCCGCGACCACGTGCAGCTGGGCCGTGACGTCGGTCTCGTCGGGCCCGGGCTCGGCGGGAGCGCCCAGCGACAGCACGGCACCGTCGGTCAGCGGCGGCTCGCCCAGCGTGCAGCGCTGCGCGTCGAGCCGCTCGGAACCGGCGTACAGGACGAGCGGAGCGTCCCCTCCCGCGACCGCCGAGGCCAGTCCGGACTGCACCGCGGCCAGCGCCGTCCCGGCGGGCGCGGTGACCAGCACATCGCAGGTGACGGCTCGCCCCCGCGGCTCCGAGGGCGGGCCCAGCGGGTCTACGACGGTCAGCCGGATCTGCATCGCCGTCCGGGGTCCCTTCCGCGCGGGCACCCGCGACGAGGAGGACGAGACTGCGCTGCGGTCCCCCACCGCAGACTCCCCCACCGCGCACGGGCACGTCGGCCAGTACTGGAGGCATCCTCGCACTTGCCACCGACAACACGCCCGGCACCCACGAACAAGTGATCTTGATTGGTCGGCTCTGCCCGCAAAAGTTCCTGGCCAGTGCCCGACCGGAACCCGCTTGAGATCGGTCACGTCCAGCGGGCGGCAACCAACGGTCCGAAGTGAGCGTCTTCCCTCCGGACACGTACAGGAGTGCCCGCCCCACGCCCGGAACGGCGTCCGCGCGGGACGGAAAGCACAGCAGGACGACAGCCCGGTCCCACGTTCCACGGCACTACAGTGGGCCGGAACACCCCGAGCACGGTGGTCGACGGTGGACGGACCAGTCAAGCAAGCAGCAGGGAGCGCATGACGTGCGGCCGGTAGGGAGCAAGTACCTCCTTGAGGAGCCGCTGGGACGCGGCGCCACAGGCACCGTCTGGCGCGCCCGCCAGAGGGAGACCGCGGGTGCGGAGGCGGCGGTCGCCGGGCAGCCCGGCGAGACCGTCGCGATCAAGGTCCTCAAAGAGGAGCTCGCCGGCGACGCGGACATCGTGATGCGGTTCCTGCGGGAGCGCTCCGTCCTGCTCCGCCTCACCCACCCGAACATCGTCCGGGTCCGCGACCTGGTCGTCGAGGGCGAACTGCTGGCGCTGGTCATGGACCTCGTCGACGGCCCCGACCTGCACCGCTACCTCCGCGAGAACGGGCCCTTCTCGCCGGTCGCCGCCGCCCTCCTCACCGCCCAGGTGGCCGACGCGCTCGCCGCCAGCCACGCCGACGGCGTCGTGCACCGCGACCTCAAGCCCGCGAACGTCCTGCTCAAGCAGGACGGGGGCGGGATGCACCCGATGCTCACCGACTTCGGCATCGCCCGGCTGGCCGATTCGCCCGGCCTCACCCGCACGCACGAATTCGTCGGCACGCCCGCGTACGTCGCGCCCGAGTCCGCGGAGGGCCGCCCCCAGACGTCCGCCGTCGACATCTACGGCGCCGGGATCCTGCTCTACGAGCTGGTGACCGGGCGCCCGCCCTTCTCCGGGGGGTCCGCCCTCGAAGTGCTGCACCAGCACCTCAGCGCCGAACCCCGCCGGCCGTCGACCGTCCCGGACCCGCTGTGGACCGTCATCGAGCGCTGCCTGCGCAAGAACCCGGACGAGCGGCCGAGCGCCGAGAACCTGGCCCGCGGGCTGCGCACGGTCGCCCACGGCGTCGGCGTGCACGCGAGCGCCGCGCAGATCGCCGCCGCCGAGGGGGTCGGCGCGCTGCTCGCGCCGGATCCGGCCCCCGCGCCGGTGCCGGACACCCCCGGAGCCGCCGACGCGACACAGGTGCTGCCGCACGGCGCCGGCGCCTACGACCCGAACGGCGCGACCAGCGTCCTGCCGCACACCTCGGGCGACGCCGACCCGACGTCCGTGCTGCCCCACCGCGGCGCCGCCGATCCGACCGCCGTGCTGCCGCCCGTGCCGCCGCACCAGCAGGGAGGACCCGCAGGGCCCCAGGACCCGCATCCCTGGCAGAGCCAGCTGCGCGCCGCCCGCGACCGCAACGAACAGACGCAGGTCCAGTCGTATCTCGACCCGAACGAGGACCCGCTGCGCCGACGCCCCCAGCGGCAGGTCGCCCGGCCGCAGCAGCGGCCCCAGCAGCAGCGGCCCCAGCAGCAACCCCAGGGGCAGCAGGGGCAGCAGGGGCATCGAGGCCGGCAGGGGCAGCAGCAGCCCGGATACGGCTATCCGCAGCAGCAGCCCCAGCAGTACGCGCCGCAGCGACAGCAGCCGCAACAGCAACAGCAGCAGCCGCAGCGGTACGCGCCCGCGCCTCAGCAGCCGCAGCAGCCCGCGCCCCGGCAGCCGCGCGAGCCGCGGCCGCGCAGCGCCAACCCGATGAAGATCCCCGGGCTCGGTTGCCTCAAGGGGTGCCTGTTCACGGTGGTCATCCTGTTCGTCGCCGGGTGGCTGGTCTGGGAGCTGAGTCCCCTTCAGGAGTGGATCGGGACGACGAAGGGCTACTGGGAGCAACTGAGCGACTGGTTCGACACCGTGAGCGGGTGGATCGGGGACCTGGGAGCCAAGACCGGGCAGTAGGCCGGGCGACTGCTCTGGGGATTTGTCGACACCTGAGGGGTGATTTCCGTCTCCGCGGTGAAGGTTGGCTCTTCCGGCGCGTAGTTTTAACGACAACACGCGTCTGTAGGAGCAGCCTTGGCACGGAAGATCGGGAGCCGGTACACCGCGAACCAGATTCTGGGGCGGGGAAGCGCCGGCACGGTGTGGCTGGGTGAGGGTCCCGAAGGGCCCGTCGCCATCAAGCTGCTGCGCGAGGACCTCGCGTCCGACCAGGAGCTGGTGGGGCGCTTCGTCCAGGAGCGCACGGCGCTCCTGGGCCTCGACCATCCCCACGTGGTCGCGGTGCGCGACCTCGTCGTGGACGGCAACGACCTCGCGCTCGTCATGGACCTCGTCCGCGGCACCGATCTGCGGACCCGGCTCGACCGCGAGCGGCGGCTGGCCCCGGAGGCCGCGGTCGCCATCGTCGCGGACGTCGCGGACGGGCTCGCCGCCGCGCACGCGGCCGGTGTCGTCCACCGGGACGTCAAGCCGGAGAACGTCCTGCTCGACATGCAGGGGCCCCTCGGACCCGGCGGCGCGCATCCCGCGCTGCTGACGGACTTCGGGGTGGCCAAACTCATCGACTCGCCGCGGCGGACCCGGGCGACGAAGATCATCGGCACGCCGGACTATCTCGCCCCGGAGATCATCGAGGGGCTGCCGCCGCGGGCCGCCGTCGACATCTACGCGCTCGCCACGGTGCTGTACGAGCTGCTGGCCGGCTTCACCCCCTTCGGGGGCGGGCATCCGGGCGCCGTGCTGCGGCGGCACGTCACGGAGCGTGTGGTGCCGCTGCCCGGTATCCCCGACGAGCTGTGGCAGCTGATCGTGCAGTGCCTGGCCAAGGCTCCGGCGTCCCGGTTGCGGGCGTCCGAGCTGGGGGCGCGGCTGCGGGAGCAGTTGCCGCTGCTGGCCGGGATGCCGCCGCTGGACGTCGACGAGCCCGACGCGGAGTCGGAGGCGGAGGCGGAGTCCGAGGCGGAGGGCGGCGAGGGCTCCCGGCGGCCGGGATACGGGGAGACGGCCGAGGCCGTCGCGGGGCGCGAGGGTGAGCGGGGGCGGGGCCGGGTACGGCGGGGGGCGGTGCCGTTGGTGCCGGGGGCCGCGCCGGACTCGAACCGGGATACGCACACGTCGATGCGGGTGCCGGGGCCGGACGAGCTGGCCGGGGGCGCGCGGGGGACGGCGCGGGCGCCGCGGGCCGCGGGGGCGCCGCGGCCGGGGTCGGCCCGGCATCGGGCGTCCGCTCGGCGGCGGAGGATCACCTTGGGGGCGGCGGCGGTGGCGTTGATCGCCGCGGTGGGGGTGGGGACGTGGGTCGCCACGTCGGGCGACGACGCGGGAGCCACGCCCCGCGACGACAGGGAGACGTCGGCTCCGGCTGCGCCGTGACTGTCCTGGGCGTCGGGGGCGCCTTGGCTCCGGTGGGGCGTCTTGGCTGCGTCGGGTCGCGCTTGCTCCGGTGGGGCGCCTTGGCCCCGGGGGGTCGGGTTCGCTCCGGTGGGGCGTCTTGCCTCCGGGGGGTCGGGTTCGCTCCGGTGGGTCGCCCACGGGCCGGTGGGTGGGTCGGGGCCGCGCCGGTACATCCGCCCGTTGCATGTCGGGCGGGCGCGTGGGTTGCGGGGGTGAACCGGGGCCGTCTGCCCGACCTGCAACGGGCATCTGATGTACCGGCACGGCCCCTTCTGCGGGAGGGCGGGTGCGGGTCGTCCCGGCTGGGGTGCGGGCAGGCGTGCCGCTCCGGGCTGGGGCGAGGTGGGCGCGGGCGGCACCCCGTCGGCGCCGGTTCGCCGGCCCACCCCGGGATCGGTGGCAGTGCCGGGTGCCCGGGGAACAGGGGCGGGCCGGCCCGGCCGGGCGTTGCTCCCTTGGGCGCCAAGGGGGTCGAGGCGATGGGGTCGGTTGGCGTAGCCGTTACGCTGGAGGCGTGGCAGTCGTCGATGTATCCGAAGAGCTCAAGTCCCTCTCCTCGACCATGGAGTCGATCGAGGCCGTCCTGGACCTCGACAAGATGAGGGCAGATGTCGCCGTGCTCGAGGAGCAGGCGGCCGCGCCGTCCCTGTGGGACGACCCGGACGCGGCGCAGAAGATCACCAGCAAGCTGAGCCACCTCCAGGCGGAGGTCCGCAAGGCGGAGGCCCTGCGCAGCAGGATCGACGACCTGAGCGTCCTGTTCCAGATGGCCGAGGAGGAGGACGACTCGGACACCCGCGCCGAGGCGGAGACCGAGCTCACCTCCGTCAGGAAGGCGCTGGACGAGATGGAGGTCCGTACGCTGCTCTCGGGCGAGTACGACTCCCGTGAGGCCGTCGTCACCATCCGCGCCGAGGCCGGCGGCGTCGACGCCTCCGACTTCACCGAGAAGCTCCAGCGCATGTACCTGCGCTGGGCGGAGCGGCACGGCTACAAGACGGAGCTCTACGAGACCTCGTACGCGGAAGAGGCCGGCATCAAGTCGACCACGTTCGTCGTCCACGTGCCGTACGCCTACGGCACGCTGTCCGTGGAGCAGGGCACGCACCGCCTGGTGCGGATCTCGCCCTTCGACAACCAGGGACGCCGGCAGACCTCGTTCGCCGGTGTCGAGATCCTGCCGGTCGTCGAGCAGACCGACCACATCGAGATCGACGAGTCCGAGCTCCGGGTGGACGTGTACCGGTCGTCGGGTCCGGGCGGCCAGGGCGTCAACACGACCGACTCCGCGGTCCGCCTGACGCACCTCCCCACCGGCATCGTGGTCTCCTGCCAGAACGAGCGCTCGCAGATCCAGAACAAGGCGTCCGCGATGAACGTCCTGCAGGCCAAGCTGCTCGAGCGGCGCCGCCAGGAGGAGCAGGCCAAGATGGACGCCCTCAAGGGCGACGGCGGCAACTCCTGGGGCAACCAGATGCGTTCGTACGTCCTGCACCCGTACCAGATGGTCAAGGACCTGCGGACCGAGCACGAAGTGGGCAATCCCGAGGCCGTGTTCAACGGCGAGATCGACGGATTCCTCGAGGCCGGAATTCGCTGGCGCAAGCAGCAGGAGAAGTAACCGGGCGAATTGACGCCGCTTTGTCGACAAGGCAACTGCCGTTCTCCGGACGGCAGTTGCCTTGCGTGTGTGGGTTGTCTGGGTTTTACGTCACAGTCACATGTCCGCACGGCAGGCAAATGCCGTTCATCCGGACATCGCGTACGCAACGACCTTGACGTTGCTATGAAAAGTGGGAATGGTGACGCGTGGCATGCGTATGTTCGGGGTGCATGTGAACCGGGGGGCTTCGAAAGGCCGCCTGTGACGCCGTGGCCCCGTGCGCTGCTCCACTCACGATGAGCTACTGGGGGTAGCAGGCAGATGACCAAGAAGACGCGGATCCGCGTGGCGCGGATAGCCGCCGGTGCGGTGATCGCAGCCGGTGCTTCGCTGACCGCCGCGGGGGCCGCTTCGGCCCTCGACGTCGGCGTGAACGTCGCCGGCCTGAACGTGGGCGCCTCCGCCGACGGTGACGGTGTCGGCGTGAACGTCGACGGCGACGACCCGACGCCGCCGGTGCCGGTCCCGACGCCGTCCGACACCGGCCTTCCGCCGGACCCGACTCCGACGGTCGTGCCGCCCACCGAGGAACCGCCGGAGCCCTCCACCGAGCCCACCGAGCCGACCGACCCCACCGAGCCGGGCAACGGCAACGGCGGCGGCAACGGCAACGGCGGCGGCGACAGCACCGGCGGCAACGACACCGACCCGGACGGCGGCTCCAGGCCCGTCGAGCAGGGTGAGGGCTCCTCGGCCCTGACCGACACCGGCTCGGACACCTCCTCCGGCACCTCGGCGCAGGGCAAGAGCGACGGCGAGCTGGCCGAGACGGGCGCGGGACAGACCGCGTTCCTGCTGGTCGGCGCCGCCACGATGATCGCGGGTGGTATCGGCTTCCGGATGCTCCCGCGCCTCGCGGGCGGCCGCGGCGGTGCCGCAGCCTGACGCGCGACCGCGTGGGACACGCGTGAGAAGGGCCCGGAGCAGCTGGCTCCGGGCCCTTCCCGTGTCACGGTGCCGGGGGCGTCGTCCCCGGTCATGCGCCTAGTGGGTCAGCAGCGCCACCGCGGCGATCAGCACGGCAAGCAGTGCGATCAGTGCCATCGGGTTCAGTCCGGCGAAGGGGCTCTCCTGCTGGAGACGCTCCCGGTTCGCGCGGCAGACGTGGCAGCGGCCCTCACTCACGGGCGACGCGCAGTTCGCGCACACCAATCGGTCGTACGTCATGCGCCGGCCCTCCTTGCGCTGTCTCTCCGCGTGTATAACGCTGCGGGGAACGCGACCGTTCCCCCTCCACTGTGCCAGGTTCCGTGGATTTCGGCGCGGCTCGCCCTGTCTTGCCCGGTCCTGGCGAGATCGAAGCCTGTTCCCGGCCTGAAGCTGCCCCTCCGGACCCTCAGATCCGGGACAAAACGTGCAAGCTTCGCGCAACCGTGTTCGCCGACTGCGCTCGCGCACCCGGTTCGCGTATGGTCACGCACACCTACCCCCGGCGACCCGTGGTGCATCCGTGATCCGATTCGACAACGTCTCCAAGGTCTACCCCAAGCAGACCCGGCCCGCTCTCAGGGATGTCTCCCTGGAGGTCGAGCGCGGCGAGTTCGTGTTCCTCGTGGGGTCCTCCGGCTCCGGGAAGTCCACCTTCCTGCGGCTGGTGCTCCGCGAGGAGCGGGCCAGCCACGGCCAGGTGCACGTCCTGGGCAAGGACCTCGCGCGCCTCTCCAACTGGAAAGTGCCGCACATGCGCCGCCAGCTGGGGACCGTCTTCCAGGACTTCCGTCTCCTGCCGAACAAGACGGTCGCCGAGAACGTCGCCTTCGCGCAGGAGGTCATCGGCAAGTCGCGCGGCGAGATCCGCAAGTCCGTGCCCCAGGTGCTCGACCTGGTCGGACTGGGCGGCAAGGAGGACCGCAGGCCCGGCGAACTCTCGGGCGGTGAGCAGCAGCGTGTGGCCATCGCGCGCGCCTTCGTCAACCGGCCGAAGCTCCTCATCGCCGACGAGCCGACCGGAAACCTCGACCCGCAGACCTCCGTCGGCATCATGAAACTGCTCGACCGCATCAACCGCACGGGCACGACCGTGGTGATGGCGACCCACGACCAGAACATCGTGGACCAGATGCGCAAGCGCGTCATCGAGCTGGAGCAGGGCCGTCTCGTCCGCGACCAGGCGCGCGGCGTCTACGGCTACCAGCACTGACGATCCACGGAAAGGCTCAAACGAACGCCATGCGCGCCCAGTTCGTCCTGTCGGAGATCGGTGTCGGTCTCCGTCGCAATCTGACGATGACCTTCGCGGTCATCGTCTCGGTCGCCCTCTCCCTCGCCCTGTTCGGCGGTTCGCTCCTGATGAGCGATCAGGTGAACACGATGAAGGGCTACTGGTACGACAAGGTCAACGTCTCCATCTACTTCTGCAACAAAAGCGACGCGGAGTCCGACCCCAGCTGCGCCAAGGGTGCGGTCACCACCGAGCAGAAGGAACAGATCAAGGCCGACCTGGACAAGATGTCGTCCCTCGTGGAGAAGGTCACCTACGAGTCCAAGGACGAGGCCTACAAGCACTACAAGGAGCAGTTCAGCGACTCCCCGCTGGCCTCCTCCCTCACGCCGGACCAGATGCAGGAGTCGTACCGCATCAAGCTGAAGGACCCGGAGAAGTACCAGGTCATCGCGACCGCCTTCGACGGCCGTGCCGGGGTGCAGTCCGTCCAGGACCAGAAGAGCACCCTCGACAACCTCTTCGAGCTGCTGAACGGCATGAACTGGGCCGCCCGCGCGGTCATGGCGATGATGCTCGTCGTCGCCCTGATGCTGATCGTCAACACGGTGCGCGTCTCGGCGTTCAGCCGCCGCCGTGAGACCGGCATCATGCGGCTGGTGGGCGCCTCCGGCTTCTACATCCAGGCGCCGTTCATCATGGAGGCCGCGGTCGCCGGGCTCATCGGCGGCGGTGTGGCGTGCGGCTTCCTCGTGGTCGCCCGGTACTTCATCATCGACCACGGCGTGGCCCTGTCGGAGAAGCTGAATCTGATCGAGTTCATCGGCTGGGACGCGGTGTTCACCAAGCTGCCGCTCATCCTGGCGACGAGTCTGGTGATGCCCGCGCTGGCCGCGTTCTTCGCGTTGCGCAAGTACCTGAAGGTGTGACACATGCCAAGAGGGCCGTACTGCCAACGGGCGGTACGGCCCTCTCGCGTTGTCCTAGACTCACCGGCATGTCAGGTCGTGACCTGTTCTGTCAGCCCCGCCGCATCGGCCGCGGGGCCGCCCTGACGTTGGTCTTCGCCGGAGTGCTCGCCGCCGGCGCCGCGACCGGATCCCTCCCCGAGCACGGCCGGAAAACTCCGTCCGCCGCGGCGAGGCCGCATCCGGCCGGCCACCGCGAGGACGTCACCCGGGCCGCCGCCGAGGCCATGGCCGACGGCAAGTCACCCAAGGAGGCCGCCGAACGCGCGGTCAGCCGCAGCGGGGACCGCTGGAGCGCCGTCTACTCCCAGGGCGAGTACGAGGAGTTCGAAGAGGCCCTCGACGGCGAGTACACCGGCGTCGGGCTGTGGGCCAGGCGCGAGCGGGACGGCCGTATCCAGGTGTCCCGCGTGCGGAGCGGCTCGCCCGCCGCGACCGCCGGGATCCGCAAGGGCGACCGGCTGCGCAGCGTGGACGGCCGGGCGGTCGAGGGCCGCCCGGTGACGGAGGTCGTCTCGCTGCTGCGCGGGGACACCGAGGACGCCTCGGCGGGCACCGAGGTCTCCGTGGGCCTGGAGCGCGGCACGCGCGCGTGGAGCGAGACGCTGCGCCGGGCCCGCCTGTCCACGGACTCCGTGACGGTGCACCGGCTCTCCGGCGGCGTCACCGTGATCAAGGTCGCCGCCTTCACCAAGGGCTCAGGAGAGCGGGTGCGCTCCGCGGTCGCCGCGGCGCCGCGGCGGGCCGGCGTCGTCCTCGACCTGCGGGGCAACTCCGGAGGCCTGGTCACCGAGGCAGTCACCGCCGCCTCCGCCTTCCTCGACGGCGGCCTGGTCGCGACGTACGACGTGCGCGGCGCGCAGCGCGCCCTGCACGCCGATCCGGGCGGCGACACGGACCGGCCCCTGGTGACACTCGTCGACGGCGGCACGATGAGCGCCGCGGAACTCCTCACGGGTGCCCTCCAGGACCGCGGCCGGGCGGTCGTCGTGGGCTCCAGGACCTTCGGAAAGGGCTCGGTCCAGTCGCCGAGCCGGCTCCCCGACGGCTCGGTCGCCGAGCTGACCGTCGGGCACTACCGGACCCCCGCGGGACGCACCGTCGACGGCCGCGGCATCACCCCTGACCTGGAGGCGGACGACGAGGCCGTCCGCCGCGCGGTGACCGTACTGAGCGGGCTCGGCGACCCCTCGTAGCGGGGCCGGGGACGGCCGCCGAAATCCGGTTCCCCCGCAGCCCCCCTGTAGTGCGAAAATGGCCAGCACTATGGCCAAGGGAATGTACGTACCGAAAGAGTCCCAGCAGAAGCAGGGCAGCCAGGGAGCGGCCGGCAGGCCCAAGGACGGCAAGAAGAAGATCGTCGCGCAGAACAAGAAGGCGCGGCACGACTACGCGATCGTCGACACCTACGAGGCCGGCCTCGTGCTCACCGGCACCGAGGTGAAGTCGCTGCGGCAGGGGCGGGCGTCGCTCACCGACGGCTTCGTCCAGATCGACGGCAACGAGGCGTGGCTGCACAACGCCCACATCCCGGAGTACAGCCAGGGCACCTGGACCAACCACACGGTGCGCCGCAAGCGCAAGCTGCTGCTGCACCGCGAGGAGATCGACAAGCTGGAGTCGAAGTCGCAGGAGACGGGTCACACGATCGTGCCCCTGGCGCTGTACTTCAAGGACGGGCGCGCGAAGGCCGAGATCGCGCTGGCCCGGGGCAAGAAGGAGTACGACAAGCGCCAGACGCTCCGGGAGAAGCAGGACCGGCGGGAGTCGGACCGGGCGATCGCGGCGGCCAAGCGCAAGCAGCGCGCCCAGTAACCGGGCCGCCGCGGGGAATGCGCTGGCATCGCGGTGCGTCGGTCACGTACGATGGCACTGCACCTCACAGCGGGTGCGTGGACCGCGAGGTCCGGCTTTGAAAAATCAACATGGGGATGATCGGTTTCGACAGCGGCTGTCGAAGCAGGGGAAGCGAGCCGAGGAAGCGGCAATGATCTCGTTAACCATATGTCGCAACAAATAATCGCCAATTCCAAGAGCGATTCCCAGTCCTTCGCCCTCGCTGCCTAATAAGCAGTGAGTGAAGGACCCTTAATGGGTGTCAGCCCGGGAGTGTTCCCGACCCGGATCCTGGCATAATCTAGGGAACTAAACCATCGGGCCCGGTCACGGGGTCCGATGGGAAATCAAACAGTGACTGAGCCCGTCGGAGACTTGTTCGCGTGATCTCCGGGGCTGAGAAAATCGCAGCGAACTGCGCTCGGAGAAGCCCTGATTCTGCACCGTTGGACGCGGGTTCGATTCCCGCCATCTCCACCACCCCATGTTTGTGACACAGTGACGAAGGCCCGCTGCCCCGGCAGCGGGCCTTCGTCATGCCGCTTTCCCGGGCCGGGCACCAGTCGCGGGGCCTTTGTTGTGGTGTCCCACCCCATATCCGAGGGTCGTTCACGCTTCTACCGTCCCTCCCCATGACGCAGACCAGAGCCGCATCACCCCCTGTCGTCCTGGTGGCCGTGCTGGCCGCCCTCCTCTCCGTCCTGCTGGCGCCCGCGAAGGCCTCGGCGGCCTCCCTCCAGGAAGTGGCGGGCTTCGGGTCGAATCCCGGAGCGCTGAAGATGTACCGCTACGTTCCCGAAGCGCTGCCCGCAGGGCGGCCCGTCGTCGTCGCGATGCACGGCTGCACGCAGAACGCCGCCGGGTACGGCACCGGCAGCGGCTGGCTCCGGCTCGCCGACCGCTGGGGCTTCTCGGTCGTGCTGCCGCAGCAGCAGAGCGCCAACAACGCCTCGTCCTGCTTCGACTGGTTCCAGGGCGGTGACATCGGGCGCGGCCAGGGCGAGGCCGAGTCCGTCGCGCAGATGGTGGACCGGCAGCTCGCCGACGTGTCGGGCGACGCCGCGCGCGTGTACGTCACCGGACTGTCCGCGGGCGGCGGGATGACCACCGTGATGATGGCGGCGTATCCCGAGAAGTTCGCCGCGGGCGGCGTCGTCGCGGGCCTGCCGTACGGCTGCGCGCAGGCCGCCGGGTCGCCGTACGTGTGCATGTACGTCGGCGCCACCCAGACCGCACGGCAGTGGGGCGACCGGGTACGGGCCGCGCGGCCCGGCCACACCGGGCCCTGGCCGACGCTGACCGTGCTCCAGGGCACCGCCGACTACACGGTGAAGCCCGTCAACATGACCGACCTGATGAAGCAGTGGACCGACGTCCACGGCGCCGACCAGACGGCGGACGCCGCCGACACCGCCGCCGGCTACCCGCACCAGGTCTTCCGCGACGGCGCGGGCCGGACGGTCGTGGAGACGTACGGCATCACCGGGATGGGACACGGGCAGCCCGTCGACCCGGGCACCGGGAGCGCGCAGTGCGGGACGGCGGGGGCGTACCTCCTCGACGTGAACCTGTGTGCCGCCCATGCGCTCGGGCACGCGTGGGGGCTCGGCTGAGAGGCGGGCATCCTGTCGGGGAACCGCCTTCGGGGATGCTGCCGAGGCGGGACGAGACCCGTGGGCACATCCGTGCAGCGCGTCAATTCCCGCGTACGTCAATGGAGTCGGGCCGCCGCGCCGGTCCTGGCGGTGGCGGCCTCGGCTGGAGCGCACCCCCGGGCCGGCCGCGGCGGTGCCCGTGGCGCGGAGCCGGCCCCCGCTGGTCCTCCCCGTGCCGGGCTGAGCGTGTCCGGCCGGGCGGTTCCCGCGTCACGGGGCCGCCCGGCGGGCCGTACTGGAGCGTTCCGTCAGCCGGGGGGCCAGCAGGGTCGCCGCGGGGACGGCCGCGCCGCGCAGCTTCCGCATCAGCAGGTCCACGGCGCCCGCGGCCACCTCGGCTGTCGGGACGGGTACGCAGGTGACGGGCACCCGGGTCCGCCCGGCCGCCTCGTCCGGGCAGATCGCGGTCACCGAGAGGTCGCCGGGCACCCGCCGCCCGAGCGCCTCGAAGGCGTCGATCAGGGGCTCCATGACCGCCTCGTTGTGGACCACGACGCCGGTGAGTGCGGGCCGCTCCCGCAGCAGCCGCTCCGCCACGGCGCGGGCGGCGGCGGGCGCGGCCTCGCACGGGTGCACCGAGGACGACAGCCCGTGCCGGTCGGCCGCGGCGGTGAAACCCGATACGACGCGCCGTGCGAACCCCGTCTCCCGCGCGTACACCTCGGGTGGTGGGCCGACCAGCGCCACGACCCGGTGCCCGAGCCGTGCCAGATGTTCGACGCAGACCTCGCCGGCCGCTCGGAAGTCCAGGTCGATGCAGGTGAGACCGTCGGCCGCGGCCGGAAATCCGATCAGCACCGAAGGCCGGTCCAGGGTCCGCAGCAGCGGCAGCCGTCCGTCGCGCAGCTGGACGTCCATGACGATCAGCGCGTCCACCAGAGCGGTGTCCGCGACCCGCCGCAGTCCCTCCTCACCCTCCTCACGCGTCACCAGGAGCACGTCGTGGTCGTGCCGGCGCGCGGCCGTCACCACCGACTCCGCGAACCGCATCACCGCGGGCACCTGGACGCCCGGCCGCAGCGGCACGACCAGCGCCAGCACCCTGCACGGGCTGCCGAGCGCGCGGGCGCCCGCGTGCGGGCGGTAGCCCAGCTCGCGGACGGACGCCTCGACGCGCTGCCGGGTCGCCGCGGAGATCGGGCGCTTGCCGCTCAGGGCGTACGAGACGGTGCTGGCGGACACGCCGGCGTGCCGCGCCACATCGGTGATCCTGACCATCGGTGGGTCCCCGTTTCCGCTCCTGCTCCGGATCCAGCCGCGGGAACGTGAGCCTCGCCCTCGTCCTCGCCCGCATCGCGCGTCCGTCCCCGCCGGTTCCGGGGGGACGGGGCCCTGTCGAAGCGCTTCGACGGGGGAAGGTATGTGGGGGGCGTGAGCACGTCAATGGGGTGAGCGGGATTCGGCCCGGCGGTTCGACGGGCCGGACGGCGACCGGCCCGGTGCGTCCGGGCCGACCGCGCTGTCAGGAGCCTCCTTCTCGTATCGTCCCCGCCGTCGCGATCAGCAGCGCGAGGGCGCCCGCGGCGACCGGCATTCCGAAGGCCGCCGTGGCCGACGCGTGCTCCACCGCCCAGCCGCCCGCGGCCGAGCCGGACGCGATGCCTGCGAGAAGGCCCGTCACCGCCAGCGTCATGCCCTCGTTCAGCCGTCCCTCGGGCGTGCGGCCCTGGACGAGGGTCATGCCGGTGATCATCGTCGGAGCGGTGGCCAGGCCGGCCACGAACAGGGCGGCGCCGAGGACCGGGAGGGAGCCGGTCAGGGACGCGGCGGCCGGTGGCAGGGTGAGCAGCGCGGTCATGGCGGCCAGGCACCACGGGTACCGGCGCCCGGCAGGACCGCCCGGCTTCAGTGCCCCGTACAGCAGGCCGGCCGCGCAGGAGCCGGCTGCCTGCAGGGCGAGGATCACCCCGGCGGCGGACCGGTGGCCGCGCGCCTCCGCGAACGCGATCGTGACGATCTCCATCGAGCCGAAGACGGCACCGACGGCCAGGAAGGCGACGAGCAGCGGAACCATGCCGGGCGCACGCAGCAAAGACACGCCACCCGTGCCCGCGCCCCGCCGCGGCGGCGGCTCGGTGGAGCGCTGGGCGGCGAAGAGCAGGACGCCGGTCACCAGCAGGACGGCGCCGGTCAGTGTGCCGGCCTCCGGGAAGAAGGTCCCGCACAGCAGGGCCGCGAGCACCGGGCCGAGCATGAAGCACAGCTCGTCCGCGGCCTGTTCGAAGGAGTTCGCGGTGTGCAGCGCCTCGGCGTCGCCGTCGAGGAGGTGGGCCCAGCGGGCGCGCGACATGCCGCCCGTGTTGGGTGTCGTGGCGGTGGCGGCGTACGCGGCGAAGAGGGTCCAGGCCGGCGCGTCCAGGCGGACGCAGAGCAGCAGCACGAGCGATCCGAACGCGGCGAACACCGTCGCGGGGACGGCCACCCGGGCCTGCCCGTACCGGTCCACGAGCCGCGCCGTCCACGGGGCGAGCACCGCGGTCGCGGCCAGACCGGTGGCCGTGACGGCACCGGCCAGCGCGTACGACCCGCGCGATCCGGCGATCATGACGACCGCGCTGACGCTGAACATGCCCATGGGCAGGCGGGCGAGCAGGTTCCCCGCGGTGAAGGCGCGGGCACCGGGCACGGCGAGGAGCCGGCGGTAGGGGTTGCGCGGGGGGACCTGCCGCCCCGGCGGGCCGCCCTCCGGCTGCGCGGACCGCCGGCGGCGCGGGCCGAAGTCGGCGACGACCAGGGTGTCCCCGGTGACGGTGAACAGGAGCGGGGGAGGCCCCTCGGAGGGTGGTTGCGGCATGGATCAACGGTCGCCCGCGGGGCCCGCGGCGGTCCAACACCAAAGGCGGTGGTGATTGACGCACCACGGTTGTAAATTCGCCGGATGCCCGCCGACCCCCGTCTGCTGCGCGCCTTCCTGGCCGTCGCCGAAGAGCTCCACTTCACCCGCGCCGCGTCCCGTCTCCATGTCGCCCAGCAGGCGCTGAGCCGGGACATCCGGCGCCTGGAGCGCGAGCTGGGGGCGGAGCTGTTCGTCCGGACGACCCGGCAGGTGGCCCTGACGGCCGACGGGGTCCGGCTGCTGCCGTACGCGCGCCGGGTCGTCGAGGCGCAGGACGCGCTGCTGTCCGCCTTCGGCCGGGGCGGTCCCGCGCGGCAGCGGTCCGCGCCGGAGGCACCCCTGCTCGTCGACATCAACTCGGCGGGTCTCATCTCCGGCCTCGTCCTCGACCGCGCCCGCGAACTCGCCCCGGACAGCGAGCTGATGGCCCGTTTCGAGAGCGGTCTGACGGGCGCGGCCCAGGAGATGCTCGCCGGGCGGCTCGACGCGTCGTTCGGGCGCTTCGCCGGCCTCGACCCGGCGGTACGGGCGCGCCTGGAACAGCAGCCCGTCCGGTACGAGCCGATGGCCGTCGTCCTGCCCGCGGACCACCGCCTCGCCGCTCTGGACGCGGTGCCGCTGGACGCACTCGCGGGCGGGTCGGTGTACGCGGGCGCGGGCAACCCCAGGACGCTGGAGTGGACCGACCTCGCCGTCCGGCTGTTCGACGGACGCGGGATCGAGGTGGCGTCGCCCGCGCCGGTGGCCATCGGCGCCGAGGAGTTCCGGCGAGTGATGGCCAGGACCCGGACTCCCGTTCTCGCCGTCGTGGACTTTCCGGCCATGCCGGAGTCGGTGCTGCGGCCGCTCGTCGATCCCGTGCCGCTGTCGCCCGTTTCGCTCGTGTGGCGAAAGGGGCTGGTGCATTCGGGGCTCGACGCGCTGCGTCGCGCGGCCCTCGAACTGGCTGGCGAGAAGGGGTGGTTGCGCTACCCGGCCGATGGATGGATTCCGGCCATCGATGCGCTCATCATGAAGTGTCATTGAACGACTCCGGCGGCGACCGCCGCCAGACCGTCGAGGCGCTCGGCACCCTGCTGCCCGAACTCCGGCAGCGCGGCTACCGGTTCCCCAACCTCACCGAGACGCTCGCCGAGCCCAGCACGCGCACGCGCGTGACCGGCCCCGTATCTCTGGTTCGTCCTGCTGTCGCCCTTCCTGCTGCGGGCGACGGCCCGGGCCCGCCGTGACGGCAGGCCCGGGCCTGCCGGACGCCACCCGCCCGGCCGGGCCGCCGGGCCTCACCGCCGCGTCCGGCCGTGCGTGAGAGCAACGTTCCCTTCCGGTCACCCACAGCCACAGTCCGGAAACGCGCTCTCCCTACCTTCAGGAGTCGTCACCCGTACGACACCTGAGCACCGGAGAACCGTGGAGGCGTCATGACAGCCCCGAGTACAGCCCCCGCACTGAGCAGGGGAGGCCGCTGGATCGACGAGTGGGACCCCGAGGACGAGACCTTCTGGAAGGAGACGGGTGAGAAGGTCGCCCGGCGGAACCTGCTCTTCTCCGTGCTGTCCGAGCACATCGGGTTCTCGATCTGGACCATGTGGTCCGTGCTGGTGCTGTTCATGGGCCCGGAGTACGGCCTGACCCCCGCCGACAAGTTCCTGCTCACGTCGGTGGTGACCCTGGTCGGTGCCGTCGTCCGGGTGCCGTACACCTTCGCGGTGGCGATCTTCGGCGGACGGAACTGGACGATCGTGTCGGCGAGCCTGCTGCTCGTCCCGACGATCGCCGCGTTCGTCGTCATGGAACCGGGGACCTCCTTCTCCACCTTCCTGCTCATCGGCCTGCTCGCGGGCATCGGCGGCGGCAACTTCGCCTCCAGCATGACCAACATCAACGCGTTCTTCCCGCTGCGGAAGAAGGGCTGGGCGCTCGGCCTCAACGCCGGCGGCGGCAACATCGGCGTGCCGGTGATCCAGCTCGTGGCCCTCGCGATCATCGGGGCGGGCGGCGGGCCGCGGGTCCTGCTCGGCATCTACATCCCGCTCATCCTCGCCGCCGCCGCGCTCGCCGCCGTCTACATGGACAACATCTCGTCGGTGAAGAACGACACCGGCGCCGCCAGGGACGCCGCGAAGGACGGCCACACCTGGATCATGGCGTTCCTCTACATCGGGACGTTCGGCTCGTTCATCGGCTACAGCTTCGCGTTCGGCCAGGTGCTGCAGAACCAGTTCGGGCGCACTCCGCTGGAGGCGGCCTACGTCACCTTCATCGGCCCGCTGCTCGGCTCGCTGATCCGGCCCGTCGGCGGCTGGCTCGCCGACCGGTACGGCGGCTCGAAGATCACGCTGTGGAACTTCGTCGCGATGGCCGCCGCAACCTCGGTCATCATCGTCGCCTCGATGCAGAAGTCGCTGCCGCTGTTCACCGTCGCCTTCATCGCGCTGTTCGTGCTCAGCGGCCTCGGCAACGGCTCGACGTACAAGATGATCCCCGGCATCTTCCAGAACAAGGCACTCGCCAGGGGCCTGACCGGTGAGGCGGCCGCCGCGTACGGCCGGCGGCTGTCCGGGGCCTCCATGGGGCTCATCGGCGCGGTCGGCGCGCTCGGCGGCGTCGCCATCAACCTCGCCTTCCGGCAGTCCTTCCTCTCCTACGGCTCCGGAACGGGCGCGTTCGTCTCCTTCCTGGCCTTCTACGGGGTCTGCTTCGCGGTCACCTGGGCCGTATACCTTCGACGTCCGGCCGCCACCCGGACCTCCACGGCGGCGGCCTCGGACACGAACGCGCGGCTCAGCTACGCCGAAGTGTGACGTTACACGTGCGACATGCGGCTGATCCGAGCCTGTCACGGGGCGTTGACAGGCTCGGGCCAGCCGCAACCGCACGACGACTCGAGTGCACGACGAGAGCCGGGACGAAAGCCATGTACGACGAACAGCAGCGACCAGACCACGGCCCCCTCGCCGGGTTCACCGTGGGCGTGACGGCCGCGCGTCGCGCCGACGAACTGGGGGCCCTGCTCCAGCGCCGGGGCGCCGTCGTGGTGCACGCACCCGCCCTGCGCATCGTGCCGCTCGCCGACGACAGCGAACTGCTCACCGCAACCAAGGAACTGCTCGACGAGGCGCCGGACGTCGTGATCGCCACCACCGCCATCGGATTCCGGGGGTGGGTCGAGGCCGCCGACGGGTGGGGGCTCGGCGAGGACCTGCTGGCGCGGCTGCGCGGGGTGGAGCTGCTCGCCCGCGGTCCCAAGGTCAAGGGCGCGATCCGGGCCCAGGGACTGACCGAGGCCTGGTCGCCGTCCTCCGAGTCCATGGCGGAGGTGCTCGACCGGCTGCTCGACGAGGGCGTGGACGGGCGCCGTGTCGCGATCCAGCTGCACGGCGAGCCGCTGCCCGGGTTCGTGGAGTCGCTGCGGGCCGCGGGAGCCGAGGTGGTGGGCGTCCCGGTGTACCGGTGGATGCCGCCGGAGGACATCGGGCCCGTCGACCGGCTGCTCGACGCGACTGTCACCCGCGGGGTGGACGCGCTCACCTTCACCAGCGCGCCCGCCGCGGCGTCCCTGCTCTCCCGCGCCGAGGACCGCAACCTGCTGCCCGAACTCCTCGCCGCCCTCCACCACGACGTCCTGCCCGCCTGCGTGGGCCCCGTCACCGCCCTGCCGTTGCAGGCCCACGGCATCGACACCGTCCAGCCCGAGCGCTTCCGGCTCGGGCCCCTCGTCCAGCTGCTGTGCCAGGAACTCCCGGCTCGCGCCCGTACGTTGCCGGTCGCGGGCCACCGGGTGGAGATCCGCGGGCACGCGGTGCTGGTCGACGAGGAGCTGCGGCCCGTGCCGCCCGCCGGGATGTCCCTGCTGCGGGCGCTCGCCCGGCGGCCCGGCTGGGTGGTCGCACGGGCCGACCTGCTGCGCGCCCTGCCCGGCGCGGGCCGTGACGAACACGCCGTGGAGACGGCGATGGCCCGGCTGCGGACCGCGCTCGGCGTGCCCAAGCTGATCCAGACGGTGGTCAAGCGCGGCTACCGGCTCGCGCTCGACCCGGCCGCGGACGCCAAGTACGCCGACTCCTGACGTTCCTGGGGCCGGCCGGTCCGCCCGAACACGACAAGCGCCCGGACCAGACAGCCCAGCGCGAGGGTGGACAGCAGCGCCCGTACGACGTTCCACGCCACCCAGGGGTCCTCGAACTCCTCGCGCACGGCGGCCGGATCGGCGATCCGCGCCGGGTCGCCGGCGTCCGCGAGACCGTTGTTGAGCGGGATGTTCCCGGCCACGGTCACGACGAGGCCGAGGACGACGGCGAGCAGCGCCGCCGCCACCCAGCCGCGGAGCCCCGGCCTGCCGCGCGACTGCCACGCGCACACCGCGGTGAGCAGCGGCGCGCCCATGAAGCTCAGGAAGAACACCGGGTTCTGGATCACCTCGTTGATGTTCTGCATGACCTCGATGAAGACGCGGTCGTCGCTGCGGGCCAGCGCCGGCATCACGGCGCAGGCGAATATGTAGAAGACTCCGGCGCTCAGGCCCGTCGCGACCGCGGCGGCACCCAGCACTCCTGCGGCGGCCGTGCGCCGCCCCCCGTTGTTTCGTGTCATGCCTGCCAGTCAACCGGCGCGGCCGGCCCGCGCCCATGGTCCAGGCGCGCGGGCGCATAAGCGGACGTCCAGCGCGGGGGTTCCCGCGGCGGCCGGGGAAAGGCACTGTAGGGGTACGGACCCCGCACCGACCCTCGCGGTAACCCAAGGCGGTGACAGGCACATGGCATCGGGCACGGCCACGGCCTCGTACGAGATGCGGTTCGACTCCGGGCGGATCTGCCTGGACCTGGTGGCGACCACCCATCCCGAGGAACGGCTGTGCACGGCCGAGCGGTTGCGGGCCTGGATCGCCGGCTCGGGCCTGGTGCCGGCCGGGACACCGCTGGCGGCGGTCGACGAGGCCTGGCTCGCCGCCTGCCGCGAACTGCGTGCCGACATCGAACGGTTGGTGAGCGCGGAGCTGGACGGCCGCCCCGCCGACGCGGCCCTCGCCCGGGTCAACGCGCGCGCCGAGCACCCGCCGCCCGTACCGCGCGCCGTGCGCGCCGAGGACGGGACGCTGCTGCGCCGGCTGCGCGGACCACTGCTGCGCGCCGGTGTGCTGTCGGCGCTGTCCCGCGACGCCCTGGAGCTGCTCACCGACCCCGTCGCCCGGGCGAGTCTCCGGCGCTGCGAGGGGGACAACTGCCGGATCGTGTACCTGGACACCTCGCGGGGGCGCCGGCGCCGGTGGTGCTCCAGCGAGGTGTGCGGCAACCGGGAGAGAGTGGCCCGGCACCGGCGCCGGGCGGCGCTCGCCCGGACGTGAACTACCCTCCTGTCACATCCCTGCCAAGAAATTTGTGCGACCACTTTGAACACAGGCGCATCCGCGTCCGTACCCGGTGGTGAGCGATGGACTGGGGGACCCCGGTCGAATCGGGGACACCGGAGGTAGGCGTGCGTAAGGATTCCGCAGTGGCTGATGAACGCCCGCCAAGGGCACGACATCGTGCGTCCCAGCCCTCGGAACCGGACGAGGACCTGATGCGTGCGCTGTACCGGGAACACGCGGGCCCCCTGCTCGCGTACGTGCTGAGGCTGGTCGCCGGTGACCGGCAACGGGCCGAGGACGTCGTGCAGGAGACGCTCATCCGTGCCTGGAAGAACGCCGGTCAGCTCAATCGAGCGACCGGTTCGGTACGCCCCTGGCTGGTGACGGTCGCCCGGCGCATCGTCATCGACGGCCACCGCAGCCGGCAGGCCCGGCCGCAGGAGGTCGACCCGTCGCCGCTGGAGGTCATCCCCGCGGAGGACGAGATCGACAAGGCGTTGTGGCTGATGACACTGTCTGACGCGCTGGACGACCTGACCCCTGCTCACAGGGAAGTCCTGGTCGAGACGTACTTCAAAGGGCGTACGGTCAATGAGGCGGCCGAGACGCTCGGCATCCCCAGTGGCACGGTGCGCTCCAGAGTTTTCTACGCACTGCGGTCGATGAAGCTGGCACTGGAGGAGCGGGGGGTGACGGCATGAGCATTTACGGGGGATTCGGAACGGGTAGTCCTGGATCCATGCAGGGATCACAAGGCCCTAACGAGCACGAGACCGTCGGCGCCTACGCGCTCGGCATCCTCGACGACGCCGAGGCGACCGCCTTCGAGGCGCACCTCGCCACCTGCGAATGGTGCGCCCAGCAGCTCGACGAGCTGGCCGGGATGGAACCGATGCTGGCGGCGCTGGCCGACCTGCCCGGCTCCCAGGGCACGCCGTCCATCGGCGAGTCCCTGTCCGCCCGCCCCGGCCCGCGGCTCGCGGAGCGGCTGGTCGACGAGGTCGCGGAGCGGCGAGCCCGCAAGCGCCGGCGGGGAATGTACCTGGTGGCGGCCGCGGCCGCGCTGATCATCGGCGGTCCGCTGACCGTGATGGCGGTCAGCGGGGGCGACGACACCACGGGGAACCAGGCCGGGATGGCGCACCCGACCAGCCCCGCCAAGGCGGCCTTCCAGGTCATGAAGGACAAGTCCCAGGCCACCGACCCGAGCACCAAGGTCAACGCCGTGGTCGCGACGGAGTCGAAGCCCTGGGGCACGCACGCGGTCCTGGAACTCAAGAACGTCAAGGGCCCGCTCAAGTGCTCCCTCATCGCCGTCGGCAAGAACGGCGAGCGCGAGACCGTCACCTCCTGGTCGGTCCCGAAGTGGGGGTACGGCATCGACAACGCCAAGACGGAGCAGGCCCAGCAGCCGCTCTACGTGCACGGCGGCGCCGCCTTCGCCCCGGACGAGATCGACCACTTCGAGGTCATGACCTTCGACGGCAAGCGGCTCGTGGAAGTGGACGCGTGACCCTCCCGCCACGGGACGCGTGACCCTCCCGCCACGGGACGCGTGAGCGAACCCGCGGCGGGACGTAGCCTGGCGGGCCCCCCTTCGCGTACGGTTGACGGCTGCCCAGCACGTCAGAAGGGGGCCCGGTGGCCGCTCAGGTTCAACAGCAGGCCGCGCATGTTCCGGTCGGGGGTTCCGCCGCGCTCGACTCGGCCGCGGATTCCGTACGCGACCGGGAGATCGGCGTCGAACAGGAACACCTGGACCGGGTGTACCAGCGGCTCGAGGAGAAGATCCACGAGGCCGAGTTCCTGATGAAAGACGCCGCCCAGCGCGGTCAGGTCGGCACGCCGGGGGCGCTCGCCGAGCGCGACGCCCAGGTGTTCCGCGCGGGAATTCACCTCAATCGCCTCAACAACGAGTTCGAGGACTTCCTCTTCGGCCGGATCGACCTGCTCCTCGGCAAGGACGGCCAGAAGGGCCCGGACGGCGCGTACACGGCGGTGGACCCGGCCGAGGGCGCCGTCCGCGAGGACAACACCGCGGAGATCGCGGAGACGCTCCACATCGGCCGTATCGGCGTCCTTGACGCCGACTACGCGCCGCTGGTCATCGACTGGCGCGCCCCCGCGGCGGCGCCCTTCTACCGCTCGACCCCGGTCGAGCCGGGCCGGGTGGTCCGCCGCCGGGTCATCCGTTCCAAGGGCCGCCGGGTCCTGGGCGTCGAGGACGACCTGATGCGGCCGGAGCTGACCGCGACCCTGGACGGCCGGGAACTCGCGGTGATCGGCGACGGCGCCCTCATGGCCGCCCTCGGCCAGGCCCGCAGCCACTCCATGCGCGACATCGTGGCGTCGATCCAGGCGGAGCAGGACCTGGTGATCCGGGCGCCCGCCGCGTCCGTGACGTACGTCGAGGGCGGCCCGGGCACGGGCAAGACCGCGGTGGCCCTGCACCGCGCCGCCTACCTCCTCTACCAGGACCGCCGCAGATACGCCGGCGGCATCCTGATCGTCTCCCCGACCCCGCTGCTCGTCGCCTACACGGAGGGTGTGCTGCCCTCGCTCGGCGAGGAGGGACAGGTCGCCATCCGCGCCATCGGCTCCCTGGTCGACGGCGCCGAGGCCACCCAGTACGACTCCCCGGCGGTCGCCCGCGCCAAGGGCTCCCACCGCATGCTGAAGGTGCTGCGGAAGGCGGCCAGGGGCGCACTGGAGACGTCCTTCGGGGGCGACGCCGGGAAGTCGACGGGCGGGGAACAGCTCGCGTTCGGCGAGGAGCCCGGCCGGCCGCAGGGAGCGCCCGCCCGGCTGCGCGTCGTCGCCTTCGGTCGGCGGGTCGAGCTGGAGGCCGCCGAGCTGGACCGCATCCGGCAGAACGCGCTCAGCGGGACGGCGCCCGTGAACCTGCTGCGTCCGCGGGCGCGCAAGCTGCTCCTGGACGCCCTGTGGGCCAGGTCCGGTGCGGGCACGCGGCACACGGACCCCGAGCTGGCCGCGGAACTGCGGTCGTCGTTCGACGAGGACGTCACGTCCGAGGACAGCTTCATCGAGTTCCTGGACGCCTGGTGGCCCGAGCTGACCCCGCGGGGCGTGCTGGCCGCCATGGCCGACGAGAAGCGCCTCAACCGCTGGGCCCGGCGGATCCTCAACCCCGGCGAGGTGCGCAAGGTGGCCCGCTCGCTCCGGCGGGACGGGCTCTCGGTGCACGACGTGGCCATGCTGGACGAGCTCCAGGCGATCCTCGGGACGCCCGCCCGGCCCCGCAGGAGGCGCGACCTCGACCCGCTGGACCAGCTCACCGGCCTGGAGGAGCTGATGCCGGCGCGCGAGGAGTCCCAGCGCGAGCGGGCCGAGCGGCTCGCCCAGGAACGCACCGAGTACGCGCACGTCATCGTCGACGAGGCGCAGGACCTCACGCCCATGCAGTGGCGCATGGTCGGGCGCCGGGGCAGGCACGCCACGTGGACGGTCGTCGGCGACCCCGCCCAGTCCTCGTGGTCCGACCCCGAGGAGGCCGCGCAGGCCCGCGACGAGGCCCTGGGGTCCCGCCCCCGGCGCCGTTTCACCCTGACGGTGAACTACCGCAACCCCGCCGAGATCGCCGAGCTGGCCGCCCGGGTCCTCGCCCTCGCCATGCCCGGCTCGCAGTCCCCGTCGGCCGTAAGGTCCACGGGCGTCGAGCCGCGTTTCGCCGTCGCGGGGGACTCGCTCGCCCGCAGCGTCCGGGCGGAGGCGGCGCGGCTGCTCGACCGGGTCGACGGCACGGTCGGTGTCGTGGTCGCCATGAACCGGCGCGAGGAGGCGGCCCGCTGGCTCGCCGGGCTCGGCGACCGGGTCGTGGCGCTCGGCAGCCTGGAGGCCAAGGGACTGGAGTACGACGCCACGGTCGTGGTGTCGCCCGCGGAGATCGCCGACGAGTCGCCCGCCGGTCTGCGGGTCCTGTACGTCGCCCTGACCCGCGCGACCCAGCAGCTCACCATCGTCTCGGCGGACCGGGACGAGCCGGACGCCCAGGGGGTGCCCGACCTGCTGCGGGACTGAGGAGCGAGGGGTTCTCGCGCGAGGCCGACCCGGTGACTCGGGAAGGAACTTCGGGGACGGGAATTGCCTTGCGGGGATCCTTTGTTACCTTTGACGTGACACCGGCCCGATCCAAGCCCCCGGGCCCAACCTTCGTCGCTACGAGCGACCACTTGCCGCGAGGCGAGCATGGCGGGTCGGTGTCATCAGGCGTCCGAGAGGCCCACGTCACCTGGTGACGTGGGCCTCTGGCGTGTCCCGGCCACCGCGCGTTCCGCTCCGCTCTTCCCTCCCGTCCACTACTTCTCGTATGGTGGAAGTAATTTTCCGAAAGTGTCGGGTCGTTGCGAACAAAACGTTCGCAACCCGGGGTGGCTACCACGTACTGCGCGGTAGGTGCGACGATCGGACGACCCCGCCGGGACGACAGCGCTCCCCGCGGCGTACGCAGCGAACACGGTGAAAGCAGAGGAAGTCGGCCATGGCAACGGCGCCCAGCGTCTCCTACTCGATGACGGTCCGGCTGGAGGTGCCCGCCAGCGGAACGGCGGTCTCCCAGCTCACCGGAGCCGTCGAGTCCCACGGAGGCTCGGTGACCGGCCTCGACGTCACGGCGTCCGGGCACGAGAAACTCCGCATCGACGTCACCATCGCGGCCACCTCGACGTCCCACGCCGACGAGATCGTCGAGCAGCTGCGCACCATCGAGGGTGTCACCCTGGGCAAGGTCTCCGACCGTACGTTCCTGATGCACCTCGGCGGCAAGATCGAGATGCAGTCCAAGCACCCGATCCGCAACCGCGACGACCTCTCGATGATCTACACGCCGGGCGTGGCCCGCGTGTG
Organism: Streptomyces sp. GLSS-08; assembly: GCF_056387915.1. Classification (NCBI taxonomy): domain Bacteria; kingdom Bacillati; phylum Actinomycetota; class Actinomycetes; order Kitasatosporales; family Streptomycetaceae; genus Streptomyces; species Streptomyces sp. GLSS-08. Next base: position 81,732 of record NZ_JBWJAQ010000004.1, read on the forward strand.
CATGGCGATCGCCGAGAACCCCGAGGACGCCCGCCGCCTCACCATCAAGCGCAACGCCGTCGCGGTCGTGACGGACGGCTCCGCCGTGCTGGGCCTCGGCAACATCGGCCCCAAGGCCGCCCTGCCGGTCATGGAGGGCAAGGCCGCCCTCTTCAAGCGGTTCGCCGGCATCGACGCCTGGCCGCTGTGCCTGGACACCCAGGACACCGACGCGATCGTGGAGATCGTCAAGGCCATCGCCCCCGGCTTCGCGGGCATCAACCTGGAGGACATCTCCGCGCCCCGCTGCTTCGAGATCGAGGCCCGGCTGCGCGAGGCCCTGGACATCCCCGTCTTCCACGACGACCAGCACGGCACGGCGATCGTCGTCCTCGCCGCCCTGACGAATGCCCTGCGGGTGGCCCACAAGGCGATCGGCGACATCCGCGTGGTGATGTCCGGCGCGGGCGCGGCCGGCACGGCCATCCTCAAGCTGCTGCTCGCCGCCGGCGTCAAGAACGCCGTCGTCGCCGACATCCACGGCGTCGTGCACGCGGACCGCTCGGACCTGGTGGACGCCCACGCCGACTCGCCGCTGCGCTGGATCGCCGACAACACCAACCCCGAGGGCCTCACCGGCACGCTGAAGGAGGCGGTGCGCGGCGCCGACGTCTTCATCGGCGTCTCCGCCCCGAACGTGATCGACGGCGACGACGTGGCCGCCATGGCCGAGGGTGCCATCGTGTTCGCGCTCGCGAACCCCGACCCCGAGGTCGAGCCGGCAATCGCCCGGCTGACCGCGGCAGTTGTGGCCACCGGCCGCTCCGACTTCCCCAACCAGATCAACAACGTCCTGGTCTTCCCCGGCGTCTTCCGCGGCCTGCTCGACGCCCAGTCGCGCACCGTCAACACGGAGATGATGCTGGCCGCCGCGACCGCCCTGGCGGACGTCGTGACCGAGGACGAACTCAACCCGAACTACATCATCCCGAGCGTCTTCAACGACAAGGTCGCGGGCGCCGTCGCCGGAGCGGTCCGCAACGCCGCGAAGGCGGCCGGGGTGACCGTGACGGACAACACGAGCGTCTGAACCGCGCTTTTCGGGGCAACACAACTGTGTGAGACCGGCTGTGACGGGTACCACGACCGTCTGAGGCCCGGCGCGTCGCGGAACGCGCGGCCTCTGGCCGCCTTTAGGGTGGCGGCCAGGCTCGGGCCTCCCCAGGTCCTGCGGTCCGCTGCCGGGAGCGGACGGAGCGTCACCACTCCGAGGCAGTGGCGCTCTTCGTGTGACTCCCAAGGGTGTTCGTGTGACTCCCAGGGGTGCCGGATTGGCTTTCCCGCCGCAGGTGGGGGCAGGATGCGTCTTCGGGCGCGAGGGTCTGGCGACGGACCCGGGTCCGGGGACCGACCGAGGACCCTGGCAGCATCGGCTACGCCGCACTCAACGTGCGGCACCGCCGCGTGGCACGCCTCAACGGCAAGAAGAACACGGGAGTAACAACATGAACCGCAGTGAGCTGGTGGCCGCGCTGGCCGACCGTGCCGAGGTGACCCGCAAGGACGCCGACGCCGTTCTGGCCGCGTTCGCCGAGACCGTCGGCGAGATCGTCGCCAAGGGCGACGAGAAGGTCACCATCCCCGGCTTCCTGACCTTCGAGCGCACGCACCGTGCCGCTCGCACCGCCCGCAACCCGCAGACCGGCGACCCGATCCAGATCCCCGCCGGGTACAGCGTGAAGGTCTCCGCGGGCAGCAAGCTCAAGGAAGCCGCCAAGGGCAAGTAGGTCCGCCTGCGCCGCGACACGCGGCGCGGCATCGAGCAGTACGCCAATGGGGCGGCGCCCGGAACTCCGGGCGCCGCCCCATCGTGGTGCCTGCGCCGGCCCGGCCCGCGGTCTCTGCCGCCGGCCGGGCCGGGTGCCGCTAGCCGAGTGCCTTGCCCGGCAGCTCGACCTTCGCGCCCAGCTCGACGAGCTTCTCCATGAAGTTCTCGTAGCCGCGGTTGATCAGGTCGATGCCGTGGACGCGGGAGGTGCCCTGGGCCGCGAGAGCGGCGATCAGGTACGAGAAGCCGCCGCGCAGGTCGGGGATGACCAGATCGGCGCCCTGGAGCCGCGTGGGGCCCGACACGACGGCCGAGTGCAGGAAGTTGCGCTGGCCGAAGCGGCAGTTCGAGCCGCCCAGGCATTCGCGGTACAGCTGGATGTGCGCGCCCATCTGGTTCAGCGCGGAGGTGAAGCCGAGGCGGGACTCGTACACCGTCTCGTGGATGATCGACAGGCCCGTGGCCTGCGTCAGGGCCACGACCAGCGGCTGCTGCCAGTCGGTCTGGAAGCCGGGGTGGACGTCCGTCTCCAGGGCGATCGACTTCAGCTGGCCGCCCGGGTGCCAGAAGCGGATGCCCTCGTCGTCGATCTCGAAGGCACCGCCCACCTTCCGGTAGGTGTTGAGGAACGTCATCATCGAGCGCTGCTGGGCGCCCCTGACGAGGATGTTGCCCTCGGTCGCCAGGGCCGCGGACGCCCAGGAGGCGGCCTCCAGACGGTCGGGGAGGGCCGCGTGCGTGTAGCCGCCGAGCGAGTCGACACCGGTGATCCGGATGGTCCGGTCGGTGTCCATGGCGATGATCGCGCCCATCTTCTGCAGCACGCAGATGAGGTCCTCGATCTCGGGCTCCACGGCGGCGTTGGCCAGCTCCGTGACGCCCTCGGCGAGCACCGCCGTCAGCAGCACCTGCTCGGTGGCGCCGACGGACGGGTACGGCAGCTGGATCTTGGTGCCGCGCAGCCGCTGCGGAGCCTCCAGGTACTGGCCGTCGGCCCGCTTCTCGATCTTCGCGCCGAACTGCCGCAGCACCTCGAAGTGGAAGTCGATCGGCCGGCCGCCGATGTCGCAGCCGCCGAGGCCGGGGATGAAGGCGTGCCCGAGGCGGTGCAGCAGCGGACCGCAGAAGAGGATCGGAATGCGCGAGGAACCCGCGTGGGCGTCGATGTCGGCGACGTTCGCGCTCTCCACGTGGGAGGGGTCGAGCACCAGCTCGCCGGGCTCCTCTCCCGGACGGACCGTCACGCCGTGCAGCTGCAGCAGCCCGCGGACGACGCGCACGTCACGGATGTCCGGGACGTTGCGCAGTCGGCTCGGAGCGCTGCCCAGCAGGGCCGCGACCATGGCCTTCGGTACGAGGTTCTTCGCACCGCGGACACGGATTTCGCCCTCGAGCGGGGTGCCGCCGTGGACAAGCAGTACGTCATCAGAGCCGTTGACGGTCATGAATCTCGCGTTCCGGTGAGGTGGGCAGGGGTTGAAGAGGCAAGCGTAATGGCCGCCCACCCCCCTTCTGTAAGCCCGAGGACCTCCCAGCCGCGTCATAGCTTGGCCACAACACGAACCGTTCCTAATCGGGCACACGGGGTCACCGGCCCCGTGTGCGCCGGGCCGGCCCCTGCGTGCCCTGAGCTGCGTTCACTCGCGTACCCGCATTGCCGCCCCACGTGGCGGGAAGATGAGAGATCATGTCTGGCATGACCGAGGTGTCCTCGCTCACAGGACGGCTGCTCGTGGCCACGCCCGCCCTGGCGGACCCGAACTTCGACCGCGCGGTGGTGCTCCTCCTCGACCACGACGAGGAGGGCTCGCTGGGCGTCGTCCTCAACCGGCCCACCCCGGTGGGCGTCGGAGACATCCTGGAGGCCTGGGCGGACCTGGCGGGTGAGCCGGGCGTGGTGTTCCAGGGCGGCCCGGTCTCCCTCGACTCGGCGCTGGGCGTCGCGGTCATCCCCGGCGACGCGGCCGGGGAACAGGCCCCGCTGGGCTGGCGCCGGGTGCACGGCGCGATCGGGCTCGTGGACCTGGAGGCGCCGCCGGAGCTGCTCGCCGCGGCCCTCGGCTCGCTGCGGATCTTCGCCGGATACGCGGGCTGGGGTCCCGGCCAGCTGGAGGAGGAACTCGTCGAGGGCGCCTGGTACGTGGTCGAGTCCGAGCCCGGAGACGTCTCCTCGCCCGCTCCCGAGCGGCTGTGGCGCGAGGTCCTGCGCCGCCAGCGCGGCGAACTGGCGATGGTGGCCACCTATCCGGACGACCCTTCGCTCAACTGACGGCGGTGAGCTTCAGTACCCTTGCGGCATGAGCACTCTTGAGCCTGAGACCCAGCCCCAGCGAGGTACTGGGACGGGGACCCTCGTGGAGCCGACGCCGCAGACGTCGCACGGTGACGGCGACCACGAGCGCTTCGCCCACTACGTCCAGAAGGACAAGATCATGGCGAGCGCCCTCGACGGCACGCCCGTCGTGGCCCTCTGCGGCAAGGTGTGGGTCCCGGGCCGCGACCCGAAGAAGTACCCCGTGTGCCCCATGTGCAAGGAGATCTACGAGTCCATGGGCGCCGGTGGCGACAAGGACGGTGGCAAGGGCGGCGACAAGAAGTAGCGCGCGCGGGGCGGCGGGCGACGGCCCGTAGCGACACCCCGCCGCCCACTTCGGCGCAGCAGCCGCGCGGACCGAGTACGGCCGCGGCATCCCGGTGCGGGGTGCCGCGGCCTTGTCGTGCCCGGGAACCCCGGCGCGGACTCGCCCGGGGCCCAGCCCGTTGCACGGAGTGCGTCCCGGGGTCACAGAGTGGTGGAGACCTCTTGTGGCCGCGTTCCTGAACTCCATAGCCTCCGGTGTGTTGTGCACTGCGAAACCGTCATTGCGTATGTTGCAACGCACTTCCTCGGAGGATGCTCGATGAAGCTCTCTGTCCGTATGGCCGCGTCGCTGGCCGCCCTGGTGGCGGCCACCGTGACCGCCACCGCCTGCGCCCCCCAGTCGTCCGGCGACTCCGCCTCCGGCAAGGACGACAAGACGGGCACCCTGCGCGTCTGGCTCTTCCAGGAGGTCGACAACGGGCCCAAGGAGAAGGTCGTCGACGCCGCCGTCGACACCTTCGAGAAGGCCCATCGGGGCGCCGAGGTCAAGGTCGAGTACATCCCCGTCGAGACGCGCGCCCAGCGCATCAAGGCCGCCTTCAACGACCCCGGCAGCGCTCCCGACGTCATCGAGTACGGCAACACCGACACCGCCGGGTACGTGAAGGACGGCGGACTCGCCGACATCACCGGGGAGTTCACCGACTGGGACGAGGCCAAGGACACCGACCCGACCGCCCGGCAGTCCGTGACGGTCGGCGGCAGGGTCTACGGCGCCCCCTTCTTCGTCGGCGTCCGCGCCCTGTACTACCGCACGGACGTCTTCGAGGAACTCCGCCTCGACGTGCCGGGGACGCAGGCCGAACTGATCGACACCGCGCGCCGCATCCGGGCCGCGAAACCCGGCCTGTACGGCCTCGCGGTCGGCGGCGCCTACACCTACGGCGCGATGCCCTTCATCTGGGCCCACGGCGGCGAACTCGCCCGGGGCAGGGGCGGCTCGTACGCCTCCGCCATCGACAGCGCCGCCGCCCAGAAGGGCATCAAGGCCTACACCTCGCTCTTCGGCGACAGCAACTGCCCCGCGGCCAAGTGCGCGGGCATGGGCGGCAACGACACGGTGACCGCCTTCGCCGCGGGCAAGGCGGGCATGGCCATCGGGGGCGACTTCAGCCACGCGGCGGTGGAGACCGGGAAGGTCAGGGGCAAGTACGCCGTCGTACCGCTGCCGGGGCTCGAGGAGGGCGAGACGGCCCCGGCGTTCGCGGGCGGGAACAACGTCGGCGTCCTGAAGAGCACGTCCCACCGCTCGCTCGCCGTGGACCTGATGAAGCGGCTCGCGTCCAAGAAGACGCAGGGCGAACTCTTCGACGCCATGGGCTTCCTGCCGACGTACACCGATGTCCGCGCCGACGTCGCGAAGAAGGAGCCCTTCGTCGAGCCCTTCGTGAAGACGCTCGCCGCGGGCACCAAGTTCGTCCCCGCCTCGCCCGCCTGGGCCCAGATCGACGCCTCGCTCGTCCTGCCGACGATGTTCCAGGAGATCGTCAGCGGCAGGAAGGACGTGCCGACGGCCTCGAAGGACGCGGCGAAGAAGATGAACGACGCCTTCAGCTCCGTGGGCTGAGCCGATGACCGCGCACGACACCACCGAAGTCGCGGGCCGGGCCGGGCAGTCCGCACCACGCCCGCCCGGACCGGTCCGGCAGGCCCCCGTCACGAAGACGGGGCCCCCGAAGTCCCGGCGCGGGCACGGCGGCCGGGCCCCCTGGCCATATCTCGCCCCTGCCCTCGTCGTCCTCGGCGGCCTGCTCGTCTACCCCGTCTACCAGCTCGGCCTGATCTCGTTCCTGGACTACACCCAGGCCCAGGTCAGCGGCGGCGAACCGGCCACCTTCCAGGGCTTCGGCAACTACGCGACGCTCTTCGCCGACGACGAGTTCCGGCGGGTGCTCCTCGCCACCGCGGTCTTCGCGGCGGCGTGCGTCGTCTCCACGCTCGCGGCCGGCTGCGCGCTGGCCGTGCTGCTGACCCGGGTACGGGCGCTGCCCCGGCTCGCCCTGATGCTGGCGGCGCTCGGCGCCTGGGCGACCCCTGCCGTCACCGGCTCCACCGTCTGGCTGTTCCTCTTCGACCCCGACTTCGGCCCGGTCAACCGCGTCCTTGGACTCGGCGACCACTCCTGGACGTACGGGCGGTACAGCGCCTTCGCCCTCGTCCTCCTCGAAGTGGTCTGGTGCTCCTTCCCGTTCGTGATGGTGACGGTGTACGCGGGCATCCGGGCCGTGCCCGCCGAGATGCTGGAGGCGGCCTCCCTGGACGGCGCCTCGCAGTGGCGGACCTGGCGCTCGGTGCTCGCCCCGATGCTCCGGCCGATCCTGGCCGTCGTCACCATCCAGTCGGTCATCTGGGACTTCAAGGTCTTCACGCAGATCTACGTCATGACGAACGGCGGCGGCATCGCGGGCCAGAACCTCGTGCTGAACGTGTACGCGTACCAGAAGGCGTTCGCGTCGTCCCAGTACGGCCTCGGTTCGGCGATCGGCGTGGTGATGCTGCTGATGCTGATGGCGGTCACGCTGGTCCATCTGCGGCTGCTGCGCCGACAGGGGGAGGAACTGTGAGTGCGTCGCACACGGCGGGGCGGCGGTTCCTGCCCCGGCGCCCCTGGCGGCTGGCCGCCGAGGCGTCCGCGCTGCTGATCGCGGTGGTCGTCGCCTTCCCCCTCTACTGGATGGTGCTGAGCGCCTTCAGACCGGCGGGGGAGATCGAGTCCAGCGAACCCCGGCCCTGGACGGCGTCGCCCTCGCTGGAATCCTTCCGGCGCGTCTTCGGGCAGCAGGAATTCGGCCGGTACTTCGTCAACAGCCTCGTGGTGGCCTGCTCGGTCGTCGTCGTCTCGGCGCTCGTGGCGTTTCTCGCGGCGTTCGCGGTGACACGCTTCCGCTTCCGATTCCGCACCACCCTGCTGGTCATGTTCCTGATCGCGCAGACGGTGCCGGTGGAAGCCCTGACGATCCCGCTCTTCTTCCTGATGCGGGACCTCGGCCAACTCAACACGCTGGGCTCGCTGATCCTGCCCCACATCGCCTTCTCGCTGCCCTTCGCCATCTGGATGCTGAGGGGTTTCGTGAAGGCCGTTCCCGAGGCGCTGGAGGAGGCGGCCCAACTCGACGGGGCGAGCCGTGCGCGATTCCTCTGGCAGATTCTGTTCCCTCTGGTCTTCCCGGGGCTGGTGGCCACGAGCGTCTTCTCGTTCATCTCGGCCTGGAACGACTTCCTGTTCGCCAAGTCGTTCATCATCAGCGACACCTCGCAGTCCACCCTGCCGATGGCACTCCTCGTCTTCTACAAACCCGACGAGCCGGACTGGGGCGGCGTGATGGCGGCCTCCACGGTGATGACGATTCCCGTACTGATCTTCTTCGTACTCGTCCAGCGGCGGCTCGTCTCGGGCCTCGGCGGAGCGGTAAAGGACTGACGTGATGGATGTGATTCCGGCGCCGCGCGCCGTGACGGGCCCCTCGCACGACGAGGTGCCGCTCGACCCGGCGACCGCCCTGTGGGCCGCGCCCGGCACGGGCGGTACGGAGAGGTGGCTGCGCTCCGTCCTGGGCGCGGCCTTCGGTCTGCCGCTGCCCCCGGGCGGGGCGGACGGCACGAACACCCTGCGGCTGCGCCTCGACGACGCCCTGGAAGCGGAGGCGTACCGGCTCGTCGCGAGCGCCGGCCGGGGCGTCGAGATCACGGGCGGCAGCGCGGCGGGCGTCTTCTGGGGCGCCCAGACACTGCGTCAGCTGCTGGGCCCCGACGCCTTCCGGCGGGCCCCCGTCCGGCCGGGCGCCCCTCTCGCCGTCCCGCGGTGCGCCATCGAGGACGGGCCCCGGTTCCCCTGGCGCGGAATGATGCTGGACGTCTCCCGTCACTTCATGCCCAAGGACGGAATCCTCCGCCACCTCGACCTGCTGGCCGCGCACAAACTCAACGTCTTCCACTTCCACCTGACGGACGACCAGGGATGGCGTGTCCAGATCAAGCGCTACCCGGAACTCACCGGGACCGGTTCCTGGCGGGCGCGCACGAAATTCGGCCACCGCGCCTCACCCCGCTGGGAGGAGAAACCGCACGGCGGCTTCTACGCGCAGGACGACATCCGCGAGATCGTCGCCTACGCCGCCGACCGGCATATCACCGTCGTCCCGGAGATCGACGTCCCGGGGCACTCGCAGGCCGCCATCGCCGCGTATCCGGAACTGGGCAACACCGACGTCGTCGACACGGCCTCCCTCTCCGTCTGGGACGACTGGGGCATCTCCCAGAACGTACTCGCGCCCACCGACCACACCCTCCGTTTCTACGAGGGGGTGTTCGAGGAACTCCTCGAACTCTTCCCGTCCACGTTCATTCACGTCGGCGGCGACGAGTGCCCGAAAGACCAGTGGCGGCAGTCGCCCGCCGCGCAGGCCCGCATCAAGGAACTCGGCCTCGCGGACGAGGACGGGCTCCAGGCGTGGTTCGTCGGACACTTCGGCAACTGGCTGTCCGCGCGCGGCCGTCGGCTGATCGGCTGGGACGAGATCCTGGAGGGCGGGCTCGCCGCGGGGGCCGCCGTCTCCTCCTGGCGCGGCTACCGGGGCGGCGTCACCGCCGCCCGCGCGGGCCACGACGTCGTCATGTGCCCCGAGCAGCACGTGTACCTGGACCACCGCCAGCACGCCGGCCCGGACGAGCCGGTGCCCATCGGCCATGTCCGCACCCTCGAGGACGTCTACCGTTTCGAGCCCGTGCCGCCGGAGCTGACCCCCGACGAGGCGCGGCACGTGCTGGGCACCCAGGCCAACGTGTGGACCGAGGTGATGGAGGACGCCGCCCGCGTGGACTACCAGACCTACCCGCGTCTCGCGGCCTTCGCCGAGGTCGCCTGGAGCGCCCTGCCCGTGCCCGCCGAGCGGGACTTCGCGGACTTCGAGCGGCGGATGACCGCCCACTACGCGCGACTTGACGCCCTGGGGGTCGCCTACCGGCCGCCCGCGGGTCCCCGGCCCTGGCAGCGGCGGCCCGGGGTGCTCGGCCGCCCGGCCGAGGGGGCGCCCCCGAACGCGTGAGGTCCGCCTGCCGGTGAGGGGCCCGTCCCGGGGTGCGGCCCCCGGGACGCGGCCGACCGGCGGAAATGTGCTCAGGAGTCACCGAAGAGTGCCAATTCCCGCGGACCGGAGATGCCGTGCCAAAAGGGACCATCTCGCAGGTGAGAGGGGCGAATGCCTCCTAGCGGACCCCCGCGTCGAGGGCCCGGGAAGATGTGCCAGAGTTGCCACGTCCGCCCTGTCAGCACGTACCGTACGGCAACACAGGCGGGACCAGGTGGGGCAGCGGGAAGGGGCAGCCGGTTTGACCACGCAAGCACCGCGGGCGGCGCAGGCCGTCACGCTGCCCGGCTCGCTGGACGAGGCCGTGGCGGCCCTCACCGCCATGCCGGCCGCCGTTCCCGTGGCCGGCGGCACCGACCTCATGGCGGCCGTCAACTCCGGGCAGCTCAGGCCCGCCGCGCTCGTCGGCCTCGGACGCATCAGCGAGATCCGCGGCTGGCAGTACCAGGACGGCCACGCCCTGCTGGGCGCGGGCCTCACCCACGCGCGCATGGGCCGACCCGACTTCGCCGCCCTCATTCCCGCGCTCGCCGCCGCCGCCCGCGCCGCGGGACCGCCGCAGATCCGCAACGCAGGCACCCTGGGCGGCAACATCGCCTCGGCGTCGCCCACCGGTGACGCCCTGCCCGTACTGGCCGCGCTGGAAGCCACGCTGATCATCGCGGGCCCGGGCGGCGCCCGCCGCGAGATCCCGGTGTCCCACCTCCTCGCGGGCGTGGACATGCTCCGCGGCGGCGAACTCATCGGCTACGTGCGCGTACCGCTGCTGCACGCCCCCCAGGTCTTCGTCAAGGCGACCGGACGCACCGGCCCCGGCCGGGCCATCGCGTCCGTGGCACTCGTCCTCGACCCGGCGCGGCGCGGAGTGCGGTGTGCCGTCGGCGCGATAGCGCCGATGCCGCTGCGCCCGCTGGACGCCGAGCAGTGGGTCGCCTCGCTCATCGACTGGGACAACAACCGCGCCCTGGTGCCCGAGGCGCTGGGCGCCTTCGGGGATTACGTCGCCGCGGCCTGCATCCCGGACCCCGTCCCGGCGGAGGACGGCTCCGTGCCGCAGCTTCCGCCCGCCGTACTGCACCTGCGGCGCACCGTCGCCGCGCTGGCCCGACGAGCACTGGGGAGGGCGCTGTCGTGACCGACGACCAGCACGGAGAGGACGCCCCCCGGGGCGGCACCCACGGAGCCTGGGAGCGGCTGCCCCAAGGGGACTACGACGACGGCGCCACCGCCTTCGTCAAGCTCCCCGAAGGGGGCATCGACGCCCTCCTGGCGGAACGGGACAGCCCGCTCGCGGCGCCCGGGCACGGCTACGTGCCGCCGCAGATAACGGTCAACCCCGCCACCACCGCGGGAACGGACCCGGCGGCCACCGGGAGCTGGGCCGTGCCGGCCGAGGGCGTCCAGTGGCCGGAGGCGAACTCCGCGCCGCGGGAGACCGCGCACGACGAATTCTCCTATCTGCCGGCGTCCACCGGGCAGTGGACCTTCGCCGACGCGGAGGGCTCCCACGCGTCCGAGGAGCAGCAGACGCACGACGGCGCCCCGTACGGGCACGAGCCCGTGGGACACGAGGCCGTAGGACACGAGCCCGCCGGGCACGACGTCACCGGGCAGTGGTCCATCCCCGTCGCCGGTGGCGATCTTCCGGACGAATCGGGCGAGTTCACCACGTCGTCGCTGGTCGAGCAGTGGGGCGGGACACCGCCGGCCACGCTCCCCGGAGGCGCCTCCGCGCCCTGGGCGACGGCGACCACGGAGACCACGGAGACCACGGAGACCGTGGGGGAGCCGTGGTTCTCCGCCCCCCGCGGACACGGCGCCGCGGGAACGGCCGACGAGGCCCCTGGAGGGGCGCCGGTCGACCCGTACGGCGAGGTGCCCGCCCGGGCCGCCCAGGAGGCGTCCGAGCGCGTCCACGAGGCCGCCGAGGCCGCTGAGGCCGCTGAGGCCGCCACCCGGGCGACCGCGCACCGCGACGGGACGGCCGTTCCCGGACAGAGGACGGTCACCCACGAGCGCGAAGTCGGCGCGCACGAGCACGAAGTCGCGGTGCACGAGCACGGGACGGCCCCGAACGGACACGACACGTCGGGGCGCGGGTTCGAAGCGGCCGGACACGTCCGGGAGGGCGGCGGGTTCGGCCCGGGCGCCGACTCCGGGGCGGGTCCCGAAGGCGGGTTCGCGGGGCCCGGGGGTGAGTTCACGGGGTCCGAGGGCGGGCCAGCCGCACCGGAGCGGGAGCCCGCCGGTGCCGCCTACGACACGCCCGCCGGTGCCGCGTACGAGGAGTCCGCGCCGGTGCCGGAAGCTCCCGGCGACGCCGACGCCCCCGAGGCGGCCCCGGACGGTGCGGCCGACCCGGTGGCGCGGACCGCCACCGAGGACGCCGAGGACGCCGAGGGCGCCGAAAACACCGCAGACACCGAAGACGCCGAGGACGCGGGAGCCGCCGAGGTCCCCGCCCCCGCGCACGACGAGCACCCCATGTCGTCGTACGTCCTGCGGGTGAACGGCGCCGACCGCCCCGTCACCGACGCCTGGATCGGCGAGTCGCTGCTCTACGTGCTGCGCGAACGGCTCGGCCTGGCGGGCGCCAAGGACGGTTGCTCGCAGGGCGAGTGCGGTGCCTGCAACGTGCAGGTGGACGGACGGCTCGTCGCGTCCTGCCTGGTGCCGGCGGTCACCGCCGCCGGCAGCGAGGTGCGCACCGTCGAGGGCCTGGCCGCGGACGGGCAGCCCTCGGACGTGCAGCGGGCGCTCGCCAGGTGCGGCGCCGTCCAGTGCGGTTTCTGCGTACCGGGCATGGCGATGACCGTGCACGACCTGCTCGAGGGCAACCCCGCGCCGACCGAGCTGGAGGCCCGCCAGGCACTGTGCGGCAACCTGTGCCGCTGTTCCGGCTACCGCGGCGTCCTGGACGCCGTGCGCGAGGTCGTCGCCGAACGCGAGGCGCACGCCACGACCGGCGAAGCGGCCGGCGACGAGGTCCGCATCCCGCACCAGGCCGGCCCGGGTGACGGTGGCGTCACCCGGTCGGCGTTCGAACCGGCGGCACCGCACGACAAGCCGCACGACCAGCCGTACGGCCAGGACGGAGGCCAGGCGTGAGCAACGAAGCCGCCACCGAGACGACCGCGGCACCCCCCGCCCCCGAACCGCTGCCGCACGGCCTCGGCGCGTCCCTGCCCTCGGCGGAGGCCCGCGCGAAGACGGAGGGCACCTTCCCCTACGCGGCCGACCTGTGGGCCGAGGGCCTGCTGTGGGCCGCCGTGCTCCGGTCGCCCCACCCCCACGCGCGCATCGTGTCCATCGACACCACCCACGCGCGTGAGATGCCCGGCGTCCACGCCGTCGTCACCCACGAGGACGTGCCCGGCGCCGTGCTGCACGGCCGGGGCAAGGCCGACCGCCCGGTGTTCGCCTCCGAGGTGGTACGCCATCACGGGGAGCCCATCGCGGCCGTCGCCGCCGACCACCCGGACACCGCGCGGATGGCCGCCGCCACCGTCATCGTCGAGTACGAGGTGCTCGACCCGGTGACCGACCCGGAGCAGGCCTTCGAGGCGGAACCCCTGCACCCCGACGGCAACCTCATCCGCCACATCCCGCTGCGCCACGGTGACCCGGACGCGGCGGGCGAACTCGTCGTCGAGGGCCTGTACCGCATCGGCCGCCAGGACCCGGCGCCCATCGGCGCGGAGGCCGGTCTCGCCGTGCCCCGCCCGGACGGCGGCGTCGAGCTCTACGTGGCGTCCACCGACCCGCACGCCGACCGCGACGCGGCCGCCGCCTGCTACGGCCTGGAGCCCGACCGCGTGAAGGTCGTCGTCACCGGCGTCCCCGGGGCCACCGCCGACCGCGAGGACCAGGGCGTCCAGCTTCCCCTCGGCCTGCTGGCGCTGAAGACCGGCTGCCCGGTCAAACTCACCGCCACGCGCGAGGAGTCCTTCCTCGGCCATGCCCACCGCCACCCCACCCTGCTGCGCTACCGCCACCACGCCGACGCCGACGGCAGGCTGGTGAAGGTCGAGGCGCAGATCCTGCTGGACGCGGGCGCGTACGCCGACACCTCCTCCGAGGCGCTCGCCGCCGCCGTCTCCTTCGCCTGCGGCCCGTACGTCGTCCCGAACGCCTTCATCGAGGGCTGGGCCGTACGCACCAACAACCCGCCCTCCGGCCACGTGCGCGGCGAGGGCGCCATGCAGGTGTGCGCCGCCTACGAGGCGCAGATGGACAAGCTCGCGAAGAAGCTCGGGGTGGACCCCGCCGAGCTGCGCCTGCGCAACGCGCTGGCCACGGGTGACGTGCTGCCCACCGGCCAGACGGTGACCTGCCCGGCCCCGGTCGCCGAACTGCTCCAGGCCGTACGGGACTTCCCGCTGCCCGCGCTGCCCAAGGACACCCCCGAGGAGGAGTGGCTGCTGCCCGGCGGTCCCGAGGGCGCGGGCGAGCCGGGAGCGGTGCGCCGCGGTGTCGGCTACGGCGTCGGCATGGTGCACATGCTCGGCGCCGAGGGCGCGGACGAGGTCTCGACGGCCACCGTCAAGGTCCACGACGGCGTCGCCACGGTGCTGTGCGCGGCCGTGGAGACCGGCCAGGGCTTCGCCACGCTCGCCCGGCAGATCGTCCAGGAGACACTCGGCATCGACGAGGTGTACGTGGCCCCGGTCGACACCGACCAGCCCCCGGCGGGCGCGAGCTGCCGCGGCCGGCACACCTGGGTGTCGGGCGGCGCGGTGGAGCGCGCCGCCAAGATGGTCCGTACGCAGCTGCTGCAGCCCCTGGCGCACAAGTTCGGGATGTCCACGGAGCTGCTCCAAATCACCGACGGCAAGATCACCTCGTACGACGGTGTGCTCTCGACGACCGTCACGGAGGCGCTGGACGGCAAGGAGCTGTGGGCCACCGCCCAGTGCCGTCCCCACCCGACGGAGCCGCTGGACGCGGCGGGCCAGGGGGACGCGTTCGTCGGCCTCGCGTTCTGCGCGATCCGCGCGGTAGTCGACGTCGACATCGAACTCGGCTCGGTCCGCGTCGTGGAACTCGCGCTGGCCCAGGACGTCGGCCGCATCCTCAACCCCGCCCAGCTCAGGGCCCGTATCGAGGCGGGGGTCACACAGGGGGTCGGTGCGGCGCTCACGGAGAACCTGCGCACCGCCCGCGGTCTGGTCCGCCATCCCGACCTCACCGGGTACGCGCTGCCCACCTCCCTGGACGCGCCCGACATCCGCATCGTCAAGCTGGTCGAGGAGCGTGACGTCGTCGCCCCCTTCGGAGCGAAGGCGGTGAGCGCGGTGCCGGTCGTGACGTCCCCGGCGGCCATCGCGTCGGCCGTCCGCGCGGCGACCGGACGCCCGGTCAACCGGCTGCCGATCCGGCCGCAGGCCGCGGTGGTGACCGGGGCGTGACGGCCCCCGGACCGCCGCGCGAACCCGCTTGCCCGTCGGCCGGTCCGGTGCCGGTCCGGCCGCCTGCCGGTGTCGTCGGGGGGTGCCGCGGCACCGTGTCCGGGCGTGAGCCGGTCGTGTTCCCGTGTTCCTGTGTTTCCGGCGTTGTCAGTGGTGCCGCGTAGGGTTCTCGGCAGTGGGGGGACCGCCGCCCGGCGGCGGGTTCCCCGCGGGGGAAGCACACTTGCGGTCACATGCGCGGGGGAGCCATGATCACGACTGACACCGTTGTCGGCGGTGCGATCAGACCGACCGACGACGAGCTCGATCCGTACGTCACGCTCGCGCCGACGCGGCGTCGGCCGACGGAGCCCGGTCTGCCGGCCGAGGGGGCCCTGCTGAGCCTCGGCGCGCTGCTCGGGGCGGGGCCGCGCGGAGTGGCGGATCTGGCCGAAGACGTCGCCGCGCTCTCCGCCAAGCTGCGGGACCAGCTGGTCGCCGGGGCGGTGAGGGCCTGTGAGCGGGCGTTCGAGTCGATCGTCCTGGACGGGACGACGGGCCGGGTCTGCGGCACGGCTCTCCACCGCGACCCCGCCCTCATGGGTCTCTCCCCGTCGGCGCCCTCGCTGGAGGTGCTGCTGCGGTTCGCGGCGGCGACCGAGGAACTCGCGGCGGCTCGCGGGCAGTTCGCCTCCCTGGAAGCCCGGTTCGGGCCGAGGGCGGTCGAGCGGGCGTCCGCGCAGCTGACGGCGGTCTTCGAGCGGGGCGCGGGAGCCGGTGGCGTTCCGCCGTACTGGAGGGCGGCCGCGCTGGTGCGCCCGCTCGCCCGCATCGCGGGGCCGGGCGCCGGTCTCGTCCTGGACCTGCCGCGGCGGCTGCTGGACCAGGAGTTCGGCGCCGGCGGGATCGTGCGCTTCGAGGAGGTCGACTTCCCGTCCACGCTGACGCACGCTCCGACCCGCCGCTTCCTGCGGGAGACGGGGCTTCCCGAGGACGGCTTCCTGTTCCGGCTCGACACGGAGGTGCCGCTGCCGACGCTCGCGGAGTACTGCGCGGACCGGCGTCCCGGCGACTTCTCCGACGACGGGCTCGCGGCGGGCGCGGACCGGCTGATCCGGCTGGGCCACCTGACCGAGGACACCGGCCTGGTGGTCGACGGCACCACGGGGGCGGTCCTCGCCTGGACCGAGTCCGACCTGACGCTCCGCCCGCTGAACGCCGACGTCTCCACGCTCGCGTTCGGCGTCTGGCTGCTGCACCGCGTACGGACCCTCACCAGAACCCACGGCCTCACGACCCCGCCCGCACCCCTGGCAGCGGCCCTCACCCGGACGACGAGGGGCGCACTGCCGAGGCCGCCTCGCTGAGCGTGCCGCCCCCAAAGCCGCGTGCCGAGACGGTCGTTCGGAAGGTGCTTGGACCCCCGAGGTCCCCCGAAACCTGATCCCCGTTCGTCGGGCACTTCGGTTGCAGGGACCCTGCGCTCGTGCTGTTCTGGTGTGCGGGACACAATTTCGGATCGCTGGAGCAGATGGCTGTGGTCAACTGGACGGCTTCGCGACCAGGAACAGCACCCAGGCCGACTACCGGTCGGTCCATGTCCTGATCGTCGATTCCTCTTCGGGCCCGGCCCGCAACGCCGGACGGGTGAACGCCCCCAACTTCTGGTGACGTTCGTAACGGCTCGTCACGGCGGGCGCAGGTGCACGCGCATGAGCGCGCAAGCGCGCTGAGCGCGGCGGCGTCAGGGCACTAGGGACGCGGAGCGGGAGGGGCAGGACGGCAGGTGGGCCGACACCCTTCGAGGGTGCCGGCCTGCTGTGCCCCCTGGACAGGACGTGGAGGCCGTGGCGGGAATCGAACCCGCGTAACTCGCTTTGCAGGTTTGTCGGCGCTGTCAAAGGGCCATTCGGGTGCGTCCGTTGCCGTCAGCCCCGTACGAACGGCCGCATTCGCCGGGCAGCGCGAACAGCGCCGTACGGCTGTGTACGGCGATTAACGAGACGGAAACTGAGACGGACGCCCACGTTTTGTATCTCGCGAGCGATCGGTCAGCGCTGCCGGGAGAGGGGCGGCCCCAAGGCGGCTGGCGCTAGGCGCTCTTCGGCCTGCACCTGGAGCACGGGACCAACCCCGTCTGCAGGGCCTCATACAGGGTGATCTCTTGCGGCCCGTTTGTCAGGCGGCAACTCCGGTTCGCCGTCACGTGGTAGACGGTGCCGCGTCCCTTCGGGCCGCTGGGAGCATGCCTCCACTGCGAGGCGACCACCATCGTCTCCAGTTGCTTTAGTTGCCGCTGGACTTGCGCCAGTTCGTCATGCAGTTCCTGCTGGCGTGCGCGCAGCCGTTCCTGAGCGGCGGTGGCGGATTCCATCTGGCTTTCGGTTCCTCTCACGGCGTGCTGGGCACTCTCGGCGCACCCTGCCTGAACGTACACCGTGGAGTCAGCGCCAACCGCCCCCCCATCAAAGTAGCCATAAAAGGGCACTCCCTACGCGTTTGCACAGGTCATAGCGCTGTGGTGACACTCCCCGGCGTACAGCCCCGCTCGTCTGCCGCTCGGTGTTTGGGGGCCCTCTCGGCGGCGCCTGCGCCCTGCTCGCCGCCCTGGGATTTCGGACCGTCCGCACCAACGACGCCGCCCTGCGGTGACCGAGCCCCTCGCAGGGCCCACCGGAGACGCGTAACCACGCGGCGCAGGCCGGGCGTGCCCCCGTACCGGGAGCGGCACGCCAGCCTGCGCCGCGTTGTTGGACCAACGGGGTTCCGACCAGGTTGTGCGGTCCGGTCAGTGCGGCTGTGATGCCAGGGCGGCTGATCTCTTCCGTCGGCCCACCGGTCGAGCCGGTCGGCGTGCACGATCTCGATGCCCGCAGCCTTGGCCAGGCGAGCCGCGGGGGTGGTGACGGCTCCGGCGGTCACCAGCACCGCCACGTCGGCATGGTGGATGTTGAACACGGTTCCGGCAAACCTCTGCAGATCGGGGCTGGCGACTTTGCCCGGTACTACTTGCACTGGATCACCACCTTGCGCCCGTCAGGGGTGTAGGCGACGACATCCGCCCCAAGGTCCCCGGCCCCGCCGATCGCCTGCACCCGGGTACAGCCGTCCTTGCGGCACAACTCGGTGACGGCGTACTCGAACTCAGGGGCGTGGTCAGCCGAGGAAGATTTTGGTAGCGCTCCGCACGGCTGTCGGGAGCCTCGAAGGCGGCTTGGAGAGTGCGGTAGGCGTCATCCCCCTCGCGGAGTTGGAGGGTGTAGTGACCGTCAGCTCAATTGGCGTAGCGAGTGCGGACGTTCGCAGGAAGGGTGATCAAATCCGGCGCGCGCCGTTACGCTGCGATGACCATGCAGGTGCTGGGGGACCGGAGGGGCGATGCAGGCCGGCGATGTCAAGCTGGGGAAGGTTTTCGCGAACGACCACCAGAGCGTGATCCCGATCTTCCAGAGGCCCTATGTATGGGATCAGGAGGACAACTGGGAACCTTTGTGGATGGACGTCCGGACGGCGGCGGAGGAAGTAGAGGCGGAGACAGAGCCCCAGAGTGGTACGGGGCAGTCGAAGCCGCGCACCTACTTCCTGGGCGCCGTGGTCGTACAGGAGCGGTACCGGCCGCCCCGGCGCCTCGGTTCGTCCCACATCATCGACGGCCAGCAGCGTATGACCACGCTGCAGATCCTCTTCGCGGCAGCTCGGGCTGTCGCCCACGACATTGCCGCCGACAGCGTCGTCGGGCGTTTCACGAGTCTGCTGGAGAACCGGGCGGAGACTGTTCACGAGGCGTTCCCGGACGACCGCTACAAGGTCTGGCCGCTCCCTCAGGACCGTGCGGCATTCCTCTGGGCCGTACGCGGGAGCGACGATGACGGCACGGCGCCCGCCCCCGACCACCGGCTGGTCCGTGCCCGCGTGTGGTTCGAGCAGGAGATCGGCGACTGGGCCAAGGCCGCGCCCAATCCAGCCCAGCGGCTCGACGACCTGTTTTATACGCTTCAAGAGCGCATGCAGCTCGTCGAGATCGTCCTAGACGCGGGTGACGACCCGCAGGTGATCTTCGAGGCGCTGAACCACCGTGGAGTGCGCCTCGACGCCGCGGACCTGGTGAAGAACCTCCTTTTTCAGACCGTCGAGTCGCAGGGGGAGCACCAGCACTCCGAAGAGCTGTTAATAAACGCCTGGCTGCCTCTTGATGCCGAACCCTGGCGCGGTCAGGTCACCACCGGACGCATCAGGCGTGCCCTGATCGACCTGCTCCTGGCCCATTGGCTGACTGTTCAAAAGCGTCAAGACGTCTTGGTGGAGCACCTGTTCGCCGACTTCAAGAAGTGGCTACCGGAAAGTGGTCGGCAGGCTTCGGACGTGATCCGGGACATCAGGCATTATGCCGAGACGTATCAGCGGGTTCGGGGATTGCCGCTGACCGATCCCACCGGCCGATTGCTCGACCGCATGCAGACCATGACGACGACGCCGTGGCCGGTGCTGCTCTATCTGCACGCGACAGACGACGTACCGAACGACCAGCGAGCGATCGCGGCCCGCGCCATCGACTCCTTTCTCATGCGGCGAGCCGTGTGCTTAATGACGACGAAGGACTACAACCGACTCTTCGTCCAAGTACTGGCCGATGCTCAGCAGAGCGACCCCACTCGGGCAGGTCACGCCGTCGTACGCAGTCTGTGGAATCAAACGGCCGACGCGCGGCTATGGCCTGACGACCCGACGTTCCTTGCCGCCCTGATCGCGAACGATCTCTACCGTCGTTCCTACCGTGCCCGGTTGAAGGCCCTGCTGGTCGGACTGGAGAATCACCTGCGGACGCCGAAGACCGAGCACGCGCCGGCACTTTCCAGTGCGGACCCCCGGCTGAACATTGAGCATGTTCTGCCGCAGAAATGGGAGACGCACTGGCCGCTGAACGACGGTGACGGCGAGGAGAGCTTGAAGAAACGACATGAGGCGGTCCATCAGCTCGGCAATCTCACGCTCACCACCACGAAGCTCAACCCGTCGTTGAGTAACCGGGAATGGCCTCATAAGAAGGACAGCCTGGGTGCGCACAGCCTTTTGCGGCTGACGACCTCGTCAGTGCTCTCCGCGCCGGAGGGGCTTCGGGACAAGTGGAGCAACGATCGTTGGGCCGAGTGCTGGGACGAGGACCGGATTCAGCTGCGCACCTTGTGGCTTGCCCGTATCGCCCTACAGGCATGGCCGAAGCCCAAGGGCGACACCGACTGACGAACGGGGGCCGTGCTGCGCCCCACGGGCCGCGCCCGGTGGTGGGTCGCGCGCCGATGGCACCAAGGGCCGTCTCAAGGCCGTTCACTTGGCCGTTGCCTCTGCGTGGAACGCCAACCGTCGAGTCAACCGCATCCCCCTCCTGAACATCTTTCGAGTAGCCCCGCTGTGGTGCCTCGCCCTTACCTGCGGTGCGGGGCACCACACATTCCTCGCTCGTATCCGGGAACTGAGACGGGAACTGAGACGGACAGCCGGAAGGGCGGCACCCCGCCGGGGTGCCGCCCTTCGTTTTTCCTGATCAGGCAGGTTGAGGCCGTGGCGGGATTCGAACCCACGTAACTCGCTTTGCAGGCGAGTCCCTGAACCACTCGGGCACACGGCCAGATCCGGAACGAGGCGCTTGTTCCGGGCTGGTGTGATGACCGTAGGGCGGGTCCGGGCGGGGCTCAAGGGGAACGCGGGGTGCGCAACGCGACTGCCACACGCCGTTCACGAACGGCGCCGTGGCCGGGTGCGCGCTCCGGACGTACGACCAAGGGCGCCCCGGACATACGACCAAGGGCGCCCCGGACGTACGACCAAGGGCGCCCCGGACGTACGACCAAGGGCGTAGCCGGTCAGCGACCTCCGACAGGGGTCATCCGGGGTCGTGCCCCTTACCCTGAGCTGCATGACCGTCCTGGAACCCGGCGACAGCGGCGTCGCCCACGTGCCCGTCCCCGTCGTGCTCCCCGAGGCCGATTCCGAGGCCGAGGCCGGGCGGGATGCCGGGGGCGGACCCCGCGAGCCCGTCCCCGAGGGTGGCGTGCTGAGCCGGGAGCACCGGGCGCTCAGTATCGGCCTCGTCTCCGTCGTGCTGCTGATCGCCTTCGAGGCGACCGCGGTCGGCACGGCCATGCCGGTCGCCGCCCGTGAGCTCGACGGCCTGTCGCTGTACGCCTTCGCGTTCTCGGCGTACTTCACCACGAGCCTGTTCGGCATGGTGTTCGCCGGGCAGTGGTCGGACCGCGCAGGACCGCTGGCCTCGCTCGCCGCCGGGATCGGTGCCTTCGCGGCGGGCCTGCTGCTGGCCGGGACGGCCGGGGCCATGTGGCTGTTCGTGCTCGGGCGGGCGGTGCAGGGCCTCGGCGGCGGCCTCGTGATCGTCGCGCTCTACGTGGTCGTCGGCCGCGCCTACCCGGAGCGGCTGCGGCCGGCCATCATGGCGGCGTTCGCGGCGAGCTGGGTGATCCCGTCCGTCGTCGGCCCGCTCGCCTCGGGCGCGGTCACCGAACACCTCGGCTGGCGCTGGGTCTTCGTCGGGATACCGGTCCTGGTCGTCTTCCCGCTCGCGCTCGCCCTCCCGCAGATACGGCGCCGGGCGTCCGGCCCGGCGTCCGGCGCGGTCCCCGCCCCCTTCGACCGCCGGCGCATCCGGCTGGCCCTCGGCATCTCCCTGGGCGCCGGGCTCCTCCAGTACGCGGCACAGGCCGCGTCCGGCGAGAACGGGCGGTGGTTCGCGCTCCCCGCCGGAGCCGCCGGAGCCGCGCTTCTCGTCCCCGCCGTCCTCGGCCTCCTCCCGCCCGGCACCTACCGGGCGGCCCGCGGGCTGCCGTCCGTCGTGCTGCTGCGCGGGCTCGCGGCCGGTTCCTTCATCGCCGCCGAGTCCTTCGTGCCGCTGATGCTGGTCACCCAGCGGGGGCTGTCGCCGACGCTCGCCGGGTTCTCCCTCGCCGCGGGCGGGGCGACCTGGGCGCTGGGCTCCTTCGTGCAGTCCAGGCCGCGGGTGGAGCCGTACCGGGAACGGCTGATGTTCTCCGGGATGCTGCTGGTGTCGGCCGCGATCGCCGCCGCCCCGAGTGTGCTGATCCCGTCCGTCCCGGTGTGGACGGTCGCGGTCGCCTGGGGGTTCGGCTGCTTCGGGATGGGCCTGGTGCTCTCCTCCAGCAGCGTGCTGATGCTCCAGCTCTCCGCCCCCGAGGAGGCCGGCGCCAACTCCGCCGCCCTCCAGATCTCCGACGGCCTGTCCAACGTGATCCTGCTCGCCGCGGGCGGAGCCGCCTTCGCAGCCCTGGGCGGCGGCACGGTCACGCACACCGCGGGCGAGGTCACCGGCTCCCACCCGGCCGCCTTCGCCGCCGTGTTCCTGCCGATGGCCGGGGTGGCCCTGGCGGGCGCCTGGGTGACCACCCGGCTGAAGGAGAGCGCGGGCGGGCGGCCGTGAGCGGCGCTCCCCGCGGCGCCGGCTGTGACGTGAGTCCCATCGGCCGGTGACCCGGTACCGTCCGCGCGTGGACACGCCCGGGGCGCCGGTAGGGTGGCCCGGTTGTCATACGTAGCCGAGTCGTCCGCCGTCGTCACCGCACAGCCCCACCGACGCGCGTAGCGGACGGCGCCCTCGGATCGACCACCCCCGGAGACCGTGACTACCACCGCCGCCTCTTCCTCCACCTCCCACCACCTTTCACCTGCCTTTCCGGGCCGCGCCCCCTGGGGCACGGCGAACAAGCTGCGTGCCTGGCAGCAGGGGGCGATGGAGAGGTACATCCAGGAGCAGCCGCGCGACTTCCTGGCCGTCGCCACCCCCGGGGCCGGCAAGACGACCTTCGCGCTGACGCTCGCGTCCTGGCTGCTGCACCACCATGTCGTGCAGCAGGTGACCGTGGTCGCGCCGACCGAGCATCTGAAGAAGCAGTGGGCGGAGGCGGCGGCGCGGATAGGGATCAAGCTGGACCCCGAGTACAGCGCGGGGCCGCTCGGCAAGGACTACCACGGCGTCGCCGTCACCTACGCCGGCATCGGTGTGCGGCCCATGCTGCACCGCAACCGCGTCGAACAGCGCAAGACGCTCGTCATCCTCGACGAGATCCACCACGCGGGAGACAGCAAGTCGTGGGGTGAGGCCTGCCTGGAGGCGTTCGAGCCGGCCACCCGCCGCCTCGCCCTCACCGGTACGCCGTTCCGGTCCGACACCAACCCCATCCCCTTCGTGACCTACGAGGAGGGGAACGACGGGATCCGGCGGTCCTCGGCCGACTACACGTACGGGTACGGCAGCGCCCTGGGTGACGGCGTCGTGCGGCCCGTCATCTTCCTCTCCTACAGCGGCAACATGCGCTGGCGGACGAAGGCGGGCGACGAGATCGCCGCCCGCCTCGGCGAGCCGATGACCAAGGACGCGATCAGCCAGGCCTGGCGTACCGCCCTGGACCCGCGCGGCGAATGGATGCCGAGCGTGCTGCGCGCCGCCGACCAGCGGCTGACCGAGGTGCGCAAGGGCATCCCGGACGCCGGCGGGCTCGTCATCGCCTCCGACCAGGACTCGGCCCGCTCGTACGCGAAGCTGATCCGGGAGATCACCGGCAGCAAGCCGACCGTCGTGCTCTCCGACGACACCGGCGCCTCGAACCGCATCGACGAGTTCAGCCAGAACGACGACCGGTGGATGGTCGCCGTCCGCATGGTGTCCGAGGGCGTCGACGTCCCCCGTCTCGCGGTCGGGGTGTACGCCACCACCATCTCGACACCGCTGTTCTTCGCGCAGGCCGTGGGCCGTTTCGTACGGTCCCGGCGGCGCGGCGAGACGGCCTCGGTCTTCCTGCCCACCATCCCCGACCTCCTCGGCTTCGCCAACGAGATGGAGGTCGAGCGCGACCACGTCCTCGACAAGCCCAGGAAGGAGGGCGAGGAGGACCCGTACGCCGAGTCCGAGAAGGAGATGGAGGAGGCGAACCGCGAGGAGGACGAGGACACCGGCGAGCAGGACATGCTGCCCTTCGAGGCGCTGGAGTCCGACGCCGTCTTCGACCGGGTCCTCTACGACGGTGCCGAGTTCGGCATGCAGGCCCACCCGGGCAGCGAGGAGGAGCAGGACTACCTCGGCATCCCGGGCCTCCTCGAACCCGACCAGGTCCAGATGCTGCTGCAGAAGCGGCAGGCCCGGCAGATCGCGCACAGCCGCAAGAAGCCGGACGAGGCGGCCGACCTCCTCGAGCTCCCCGCGGAGCGACGGCCGGTCGTCTCCCACAAGGAGATGATGGAGCTCCGCAAGCAGCTCAACACGATGGTCGGCGCGTACGTCCACCAGAGCGGCAAGCCGCACGGGGTGATCCACACCGAGCTGCGGCGGGTGTGCGGCGGCCCGCCGAGCGCCGAGGCCACGGCCGGCCAGCTGCGCCAGCGCATCGCCAAGGTCCAGGAGTGGGCCACGCGCATGCGCTGAGCCCCGCGGGGCACGGCGACGGCTGTGCGGGTGCGGGTGCGGGTGCGGGTGCGAGTACGGGTACGGGTGCCAGTGGGGTGCGGTCGCCGTGCCCTCGGGTGCTCCCTGCGGCCGACGGTGCGCACGGCGTGCGGGTGGGGTGTGCGGGGTGTGCGCACGCCACGCGTACCGGGGCAAACGGAGCCGCCGCGCGGTGAGCGGCGCCCGGATTCTGGACGGAGCCTTCCGCTGAGCGGACCGGCTCGCTACTGTCCCGCTACGCACACGCCCCGTGGCAGCGCCGCCGCGGAGCGCAGCCGTGAAGCGCCTCCGCCCGGGGCACCCGGGTCGCTTGCCGACCGGCGGCCTCTGAGGCGCGTCGCCGACGGGACCGGTGACGCAACCGCCGTGCAGGGGTCCGTCGGCCCTCACCACGAAGGAGTGGGCGTCGTGACCGCGGAGACCTCCCAGACGCTCGACCGGGGACTGCGTGTCCTCAAGCTGCTCGCCGACACGGATCACGGGCTGACCGTCACCGAACTCTCGAACAAGCTGGGCGTGAACCGGACCGTCGTGTACCGGTTGCTCGCCACCCTGGAGCAGCACGCTCTCGTACGCCGTGATCTGGGCGGCCGGGCCCGGGTCGGGCTGGGTGTGCTGCGCCTGGGCCGCCAGGTGCATCCGCTGGTACGCGAGGCCGCGCTGCCGGCGCTGCGGGCGCTGGCGGAGGACATAGGGGCGACCGCTCACCTCACCCTCGTCGACGGGAGCGAGGCTCTCGCCGTCGCCGTCGTGGAGCCGACGTGGACGGACTACCACGTCGCCTACCGCGCCGGTTTCCGGCATCCGCTGGACCGGGGTGCCGCGGGCCGCGCGATCCTGGCCGCCCGGCAGGCGCCGGTGGCCGAGCCCGGGTACACGCTGACCCACGGGGAGCTGGAGGCGGGAGCGAGCGGAGCCGCCGCGCCCCTCATAGGTGTGACCGGGGTCGAGGGCAGCGTCGGTGTCGTCATGCTCGCGGACTCCGTCCCGGAACGGGTGGGGCGGCGGGTGGTCGACGCGGCCAGGGAGGTCGCCGACGCCCTGCGCTGACCGGTCGGCAGGCCGCGGGCGCCCCGCGCCGACCGGCCGGGTGGTCTTCGAGGCCCCGCGTGGGCCCGGCAGGGGACGCCTTGGACGCCCCGCGCCGACCTGACCGGTAGGCCATCGACGCCGTCGCCGGCCGTCGCCCGCAGGCGGCCCCCGGCCACCCGCCCCGGACGAAACGTGCCCTCACGTTAGATTGATCCCGTGCTCTCTCGCCTCCCGCGCCCCAAGGCCCTCGCCGTCTGCGCCGTACCCGTCGTGGCCCTGCTCGCCACGGCTGTGTTCGCGCCGCTGCCGTTCTCCCTGGCGCAGCCCGGTATGACGGCGGACGTCCTCGGGAAGAACAAGGGCGCCCCCGTGATCACGATCACCGGCGCCACGACGCGCAGGACGAGCGGCCAGCTCCGTATGACGACGATCGAGGCGACCGGCCCGGACACGCACGTGGGCCTCGGCGACGTCGTCGACAGCTGGTTCCGTACGGACCGGGCGGTGATGCCGCGGGACTCGGTCTACCCGAGCGGGGACAGCACCAGGGAGATCGAGCGGCACAACGCCGAGCAGATGAAGAAGTCCCAGGACACCGCGACCGAGGCCGCGCTCTCCTACCTCCACGAGAAGGACGTCGACGTCACGCTGAAGCTGGCCGACGTCGGTGGGCCGAGCGCGGGACTCCTCTTCTCGCTCGGCATCGTCGACAAGCTGGACGGCGACGGCGGCGGCGGCGACCTCACGGGCGGCCGCACGGTCGCCGGTACGGGCACGATCGACGCCGACGGCAAGGTGGGCGCGGTCGGCGGCGTGGCCCTCAAGACGCAGGCCGCCCGGCGGGACGGCGCGACCGTGTTCCTGGTGCCGAAGGCCGAGTGCGCGGACGCGAGGACCGACCTGCCGAAGGGGCTGCGGCTGATCCCCGTGACCACGCTGAAGGGCGCGGTCGGCTCCCTGGTCGCGCTGGAGAAGGGCAAGGGCCGGGTCCCGAGCTGCTGACCCCGGCCGGCACCGACCGCCGCAACCGCAGCCCCGGCGCCGCAGCCCCCGGCACCGCAGCCCGGGGCCCCGGCTGAGGATCCACCGCCCCGGGCCCCCGGCACAGCCCTCAGTTCTGCTTCACGAAGCCCTCCTGCGTCAGCCAGTCCAGGGCCACCTCGTGCGGGTCCTGCCCTTCCACGTCCACCTTGGCGTTGAGCGCCTGGGCCATGGAGTTGTTCAGCTTCTTGGTGATCGGGTCCAGGACCTGGGCGATGGCGGGATGCTTCTCCAGCGTCTTCGTATTGATCATCGGTGCCGCGTTGTAGTGCGGGAAGAAGCCCTTGTCGTCCTTCATCACCACGAGGTTCATCGACTTGATCCGCCCGTCGGTCGTGAACACCTCGCCGTAGGTGCAGCTCCCCTTCGCGACCTGGGTGTAGATGATGCCGGTGTCCATCTGGGTGACGTTCGCCGCGGGCACGCTCATGCCGTACGCCTTCTCCATGCCGGGCAGCCCGTCGGCCCGGTTGGCGAACTCGCTCTCCACGCACAGCGTGACGGCCCTGGGGTCCTTCCTGCTGAGCGCCGCGACCCCGGAGAGCGTGGTGGTCCGGTACTTCTTGAAGTTGCCCTGGTTCATCGCGAGCGCGTACGTGTTGTCGAGGGTGGACGGCGGCAGCCAGGTGACGCCGTTCTTCCTGTCGGCGGAACGGACCGCCTCCCACTGCTTGTTCGGATCGCCGATGGGGTCGCTGTTCCCGAGGTACGTGATCCAGGCGGTGCCCGTGTACTCGTACGCGGCGTCCGCGTCGCCGTTCCTGACGGCCTCCCGGGAGCCGATGGAGCCCTGGATGCCGGTGCGGTCCAGGACCTCCGCGCCGGCCGCCTCGAAGGCGATGCCCATGATCGCCCCGAGGATCAGCTGCTCCGTGAACTCCTTGGAGGTGACGGTCAGGTCGACGCCGTCGAGCGGGCGGCCCTGCCCGATCGAGCCGGGTTCGACGTCGTCGACCATGGGGGATCCGCTGGTCAGCCCGCAGGCGGAGGCCAGCACCAGCAGTCCGGCCGGCAGCAGACACACACGCCTCATGACTCCACCTCCAGTCCGCGGGGCCGCAGCAGCAGTTCGGCGAGCGAGGCCAGCCAGTCCACCAGGAGCGCTAGCGCGACCGTCAGGATCGAGCCGAGCACCAGGACCGGCATCCGCTGGGTGGTGATCCCCGTGGTGATCAGGACGCCGAGCCCGCCGCCGCCGCCGAAGGTCGCGAGGGTCGCCGTACCGACGTTCAGCACGAGGGCGGTGCGCACTCCCGCGAGGATCAGCGGGACGGCCAGCGGGAGTTCGACGCGGGACAGGACGCCCAGGGAGGACATGCCGATGCCCCGGGCGGCCTCCAGGAGCGTCGGGTCGTTGGCCTTGAGTCCCGCGATCGTGTTGGACAGAACCGGCAGGATGGCGTAGATCGTGATGCCGATCAGGGCCGACCGCTGGCCGGTGCCGAGCCAGATGACGAGCAGCGCCAGCAGACCGATCGCCGGGGTGGCCTGCCCCATGTTGGCGAAGGTCATGGCGACGGGGGCCAGCTTCCGGAAGGCCTTGCGGGTCAGCAGGATGCCCAGCGGGATCGCGATGATCAGCACGAAGAACGTGGAGATCACGGTCAGCTGGATGTGCTGGCGCAGCGCCTTGGCGACCAGGCCGGCCGCCAGGGCGTTCTTCGAGATCGGGTCCAGGTCGGCCTGCCGGAACCAGAGCCAGGTGGCGAGCAGGACGGCCACCAGGACGGCGGGCAGGAAGGTCAGCTTCTGCCAGGTGACGCGGCGGCGGGTGGCGGCGGGCGACGGGGGAGCGGCGACGCCGGCGTCTCGCCCGGCCGTACCGGCGCCGTCCACCGCGTCCTCGGCCTCCGCGGCGGCTGCGGCGTCGTCGCGGAAGGCGAGTCCCTTGACCTCGTGCTCGCCCTCGGGGCGGCGGTCCGCGGGCGTCTTCGGACCGTTCACGCTCGCGTCTCCCCGTCCTCGGCGCCCTCCTGGTCGTGACGGGTCTGCTGGGCGCGGGCCTCCTCCAGCTCGTGCTGGTGCTCCATCGCGTCCAGCCGGTCCGCCTCCAGGAGTTCGTGCACGGAGTTCATCAGTGTCTCCATGTCGACGACGCCGGTGTACTCGCCGCGCCGCCCGGTGACCGCGACCCGGCCCGCGTTGTCCGTGAGCACGGCCTCCAGCGCGTCCCGCAGGGTGGCGTCCCGGGTCACCGTGTCGTGCACCAGCGTGCCCGCCCGCGCCAGCGAGCCCCGCGCGCGCATCAGGTCGCCGCGACGCAGCCATTTGTAGGGGCGGCCGCGCTTGTCGAGGAGCAGGATCTCGTTCGTACCGCTCGACCGGAGCCTGTTGAAGATGTCCTGGAGCGGGTCGTCGACGGTGACCGTCGGATAGTCGGTGATCTCCACATCCCGTACCCGGGTCAGGTTGAGCCGTTTCAGGGCGGCGCCCGCGCCCACGAAACCTGAGACGAAGTCGTCGGCCGGGTTGGTGAGGATCGCCTCCGGGGTGTCGAACTGCGCGATGTGCGAGCGTTCGCGCAGCACCGCGATCCGGTCGCCCAGTTTGATCGCCTCGTCGAAGTCGTGGGTGACGAAGACGATCGTCTTGTGCAGTTCGTGCTGGAGCCTGATCAGCTCGTCCTGGAGGTGGTCGCGGGTGATCGGGTCCACCGCGCCGAACGGCTCGTCCATCAGGAGCACCGGCGGGTCGGCCGCCAGCGCCCGGGCCACGCCGACGCGTTGCTGCTGGCCGCCGGAGAGCTGACGCGGGTAGCGCCCGTGGAACTCGCCCGGGTCGAGGCCGACCAGGTCGAGCATCTCCTCCACCCGCGCCCTGATCCGCTGCTTCGACCAGCCGGTCATCCTCGGCACCAGCGCGATGTTCTGGGCGACGGTCATGTGCGGGAAGAGACCGGAGGCCTGGATCGCGTAGCCGACCTTGCGGCGCAGCTTCACCGGATCCATGTCGGTGACGTCCTCGCCGCCGATGCGGATCCGGCCGCCGGTCGGCTCGATCAGCCGGTTGATCATCTTGAGCGTGGTGGACTTCCCGCAGCCCGACGGGCCCACGAAGACGACCAGTTCGCCCGCCTTGATCTCCATGTTGACGCTGTCGACCGCGGGTTCCCTGCTGCCGGGATAGTGCTTGGTGAGGTTCTCCAGTTCGATCGTGGCGCCGGTGGCCGGCGCGTCCCGCGTCCCGGCCGGCGCGGTCGCGGTGTCGGTGGTATCAGACACGGATCCCCCTCGGGATGGTCAGCCGTCCGACGAGGACGTACGCGGCGTCGAAGAGGAGCGCCAGGATGATGATCCCGAGCGTGCCCGCGAGTACCTGGTTGAGCGCGTTCTTGCTGCCCAGCGAGCCGATGCCGCGGAAGATCTCGTTGCCGAGGCCCGGCCCCGAGGCGTACGCCGCGATGGCCGCGATGCCCATCAGCATCTGGGTGGAGACCCGGATGCCGGTGAGGATGGGCGGCCAGGCCAGCGGCAGCTCCACCCGCAGCAGCCGGGCGGCACGCGACATCCCGATGCCCTTGGCCGCGTCCACCAGCGACGGGTCGACCCCGCGCAGACCCACGATCGCGTTGCGCACGATCGGCAGCAGCCCGTAGAGGGTCAGCGCGATCACCGTCGGCGGCACACCGAGGCCCACGACGGGGATCAGCAGACCGATCATCGCGAGTGAGGGGATGGTCAGGATGGTGGACGTGGTGGTGGTCGCGAGGCTGCCCGCCCAGTCGCTGCGGTAGGTGACGACGCCGATGAGCACGCCGATGAGCGTCGCTACGACCATGCACTGGAAGACGGCGCTCGCGTGCTGGTACGCGTCGGTGAGCAGCTGCTGGTGGCGACTGCTCAGGTACTCCCAGAAAGTCACGGGCCTCACCCCTCACGACGGCGCACCGCCGGGCTCGGCCCCCGCGTCAGGAGTCTCCCGACGCCTGCTCCACCAGCGGGATGAACCGCAGCGGAACGGGGTTCTCCATGACGATCGCCGTGGAGGCCCGGACGATGCCATCAAAGCCGACAACCCGGTCGATCACCCGCTGGAGATCGGCGTTCGAGCGGGCCACCAGCCGGCACAGCATGTCCCCGCTGCCGGTCGTGGTGTGCAGCTCCAGCACCTCGGGCACGGTCGCCAAGTGCGCCCGCACGTCCGCGCCTTGCCCCTGCCGGATCTGCAGGGTGGCGAACGCCGTCACGGGATACCCGAGGGCCGCGGGGTCGACCTGCGGGCCGAACCCCCGGATGACTCCATTCGACTGAAGCCGGTCGAGGCGGGCCTGCACCGTGCCGCGCGCGACGCCTAGGCGCCGGGACATCTCCAGCACGCCGATGCGTGGCTCCCGCGCCAGCAGCACGATGAGCCGACCGTCCAGATGATCGATCGCCACGCGGGCCTCCGGGGTGGTCATCCTGTACAGAACGCCCGATCCTACGGGCCTTTCTCCGGACAGACTGCCCAGTCGATTCGCAAACTATTGCGCACCTTGCGGAACGGGGCGACGCTGCCGCCATGACTCAGACAACCCACCACACCCCCAGCACCGCGCGCGAGGCAGACCCCTTCCCGGTGAAGGGAATGGACGCGGTCGTCTTCGCCGTGGGCAACGCCAAGCAGGCGGCGCACTACTACTCCAGCGCCTTCGGCATGCAGCTGGTCGCCTACTCCGGACCGGAGACGGGCAGCCGCGAGACAGCGTCGTACGTCCTCACCAACGGCTCGGCACGCTTCGTCCTCACCTCCGTCGTCAAGCCCGCCACCGACTGGGGCCGCTTCCTCGACGGGCACGTGGCCGAGCACGGCGACGGCGTCGTCGACCTCGCCATCGAGGTCCCGGACGCGCGCGCCGCCTTCGCGTACGCCGTCGAGCACGGGGCCCGCCCGCTCGCCGAGCCGTACGAGATGAAGGACGAGCACGGCACGGTCGTCCTCGCGGCCATCGCCACGTACGGCAAGACCCGGCACACCCTGGTCGAGCGCACCGGCTACGACGGCCCCTACCTGCCCGGGTACGTGGCCGCCGACCCGATCGTCGCGCCGCCCGCCCGCCGCACCTTCCAGGCCATCGACCACTGCGTCGGCAACGTCGAGCTCGGCCGGATGAACGAGTGGGTCGCGTTCTACAACAAGGTCATGGGCTTCACGAACATGAAGGAGTTCGTGGGCGACGACATCGCGACCGAGTACTCGGCGCTGATGTCCAAGGTCGTCGCCGACGGGACCCTGAAGGTCAAGTTCCCGATCAACGAGCCGGCCATCGCCAAGAAGAAGTCCCAGATCGACGAGTACCTGGAGTTCTACGGCGGCGCGGGCGTCCAGCACATCGCGCTGAACACGAACGACATCGTCGAGACCGTGCGCACGATGAAGGCGGGCGGCGTCCG
This sequence comes from Streptomyces sp. GLSS-08, assembly GCF_056387915.1. Lineage (NCBI taxonomy): Bacteria > Bacillati > Actinomycetota > Actinomycetes > Kitasatosporales > Streptomycetaceae > Streptomyces > Streptomyces sp. GLSS-08. The sequence goes on from NZ_JBWJAQ010000004.1 coordinate 113,565, forward strand.
GTTCCTGGACACGCCCGACTCCTACTACGACACCCTCGGCGAATGGGCGGGCGAGACGCGGGTGCCCGTGGAGACGCTCCGCGAACTGAAGATCCTCGTCGACCGGGACGAGGACGGCTACCTGCTGCAGATCTTCACCAAGCCGGTCCAGGACCGCCCGACCGTCTTCTTCGAGCTCATCGAGCGCCACGGCTCGATGGGCTTCGGCAAGGGCAACTTCAAGGCCCTGTTCGAGGCCATCGAGCGGGAGCAGGAGAAGCGCGGCAACCTGTAGCCGTCGCCCCGGCGCTCAGCGGGAGCCCTAGCGCCCCGGGGCGGGCGCCGCCGACCCGCCCGAAGCCGTCGCCCCGCCCGAAGCCGTCGGCCGTGCGGCCGACGGCTTCGGCCCGGGCTCCACCGCCTCCGCCTCCTCCCCCGACGGCTCCGCGTCCTCGGGCAGCCCCTGTGCGGGAGGCTCGCCCAGGGCCGCCAGCGCCTGCTCGGCCGCCGGGACGAGGAGCGGGGAGAAGTGCGGGTTGATGCGCAGCGCCTCCTGGAGATGGCGGCGGGCCGGCCCGTACCGCTCCAGGTCCCGTTCGATCTGCCCGCGGTGGTAGGCGTACAGGGCGCTGCGGACCCCGCCGCCGTGCTCCTTGTCCATGGCCCGCGTCGCGAACTCCAGCGCCTCCTCGTTCTCCCCGGCCCGGTGCAGCGCCCAGCCCAGCGCGTCCGCGACGGGGATCCCGGGGTGCCGCCGCCACTCCTCGCGCAGCCGGCGCACGGCCGAGCGCGCGTCCCCGTGGTCCGCCTCGAACAGCCCGAGCACCGGCTCGACGTCGACGCCCCCGGCGGCCTCCTCCCGCGCCCGCGCCCGCAGCAGGTCGTACTGGACCCGGGCCGCCCCGCCCAGCCCCAGCGACTCGTACAGCTCGCCCAGTTCCAGGGCGTAGCCCGGTGACGGCTGCTTTGCGAGCACGGTCCGGTAGGCGCTCAGCGCCTGCGACGTACGGCCCAGCGCGGTCAGCGCCCGCCCCTGTCCGGCGAGCGCGGAATGCTCGTCGGGATCCGTGCGCAGCGCCGCCTCGTACCGGCGCAGCGCGTCCACCGGCTCGCCCCGCTCCCAGGCCAGGTCACCCGACCGGGACAGATAGGCGGCCCGCGCCGCGGGGGTCCCCGCACCGGCCGCCGCGTCCGCGAGAGCGGCGGCGGCGTCCTCACGCCACCCGCGGTCCCGGTACACCTGGGCGGCCCTGGCCATGACCGCGGGCCCCGACCGCAGCTCCAGCAGCCGGTCGAGTGTCTTCTTGGTGGCCTTGTGGTCGCCGAGGCCCTCGTACGCCTCCAGCAGCTGCGGGTACGCCGTCCACCGCTTCGGAGCCTGCGCGACCGCCGCCTCGCCCCACTTCTTCGCCGTCCGGAAGTCGCCCCGGGCGTTGGCCAGCGCGGCCAGCCCGTCCAGCGTCGTCCCGTTCCTCGCCGTCCCCGTCCCCAGCGCCGTACGCAGCGCCTTCTCGGCCTTCGGGTAGAGGGCGGGCGTGGCCGTCCGCCGGCCCTGCTCCACGTAGGCGGTGCCCAGCAGGGCCCACGAGCGGCCGTCACGCGGACGGGTCCGCACCCGTGCCTCGCGCTGGGCGATCAGCGCGGCCAGATCGGGCAGCGCCACCGGCACCCCGGCCCCGACCGCCGTCACCGTCCGGGCCATCGGCCCAGGCGCGGGCGGCGGGGGCTGCCGCCCTTCGGGCAGCAGCACCAGCACACCGCCCAGGACGGCACCCGCCACGGCGGTGCCGGTCAGCACGCGCCGCACGAGGGGGGAGCGGCTCGGCCGGACGGGATCCGGCGGGAATTGTGCGATCACCATGCCGCTCACTGTGCGTCAACACTAAGACCGCGTCCCGGCACTCGAAGGGTGCCGTATCCGGGGTTCACACCGATGGCCCCGGGTGCGACGCTGTGATCATGAGCCGTATCGAAGCCCCGCGCGACGAAGCGACGGGCAACCTCGTGGACCGTCTGCTCGCGGGCCTGCCTGCCGAGGCGGTCCTCACCGACCCGGACGTCACGGCCTCCTACGCCCACGACATGGCGAGCTTCTGCGCGGCGGGCACCCCCGCCGCCGTCGTCCTGCCCCGCACGGTGGAACAGGTCCAGCACGTCATGCGCACCGCCACCGAGCTGCGCGTCCCCGTCGTCCCCCAGGGGGCCCGCACCGGCCTGTCGGGCGCCGCGAACGCCACGGACGGCTGCATCGTGCTGTCCCTCGTCAGGATGAACCGGATCCTGGAGATCAGCCCCGTCGACCGGATCGCCGTCGTGGAACCCGGCGTCGTCAACGCGACGCTCTCCCGCGCCGTCGACGAACACGGCCTGTGCTACCCGCCGGACCCCTCCAGCTGGGAGATGTGCACCATCGGCGGCAACATCGGCACGGCCTCCGGCGGCCTGTGCTGCGTGAAGTACGGGGTGACCGCCGAGTACGTCCTCGGCCTGGACGTGGTCCTCGCCGACGGCCGCCTGCTCCGCACCGGCCGCCGCACCGCCAAGGGGGTCGCCGGGTACGACCTCACCCGCCTCTTCGTCGGCTCCGAGGGCTCGCTCGGCATCGTCGTACGGGCCGTCCTGGCCCTGAAGCCCCGGCCGCCGCAACAGCTGGTGCTCGCGGCCGAGTTCGCCTCGGCCGCCGCCGCCTGCGACGCCGTCTGCCGCATCATGGCGGGCGGCCACGTCCCGTCCCTGCTCGAACTCATGGACCGCACGACGGTGCGCGCCGTCAATGCCCTCGCCCACATGGGCCTCCCGGAAACCACCGAGGCGCTCCTGCTGGCCGCCTTCGACACCCCGGACCCCGCCGCCGACCTCGCGGCGGTCGGCGCGCTGTGCGAGGCGGCGGGCGCCACCCAGGTCGTGCCGGCCGAGGACGCCGCCGAGTCCGAACTGCTCCTCCAGGCGCGCCGGCTGTCACTGCCCGCGCTGGAGGCGGCCAAGGGCACGACGATGATCGACGACGTCTGCGTGCCGCGCTCCCGGCTCGGCGAGATGCTCGAAGGGGTCGAGCGGATCGCCGAGAAGTACGCCCTCACCATCGGCGTCTGCGCCCACGCCGGCGACGGCAACACCCACCCCACCGTCTGCTTCGACGCGGCCGACCCCGACGAGTCCCGGCGTGCCCGCGAGTCCTTCGACGAGATCATGGCCCTCGGCCTGGAACTCGGCGGCACCATCACCGGCGAACACGGCGTGGGCGTCCTGAAGAAGGAGTGGCTGGCGCGCGAGATCGGCCCGGTCGGCGTGGAGATGCAGCGCGGCATCAAGGCCGCCTTCGACCCCCTCGGCCTCCTGAACCCGGGCAAGGTGCTGTAGGGCCTGTCTCGGCCGCTCACTCACCGTCCGGCGACTCGTCCGACGGCCACGGGTCGCGCAGCCACAGGTCGTCGGCCGGAGTCGGCGCGAGCAGCTCGGCGAGGCCGTCGTCGAGGCCGAGCTGCTCCGCCTCGGAGCCAGGGGGGACCGCCCGCAGGGTGCGCTCCAGCCAGGCGGACACCTGCGCGGCGGGCGCCTCGAGCAGCGCGTCGCCGTCGGGTGAGTTCAGCGCCATCAGGACGACACCGCGGGCCGCGACCTTCGTCGGCCACACCCGCACGTCACCGTGCCCGCACGGCCGGAACACCCCCTCCACGAGCAGCTCGCGCGCGAAGGTCCAGCCGACCGGATGGTCCGAGCCGACGTGGAAGGTGACGTGGACGGCGTACGGATCGTCGGTGCGATAGGTCAGCCGCGCCGGCACCGGGATGCTGCGCTCCGGCGACAGGACGAGTTTCAGTTCGAGTTCGCGTTCCACCACGGTGTGCATGTCGATGCGCTTCCTTTCCGGATCGGGCCCGCGGAAAGGGCCCGCACGAGTGGAGAGCGCGGGGCGCCCGGATCATTACGCGGGTCCGGAAGGGTTTCCCGACACCCGCGCGCACTGTCCCGGACAGCTTCGGCGCCAGGAGCGCGGGAGGTGGCGCGGCCTTGCCCCGATGGGGTGGGTACGGCGGGAGCGCCAGTGGTACGCGCGCCGGTCTGATAGATGTGGACCCCCCAAAAACCCCCGAGCAGATACGGGACGACGGACATGAGCGCCCCAACCCCGGCACCCGGTGACGACAGGCCCCGCGAGGGGTATTACCCGGACCCCTCCATTCCTGGATATGTCCGGTACTGGAACGGCGCCTCCTGGGTGCCGGGCACCAGCCGTCCGGCGCCGACGGACGGGGTGCCCCTCGCGTCGCCCGCCGGCCCGCGTCCCGCCTCCGGGCCCGGCCCGGCGCCCGCTCCCGGGCACTCGGTCCCGGCCGCGCGGGGCGGGACCCCGGCGGCCGAGGAGACGGGCCCGCACTTCTTCGACGAGGACCCGCAGCCCCCGGCCGAGCCGCACCGGGTGCCCCCGGCCGAGGCCCAGCACGGCAGCCGGCCCGAGCCCGCGTCCGCCTGGGGCGCCGACCGGTCGTGGCAGTCCGGCTTCGGCGGGGACCAGGACCGCCGGGTCTCGTGGGGCGCGGACCGCAGCGCCGACCCGCGCGTCCCGCGCGCGGGCGGGCCGGCCGACCCGGTCGCCCAGCCCGACGGCAGGTCCACCCGCACGGACGGCACCACGACGATCCCCCCGGCGACCGCCGACGAGGACTCCCCGCGCCTGCCCGCGCCGGACGGCACGTTCGTCTTCCGCCGCCTGCCCGGCGGCACCTCCCGCCCCGGCACCGCGACGGGCCCGGCCGGCGCCGGCACGTCCGCGGGGAACTTCGGCCCGACGGGGTCCGGCAACACCGGTCCCGCGGGGGCAGGGGGCTTCGGACCGGCGGGGTCCGGGAGCGCCGGCGCCGGGGCGGGCAACGCCGGTACGGGGAACCCCGGTTCCGCGAGCGCTGGGGCGTACGGCACGGAGACGACCGGGAACGCGGGTGCGGGTACGGGAACTTTCGGTGCCGCGGGCACGGGGAACGCGGGTTCCGGGAACGCCGGTGCGCCGGGCGCCGGGAACGCCGGTGCGGGCGCCGGGACTTTCGGTGCCGCGGGCGCCGGGAACCCCGGCGCGGGGAACGCCGGTTCCGCAGGCGCAGGCGCAGGCGCCGGGGTCTTCGGGCCCGCCGGTGCGGGGCACGTGGCCGCGGAGGCCGGGAGCATCGGTGCCCAGCGCGCCGGGCACGCCGCGTCCGCGGGCGGCGGCACCTTCGGACCCGCGGGTGCCGGGACCGGCCGTCCCGGCGGGCCGCGGGTCCCCGGACCCGCCGGTGCGGGGCAGTCGGCGGGCACGGCCGACGGCCCCCTCGCCCCCGAGGGCACGGCCCCGCGTACGCCTTCCCCGCGCACGGAGCGCCCGGCCGGGCCGCAGACCGGCCCCGCGGGAGCGGTCGCCCCGCAGACCCCGTCCGGCACGGTCCCCCCGCAGTCCGCGGGCCCGGCCGCCACCCCGATGAGCCCCGGGGCCGGCGGCGGCCAGCCGTCCTGGGCGCAGCAGGTGCACCGGCTGGCCGGCGCGGCCGACGAGGGACAGCCCGTCGTCCCGTGGAAACCACCCGTCGACGACGTGTTCCAGGCGGCGGCGCGCGCTCAGGCCGCCGCCCGCCCGGCGGGGCTGGGCAGGCGGCTGGCCGCCCGGCTCGTGGACACCGTCGTCGTCGCCGCTGTCACCGCCGTGGCCGCCGTACCCCTCGGCACGAGGGCCGTCGACCACGTCAACGACAAGATCGACGCGGCGAAGCAGTCCGGCGAGACCGTCACGGTGTGGCTGCTCGACGGCACCACGACCACCTGCCTCGGTGTCGTTCTCGCGGTGCTGCTCCTCTTCGGGGTCCTCTACGAGGTGCTGCCCACGGCCAGATGGGGCCGCACGCTCGGCAAGAAGCTCTGCGGTCTCCAGGTGCGGGACATCGAGGGCGGCGAGCCGCCGACCTTCGCCCTGGCGCTGCGCCGCTGGCTCGTCTACAGCGTCCCGGGTGTCCTCGCGATCGGGCTCGTGGGCGTCGTGTGGTGCCTGTTCGACCGGCCCTGGCGCCAGTGCCTGCACGACAAGGCGGCCCACACCTTCGTGGCCGCCTGACCCGCGCCCGTAGCCCGGACGGCCCCGCGCCGGATGCGGAGCCGGGGGGTTCGCGGTCGACTCGGGCCATGAGCACCGAACCGCCGCCCCCCGGCTCCGGTCAGTTCCCGGACGACGACCCGTTCAAGAAGCAGCAGCCCCCGCCGGCCCAGGGCGGCGGCTCCCCACACGGCACGCCGCCGCCCCAGGGCGACCCGTACGGCGGCGGCGACCCGTACGGAGGGGGCGGCCCGTACGGCGCCGGCGGACCCCCCGGAGGCGGTGGCGGCTCCCCGTACGGCGGGGGCGGCGATCCCTACGGCGGCGGCCCCTACGGCGGTGGCGAACCCCTCTCCGGGATGCCCCCGCTGGCCGAGAGCGGCAAGCGGGTGCTCGCGAGGATCATCGACATGATCCTCGTCGGTGTCGTCATCTGGCTGCTGTCCTGGGGCTTCGGCTTCACCCAGTACACGGTCGACACCGACAAGATCGAGTACGGCAAGTCGTTCGGGCAGGAACTCGTCGCCGCGATCCTCTACATCGCGTACGACACTTTCATGATCAGCAGGACGGGCCAGACCCTGGGCAAGAAGCTGTTCAACCACCGGGTGGCCAACCTCGACAACGGCGCGACGCCCTCCGTGCAGTCCTCGCTGGTGCGGGCGCTCGTGCTGTGGCTCCCCTTCGCGTTCTGCTGCGCCTGCGTCTGGACCGCGATCGCGGGCGGCTGGAGCTTCTTCGACCGGCCCTACAAGCAGGGTCTGCACGACAAGGCGGCGAAGACGGTGGTGGTCAGGACCCGGTGAGAAACGCCGGTGGGACGGCGCGGTGACGTCGGGCGGGTCCGTGTCTCACGGGCCCGCCGTCTCGCGTCCGGACTCCGACGACCCGACGGACGCCGTCTCCCGCCGCACCGGCACCGGCCGGGCAGCCCGGGGCCCGGCGGCGGCCGGTACGGGCTTCGGCAGCGGGACCGTCATGGCGACGAGCAGCCCGAGGACGAGCGCCGAGAGCACGATCACCGCGATGCCCAGGCCCGAACTCGTCTGTGACAGCAGCAGCATGGCAAGCGTGGAGAAGATCACGGTGCAGGAGCCGTAGGCGAGCTGTGCGGCGGTCGGTCGAGGCCTGGCGGTCGGACGAGGCATGGCAATCGTGTCCTCGGGTGGGTGCTCCCCCCGGACCTCTCGCGATGGGGGAGGGTGCGGACAAGGATCTGCGGGTCGGACAACGGTGTCGACGTGACTTTCCGCCGGCATACCGGCGTTCCGCCAATCGACTCTATTCCGCTGCATGCCCGACCGGAACGACCAGTAAGCGTGACCTAACCCACGGTGCCGGAGCACGGGGGGCGCACGGAGTCATGGCGTCCGCCAACCGGACGGTACGACGCGCCCGTTGGCGTCCCGCGGACCGTCCGGATAGCGAACGGACACTTCGCATAGTGCACTTGGCCTGTTCAAGTCAAGATCTGTCTTTTCCTCGGCAACTCAGGTCGAATGTCGTCACTTGAATCGCGTGTACGGCGCGCGGGACCCTCCATGACCAGGACCCCCATCCTCTCCGCGCGCACGGGGCGCAGGGGAGGAAATCAAGTGACCAGCAAACCCTGGACGTTCAGAGCGGCCGCAGTGGGCGTCGCCCTCGCGGCGGCGACCGCCACGTTCTCGACGTTCGCCGTGGCCCAGGCCGATGACGCACCGTCGTCGGCGACCGTGGACCGCCACGACCCGCAGCCGGCCAGGAACAAGGTCGAACACGACCTGGACGGCCCGCTGAGCAAGACCCAGGAAGCCCAGCGCCAGGAGGCCCTGAACCGGGTCATATCCGGCGACGCCGCGGTCAAGGACCGCGACGGCTCCCAGGTCGTGAAGCTCAACAAGAGCAAGTACGTCGAGGTCGGCCGCGAGAAGACCGACCAGATCTTCACGATCCTGGTCGAGTTCGGCGACCAGATCGACAGCAAGTACGGCGGCACCGCCGGCCCGCTGCACAACCGCATAGCCGCGCCGGACCGTGCCAAGGACAACAGCACGGCCTGGCAGAAGGACTACGACCAGAAGCACTTCCAGGACCTCTACTTCGGCACCGGCAAGAAGACCGAGTCGCTGAAGAAGTACTACGAGAAGCAGTCCTCGGGCCGCTACTCGGTCGACGGCGAGGTCACCGACTGGGTCAAGGTCCCCTACAACGAAGCCCGTTACGGCTCCAACTACTGCGGCCAGACCAACTGCTCCAGCGTCTGGAACGTGGTGAGCGACGGCGTCACCGCCTGGGTCGCCCAGCAGAAGGCGGCCGGCAAGACCGACGCCGCCATCAAGGCGGACCTCGCCCACTACGACCAGTGGGACCGCTACGACTTCGACGCCGACGGCGACTTCAACGAGCCCGACGGCTACATCGACCACTTCCAGATCGTGCACGCCGGTGAGGACGAGTCGGCGGGCGGCGGCGCCCAGGCCACGGACGCGATCTGGGCCCACCGCTGGTACGCGTTCGGCTCCGACGCGGGCGCCACGGGCCCCGCGGGCAACCGGCTCGGCGGCGCGCAGATCGGCGACACCGGCATCTGGGTCGGCGACTACACCATCCAGCCGGAGAACGGCGGACTCGGCGTCTTCGCCCACGAGTACGGCCACGACCTGGGCCTGCCGGACGAGTACGACACCTCCGGCGGCGGCGAGAACGGCACCGGTTTCTGGACGCTGATGTCGGCCGGCTCCTGGCTCGGCACCGGCAAGGAGTCCATCGGTGACCTTCCGGGCGACATGAACGCCTGGGACAAGCTGCAGCTCGGCTGGCTGAACTACGGCACCGCCGAGGCGGGGAAGAAGTCGCGGCACAAGCTGGGTGTCGCGGAGTACAACACCAAGGACAAGCAGGCGCTGGTCGTCACGCTGCCGAAGAAGGAGGTCACCACCCAGGTCGTCACGCCGGCCCAGGGTGCCACTCAGTGGTGGAGCGGCAGCGGCGACAACCTGAAGAACACGCTGACCCGTTCGGTAGACCTCACCGGCAAGTCGAAGGCCGCGCTGACCCTCGACGGCTGGTGGGACATCGAGGAGGAGTACGACTTCCTCTACACCGAGGTGTCCACCGACGGCGGCGCCAACTGGACCGCCCTGGACGGCACGGCCGACGGCGCGGCCATCCCGCGGGACGGCAGTGACAAGCCGGCCCTGACCGGCACCACGGCCGCGTACAAGAAGCTGTCCTTCCCGCTCGACGCCTACGCGGGCAAGAAGATCGACCTGCGTTTCCGCTACTCCTCCGACGGCGGCAAGGCGCTGAAGGGCTTCGCGGCCGACGAGATCACCGTGACCGCCGACGGCTCCGCCCTCTTCTCCGACAACGCGGAGAGCGCGGACGCGGCCTGGACGGCCAACGGCTTCTCCCGCATCGGCGCGTCCTTCACCAAGGACTACGCGCAGTACTACCTGGCCGAGAACCGCCAGTACGTCTCGTACGACAAGACCCTCAAGGTCGGCCCGTACAACTTCGGCTTCTCGACGACGCGTCCCGACTGGGTCGAGCACTACCCGTACCAGAACGGTCTGCTGATCTGGAAGTGGGACACCTCGCAGGCGGACGACAACACCAGCGAGCACCCGGGCGAGGGCCTGATCCTGCCGGTGGACGCGCACGCCAAGGCGCTGAAGTGGGCCGACGGCAAGCTGCTCCGCAACAAGATCCAGGCCTTCGACGCCACCTTCAGCACCTACCCGACGGACGCGTTCACGCTCCACAACGCCGATGTCGCGCTGAAGATCAAGTCGCAGAAGGGCGTCCCGGCCTTCGACGACCGCCGGGGCTCGTACTACGACCCGGCCAACCCGTTCAACAGCGTCAAGGTCACTGACACCAACACCAAGATCAAGATCGTCAAGGAGCCCAGGGACGGCTCCACGATCACGCTCAAGGTGGGTCCCTCGACCAAGTAACTCACGTCTTCCCTGGTCAGACCATGATCGGCCGTAACCCCTCTGGCGGGTTGCGGCCGATCGTGTTTAGGTGCGTCCTGTGACCTTCTTATTGACACCAGATCTCACGGGGGTGTGACCGCATGGCCGCAGGGGGTTTCAGCAAGCTGCCGAACGGCAGCGTGGTGGTGGCACTCAACCTGCCGAGTCCGGCCGGCCCCGGCGCCGGCTGCCTGCGCTTCCTCGTGCTCGCCCAGAACCGCGCCCGCGCGCTGACGCGGCTGCGCAATCTGGGGATGCGCGCGGTCTACCTGCGCGGCAACGCGGCGCCGCCCACCCCGGACGAGATCACCGCGGTCCTGCACCACCCCGACGGCCTGCTCTGGCGCACAGCCCCCGACAACGGTGTCACCGGGACGGAACTCTGGCAGCCGATCCGGTCCCTGTCGCGTCGGCCAATTCCCCAGACCTGACCGGCCACAACGACCATCTCCCGGCCGGGACCGGCGCCGACGGCCGGACCGGTGTGGTCACAGCCCTTGGACCACCGGCTTCCCGGAGAGTTCCACGCCCGCCTCGCGCAGCTCCTCCAGCGCCCGGTGCGTGGTCTGCTCCGCCACTGCGGCGGTCAGGTCCAGCAGCACCTGCGTGCGGAAGCCCTGGCGGGCCGCGTCCAGCGCGGTCGCCCGCACGCAGTGGTCGGTGGCGATGCCGACCACGTCGACCTCGGCGATCTCGCGTGCCCTGAGCCAGTCGCCCAGCGGGACGCCGTTCTCGTCGGCACCCTCGAAGCCGCTGTACGCGGCGGCGTAGGCGCCCTTGTCGAAGACGGCGTCGATCGCGCCGGAGGCGACGGCCGGGGCGAAGTTCGGATGGAAGCCCACGCCCTCGGTGCCCGCCACGCAGTGCGCGGGCCAGGAGTGGACGTAGTCGGGGTTGTCGGCGAAGTGACCGCCGGGAGCGATGTGCAGGTCGCGGGTGGCGACGACGTGCCGGTAGCCCGCGGGCGCCTGGCCGATCAGCTCGGTGATCGCGGCGGCCACGTCCGAGCCCCCGGCCACCGCGAGGCTGCCTCCCTCGCAGAAGTCGTTCTGCACGTCTACGACGATCAAGGCGCGGCGCATGGTCGGTGTCCTTCGGCTCGGCGGGTGTGCGGTGGTGGGGTGCGGGCCCGGCCGTCTCGCGTCACCCGGGCACGGACCCGGACCCCGGCCGGCAGGCGGCGCGGGTGCCAAGGGCGGTCGTGCGGGCGCGGGTCTTCGAAACCGGGCGTAGGGACTTCGGGTGCACTGCGGGAGGGGGCGTTCGGCTGCGGCGGGAGGGAGGCGGACGTGGCCGTTGCATTCCCGCTCACCGGTGGTTCATGCGCGTCCGCCCGCGCGGGGCGCGGCCCGGGCCCGCCCCGCCCCGGCCCCCTCAGACGTATTCCGTCGGGATGACCGGCTCGCCGCGCGAGAGCTGCATCGCCGACAGCGGGAGGTTCGCCCGGGCCGCCGCGTGCCGACTGCGTACGACGTCCAGGGCCTCGCGGGCCAGCACCCGGCCCCCCTTGACCAGTTCGACCAGCAGCTGTCGGTCGGCGAGCCCGGCGGGCACGGCACCGGTGCCGATCACCTCGGCCTCCGCGACGCCGTACCCGTCCAGGCGCCGGGCGGCCCACTTGCGGCCGCCGAGGGACGTCTTGCCGCCGGACGACTTCTTCGCGACCGGCTCGAGCGGGGCCTTCGGGTCCGCCGACTCGGCACGGGCGACCAGCTTGTAGACCATCGAGGCCGTCGGATGGCCCGATCCCGTCACCAGCTGGGTGCCGACGCCGTACGCGTCCACCGGCGCCGCCGCCAGCGAGGCGATCGCGTACTCGTCCAGGTCGGAGGTGACGATGATCTTCGTCTTGGCCGCGCCCAGCTCGTCCAGCTGCTGGCGCACCCGGTGCGCGACGAGCAGCAGGTCGCCGGAGTCGATGCGCACCGCGCCCAGCTCGGGCCCCGCGACCTCCACGGCCGTGCGGACGGCCTCCTGCACGTCGTACGTGTCCACGAGCAGCGTGGTGCCCCGGCCGAGCGAGTTCACCTGGGCCTGGAAGGCGTCCCGCTCCCGGTCGTGGACGAGCGTGAAGGCGTGCGCGCTCGTCCCCACGGTGGGGATGCCGTACCGGAAACCGGCGGCGAGGTCGGAGGTGGTCGCGAAGCCGCCGACGTACGCGGCGCGCGCGGCGGCCACCGCGGCCAGCTCGTGGGTGCGTCGCGCGCCCATCTCGATCAGCGGCCGCTCGCCCGCCGCCGAGGACATGCGGGACGCGGCCGCGGCGATCGCCGAGTCGTGGTTGAGGATGGACAGGATCACGGTCTCCAGGAGCACGCACTCCGCGAAGGAGCCCTCCACCCGCAGGACCGGCGACCCGGGGAAGTACACCTCGCCCTCGGGGTAGCCCCAGATGTCCCCGCCGAAGCGGTACGCGGCGAGCCACTCCAGGGTGGGCTCGTCGACGATCCCGTTCTCCCGCAGGAAGCCCAGCACGTCCGCGTCGAAGCGGAAGTTCTCGACGGCGTCGAGGACCCGGCCGGTGCCCGCCACCACGCCGTACCGCCGGCCCTCCGGCAGCCGCCGGGTGAAGACCTCGAAGACCGAGCGCCGCTCGGCGGTCCCCCCGGCCAGAGCGGCCTGCAGCATCGTCAGCTCGTACTGGTCCGTGAAGAGCGCCGTCGAGGGAACGCCCACCCGTCGCCCGCCACCACCCTCCTGAGGAAGCGCTTCGCGCCCTTCTTCTGCCAGGCCAAGGTCCGCTGTGTTCATGACGACGGATCGTACTCCCATCTCGTCACACTGACGATTTGTGGGTCCGTTTCGCCGGGTGGCCCCCTCAGGTGGCAGCATGGGCGGTGTGACGGCTCCCGCACCCCTAGAGACCGAGAAGACCGAGTCGGCGGAGGAGGTCTTCGCCGTACCCGAGCCCGACGTCCCCTGGGTGACGATCGTTCACAACGACCCGGTCAACCTCATGAGCTACGTCGCGTACGTCTTCCAGACGTACTTCGGCTACTCCAAGGACAAGGCCAACAAGCTCATGCTCGACGTCCACCACAAGGGCCGCGCGGTCGTCTCCAGCGGCACGCGCGAGGAGATGGAACGCGACGTGCAGGCCATGCACGGCTACGGTCTGTGGGCCACCCTCCAGCAGGACCGGAAATGACCGCACCGGCCGCGGCGCCCGGTACCGCACGACCGAACGGGCCGGCCGCGGCGCGCAGTACTGGAAGTAGCGACGCACCCTGATGCCAGGACACTTCGAACCGCTCCCCGGCGGCGGCGCGGCCGTCGCGCTCGACGAGGTCGAGATCTCCATCATCCGCTCGCTCGCGGTGCAGCTCCTGGAGCTGATCGGCCCCGGCCCCGCCGAGAACTCGCCCGAGGACCCGCTCGCCGAGCTGTTCGCCGAGGGCCCCAGCGAGCCGCCCACCGATCCCGTGCTGCAACGCCTCTTCCCGGACGCGTACAGCGGCCCCGGCGTCGAGGCCCACTCGCCCGAGCAGGCCGAGGAGCAGCGCGCCCACTCCTCCGAGTTCCGCCGCTTCACGGAGAACGACCTGCGCGCCGGCAAGCGCGACAACGCGCTGGCGGTGATCCGCTCCCTGGACGCGCTCACCCCCGCCGGGGACGGCGGTGCGGTCCTCGAACTGTCCGCCGGGCAGTCCGAGCAGTGGCTGCGGGCCCTCAACGACCTGCGGCTCGCGATCGGCGCCCGGCTCGACGTCGTCGACGAGGAGGACACCGACCTGCTCTACCGGCTCCCCGACGAGGACCCGCGCAAGCCCATGGTGCTGGCGTACCTGTGGCTGGGCGGTCTCCAGGAGACCCTTGTCGAGACCCTTATGCCCTGACCTGTCAGGACAATCACCCGCTGATGTTCGCTCAGCGGACGCTCAAATCCGGATAACGATCGCATTACCGTGACCGCGCCCTATGGGGCGCGGTTCGCCTTTTGTCCGGTTCTTCCTGTGGCGTGTACCACGAACGCCTCAGCCGATCATTGTTGCGGCCGTGATAAATCTTCACGACCGCCCGACGGGACGACACCCATGTCCCGACGGGTGCGCCACCGAGCCGGCGGATCGCCGGCCAGGCACAGCTCCATCACATCCGGGGGGATCGGGACCCGATTCCGAGGCCGCGCAGACGGCTCGGGTCGGCATGGAGAAAGGCGCACCAAACATGACCTCATCGCAGGTCGACAAGCAGTACGACGGCAGTGAGGCCGTGCAGAGCGCGGCGACCGAGGACGGCGAGGGCTACCAGCGCGGTCTCGGATCCCGGCAGATCCAGATGATCGCCATCGGCGGCGCCATCGGCACCGGTCTGTTCCTCGGCGCGGGCAAGGGCATCTCGAAGGCCGGGCCCAGCCTGATCCTCGCCTACGCCATCGCGGGCGTGGTCATCTTCTTCATCATGCGCGCCCTCGGCGAGCTGCTCATGTACCGCCCCGTGTCGGGCTCCTTCTCGGAGTACGCACGCGAGTTCATCGGCCCCTTCGCGGGCTTCGTGACCGGCTGGACGTACTGGCTCTTCTGGGTCGTCACCGGCATCACCGAGGTCACCGCGGCCGCCACCTACATGACGTACTGGTGGGACATCCCGCAATGGGTCTCCGCACTGGTCTTCACGGTCATCCTGTACGCCGTGAACCTCATCTCCGTGAAGCTCTTCGGCGAGCTGGAGTTCTGGTTCTCGATGGTCAAGGTCACCGCCATCGTCGGCATGATCCTCATCTGCGCCGGCATCCTCACCCTCGGCTTCTCCGACGCCGGCGACACCGCGTCGGTCAGCCACCTGTGGAGCGACGGCGGCTTCTTCCCGCACGGCATCGGCAGCACCCTGATGACCCTCCAGATGGTCATGTTCGCCTTCCTCGCCGTCGAGCTGGTCGGCGTGACGGCCGGCGAGTCCAAGGACCCGAAGACGGTCCTGCCGAAGGCCATCAACACCGTGCCGTGGCGCATCGCCGTCTTCTACGTCGGCGCCCTGATCATGATCCTGTCCGTCGTGCCGTGGACGAACTTCCAGCCCGGCGTCAGCCCCTTCGTCGCCGCCTTCGAGAAGATGGGCCTCGCCGCCGGCGCCGGCATCGTCAACTTCGTCGTGCTGACCGCCGCGCTGTCCTCCTGCAACTCCGGCATGTACTCCACCGGCCGCATGCTGCGCGACCTCGCGCTCAACGGGCAGGGCCCCAAGGTCTTCACCAGGCTCACCCGCAGCGGCACCCCGCTCATCGGCACCACGGTCTCGGCCGCGCTGATGATGGTCGGCGTCTGGATCAACTACCAGTGGCCCGGCGAGGCGTTCAACTACGTCGTCTCCTTCGCCACCATCTCCGGCATGTGGGCCTGGATCGTCATCCTGATCTGTCAGATCCGCTACCGCCTCAAGTCCGACCGCGGCGAGCTGCCCCGCTCCTCCTTCCCGGCCCCCGGCGGCATCTGGGCCAGCGCCCTCTCGCTCGCCTTCATCGGCATGGTGATCGTGATGATGGGCATCGACAAGGACGCCCGCATCTCGCTCTACTGCGCCCCCGTGTGGGCCCTGCTCCTGGGCGTCTCCTACCTGGTGCTCAAGAACCGCAACCCGCAGGGCGCGGCCTTCGTCAAGCGCTGACCTCCGAGGCGCCGCGTGCCCCGCTGCGGCCTCGTCGGCGCCGAGCCGCCCGTCCGGCATCCGGGCCGTCCCGTACCACCCCTCGGTACGGGACGGCCCTTCTGCTTATCCTGACCAGCATGCTGACCATCACCCAGGCGCTCTTCGACCAGATCGTCGCGCACGCGCGGCAGGACCACCCCGACGAGGCCTGCGGCGTCGTCGCGGGCCCGGCCGGCACGGACCGCCCGGAGCGGTTCATCCCGATGCTGAACGCGGCCCGCTCGCCCACCTTCTACGAGTTCGACTCGGGCGACCTGCTGAAGCTCTACCGCGAGCTGGACGACCGTGACGAGGAACCGGTCGTCATCTACCACTCGCACACCGCCACCGAGGCCTACCCCTCGCGCACCGACATCTCGTACGCGAACGAGCCCGGCGCGCACTACGTCCTGGTCTCCACGGCCGACGCCGACGACGCCGGACCCTTCCAGTTCCGCTCCTACCGGATCCTCGACGGCGTGGTGACGGAGGAGGAGGTCACCGTGGTGGAGAGCTACTGATCCCGCATTTCGGTCAGAATTCATCCACTATCTGAGATCACACTCCGGGATCCCGACCGGGAATCGATACGATGAGCGCATGGTTTCCCACGACGTGAGCGAGAAGACGCCGGGCACGCTGCTCGTGGCGCGGCTGCACGTCGACCTGTGCAGGCTCAACAGCGCCCTCTGTCCGCGCTGACCCCCGCCGCCGTACGGCCGTGGAGCCGCGGCGTCACCACCCCGCGTCCCGCTACGCACGCAGCGCCGCCGCGCGCCCACCGACCTGACTTTCCTCCCGACAGGAGCCCGCAATCATGGCCATCGAGGTCCGCATCCCCACCATCCTCCGCACCTACACCGACGGCCACAAGGCCGTCGAGGGCGGCGGGGAGACCCTTGCCGAGCTCTTCGCCGACCTGGAGACCCGCCACGCGGGCATCCAGGCCCGGATCGTGGACGCCGGCGAGCTGCGCCGCTTCGTCAACGTCTACCTCAACGACGAGGACGTCCGCTTCCTCGACGGCATCAACACCAAGCTGACCGACGGCGACAACGTCACGATCCTGCCGGCCGTGGCCGGCGGCATGGCCTGATCGGTATGCGCTACGACTCCCCGCTGGCCGCGGTGGGCAACACCCCCCTGGTGCGCCTGCCGCGGCTGTCGCCGTCCGAGGACGTGCGCATCTGGGCCAAGCTGGAGGACCGCAATCCGACCGGCTCGGTCAAGGACCGCCCGGCCCTCCACATGATCGAACAGGCGGAGAAGGACGGCCGGCTCACCCCCGGCTGCACCATCCTCGAACCGACCTCCGGCAACACCGGCATCTCGCTCGCCATGGCCGCCAGGCTCAAGGGCTACCGCATCGTCTGCGTCATGCCCGAGAACACCTCCCGGGAGCGCCGCGACCTGCTCGCCATGTGGGGCGCCGAGATCATCTCGTCCCCGGCGGCCGGCGGCTCCAACACGGCCGTACGCGTCGCCAAGGAGCTGTCGGCCGAGCACCCGGACTGGGTGATGCTCTACCAGTACGGCAACCCCGACAACGCGGGCGCGCACTACGCGACGACCGGCCCGGAGATCCTCGCCGACCTCCCCTCCCTCACGCACTTCGTCGCCGGACTCGGCACCACCGGCACCCTCATGGGCGTCGGCCGGTTCCTGCGCGAGCACAAGCCCGACGTCAAGATCGTCGCCGCCGAGCCGCGCTACGACGACCTGGTCTACGGTCTGCGCAACCTCGACGAGGGCTTCGTCCCCGAGCTGTACGACGCCTCCGTCCTGACCACCCGTTTCTCCGTCGGCTCCGCCGACGCCGTCACCCGCACGCGGGAACTGCTCCAGCAGGAGGGCATCTTCGCCGGTGTCTCCACCGGCGCCGCCCTGCACGCCGCAATCGGTGTCGGCAGGAAGGCGCTGGCGGCGGGGGAGAGCGCCGACATCGTCTTCGTCGTGGCCGACGGCGGCTGGAAGTACCTGTCGACGGGCGTGTACACGGCCGCGACCACGGAAGAGGCCATCGAGACGCTCCAGGGCCAGCTCTGGGCGTAGGTCCCGGCGCAGTCCCGGAGCCGGAGGGGCGGCCGGACCCGCGGCCCGTCCCGCGTCCGGGGCCTGCGGCCGGCCCACGGGGGTTCGCCCGCGCGGTCACCGGGCCAGGTGGCGCACCTGGTCCCACAGCGCGGGATCCACGGCCCCCACCCGGCGCCGGAAGTCCCCGACCGGAACGTCCCGCAGCTCGTCCGTCTCCAGGTAACTCGGCCTGCCGTGGGCATCGCCCACCGACCCCGGCGGCAGCGGGATCACCCCGGCCCGCTCGTCGTGGTACTTGCTGGTGATCTTCGCGACCGTCGCCCGGCGCCCGCGCACGGACAGCACCAGACAGGGCCGGTCCTTCGCGCCCGGACCGTCCTCGTAGGGCACGTTCGCCCACCAGATCTCCGCCGGCTGGGGCTTGCCCGCCCGTCCCCGCGGCTCCGCCGCCCGCCCGGACGGACGCCCCGGCGGACGCGTACGTCCCGGCGGGCGCCGCCCGCGACCCCAGCCGTCGACCAGTGTCGCGACCAGAGCGAGCAGTACCACGGCCACCAGGGCGAGCCACCAGGTCGTGTCCATACCGTAGAAGGTACCGGCGCGCACCTTTGGCCGCCGCCCCGGCCCCGTCCGCCGCACGTCCGTCCGAACCGCTGCCGCCCCGGTCCGGCCCCGTCCGCCGCATGTCCATCCGAACCGGTGACAGCACAGGTGAGTTCGCCCACAACGGCCCACGGCGGAGGAGCGACGGGAGCTTTTGCGCCTTACGCTCGACGCACCGCACGACCCCCGTTCCCGTTTCGTTTCTGCCTTTGCATTTCCCGCCAGCGCGGAGGTTCCAGCCCTCATGAAGCTCACCGTCGTCGGCTGCTCGGGGTCGTTCCCGTCCGCGGAGTCGGCCTGCTCGAGCTACCTCGTCGAGGCCGACGGCTTCCGGCTGCTGCTCGACATGGGCAACGGTGCCCTGGGCGAGCTGCAGCGCCACTGCGGTCTCTACGACCTCGACGCGATCTTCCTCAGCCATCTGCACGCGGATCACTGCATCGACATGTGCGCGTACTTCGTCGCGCGCTACTACCGCCACGACGGCGGCCGCTGCGACCCCCTCCCCGTCTACGGACCCGAGGGCACGGAGCAGCGCCTGACCACGGCGTACGCGGACACGCCCTCCGCGTCCTCGATGAGCGAGGTCTTCGACTTCCACACGGTCAAGCCGGGCTCCTTCGAGATCGGCCCCTTCGCCGTGCACACGGAGAAGGTGCGCCACCCGGTGGAGGCGTACGGCATCCGGGTCGAGCACGGCGGCCGCTCGCTGACCTACTCCGGGGACACGGGGGTCAGCGACGCCCTGGACCAACTCGCCCGCGACACCGACCTGTTCCTGTGCGAGGCGGCGTTCACCCACGGCAAGGAGAACATCCCCGACCTCCACCTCAACGGCCGCGAGGCCGGCGAGACGGCCGCCCGCGCGGGAGCCCGCCGCCTGGTCCTCACCCACATCCCCCCGTGGACGGACCCCCGGACCAACCTGGCGGACGCGCGCGCGGTGTACGACGGCCCGGCGGAACTGGCGGCGCCGGGGGCGTCGTACCGGATCTGACGCCGGTACGCGGAAGGCCCCCGGGTGATCCCGGGGGCCTCGGTGCGTGAGCGGCTACTTGGCCTCGGCCTTCTGCAGCGCCGCCAGTTCCTCGTCGGACTCGCGGCCCGGCGTCGGGAGGTCGAACTTGGTGATCGCGAAGCGGAAGACCACGTAGTAGACCGCCGCGAAGCACAGGCCGACCAGGACCAGGCCCCACGGGTTGGTCGCGATGCCGAGGTTCAGGCCGAAGTCGATCGCGCCGGCCGAGAAGCCGAAGCCGTCCTTCATGCCCAGCCCCCAGGTCAGCGCCATGGAGACACCGGTGAGCACCGCGTGGATCGCGTACAGGACCGGTGCGATGAACATGAAGGTGAACTCGATCGGCTCCGTGACACCCGTGAAGAACGAGGTCAGCGCGAGCGAGAACATCATGCCGCCGACGACCTTGCGGCGCTCGGGGCGGGCACAGTGCACGATCGCGAGGCAGGCCGCGGGCAGCGCGAACATCATGATCGGGAAGAAGCCGGTCATGAACTGTCCGGCGGTCGGGTCACCGGCCAGGAAGCGGGCGATGTCGCCGCTCTTGCCCTTGTACTCGCCGGCCTGCAGCCACGGGAAGGAGTTCAGCAGGTGGTGCATGCCGACCGGGATCAGCGCACGGTTGGCGACACCGAATATGCCGGCGCCGACCGCGCCCGAACCGACCAGCCACTCACCGAAGTTGTGCAGACCCGTGCCGAGCACCGGCCAGATGTAACCGAAGACGACACCGATGACCAGGCCCGCGAAGGCCGAGAGGATCGGGACGAGGCGGCGGCCGCCGAAGAAGCCCGCCCAGTCGGGCAGCTTCGTCCGGTGGAACCGCTGGTACAGCAGGGCCACGACTATGCCCATGACCACACCGCCGAGGACCTTGGCGTCCACGGGGGCGTCGACCATGACGACCTTGCCGTCGACGGCCGTGGCGACCTTCGGCAGGTTCTTGTCGGTGAACGTGGCGAGCACGTTCTTGAAGACCAGGTAGCCGACCACGGCCGCGAGTGCGGTCGAGCCGTCCGACTTCTTGGCGAAGCCGATCGCGATGCCCACCGCGAACAGCAGCGCCATGTTGTCGAGGATGGCGTTGCCGCCGGCCGACATGAAGCCGGCGATCTTGGTCAGGAACGACGGGAACGACTCGCGCCCCAGCATGTCGGTGTTGCCGAGGCGCACCAGCAGCGCGGCGGCGGGCAGGACAGCGACCGGAAGCATGAGGCTGCGGCCGATGCGCTGCAGAACAGCCATCACGCCCGAGCCCTTCTTCTTGTCGGCCGCGGGAGCGGCGCTGGCCGTGGACACAACTTCCTCCAGTGGGCAAGGCGCCGCCCAGGGGACAGGGGGTGGGGGACGGCGTGGTCTACACCACTCAGTGGTGTAGACCTGTTGTAGCACGGTGAAGGCTGGATAAGGAACCCGCGGATTTTGTGGCCTCGGCCATAGCGGAACAACCGGTTCCATACGTCACGAAGGGCCCCCGGACCAGGCAGGTCCAGGGGCCCTTCGGGCGGTGAGGGGACACGCGGCCCCCGGGGCGCTACGCCCGCGTCGTGTCCTCCACCTCGTCCTCGGGCTCACGCCCCGGAGTCTTCAAATCGAACTTGGTGATCGCGAAGCGGAAGATCGCGTAGTACACGGCGGCGAAGCACAGGCCGATCAGGATGATCGCCCACGGCCGGGTCGCCAGGTTCCAGTTGATGACGTAGTCGATCAGACCGGCCGAGAAGCTGAAACCGTCGTGCACGCCGAGACCCCAGGTCACCGCCATGGAGACGCCGGTGAGCAGCGCGTGGATCGCGTACAGCACCGGCGCGATGAACATGAACGAGTACTCGATCGGTTCCGTGATGCCGGTGACGAACGACGTCAGCGCCACCGAGAGCATCAGACCGCCGATCTCCTTGCGGCGGTGCGGCTTGGCGCAGTGCGTCATGGCCAGGCACGCCGCCGGCAGCGCGAACATCATGATGGGGAAGAACCCCGACGTGAACTGCCCCGCGTTCGGGTCACCCGCCAGGAACATGTTGATGTCACCGTGCACCACCGTCCCGTCCGGCTTGGTGAAACTGCCGAACTGGAACCAGATGGGCACGTTCAGGAACTGGTGCAGCCCGATCATCAGCAGCGCCCTGTTGGCCACACCGAAGACACCGGCACCCCACGCCCCGAGCCCCACCAGCCAGTCGCTGAAGTTCTCCAGCCCGTCACCGATCGGCGGCCACACCCACAGACACAGCGCGGCGAACGCGATGGCCACGAACGACATGATGATCGGCACGAGCCGGCGGCCGTTGAAGAACCCGAGCCAGTCGACCAGCTTCGTACGGTGGAAGCGCTGCCAGAGATACGCGGTCATCAGCCCCATGACGATGCCGCCGAAGACCCCCGGATTCTGGTACGTGAACGCCGTCACGGACTGGTCCGCGCCCATGCAGCCGATGTTCTGGATGACCTTCGCCTGCTCGGCACAGTCCTCCGGGAACTGCCGCAGCACGTTGTAGTAGACGAGGAACCCGACCACCGCCGCCAGCGCCGTCGACCCGTCCGCCTTCTTCGCCATGCCGATGGCCACACCGATGCAGAACAGCAGCGGCAGCCCGAGCGAACCGTCGAGCAGCGCGCTGCCCGCACCCGCCATGACCTTGGAGACGTCGGTCCAGCCGAGCCCCTCGTCCCCGAACACGTCCGGCTGCCCCAGCCGGTTCAGGATGCCCGCGGCCGGCAGGACCGCGATGGGAAGCTGCAGGCTCCGGCCCATCTTCTGCAAACCCTGGAACAGATCGTTCCGGCGGGTGCGCGCGGGCCTGGCCGCACTGTCGGCGCTCATGGACGTCCTCCGGGAACAGGACCGGGTTTGGCGGCCGTTGAAAAGTGGTGTAGACCAGTTGCGAGCGGTCAGGCTGTCGTGATCGTCATCATTCGGCACACACCGCACGACCGCTCGCGAAGATGGGCCAACTGTGGGTTACTGCGACAAAAGCGGTTCGGATCAGGGAGAAGGACATGGCCACCAAGGCTGAGAAGATCGTTGCCGGGCTCGGCGGCATCGAGAACATCGAAGAGGTCGAAGGCTGCATCACCCGCCTCCGCACCGAGGTCGTCGACCCCGACAAGGTCGACGAAGCCGCCCTCAAGGCCGCAGGCGCCCACGGCGTCGTCAAGATGGGCACCGCCATCCAGGTCGTCATCGGCACCGACGCCGACCCCATCGCCGCCGACATCGAAGACATGATGTGAACACCTGAACCCACCGGACCCCGCCGGACCCACCACGTCCCGCCGGGCCCCACCGGGCTCACCCCCAGGGGCCGCCTCCCCACCCGGAGCGGCCCCTCACCCATGTACGGCTAGGCTCGTCGCCATGTCTCGAATCGACGGCCGCACCCCCGACCAGCTCCGCCCCATCACCATCGAGCGCGGCTGGAGCAAGCACGCCGAAGGCTCCGTCCTCGTCTCCTTCGGCGACACCAAGGTCTTCTGCACCGCCTCCGTCACCGAAGGCGTCCCGCGCTGGCGCAAGGGCAGCGGCGAAGGCTGGGTCACCGCCGAATACTCCATGCTGCCCCGCTCCACCAACACCCGCGGCGACCGCGAATCCGTCCGCGGCAGGATCGGCGGCCGCACCCACGAGATCAGCCGCCTCATCGGCCGCTCGCTGCGCGCCGTCATCGACTACAAGGCCCTCGGCGAGAACACCATCGTCCTCGACTGCGACGTCCTCCAGGCCGACGGCGGCACCCGCACCGCCGCCATCACCGGCGCCTACGTCGCCCTCGCCGACGCCGTCACCTGGGCCCAGGGCAGGAAACTCGTCAAAGCCGGACGGCAGCCCCTCACCGGCACCGTCTCCGCCGTCTCCGTCGGCATCGTCGGCGGCGTACCCCTCCTCGACCTCTGCTACGAGGAAGACGTGAAGGCCGACACCGACATGAACGTCGTCTGCACCGGCGACGGCCGCTTCGTCGAAGTCCAGGGCACCGCCGAGGCCGAACCCTTCGACCGCGAGGAACTCAACGCCCTCCTCGACCTCGCCGTATCGGGCTGCGACGCACTCGCCGCCGCCCAGCGCGCCGCCCTCGAGGCAACCGCACACTAGCCGTACGCGTTCTTAGAGGTACGGGCGCACGGCTCAGCCGCGCGCCCGCGACCACACCATGCCCACGGGGAGGGACCCTTCCATGGCCTCGCGCCACCGCACCGCGGCACTCGCCGTCGCCGCCGCACTCGTCGTCCTGCCGGCGGCCGTCGGCTGCGACGCCGTCAACAAGGCCCTGGACTGCGTCCAGACCGCAGACGCCATAGCCGACAGCGTCACCGACCTCCAGCAGGCCGTCGAGAACGCCGCCAACGACCCGACACAGACCGACGAATCCCTCCGCTCCATCGAGCGGAACCTCGACAAGATCGACGACACCACCGACAACGCCGACGTCAACAAGGCCGTCGACGACCTCGGCACCGCCGTCGACAACGTCCGCACCGCCATCGCCAACGGCGACGACA
The DNA here is from genome assembly GCF_056387915.1 of Streptomyces sp. GLSS-08. Taxonomy (NCBI): domain Bacteria; kingdom Bacillati; phylum Actinomycetota; class Actinomycetes; order Kitasatosporales; family Streptomycetaceae; genus Streptomyces; species Streptomyces sp. GLSS-08. The sequence goes on from NZ_JBWJAQ010000004.1 coordinate 137,344, forward strand.
CCCCCGACATCAGCCCCGTCACGGACGCGGCCGGCGAACTCACCAAGGTCTGCACCCCGTAACACCCGCCGCAACGACGGCCGTCCGGCCGGGACCCAGCCGCACCCCTGGATACTGGTGCGCATGACCCGCCTGATCCTCGCCACCCGCAACGCCGGAAAGATCACCGAACTCGAGGCGATCCTCGCCGACGCAGGACTCCCACACGACCTCGTCGGCGCGGACGCCTACCCCCACATCCCCGACGTCAAGGAAACCGGCGTCACCTTCGCCGAGAACGCCCTGCTCAAGGCGCACGCCCTCGCCCAGGCCACCGGCCTGCCCGCCGTCGCCGACGACTCCGGCCTCTGCGTCGACGTCCTCGGCGGCGCCCCCGGCATCTTCTCCGCCCGCTGGGCCGGCCGCCACGGCGACGACACGGCCAACCTCGAACTGCTGCTCGCCCAGCTCGGCGACATCGCCGACCCGCACCGCGGCGCCCACTTCGCGTGCGCGGCGGCGCTAGCCCTCCCCGACGGCACGGAACGCGTCGTCGAGGGGCGCCTCCTCGGCACCCTCCGCGCCGCGCCCTCCGGCACGAACGGCTTCGGCTACGACCCGATCCTCCAGCCGGCCGGCGAGACCCGCACCTGCGCGGAACTCTCCTCCGAGGAGAAGAACGCGATCAGCCACCGGGGCCAGGCGTTCCGCGCCCTGGTCCCGGCGGTACGGGAACTGGTGGGCTGAGGGCGCGCACGCAGAAGGGCGCCACTCCTCGAAGGTGTGGCGCCCTGAACGCAGTGGGCCCGGTGGGACTCGAACCCACGACACACCGGACCTAAACCGGCGCCCTCTTGCCAGCTGGGGTACGGGCCCGCAGCGCCGCCTACTCTACTGGGCGGCGTACGCAGTCGGCCGACGCGGCCCGGCGGCGGCCGCCACGGCACCAGGTGCTCGTGACCGCATGGCAGTTGGGGCACAGCAGCCGCAGGTTCTCGCGGCGGTCGTCGCTGCGGTCGCCGTTGACGTGGTCGATCTCCAGCGTCATCCGCCTGCCCAGCCACTGCGGACCGCACCCGCACCGGGCGCACCGCTCCGGTACACCGACCTCGCGGAGCGCGCGCCGGAGGAGGCTCGTCGATGTCCGACCCGCTCTGCCGTGCCGGACCAGCACGGCTTCCGGCGCTTTGACGGGGGTGGTCCCCGGTTTCCCCCGCCGGTGCCCCTGCCCCAGGAAATGTGAGGTCGTGAGCTGCTCCTCGCCGATCCAGCGGCGCAGCATCACGCGCCGGCCGCCGTTGTCCGGGTGACCGAGGTGCCGAAGTACGTCAGCCAGAGAGACCGCCCCGGCCACCGCCCGGCGGAGTTCTTCGGACGTGGGGCGCGTCCGGCGCCCGAGGTCGCTCACGAGACCGCCCTCCCACTGCGGATCTTGGCCCGACCGCGATAGGTGTCCGTGGTGGAGTGGCAGTTCGGGCAGAGGAGCCGCAGGTTCTCGAGACGGTTGTTCCGCCAGTCACCGTCGATGTGGTCCACCTCCAGCGGGAGTGCCGCACCGAGCCAGACGGGGCCGATCCCGCAGAGGGCGCAGCGGTTGGCGACGCCGAGTTCGCTCATCGCTCTCTTGAGCCGAGCGCTGGGCGTCCGCCTGGCATGCACGGAGACGTCGGCGACAAGGATCTCCCCGGCGGTCCTGCGCCGTCGGTTGTGCCGCATCCTCTCCGTCCGCACCACCGGGGTGAAGTGCGAGGTGTCGAGACCGTACGCCTTGATGCGGCGTGCGATGTGGGCGTGGTGGCCGCCCACCGGGGCCAATCCGAGACACCTCAGCACCTCGTAGACGCTGGCCGACCTGGCGACCACCGGTCCGAGGACCGCCCTCGTCCATCGCGAGCCCTCCCGCTCGAAGTGAGAGGTGTCCACACCGAGTTGCCTCATGCGCTTGCGGATGTACTCCCGTCGCGATCTCCCCGCATCCACCCCCAGCTTCCCCAGTGCCTCCGACAGCGTCCGCGACGAGCTCGCCGCCTTCTCCAGGCGCTCCCTGGTGTACGGGCTGGCCCCCATCGTTCCCCCTCCGTTGCGCCACCTGTTCGTGATCTCGTACGGAGTAACGAACCGACTATCGGACAGTCACGGAGCCGTGCGGGATCAGAACCTCGGGGACGGGGTCATGCAGGCGACGGCGACGACGCCGACGAGCGCCGCGGCCATCGCGTAGTACGCGGGCATCATGTCGCTGCCGGTGACGCTGATGAGGGCGGTGATGAGGGCGGTGATGACCAGCGGGGTCGTGCCGCCGAAGAGGGACGCGGAGAGGTTGTAGCCGACGGAGAGGGAGCCGTAGCGGACCTGGGTGGGGAAGAGCGCGGGCAGGGCCGCGGACATCGTGCCGAGCATGCAGACCAGGGAGAGGCCGAGCATCCGCATGCCCGCCGAGACGCCGGCCAGGCTGAGCGTCCGGTGGCGCTTCACCGCCTCGGGGTCGGCGGTGACCCCGTCGGGTCCGGGCCCGGTGGCCGCCATGGAGGGAACCTCGTCGCTGGATCTCGTGGTCCAGCGGATCACCTGCTCGATGGTGGCGACCGCAGACGAAGGTCCCGGCGGGAGGGACCTTCGTCACAGGGCCGTCAGATGCCCAGGTCCTTGATGATCTTCGCCACGTGGCCGGTCGCCTTCACGTTGTACAGGGCCCGTTCGACCTTGCCCTCCTCGTCCACGATCACCGTGGAGCGGATGACGCCGACGACCGTCTTGCCGTACAGCTTCTTCTCGCCGAAGGCGCCGTACGCCTCCAGGACCGACTTGTCGGGGTCCCCGACCAGTGTCACCTTCAGGGATTCCTGCTCGCGGAACTTGGCGAGCTTCGCGGGCTTGTCCGGGGAGACCCCGATGACGTCGTAGCCGGCGCCCGCCAGCACCTCGAGGTTGTCCGTGAAGTCGCAGGCCTGCTTGGTGCAGCCGGGGGTGAGGGCGGCGGGGTAGAAGTAGACGATGACCTTGCGGCCCTTGTGGTCGGCAAGGGACACGTCGTGGCCGTCGGCGTCCGGCAGGGTGAAGGCGGGGGCGGTGTCGCCGGGCTGGAGTCGCTCGCTCATCGGTACCTCACGTGACAGGGGCGGGTTTCGGGGAACGAGCCTAATGGGCTTCGGCGCGTCCGGCAGGGGGTGCCGTGGGGTGCGATCGCCCGCGAGCTGACAGACTGTCGACCGGAGACAGTCCGGAGAACAGAGTTGTGTAGCAACGACCACGGAGGCAGCGCGGTGTCGGATACGTCGAGAACGTCGGATACCAGGACTCCGGCGCAGATCGAGGCGGACATCAAACGCCGCCGGGAAGTCCTCGCCGAGACGCTGGACGAGATCGGTGTGCGAGTCCATCCCAAGACCATCGCAGGGGACGCCAAGGCCAGGGCCGTCTCCCACATCGACCACACGCTCGGCCGCGCCTATGTCGGCGTGAACCGGGTCGTCGGCGAGGTGCGGGCGCAGTTCGTCACCGAGGAGGGCGCGCCGAGGCTGGAGCGCATCGTGCCGGTGGCGCTGCTCGCCGTCGGGCTGGTGGGTCTGCTCACGCTGGGCCCGCGCCGTCGCAGGCGTTGACCCGCTTGCGTACGGGAGCGGCCGGGGCGGGTAGGTTCGTCGCGTGAGCGAGAAGACCCATCACGACGACAAGCTGCCCATCCGGATGCTGCACGACCGTGTGCTCGTGCGGCAGGACGCCGCCGAGGGTGAACGGCGGTCGGGCGGCGGCATCCTGATTCCCGCGACCGCGGCCGTCGGCCGGCGCCTCGCCTGGGCGGAGGTCGTGGCGGTGGGGCAGAACGTGCGGACCGTGGAGCCGGGGGACCGGGTTCTCTACGATCCCGAGGACCGTGCCGAGGTCGAGGTGCGGGGCACCGCCTACGTGCTGATGCGTGAGCGGGATCTGCACGCGGTGGCCGCGGACCGCTTCGAGGGGTCCGAGGACTCCACGGGGCTCTATCTGTAGCAGGTGTCGCGAAGGGGCCGGTGACCGTGGTCACCGGCCCCTTCGCCGTGCCCTTCGCCCGGTTGGGGCTGTCCCGGCGAGACGCGCCGTACCGGGTCTGTCGGTGGGGGGCGGGCTCTACGGGCGTCTGCCTGCGGGCCGGTTGAAGACCCCCGCCGCCGTGCCGACCGTGTCGCCGCCGTCGGTGGAGCCGCCCGTGTCGGTCGTGCCGCCGTCGGTGGTGCCGCCGTCGGTGGTGCCGCCGGTGTCGGTCCCGCCGGTGTCCGTGGTGCCGCCGTCCGTGGTGCCTCCGTCGGTCGCGGTGCCTCCCGTGGTGGGGGTGCTGCCGGTCGTGCCCCCGGTGCCGGGGCTGCCGGTGGTGCCGCCGGTGTCCGTGCCGCCGGTGGTGGGGGAGGTGCCGGTGGTGCCGCCGGTGTCCTGGCCGCCGGTGCCGGGGGTCTGGCCGGTGGGCCCGGTGGAGGGGAGCTGCGGCTCCTGCGCGCCTGCCTCCACCTCCAGGTCGAAGTCCTTCGCCGGGGTGCCGATGAGGGCGTTCCTCGTGTACTGGGCCCAGATCTGTGCGGGGTAGCCGCCGCCGTTGATGCGGGCCTGGCCGAGCGCGCCGTACAGCGGCTTGTGCGCGCCCGTGTCGGGGTCCTGGCCCATCACGGCGACGACGGTGGCGAGGTCGGGCGTGTAGCCGGCGAACCAGGCGGCCTGGTCCTCCTCGGCGGTGCCGGTCTTGCCGGCGGCGGGGCGGCCCGCGGCAAGCGCGGCGGTGCCGGTGCCGCCCTCGACGACGCTCTGCAGGACGGACGTCGTGGTGTCGGCGGCCTCCCGGTCGACGGCCTGCTTCGTGCCCCGGCCGGGCAGGAGGACGTTCGCGGCGCCGTCCTTGCCGATGTCCTCGACGAGGGTGTACGTGCCGTGCCTGCCGTGGTTGGCGAGGGTCGCGTAGGCCTGCGCCATGTCCAGGACGCTGGCGGTGGCCGGGCCGAGCGCGATGGAGGGGGTGGCGGTCAGGTCGGGGGTGGTCGCCGGGACGCCGAGGGCGACGGCGGTGTCCTTGACCTTGTCCGCGCCGACGTCGACGGCCATCTGCGCGTACACCGCGTTGACCGACTTGTCGGTGGCGCTGCGTACGGTGATCGGCCCGTAGGAGACGTTGTCCTCGTTCTCGGGGGCGTAGGTGCCGCCGCTCCAGCCCTGCACGGGGCGTTTGTCGGTGCCGTCGTAGACGGTGTTGGGGGTGATGGGGCGGCCGTCCTGGGTGGTCGCGGCGTTCTGGACGGCCGAGGTGAACACGAACGGCTTGAAGGTGGAGCCGACCTGGTAGTCGCGGCGGGTGGCGTTGTTGACGTACTGCTTGGTGTAGTCGATGCCGCCGTACATGGCGACGACCTTGCCGCCGGCCGGGTCGATGGAGACGCCGCCCGCGCGGACGTAGGTGTCGACCTTGCGGTTCTTCTTGTCGAGCTGGTCCATGACCTGGTCGTCGACGGCCTTGACGAGGGCGTTCTGCTTCTTCTTCTGCAGGGTCGTGGTGATGCGGTAGCCGCCGGTGGCGAGGGTGTCCTCGTCGATGATCCCGTTGCCGGTGAGGTAGTCGCGTACGGCCTGGACGAGGTAGCCGCGCTGTCCGGACATCCCGGCGGAGCCCTTGGCCTCCTTCGGCGTGGGGAAGTCGACGGCGGCGCGGGCGGACGGGCTGAGCCAGTCCTTCTTGACCATGCCGTCCAGGACGTAGTTCCAGCGGGCCAGGGCGGCGGACTTGTTCTCGGGGTGGGCGATCACGTCGTACTCGCTGGGAGCGTTGAGCAGCGTGGCGAGGTAGGCGCCCTGGCCCGCCGTCAGGCGGTCGGCGTCGACGCCGTAGTACGCCTGGGCGGCGGCCTGGATGCCGTACGCGTTGCGGCCGAAGTAGCTGGTGTTGAGGTAGCCCTCGAGGATGTCGTCCTTGCTCTTCTCGCGGTCCAGCTTGATGGAGATGAAGAACTCCTTCACCTTGCGCGAGACGGTCTGTTCCTGGCCCAGGTAGTAGTTCTTCACGTACTGCTGGGTGATCGTCGAGCCGGACTGCCTGCCCTTGCCGGTGACGGTGTTCCAGCCCGCGCGGACCATGGCTTTGGGGTCGACGGCCGACTCGGTGTAGAAGTCCCGGTCCTCGGCGGCGAGCACCGCGTGCTGGGTGTTCGCGGCGATCTCGGCGAGGGTGACGTTCTCCCGGTTGACCTCGCCGTCGCGGGCGAGCTGGCTGCCGTCCGCGTACAGGTACACGTTGCTCTGCTTGACCGCGGCGGCGTTCGCGGCCGGGATCTTGACCAGGTAGTAGCCGAGCGCGAAGAGTCCGACGAGGAGCAGGATCAGGCCGACGAACGTGCCGAGCACCATCCGCCAGGTCGGGAAGAGCCGGCGCCAGCCGGTGCGCCGGCGCTTCTTCGCGGGCGTCGGTTGGGCCTGCCCGGGCTCTTCGGGCGGCCGGCCCTTGCTGCTGTCCTGCGGCTGCGGCTCGTCGCTCATCTCGGTGCCGGACTCCTGTTTCGCGTCGTACGGATGCGTACGACCTCGTACGTCTGGTGCGCCCCCTCTTGAAGACTCTCGCACCGGGCGTTCCGTTCCCCGATCCCGGGACGTGTCGCGGCGGGAAAATGCGTCGCACGCCAGGTCACCCGGGGACTAGGCTCGTGCGCTTCGGTCCGGAGCAAAGGGAGGCCGGTTTCGTGGGGACAGCGCGGTTGTACGCGGCCGTCGCCGTGAGCGGGTTCCGGCGGTATGCCACCTATCGGACGGCCACGGCGGCCGGTGTCTTCACCAACACCGTGTTCGGGCTGATCCTGGCGTACACCTATCTGGCGCTGTGGCACGAGAGGCCGCACCTCGGGGGGTACGGCCAGGCGCAGGCGCTGACCTATGTGTGGCTGGGGCAGGCGATGCTCATGGTGGTCGCCGTGATGGGGGGCGGCTTCGAGGACGAGCTCATCGAGCGCATCCGTACCGGCGACATCGCGATCGACCTGTACCGGCCCGTCGATCTTCAGGCGTGGTGGCTGGCCGCGGACGCGGGGCGGGCGCTGTTCCATCTGCTGGGGCGGGGGGTGGTCCCGATGGTGTTCGGCGCGCTGGTCTTCGACCTGGCGCTGCCCGCCGACCCGCTGGCGTGGCTGGCGTTCCTGGTGGCGGTGGCGCTCGGGGTGGTCGTCAGTTTCGCGATCCGCTTCCTGGTGGCGCTGTCGGCGTTCTGGCTGCTGGACGGTGCGGGCGTGGCGCAGCTGGCCTTCCTGGCGGGGATCTTCTGCTCGGGCATGCTGCTGCCGCTGAACGTCTTCCCGGGTGTGCTCGGGGAGGTGGTGCGCGTGCTGCCGTGGGCGTCGCTGATCCAGGCGCCCGTGGACGTCCTGCTCGGCCGGAGGGATCCGGCGGCCACGTACGTGTTCCAGGCGGCCTGGGCGGTGGGGCTGCTCGCGGCCGGCCGGCTGTTGCAGGGCGTGGCGACCCGGCGGGTGGTGGTCCAGGGTGGCTGACAGCGGTCCGCTCGTGGACGGCGCGTCCGGGCGGCTGCGGGACGCCCTGCGCGCCTACCGCATGATCGCCGCCATGTGGATCCGTTCCACGATGGCCTACCGCGCGTCCTTCGTGATGACGGCGGCCGGCAACTTCGTGGCGACGGCGCTCGACTTCACGGCGATCCTGCTGATGTTCTCGCAGGTCGACCGGCTGGGTGGCTACTCGCTGCCCGAGGTCGCCTTCCTGTACGGCCTGTCGGGGTCCGCGTTCGGGCTGGCGGACCTCGCGATGGGGTCGATGGACCGGCTGGGCCGGCGGGTGCGTGACGGCACGCTCGACACGCTCCTGGTGCGTCCCGCGCCGGTGCTGGCGCAGGTCGCCGCGGACCGCTTCGCGCTGCGCCGCCTGGGCCGGATCACGCAGGGGCTGCTGGTCCTCGGCTACGCGATCGCCGCCCTCGACATCGCCTGGTCCCCGGTCAAGGTGCTGATGATCCCGGTGACGCTGCTGAGCGGGGGTGCGATCTTCGCGGCGGTGTTCGTGGCGGGCGCGGCCTTCCAGTTCGTGGCGCAGGACGCCTCCGAGGTGCAGAACTCCTTCACGTACGGCGGCAACACGCTGCTGCGGTACCCGCCCACCGTCTTCGCCGAGGACCTGGTGCGCGGGGTGACCTTCGTGCTGCCGCTGGCCTTCGTCAACTGGCTGCCCGCGCTGTACGTGCTGGGCCGGCCCTATCCGCTCGACCTGCCGGTGTGGACGGCTTTCGCGCCGCCACTGGTGGCTGCGGGCTGCTGCGCGCTCGCGGGCCTGGCCTGGCGGGTGGGTCTTCGTTCCTACCGGAGTACAGGGAGTTAGCGGACATGGACCGTCAGGACATCGCTGAGGCCGCCGGGCGCGGAACGGACGGAGAGCCGGACGCCGGACGCGGAACGGACGGAGAGCCGGACACCGGACGCGGAACGGACGCAGAGCCGGCCCCGGTGCCGGAGCGGCGGCCCGAGCGTGCCGGGGGAACAGCTCCCGCGGCCGGTGCGCCGGATCGCCGCTTCATCGAGCTCGACGGCGTCGAGAAGGTCTTCGACGTGCGCCGCAGGACCGGGTTCTGGCGCGGCGAGCGGCGGCAGGTGCGGGCGGTCGACTCCCTGTCGTTCACCGTGTCGCGGGGCGAGATGGTCGGTTACATCGGTCCGAACGGCGCGGGCAAGTCGACCACCATCAAGATGCTGACCGGGATCCTGACGCCCAGCGGCGGCCGGCTGCGGGTCGCGGGCATCGACCCGTCCCGTGAGCGGACCCGGCTCGCGCAGCGGATCGGCGTGGTCTTCGGGCAGCGGACGACGCTGTGGTGGGACCTCCCGCTGATCGACTCGTACCGGCTGATGCACCGCATGTACCGCATCCCGGACGCCCGTTACCGGGAGAACCTCGACCGCTGCGTCGAACTCCTGGAACTGGCACCCCTGTTGGACGTGCCGGTGCGCCAGTTGTCGCTGGGGCAGCGGATGCGCGGTGACATCGCGGCGGCGCTGCTGCACGACCCCGAGGTGCTCTACCTCGACGAGCCGACGATCGGGCTCGACGTGGTCTCCAAGGCGAAGGTCCGGGCGTTCCTGCGCGATCTGAACGCGGAGCGCGGCACGACGGTGCTGCTGACCACGCACGACCTCACCGACATCGAGCAGTTGTGCCGCCGCGTGATGGTCATCGACCACGGGCGGCTGATGTACGACGGTCCGTTGGCCGGGCTGCACGAGGCGGGGGAGGGCGAGCGGACGCTGGTGGTGGACCTGGAGCGTGAACTGCCGCCGATCGAGGTGGAGTCGGCGCGGGTGGTGAAGGTGGAGGGGCCGCGGCAGTGGCTGGCCTTTCCGGCTGCGCAGTCGGCCGCCCCTTTGGTGGCGCGGATCGCGGCGGAGTTCCCGCTGGTGGATCTGTCGGTCCGTGAGCCGGACATCGAGGCGGTCATCGCGCAGATGTACGCGGACAGGACGACCTCGTAGGCTGCTCGGCATGACGGACGAACTCCCTGAGCTCCGGGCCTCCGACGCCGATCGTGAACGGGTTTCCGACCAGTTGCGGGACGCTCTCGCGGAAGGCCGCCTCGACATGGCGGAGTTCGAGGAGCGGCTGGACGCCACGTACCGGGCCCGCACGTACGGTGAGCTGGCGCCGATCACCCGCGACCTGCCCGGCGCGGCGGCCCTCGCACCGCTCTCCCTGACCAAGTCACCGCGAGTTGACGGCAGTTGGGGTGGGCGGATCGTCGGGGGCGAGGGCTCGTCCGCCTGGGGTGTCGCCGTCCTATCGGGGTTCGAGCGCAAGGGCCGCTGGACCGTGCCGCGGCGTTTCACGTCCGTCGCGTTGCTGGGCGGCGGGGACATCGACCTGCGCGAGGCGGACTTCGCCGGGCGTGAGGTCGTCCTCAACTGCTTCGCGGTCATGGGCGGCGTGAACATTCTCGTACCGCCGGGCGTCGAGGTCGTCGTCCGCGGCATCGGCGTCATGGGCGGCTTCGACCACCGCGAGGACGGCGTCCCGGGTGATCCCGGCGCCCCGCGCGTGGTCGTCACGGGCTTCGCCTTCTGGGGCGGGGTGGGCGTCCAGCGCAAGGCGACGAAGGCCGAGAGGCTGCGCCTGAAGGAGGAGCGCCGCAGGCAGAAGCTGGAGCGCAGGGCGGCCCGCAAGGAGCTGAGGGGCTCCGGCGAGGCCGAGGACACCGGCGGTCCCGCCGACTTCGACGACTTCGACGACTTCACCGACCGGGACGGCGACCACGGCGACCGCAAGGCGGAGCGGCGCGAGGACCGCACGAGGCGGAGGCACGAAGGCCACTGACCGTTCGGCGCGGTCCCCCGGCTGCCCAACTCCTCGTCAGAGCCGGGCGGGCGCCGACCCCTTGAGGGAGCCGAGGTCGAAGGAGTGCCCCATCTTCCGGTAGCCCTTGTCGCTGGGGTGGAGGTGGTCGCCCGAATCGTAGTCGGACCGCAGCCGGCGCGGGTTGTACGGGTCGCGCAGCGCCTTGTCGAAGTCGACGACGTCGTCGTACACCCGGCCCGCCCGGATGCGCGCGTTGACGGCCTGGCGCACGGCCTCGCGGTTGTCGCTGTAGCCGCGGTGGCCCTGGAAGGGCATCAGCGTGGCGCCGACGACCCGCAGCCCGCGGGCGTGCGCCTGCCGGACCAGCTTGCGCAGCCCGGAGACGATGCGGTCGGGGTCGGCCTGGTTCGGGTTGCGCAGGATGTCGTTGACGCCGAGGTCGACGACGACGGCCCTGACGTTGGTCCGGCCGAGGACGTCCCGCTGGAAGCGGGAGAGCCCGCTCGGGTTGTCGGCGGGGCGGCCGAGGCCCGAGGTCAGCACCCGGTTGCCGCTGATGCCCTGGTTGACGACGCTGTAGCGGGGCACGTCGCCGGAACCGGCCGCCTCGCGCAGCCGGTCCGAAAGGGCGTCCGTCCAGCGACTGTTGGCCCCCACGGTGGAGGTGACGCCGTCGGTCAGCGAGTCACCGATGACGACGACCGTGCCGTCCGCCTCGTTGCTCAGCACGTCCAGGGCGGTCAGATAGCGCCAGTACGGGGTCTGCGAGGTGTACGCCGTGCCGGTGACGTCCTCGGCGCGGTCGCCCTCGGCGGTGTACGAGATCTGCCGTGCCTGGGAGTGGTAGGTGACCGGGCCGGACGGGGTCGGCGAGAAGGTGGTCACCAGGACGTCGCCGCCCCGCGGGACGGTGATCCGCACGGCGTCGCTCAGCACCTGCCACCCGGGCGGGATGACGACCGATCCGCTGCCGGCGAAGGTGAGCCGGCGCATCGAGTCGGCCGCGGCCGCGGCGTCGCCCGGCGCTGCCGCGACGGCGAGCGTGGCGTGCGTGATCGTGAGCGGCTGCTGGCCGTACAGGTTGGACAGGGTGATGCGGGCACTCGTACCGCCGACACTCGCGTGCACGACGTTGCGCACGGAGCGGCCCGCCATGCCCTTCGACTCGGTTCCCGGCTCGGCGCCCCCGGGGGAGGCCGACCAGGAGCCGACCCAGGTGCCGGTGGACGCGGGGGCGGCCGAGTTGCGCGGGGCTCCCCCCTTGGCCGGGCCGGCGGGCTCACCGCCGTCGTCGGCCGAGACACCGACGTATATGGCGGTGGAGAACAGCACGATCACGGCGATGATCGCGGCGAGCAGGGCGCCGTGCCTTGCGGGGGACACCCCCGCACCCCCGGCGTGACGCTTGGTCATGCGGTGCGTGTCTCCTCGGACGTGGAGCCCGCGGCTCCGATGTGAAGACCCCATGATGCGTCATGGGAAGAAGAACACCCAAAGAGCCCCTTGGGTCCCCGGCCGAACCCCCGTCCGGACAGACGCCGGGAACTCCTGATCCGTTCCATGAGTCGGTCAGGAAGGGACAATGTGTACGAGGTCACCGAGTGGGTGGAGCGGATGGAACGCACGAAAGCGGGAGAAACGGATGCCGAGGGACAGCATGCCCGCAGGGGTGGCCCGGTGAACCGGGCGGCCCCCGGCCCGGCCGGCCGGGCGATGACCTCTTTCAGCCCCGCCGACGAGGAGAAGCGCCGCGGGGTGCGCCGGATGAAGATCACGGCGACCGGTCTGCTGCTCCTGGTCGCCGTCGTGTACGTCCTCGCCAAGTGGGCGTCCCACCGGGGCGCGGGCGACTGGGCCGAGTACGTGGCCGCGGCGGCCGAGGCCGGCATGGTCGGCGCGCTCGCCGACTGGTTCGCGGTCACCGCCCTCTTCCGTCACCCGCTCGGCCTGCCGATCCCGCACACGGCGATCATCCCGAACAAGAAGGACCAGCTCGGCGTCTCCCTGGGCGAGTTCGTCGGGGAGAACTTCCTCTCCGAGGAGGTCGTACGCCTGCGGCTGAGCGCCGTCGGCATCGGCGGCCGCCTCGGCACCTGGCTCGCCGAGCCCGAGCACGCCGACCGGGTCACCGCCGAGCTGGCAACCGCGCTGCGCGGAGCGCTGACGGTCCTGCGCGACTCCGACGTCCAGGCGGTCGTGGGGGAGGCCATCACCCGGCGGGCCGAGGCCCAGGAGATCGCGCCCGGCATCGGGAAGCTGCTGGAGCGGGTCGTCGCCGACGGCGGTCACCGGCGGGCCGTGGACCTGGTCTGCGTGCGCGCCCACGACTGGCTGGTGCTGCACGGCGACTCCGTGATGGACGCCGTGCAGGGCGGCGCCCCCGGCTGGACCCCGCGGTTCGTCGACAGGAAGGTGGGCGAGCGGGTCTACCGGGAACTGCTCCGCTTCGTCACCGAGATGCGGGACGCGCCCTCGCACCCGGCGCGCGGCGCCCTCGACCGCTTCCTCACCGACTTCGCCTCCGACCTCCAGTCCGACACCGACACCCGGGCGCGCGTGGAGCGCCTCAAGGGCGAGGTGCTCGGCCGGGGCGAGGTCCAGGACCTGATCGCCTCCGCCTGGACGGCCGTACGGGCGATGATCGTGTCCGCCGCCGAGGACGAGCGCAGCGAACTGCGGCTGCGCGTGCGGGCGTCGCTCCTCTCGCTGGGCGCCCGCATGGCCACCGAGCCCAGGGTCCAGGCGAAGGTCGACGGCTGGGTCGAGGGAGCGGCGGTGTACGTCGTGACGACCTACCGCGCGGAGATCACGTCCCTGATCACGGACACGGTGGCCGGCTGGGACGCCCAGCACACCACCAGGAAGATCGAGGCCCACATCGGCCGCGACCTCCAGTTCATCCGGATCAACGGCACGGTGGTCGGCTCGCTGGCCGGTCTCCTGATCTACGTCGTCTCGCGGGCCCTCGGAGCGTGAGCGGGCGCTCGGCCCGCATGGCGTGACCAGCGCGGATCCGGGCACCCTGAAATGGGTCACCCGCGGGTCACTCATCGGAGAGGGAGCCATGACAGCTTCAGCGACGCCGGACTCAGTGCCCGGCTCCACGGGAACCGTCACGACAGCCGTGCCGGCCCGCCTGGACCGCCTGCCGTGGTCCCGCTGGCACTGGATGATCGTGATCGGCCTCGGCACCGTGTGGATCCTGGACGGCCTCGAGGTCACCACGGTCGGCAACATCGCGGGCCGTCTCTCCGAGGACGGCAGCGGACTGGCGATCTCCTCGGCGCAGGTCACCGGCATCGCGGCGGCTCTCTACGTGGCGGGTGCCTGCGCGGGCGCGCTGTTCTTCGGCTGGCTGACCGACCGGTTCGGCCGCAAGAAGCTCTTCATGATCACGCTGGTGGTGTATCTCGCCGCGACCGCGCTGACCGCGCTGTCCTTCTCCCCGTGGTGGTTCTTCGTCTTCCGGTTCCTCACCGGCTTCGGTATCGGCGGCGAGTACGCGGCCATCAACTCCGCGATCGACGAGCTGATCCCGTCCAAGTACCGCGGCCGGGTCGACCTGATCATCAACGGCAGCTACTGGCTCGGCGCGATCGGCGGCGCCCTGCTGTCCATCGTCATGCTGGACACCGACATCTTCCCCAAGAACGTCGGCTGGCGGCTGACCTTCGCCCTCGGCGTCGTCCTGGGCCTGGTGATCCTGCTGGTCAGGCGGCATGTCCCGGAGAGCCCGCGCTGGCAGTTCATCCACGGCCAGGGCGAGGACGCCGACGCGCTGGTCACCTCCGTGGAGCGCGGGATCGAGCGGGAGAAGGGGCAGCCGCTCCCGGAGCCCGTCCGCGAGATCACCATCGAGCAGCGCAAGAGCATCGGCTTCGGCCTCATCGCCAAGACCGTCTTCGGGCGCTACCCCAAACGGGCCGTGCTCGGCCTCTCGCTCTTCATCGGCCAGGCGTTCCTCTACAACGCGATCACCTTCGGCTTCGGCGCCATCCTCACCAAGTTCTTCGACGTGCCCACCGGCAGCACCGGCTACTACTTCGCCGTCATCGCGGCCGGCAACTTCCTCGGCCCGCTGCTGCTCGGCAAACTCTTCGACACCGTCGGCCGGCGCATCATGATCTCCTCCACGTATCTGATCTCCGGTCTGCTGCTGTTCGGCACGGCCTGGCTCTTCGACCAGGGCTCGCTGAGCGCGGTCACGATGACGGCGTGCTGGTGCGCGGTGCTGTTCTTCGCCTCGGCGGGCGCCTCCAGCGCGTACCTGACGGTCTCCGAGATCTTCCCGATGGAGACCCGGGCCATGGCCATCGCCTTCTTCTACGCGCTCGGCACGGCCGCCGGCGGCATCAGCGGCCCGCTCGTCTTCGCGGACCTCACGGCATCCGGCGTGGTCGGCGAGACCGTGCTCGCCTTCCAGATCGGCGCGGGCCTGATGTGCGCGGCCGGACTGGTCGCCGTGTTCCTCGCGGTGAACGCGGAACGCCGGTCCCTCGAGGACATCGCCACGCCGCTGTCGGCCACGGAGAAGTCCTCCGATACGGCCTCGGCACCGGTGACGTGACGCCGGTGACGGGACACCCGGGGCGGTCGGCGGGACGCGGTGACTCCCGGGTGGCCCGGCGGCGGGCGGTCCGCCGGGACCCGGGTCCCGGCGGCGCGTCGGGGCCCGGGAACCGCTCCGGCGTATGAGTAGGGGAGCCTGAGTACGCGTACTCTGTCGGCCGCCGGGCCCATGGCGGAACCTCGTACGCATGACCGAGAAGCTGTTGAGCCCCCTGCGAACGCGCCCCTGGCCGGAACGCTGGCTGACGCGCGTGCTCGGCGCCGCCCTCTCCGCTGCGGCGTACCTCCTCTGCCTCCCCTGGGATCTGCGCAACCGCGTCGAGAACGCGGGGGCCGTCCAGGAGACCAGCCCCGTGACGGGCGCCGGCGGCCTGCTCCTCGCCGCCGCCCTGCTCGCCCTGGCGGCCTACTTCGGCCACCGCGACGCCCTCGCCTGGCCGCTGCTGCTGGTGGCTGTGCCACCGGCGGCGCTCCTGTACGTCTCCCTGCGCACGCACCCCGGACCGCCCGACGGGTTCGCGAACGCGTGGCCCCTGGCGTGGGCGTTCTGCACACTCCTGATCGCCACGGGAGTGCTCGTCGCGGCTGCGGTGGCCCGGCAGTTCAGGGCAGACTCGCAGGACGAGGAACCCGTGTTCGCCCGCACCTGTGACGCGTGAGGAGCCGCCGGCCATGACTGTCCGCAGGATCGTTCCGAACATCCGTGTCGAGTCCGCGGAGGCGATGGACGCCGGCCGGGACTTCTACGGCCTGCTGGGCCTCGACGAGGTGATGAACCAGGGCTGGATCGCGACCCTCGCCTCCCCGTCCCACCCCACCGCCCAGATCAGCCTCTGCACCGAGGACCGCACCGGGCCTGTCGTCCCCGACATGAGCATCGAGGTCGAGGACGTCGACGCGGTCCACGCGCGGGTGGCCGCCTCCGGCGCGGAGATCGTACGGGAACTGCGCGACGAGGACTGGGGCGTACGGCGCTTCTTCGTACGGGACCCGAACGGGCGGGTCGTGAACGTGCTGGGGCACCGGGCCTGAACCCGCCCCGAGCGGACGGACGGTGAGCCCGGCGGGACCCCGGGGTGGGCACCCGCGGGGGCGCGGGCTCACTGGCCGTAGAAGTACGCCGAGCCCTTCTCGATGAAGTACGAGGCGTAGACCCGGCCGAGCGCGGGCTTGCCGCGGTAGGTGCCCACGTACTGGCGGGCGCTGTCGACCACGACCGGCCGCGTCATGACGGCGAACTTGAGGCGCTGCTGCTGCTCCGCCCACTGCACGGCCGCCGGGTCGACCCGGTCGCTGACCAGCACGGGGAACGCGCCGATCCCGTTCTGCAGACCGACCGGCAGGCCGCCCTTGTTGGCCTTGGCGTACTTCATCACCTGGTCGGTGAATCCCGAGACGGCCTCGACGGTTATCTCCGGAACCGCCGCCGCCACGGTGAACAGATGCAGCCGCGTCGCCATCCAGCGCATCTTGAAGTCCGCCCGGCGCCCCACGAGGACGGGCACCCCGGCCCAGTCCTCCCAGCGCGTGCCGCATCCGTCGGCGATCAGGCGCTGTTCCACCGAGGCCAGGTAGGCCTGTGACGCCGACTGACCCGGCTGTCCCTGCTGTGCGTACATGAGCGGGATCCTATGCGCCCGTGGTGGACCCCGGTCGCACGATCATCAAAACGGTGACCGTGGCCCACAGCAGGTTGAAGATCCCGGTGAACATGGCGAGCCGGACGGTCGCGGCCCGGTCACCCGGACCCTCCAGGAGCGCGCTCTGCCGGGGCAGGACCAGCGCGGCCAGCACCACGGCCGCGACCGCCGTCAGCACGATCGAGGCGATCAGCCAGGCGTCCCCGAGCACGCCCATGTTGCTCGCCGTGGCGAACCCGAAGACGGGCACGACGACGCCGACGGTGGCGTACACCCGGCAGATGCGGTGCAGCAGCCGCGTGGTCGCGAGGGCCTGCGCGTCGCCCGGCTCGGCGAGCACCTTCCGCGCGGCGGGCGGGAACAGACTCGCGGCGACGGTGACGGGCCCGACGGCGACGATGGCGGCGAGGACGTGGACGGCGAGGAGGAACTTGGTCACGGGGTGACGGTAGGGGCGAGGGCGGATCTTGGGAAAGTGGCGATATTGCCAGGGGGTAACGGATTCTCGCCAGGAAGAATAGGTAGCGCTGGCCTTCGGCCTTCATGGCGGGCGCTGTTCGGGCGACCCCGAGGAGATGCCGGCCCGTTGCCTGCCGCTGCTCGCCGATCCCGAGCGGACGCGAGGCATCGGCCACGCGGCGCTTGGTGTGTCGCGCACCGAACCGCGGACCGACCCCGACCGGATCGCCGCCGTCGGCTATGGCACGGAGGGTGCCGCCGGGCTGGAACTCGGGCGCGGCGGCGTCAGCCTGCGCACGATCGGGACATTCAACGCACTGACCACGGGCCGACCGGGCGAGGCGGCGCGCATTCGCTGCCTTCAAGATCATCCCGTTGCCCCCCTGGCGCGCGTCTCGGTCACACCCCGAGACCCCCGCGAGTTCGCGAAAACTGAAGGCACTTCAGTGGGAACCCGAGGGTCCGATGCCCGGCTGTCGGGAGGTGGACCCCGTGGGTTCGTGGTGAAGTCGCGGGGTCGGTCTCCATCGGCCGCTCCAGGAAAGCGCGGGCGGAGTTCGCGAAGAACGGTGGGTAACCCCTGCCGAGCGCAAGTGCCGGGCCGAATGGGCGCTCCATCATGGGTGAACTGCAACCGCTTCGCGATCCGGGAACGCGCGGTGTGGGGATCCTTGGGCCAAGTACCTCGGGTGGTCCGGGGCTGGAAGGCGGTTTCCTCATGAAGCGCACGTCACGCGCCCTGGCCGGTATGGCGGCTGTTGCTGTCCTCGCTGGCATTCCGGCGACAGCGCAAGCAGCGCCCGTCAGCGGCAAGGCGGAGGCAGCGGAGTGGACGCTCCACTTCGACGGGCTGAGCGGCACTCCCAGCCCGGCCGACGCGTACAGCCACTGGAGCGGTACGTGCCCTGTACCTAACGACTACTTCGACGTGGACATCTCGGGTCATCCGCTGCACGGTTTTCTGCCCGGGGTGGTGTGTACGTCCGAGGGCACCTACCGGTTCGGATTGCTGCACCACGACTACAACAAGCGGGACGTGCAAGTCGAGAAGGGCCAGAAGTACACAGGGACATTCGCCCCAAAGCACCACCCCGAGAAGACCGGGAGGGCGACGACAGTCATCGAGTAGCCGCCAACACCCGGGTCGATGCTCTCGCGGAATATCGGCCCGCGAGGGCTGTCACGGCCCCCGGTGCGCGAAGTCAGCCCACTGGTGCTGGAGACACCGAGGACCAACTCCGCCCGGCTGGGCGCGACGCCGAGAGCCAGGTGCCCCAGGAAGTCGGCACGCCGTTTGCCGGATCGTGCGGCGGGCACGGCGGCGAAGGCGAGGGCCAGGCGGTCCGCCGGCTCGGTGACTGCCGCTTCCGTGGGCCGCTTGGCCGGAATCCTGTGTATGCCTACGCTCTCGCCATGCACACCGTGGCCGTACTCGCGCTCGACCAGGTCGTCCCGTTCGACCTGTCCGCCCCGATCGACACCTTCGGCTGGGCCCGCCTGCCGGACGGCCGCGAGGCCTACCGGGTCCGGGTCTGCGCGGTCGCCGAGGAGGTGAACGCGGGCCCGTTCGCCGTGCGCGCCCCGTACGGCCTCGACGCGCTGGCGGGAGCCGACACGATCGTCCTGCCGGGCGTGGCCGACCCGACCGCCCCGCTGCCACCGGGCGTACCGGAGGCGCTGCGCGCGGCGGCGGCGAACGGCACCCGCATCGCGTCGATCTGCGTGGGCGCCTTCGTCCTCGCCGCCACCGGCCTCCTGGACGGGCTGCGCGCGACCACGCACTGGATCGCGGCCGCCGACCTGGCCGCGAGATATCCCGCCGTCACCGTCGACCCGAACGTCCTCTACGTCGACAACGGCCAGTTCCTCACCTCGGCGGGGGCCGCCGCGGCGATCGACATGTGCCTGCACATGATCCGCCGGGACCACGGCTCGGCGGTGGCCGCACACGCGGCGCGGATGTCCGTCGTCCCGCTCGAACGGGAGGGCGGGCAGGCCCAGTTCATCGTCCACGCGCAGCCCCCGGCCCCCGCGGGCAGCACGATGGAGCCCCTGCTGCACTGGCTGGAGGAGAACGCCGGCGACGACCTGACCCTGGAGGACATCGCCGCCCGGGCCGGCATGAGCACCCGCACGCTCAACCGGCGCTTCCGCGAGCAGACGGGCACGACGCCGCTGCAGTGGCTGCACCGGGCCCGGGTACGCCGCGCCCAGTACCTCCTGGAGACGACGACGCACCCCGTCGAACGCATCGCCGCCCAGGCGGGCTTCGGCTCCCCGACGGCGTTCCGGGACCGCTTCAGACGGGTGGTCGGGACGAGCCCGCAGGCATATCGGCGAGCGTTTCAGGGTGTGAGGACGGCCTGACCGGTATCTTGGCCTGCGCTCAGCCCCGCCGGTCGGCGACGGCCCAGGAGGCGAGAGCCACGGCTCCGGCGACACCGAACACGGCGGGCCAGGCGCCCACCTTCCTGGCCAGCGGATGGGACCCGGCGAAGGCGGCGACGTACGCGGCGGTCAGCGCCCCGGCGGCCTTCCCGCCCGCCTGCTGCCGCCACTGCTGCGCCGCCGCGGCACCGGCGGCGGCCAGCACGACCCCGCCCAGCGGCCGCTTCTTCGTCCAGCGGGCGACCCCGTACCCACCGACAAGCCCCCCGGCGGCCACCACCGCGGCCGGAACCTTCGCCATCGCTGCCTCCAATGCCGCTACGTCAGTCGAACGCGACCGAGGCTAACGCGTGGGCGCGGGTGCCTGGCGACCGCATCACCGGTGCCGGTGCCGGTGCCGGTGCCGGTGCCGATGCCCGCGCCGGGGGCGGGGGCGGGGGCGGCAGGGCCACGGCCGTGCCCGTGGCCGTGCCCGTGGCCGCAGGCCGTAGACCTACAGTCGGATCCATGACCAGGAGGACCACCCCGCCCCGCCCGCTCGACATCGAGGAACACTTCCCGGAGTTGGCGGCGCACCGAGGGACGACGACCCGGCTGCACCCGAGGCCGGGCACGCCCGACGCGACGATGAGTTCGGTGGGCGGCCCGCTGCTGTGGCCGGCGGACGAACCCTGGCCCGTCTGTACGGAGTCACATCGGCGCAACCATGGCAGGCGCCCGGCGGACATCCACGAGGAGCGCCGGATCCTGGCCGGCGCCTGGGCCCGCGACCCGGCCACCGGCCTCACCGAGGAGGAACGCCAACTCCTCACGGAACTGAGCCGGGAACACCGCGTCGCGGACCTGGCGGACACCGACCCGCTGCCCATGATCGGGCTGGCCCAGCTCTACCGGCGGGACATCGCCGACCTGCCGCCGGGACCGGACGACTGCGACCTGCTCCAGGTCTTCTGGTGCCCTTTCGACCGGCACGGCGCAAGTGGCTACGGCATGTCGCTGCACCTGCGCTGGCGCCGCTCGCGGGAGGTGACGAACCCGCTGGCCAGGCCCCCGCAGCCGGTGGTCGTCGGCTACGCGGGGTACGTCCCGGAGCCCTGCGTACTGCACCCGGAACAGGTGACGACGTACCCCTTCGCCGGCCTTCTGCCGGAGGAGCTGTGCGCCCGGATCGACGCGTGGGAGGAGGCACTTGAAGAGTCGGCGGAGGCGGCACGCGAGGACATGACGGACGAGGTGCAGAGCTGGGACACGGAGGCGGAGTACGAGGAGTGGGCCAGGGCGCGCGAGGCGAAGGCCCGGCCCGAGCCGCCCGCCTACCAGTACGACCTCTCCATCCCACCGGGCTGGCGCGTCGGCGGTTTCGCGTCCTGGCACCTCACGGACCCGTCCCCCATGGACTGCCGCACCTGCGGGACGCCGATGGACCTGCTGCTCACGATCGACAGCTCGGAATGGGACGGCGGCAGCGGCAGCTGGACCCCTGTGGAGGACCGGGGCCTCCCCACCCACAGATCCGCCACCCCGACCGAGGTAACAGTGGGCCGCTGGGGCGAACTGAACATCTTCACGTGCCCCACGAACCGGGCCCACAGCTCGCGGTGGAGCATCCAGTAGCCGCGTGCGTCAAGGGGTCGACGTGAGGCGCCGGCACTCATGACGAAACGTCCCTGACCTAGAGGGACAGCGCACCGTCGTCCAACGCCCGTATGAACACACGCCAAGATGCCCCTTGAACAGCGACGATGGGTCCTCCGGCACTTTTGGAATCACGTACAAGCACGCCATCGTTGCTGCGCGCGCACTCGACGCACTCGGTTCCGCTACCGCCGCTGAAAGAAGACGTGAACCAACGAGGCCCGGTCTGCACTGTCATCAAGACTCCTCGCTTATACGGCGGATAAGCCCGGCAGATGCCTCAAGGTTGAGGGCCTGGGCGCTGAGGTACTGGAACGCCAACCTATAGCGCTTGAGTTCCTCGGGCTTCTCCATGAAGAGCCCGCCACCGAGTGTGTCCACGTACACCACGTCTAGCTCAGGAGTCTGGCTTCCGAGGACGACGAAGCTGCCAACAGCCGCGGCGTGAGCGCCCGTTGAGAAGGGCAGGACTTGGACGGTTACGTGAGGCAGCTCCGACATGGTCAGTAGGTGACGTAGTTGTTCCTGCATGACGTCCTGCCCGCCGACGGCCCGCCGGATGGCTGCCTCATCGATGACGCACCAGAGATGTGGGGGCTCGTCGCGCTGAAGAAGTTCCTGTCGCTTCATGCGAATGTCGACCATGTGCTGCACCTCCCGCTCCGGGCAGCGCATCTCTGAGGCGCGGTGAACGGCTTCGGCATAGGCGCGGGTCTGCAGCAGGCCAGGGATGTACGTGCACGCGTACTGGTCCTCACGCACCACTTCGTTCTCGAGCGTCAGCATCAGGTTCATCGATTCAGGGATGGGGTCTGCGAGCGACCTCCACCAACCCTGGATCTTCGCACCCTTCGCTAGCTCGACCAGGGCCTTTCGCTCCTCGTCCGAGGCGCCGTACTCGCGGCAAAGAGCGTCTACGGAGGGCCACTTGACGGACCCCTCCTTGGTTTCGTATCGACTCAACGTCGCCTTCGAGATGCCGACGCGCGCCCCTGCTTCCTCAAGCGTCAAGCCCATGAGCTCGCGAAGTCGACGCAGGTCGGCTCCGAGCTGACGTCTGCGAGTGGTAGGTCCAACTGCCATGTGTACGGCCCTTCGTATGGATCTCTCAGATCGTGATGGCTGCCCGACCATGACGGCAAGGTCGCGTACGCCGGGGCGCGCGAGTGTGTGCCGCACTCCTAAGCACAGCGTGAATGTGTGGCGTGAGAGTTCCATTTTGAGAGTTTCACTGCAACTCTCGGTGGTGAATCCACTGCGGACCGTAGAGAGCGGTCCTTGGACAGGAGGCGGGTATGGAGTACGTGAGCTGTGTGTCAAGGAAACGATGGGACCTCCCGTTCTCTGCGGAGCCTGAGGAGGTGCGGGCCCTGCGGCGCCTCCTGCGACTGCACCTCTCCCTCTGGGGCCTTCCCGACGTCATTGACGCGGCTCAGCTGTGCGTGACCGAACTCGTCTCCAACGTCATCACGCACGTGGGCGCAGGGACCCCCGCCACTCTCGCTGTCTCGATGAACGGCACCTACGTTCGCATCGAGGTCCAAGACCCGGACGCCCGTGCCTTACCGACGCTCGTGTGTGCGGGAGCCGAAGCGGAAGGGGGGCGGGGTATGGCGCTTGTCGACGCTGTTGCCGACCGCTGGGGCGTGCTGCTGCACGCGGACCGAAAGATCACGTGGTGCGAGCTGGCCACCCGCCTGAACTCGTCCGGCGGGCATAGCCAGCACGCTCCCGTGGCAAGGGCTGAAGCCATTCTCAGCCACTACGGTGCCGCGCAGTTGCCCCGGGCGAAGGCTCCGAGTGTGTTGAGCGTGGCCACGGGTGAGGAGGTCGCCATGCACGTCATCGTCGACCTCCTCCACTGGTTCCAAGCGCATGGTGTTGACGCGGGCGAGGTGGTAGAGCGGGCGCACATGCACTTCGAACCGCTCGGCAGGTAGGGGAGTTGAGCTCACCCCGGGGTGAGGGCGGAGTACGTCCACACATCGGCGGGGAGCTCGTGCTGAAGGCGCCAAGTGATCCCCATCGGCTTGTTACCCGTGTGCTCCACATACGTTGCGGGTCCCAGTAGCATCCACGGTTGAGATTTGCCGGTGTCGGTGTTCTTGTACCGACGCATGAACAGCAGAATATGGCTGCCCTGCTTGGTGTGGTGTTGATACCGCAGCCCCGTGCGAGACGTGTCAGCGATCGCGTTCTGCGATTCCCAGTGGAACAGGGTGGGGCTCAGCGCATAATCCTTGTACCGAATAGTGGGAGAGAAATCTTTCTCGTTCTTCTCCAAGGTGATCAACAAGGCGTCTGTTTTGATCTCGTCGACCCATTGGACTCCCTGTGCGAACGATCGAGGCATCTGGCCGCCGAAGCGAGCAACTCCGAGGGCGGCCAAAATCTCTGATCGGTTGTAGGAGCTGTGGACCTTTAGCGGAATGCTGTCGTGCGGCCCCGACAAAGGAATGGGGAAATGATCGCACTTATCCATGACGTGCGACAGAACCTGTCGGAGCTCGTCGCGAAACACCGGCTGGTTCCGCAGCGATGCAACGCCCTCCGCAAAGCTGGTGAAACCGCCAGCGTTGTCCCAGATGTTGAAGAAGAGCATGCGGGCATACGTCTGCTCGGTCGCACTGAGTGATGCATACGAGGGAGCCTCCGGTGACAGGAGGCGGAGGTACGCGCGTACGCGATCCGGGTCATCGACATGCAGGAAGGCGTGGACGCGCTTGAGGAGATCAGCTTCCCCCGGCGGAAACGGTTCATCCAGCAGGCCTGACCTACGAAGAATCGTCGTCCACGAGTTGTCGCTCTTGTAGAGTTCCCTGATCTCTCGCCGGCTCTCGCGGAGGTAGTCAGCGAGGCGTGGGGTGCCGTAGTCCTGGGCTTCTCTCACCAACGTCTTGATCGTCGCACCCAGCTGAGTGCGGATGTTGTCGAGTACCAGGTCCTTGGACTTTCCCTCCAATATGATTTGGCACCCGGAAGGAAGCTGCGGGAAATCGCGCTCGATGTGCTCGACGAGTCGGTTGCGGGTGAGGTTCGTCATGGCCCGGAACTGCTCCTCGAAGCGGAACTCCGCCCGATGCTGCCCGATGAAGTCCAACACCGTGAGAACTGGCTTCGTGTCGGTACGGCGCAGGCCCCGACCGAGCTGCTGAAGGAAGACAGTGGCACTGTTCGTGGGACGAAGGAGAAGCAGGGTGTCCACGTCAGGGATGTCGAGGCCCTCATTGAAGAGATCAACGGAAAAAATAACTTGGAGTTTTCCGTTACGCAGGTCGGCCAGCGTCTGGGCACGCACAGCGGCAGATGAGTCGCTGTCAAGAGCTGCGGCCTGAAAACCGGCCTTCCGGAAGAAGTCGGCCATGAAATGTGCGTGAGCCTTGGTGACGCAAAAGCCAAGGGCGCGCATCGCTCCGGGCTGGGAGACCTTGTCCCGAATCTGTTTGACCACGATCCGTGCACGTGCATCGTTACCCGTGAACAGGTTCCCCAGCTCGGAATCCGCGTACGCGCCTTGCCTCCATCCGAGGCCTGTGAGGTCCGTGCCATCCGGGATGCCGAAGTAGTGAAAGGGGCAGAGTAGGTCGTTCTCTAGGGCTTCCCATAGCCGAATCTCTGCGGCGATGCGGCCGCCGAAGAACTCGTCCTGCACAGTGAGCCCGTCCATCCGCTCGGGCGTCGCTGTGAGGCCGAGCAGTTGCTTCGGCTTGAAGTGGTTGATGACTCGGCGATAGGTGGCCGCAGTGGCGTGATGGAACTCGTCGATCACGATGATGTCGAAGTGATCGGGTGCCAGCGTCTCAAGGCGACGGATGTTCAAGGACTGGACGCTTGCGAACACGTGCTGCCAGTGCCGCGGATCCTGACCGCCGTGGAGGAGCTCGCCGAACGATGCGTCGTCGAGGACCTCTTGGTAGGTACGCAAGGACTGGGCGAGGATCTCCTTGCGATGGGCTACGAACAGCAGGGTGGGAGCGTCACCGTCGTGCTTCCTGCGCAGGGCTCGATAGTCCAACGCGGCCATAACGGTCTTGCCGGTTCCGGTCGCAGCGACCAAGAGGTTGCGGCTGTGGCCGTGGATCTCGCGCTCGACGCGGAGGCGTTCGAGCATGTCGCGTTGGTGCGGGAACGGGTGTACCTCAAGGCCCGACAGGTTGATCCTCATCAGGTCAGCGGTGTTACCTGTTCCGCCTGCCTGTGCCAGAGCCCGATCGAGGCGCTCTCCGTCGTCGTCCGGGTCGTACGACTCAAACGCGCTGTCATGCCAATACGAATCAAACGTCGCCTCAAACTTGTGCAGCACCGCGGGAGTTGCGACGGATGAGAGTCGCACGTTCCACTCCAGGCCGTCGAGCAGGGCGGCCTTGGACAGGTTCGAGCTGCCTACGTAAGCCGTATCAAAGCCGCTCTTACGACGGAACAGCCATGCCTTGGCATGCAAACGAGTCGAACGGATCTCGTAGTTGACCTTGACCTCGGCACCGAAGTCGCGCACCAGGCGGTCGAGAGCGTGTCGATCAGTTGCACCGATGTACGTGGTCGTTATCACCCTGATCGGGACGCCACGCTTCCTGGCGGCGCGGAGCGAATCCTCCAGGACGCGTAGTCCGTACCACTTCACAAAGGCACACAGCAGATCGATGCGGTCTGCAGTGGCCAGCTCTGCCCGCAGTTCCGTCCCCAGGCTGGGGTCCTCTGGCGAGTTAGTGATCAGCGCAGTCTCGGAGAGCGGTGTCAGGGGCCGTACGGCGTAGACACCTGGAGCCTCCTGCTCTGCCAGAGCCAACAGTTGACGAGGGCCGTCGGCAATGAGTTCGACGGGGTCGCTCGGGTTGAGATGCGAAGGAGCAACCATGTCGGAGGTGATCGACTGGATCATCCGGTTCGCGACCGCTACGCGCTCGTCGTGCGGCACCTGGGCGAGTCTTCGTCCTATGGCCCGGCTGAGATGCCGCGCGATCACATGCGGGGAGGACTCCTCACTGACATCGCCGTCGATGGCCTTCCAGCGAGCCGTGTCCAACTTCTCTATCTGTGCCTGCATCCGCCGGGTAATGAGCTCCTCGTACACACCCGCAACAGGCTGCGACAGATCCCCCGGTTGAGTCACGCTGGTCCCCCTGATCACTGATACGGCTATGCCCAGTTCTAACAGGGACAACTGACAGACGGGCGCTGATTGAGGTATGGCCGTTGGCAGATGCGAGGCCGGCCCCAGCCGAGGAGTGGGGCTGGGGCCGACGTCATTAGGGGAAGTAGAGGGCGGGCAGGCCTAGCTACCTATACGGCCCCGTGACACTCCGTGTACCGGTTCCCCGACCCGCACCAGCACCCCGCCCCCCGCTGCGGCGGCCACGCCGTCGCTCGGCCGCGGGCCGCGAGCGTCGTCGCGTACTGGGGGAGGAGGTTCGTGTCCGCCGGGGACGTGGCCTCCGAGGCCGCGAAGGCCTCGTAGGACGGGACCGTGCCCGTGACGATGCCCAGGTTCGGGGTGCCGGAGGCGGACAGCTCGCGCAGGGACGCCTCTATCGTCGCGAGGTGCTCCGCGTGGGACGGGTACTCCGAGGACAGCGACGGGTACGCCGTCAGCAGCTCCGTCAGTTCGTCCGCCGGCCAGTGCAGGACCGCCACCGGGAACGGACGCGACAGCGCCTCCCGGAACGTGCCGAGTTCCGCGCGCAGGCGCGAGATCTCCGCCGCCAGCTCCGCCGGGTTGTCCGAGCCCAGCGACCACACCCGCTTGGGGTTGTGCAGCTCGTCCAGGGAGACGGGGGACGAGTGCAGCGTGTCCGCGAGCATGTCCCAGTCGTCGTGGGCCACGCCCAGCATGCGGCGGACCCGGTGGCGGCCGAAAAGCAGGGGGTGCGTCGCGTACGGCGGCTCCGAGACGTCCGCCAGGAAGAGCCGCGCACCCTCCGTGAACGTCTCGTGCGCCGCTTCCAGTTCGTCGTGCGACTCCAGGGCCTCGGCCACGATCACCCAGGCCGCCGGGTCCCGCGGGGACGTCGCGCGGACCCCGTCGATGATCGCCCGTGCCTCCGCCTCGTGGCCGTACTCCCACAGGTTCGCCGCCTTCAGGGCGCGGACCAGGTGGGGGTTCTCCAGGGGCTCGGGGGACGACAGCAGGCGGTCGTACAGCGCGGTGGCGCTGGGGCGGTCGCCGGACAGTTCCAGGTGGGCCGCGGCCTGCACGAGCAGGTGTTCGGCGTCCTCGGGGTACAGGCCTGCGGTCCGCTCCAGGCGTGCCGCTTCGGCGTTGTGGTCGACGTTCTCGGCTGGCGTGTCGGGGCGCATGGTGGACACCGTACTGCCGTGGACCGGCAAAAGAGAGAGATCCGCAGGCCAGCGCCACGGCCTGGGCAGGGGAGGCCGGGCGCGCGGGCCGGCGGGGTCACACCACGACCCCCTCCACCTCCACCGTCTGCACCGCCCCCGCCGCGAACGGCACCCGCAGGACCTTTCCGCTCACGTACGTGTCCGAGTGCGGCGCGTAGAGGTCGCCGCCGCCCGACGTGACCGTGTTCCAACGGCGGGCCAGGCCGCCCGTGCCGCCGGTCGCCCGGGTGAAGCGGGACAGGTCGAAGGTCAGGGTCTGGGCCGACGACGCGGTGTTCACGGCGACGATGACCAGGCGTTTCGCCGCCGCGTCCAGGGCGGCGGCCGCGTAGCCGACGCCCGTGTCGAGGATCGTCATGCCGGGGCGGATGTGACGGCTGAACTGGGCCAGCACGTAGTACTTGGTCTGTACGGCGCCGGCCTGGAGCGTGGTCGCGTCGTAGGCGATCGTCGCCCAGCCCGCGGAGGGGTCCATCACCTGCCAGTAGCACCACGCCGTCGGGTGCAGCCAGCGGAAGTCCAGGCAGAGGTTGCTCGCAAGGGTGAGGCCGGTCGCGTCGCCGTCGCCGTACTCGGAGTTCCACAGGCCTTTGCGGGCCGTGGTCACGACGTCCGTGTGGAGGAGGTCACGACGGCCGCCCGACCCCTGGT
The DNA here is from genome assembly GCF_056387915.1 of Streptomyces sp. GLSS-08. NCBI lineage: Bacteria > Bacillati > Actinomycetota > Actinomycetes > Kitasatosporales > Streptomycetaceae > Streptomyces > Streptomyces sp. GLSS-08. Next base: position 165,291 of record NZ_JBWJAQ010000004.1, read on the forward strand.
AGCCGTGCACGTTGACCCGGTCCACCAGTGCCTTCGTCGACGTGCCGAACGCGTTCCAGGTCGTGCGCGCGAGGTCGTAGCTCGTCTCGTCCGACGCGGAGATCCGGGTGCCCGTCAGGCCGCGCTTGTCGAGTTCGCCGCGCAGGTGGGGGAGTACGGCGGCCTGGACGGAGGCGTCCAGGTGGCAGCCCTCCTGGGTGCCGGTGGCCGTCCACCAGGCGGAGGAGGGCTCGTTGAAGGGGTCCACCGTCGCGAAGTTCACGCCCCAGTCCGTCTTCGCGCGGAGGGCGACCGCGGCCAGGTGGGAGGCGTGCTGGCGGTGGTTCCAGGACTGGAGGTTGTTGCCGCCGCCGGACGCGCCCGACGGGTTGTGGTTCGCGCACATCCACCACATCGGCGAATTGGCGAACAGCTCGCTGGTCGCGCCGCGCGCGGTCGCCTTGACGAGGGCGGCGCGCTGGGCGGCGTCCGCCGTCCACTTCCAGGCCGAGGACGCGGGGTCCTCGTTGTTCCAGTCCTGCCAGTATCCCTCGATCTGCTTGAACGCCGGGATGTTGGGCGAGGCGACCATGCTCTCGCCGTTCACGCTGTTCCGGCTGCACGCGCCGAGGTTGTAGCGGGCGATGTTCAAACCGAGGCCGGGGAGGGTCCGGCCGTCGTACGCCACGGACTTGGTGGTGAAGAAGATGTCGGCGAAGTCGTCCCGGGCGCCGAAGACGTTGGCCCACCAGGCCAGGGAGGTGCCCCAGCCCTCCCATGTCCCGTACGTGGTGCCGGGGTTGACCGCGATGGTCGCGTCGGCCCGTGCCGTGCCCGTGGCCAGCGCGCTCCCCAGGAGCGTGCCGCCCGTCGCGGCCAGCAGTGTTCTGCGTCGGATCATGACCTCTCCGTCCCGCTCGAACTGCCGGTCGCGGCACCGGCGTTGACGTGTCGCGCTCATGTCATCAGGAAGCATCGAGTGCGGTGGGTGAGGTTGTCGAGAGGTGTGACAGATCTTTCTTCCAGTGGTTGTGAGAAGGGTGAGGAGAAGGGCTGGGGGGACGGGGAGATCAAGTCCTGCACCGTGCTGGCGACTTGAGGAGACGCCCCTTATCGTGCAGGCATTGAAGGAGGCGTACGCATGCGGACTCCCGGGGTCGTGCACCACGGCACGCTACGGCGGCGCGCCGCGTGCCGGCGGGCACTGTGGAGCGCGGGCGAACTCCTCGTCACCTTCGGGGCGGTGCTCCTGCTCCTCGTCGTGCACCAGCTGTGGTGGACCAACCGGCAGGCCCGCGAGGGGGCCGAGCGGAGGGTCGAGGCACTGGAGAGGGAGTGGCAGCGGCCCGCACCGGACGTGACGGCCGCCCCTGATCCGGGCGAGAACCTCCCCCAGGACACCGGGGACGCCGGGACCGGAGCCGCACCGGCCGGCCCGGGCGGGCGGACGGGCACCGCCCGCCGGAGCCCCGGCGAACAGCCACGCCGGTCCGAGGCCTACGCCGTCCTCACCGTCCCCCGCCTCTCGCTCCGCGTGCCCGTCGCCGAGGGCATCGGCAAGCCGGACGTGCTCGACCGGGGCTACGCCGGCCACTACCCGCGCACCGCACAGCCCGGCCGGCCGGGGAACTTCGCGCTCGCCGGGCACCGGAACACCCATGGCGAGCCCTTCCGGCACCTCGACCGGCTGAGACGCGGCGACACGGTCGAGGTCGAGACCCGGACGGCCACCTACGTGTACGCCGTCGACCGGACGCTTCCGCAGACCTCCGCGCGCGACGGCGGTGTCGTACGCCCCGTGCCGCGCAGCGACGTCCGCCCGTCCTACGGGTACAGCGAGCCCGGGTACTACCTCACCCTCACCACCTGCACCCCGGAGTACACCTCGAAGTACCGCCTGGTGGTCTGGGGCAGACTGCGCTCCGTGCGGCCCCGCTGACACCAGGCCGGGGAACCCGCCCCGGCGCCTGAACCTTCGGCACCCCGGACCCCGCCCGTCGTACGGGCCGGACGGACGGCTCCGGCGAAGCCCGCGGCCGGACAGCGACGGCTGTACGGCTCCCGAAAAGCTCCCGCCCGGGCCCATCCTGTATAACGGCAGGACGAATAGGCGTACTAAGGGGGAGTGGCCGATGACGCGGACCTGGGCGACCATGCGTCCCGCCGCCGCGCTGCTCCTGCTCGTCCTGGAGTTCGCCCTCCTCGACACCGGCAGCCTCTCGGCCGTCGTCGCCTTCGCCGCGACCGCCGCGGCCGGCTCCGCGCTCGCCGCCTGCGCCGTCATCGCCGCGCGCTGCGTGCCCGCCGTCCCGCGTACGCGCGTACGGACGGCCATCCGCGACCGCGAGCAGCGCACGGCGTTCCTGCCCCAGCGCGATCCCGACGCGTCGGGACGCACACGCCCCCGAGCGCCGGGGTGTGCCCTCCCGACGGTCACCGCGTAGGGACGCGCACCACCTCACTCACCGCCGCGTACCCCCGTGCGGGCCGTCATGCCGTTTCTTCGCGTCCGGCACGACGAGACCCCCGGAGGGCTCACCCATGTCCGCTTTCATGTCTGTCTTCGCCAATCTGGTCGAGCAGTTGGCCGACCTGCTCCAGCCGCTGTTCCACGCGTCCGCGGCAGCCGCCGCGATCGTCCTGTTCACCGCCCTCGTACGGCTGCTGGTGCACCCGCTGTCGCGGGCGTCGGCGCGCGGGCAGCGGGCCCGCGCCCGGCTCCAGCCGCAGGTCGCGGCCCTGCGCAGGAAACACGGTGACAACAGCGAGAAGCTCCAGAAGGCCCTCCTGGAGCTGCACGCGGAGGAGAAGGTCTCGCCGCTCTCCGGGTGCCTGCCGAGCCTCCTCCAGATGCCGGCGTTCTTCCTCCTCTACCACCTGTTCTCCAGCTCGACGATCGGCGGCGGGGCCAACGCGCTGCTCGGGCACAGACTGTTCGGCGCCCCGCTCGGCGACCGCTGGACGGACGCCCTGGGGGACGGCGGGCCGCTCGGCGCCCCCGGGCTCGTCTATCTCGGCCTCTTCGCCGTCGTCACCGTGGTCGCGACCTTCAACTACCGCCGGACCAGGCAGACGATGTCGGCCGCGCCCGCCCCCGCACCAGGTGGCGAGCAGGTGCCCGGCCTCGCGACGATCAACAAGGTCATGCCGCTGATGTCCTTCTTCACGCTGTTCACGGTGGCGGTGGTGCCGCTGGCCGCCGCGCTGTACGTGGTCACCAGCACGACGTGGAGCGCGGTGGAACGGGCGGTGCTGTACCGCGACATGCCGGGGGCCGCTCCGGCGGCGACCGCGCTCGGCTGACGGGCGGAGGGGGCGCTCAGGTTACGGTCCAGTCCGTGAACGGGGTCTTGCGGACTGGACGCCCACCTTGGAGGATCGACCAGTCCTCCGATGGCTGCACCCATCGGTCGGGCTGCCGCGATCGAGGGAGATTGTGATCATGAAGCTGCTGCGAGTCGGTACGGCGGGAGCGGAGCGGCCTGCGCTGCTCGACGCCGAGGGCACCCTGCGGGACCTGTCGGGCGTCGTCGCCGACATCGACGGAGCGCTGCTCGCCGACGCCGCGGCGCTCGGCCGGATCCGGTCCGCCGCCGAAGCCAACGAGCTGCCCGCGCTGGACGCGGCCGGGCTGCGCGTAGGACCGCCGCTGGCCCGGATCGGCAAGGTCGTGTGCATCGGGCTGAACTACCACGACCACGCGCGGGAGACCGGTGCCGAGCCGCCCGCCGAGCCGGTGATCTTCTTCAAGGCGGCGGACACGGTGGTCGGCCCGCACGACACGGTGCTCGTGCCGCGCGGCTCGGTGAAGACCGACTGGGAGGTGGAGCTGGCGGTCGTGATCGGCCGTACGGCCCGCTACCTGGAGTCGCACGAGGAGGCGCTCGCGCACGTCGCCGGGTACGCGGTGGCGCACGACGTCTCCGAGCGCGAGTTCCAGATCGAGCGCGGCGGCACCTGGGACAAGGGCAAGAACTGCGAGACGTTCAACCCGCTGGGCCCCTGGCTGGTGACCGTGGACGAGGTGCCCGACCCGCAGGCGCTGTCGCTGAAGCTCTGGGTGAACGGGGAGCTCAAGCAGGACGGCACGACGGCCGAGCAGATCTTCCCGGTCGCCGAGGTCGTGCGCTACGTCAGCCAGTTCATGACGCTCCACCCGGGCGACGTCATCAACACGGGCACACCGGCCGGCGTGGCACTCGGGCAGCCCGAACCGAAGCCGTTCCTGCGGGCCGGTGACGTGGTGGAGCTGGAGATCGAGGGCCTGGGACGGCAGCGCCAGGAACTCAAGGACGCGTGAGCACTGCGAGGCCGGGGGCGCCCTCGTGGGTGAGGGTGCACCCGGCCTCGTCCGCGCGGGGCGGGGCCGGTGCTGGCCTCGGCCCTCAAGGCTGCGGGCCTGCGCCGGCCTGGGCCTCGGCCCTCGAAGTGTGCGGGCCTGCGCCGGCCTGGGCCTCGGCCCTCGAAGTGTGCGGGCCTGCGCCGCCGTCAGCCCTTGAAGTGCTCCAGCGCCTCCACGACCATCCGGTGGTCCTCCACCTGCGGCAGACCCGACACGACCACCGTGCCGACGACTCCCGTGCCCTCGACGACGATCGGGAACGCGCCGCCGTGGGCCGCGTACACGTCGGGGTCCAGGCGCGAGGACTCCTCGAAGGTGGTGCCCTTGGCGCGGAAGCGGGCGCCGACCAGGTACGAGGAGCAGCCGTAGCGCTCGACGACCCGGCGTTTGCGGTCGATCCAGGCGTCGTTGTCCGGGGTCGAGCCGGGCAGCGCCGCGTGGAAGAGCTGCTGGCCGCCGCGCCGGATGTCGACGGCGACCGGCGCGGCGCGCTCCCGGGCCAGCTCGACCAGCAGGGAGCCGAGGGCCCAGGCGTCGTCGTACGTGAAGCGCGGGAGCGTCAAGCGGCGCTCCTGCTCCTCGAGTTCGGGGATCGTGGGCGCGGCCGTCGGGGTGCTCACAGCGTCACCGCCGCACCGTCGCGGGCGGAGCGCCGGGCCGCCTCCAGGACGTCGAGGGCGTCGGCCGCCTCGTACGCCGTGACCGGGTTCGGGCCGCCGTCGCGCAGCGCCGCGGCCACCGCCTGGTAGTACGCCGGGTACGCGCCGCGCAGCGTGGGCTCCGGGCGGCCGCCGCCGGTCAGCGGGGACTCGCCCGAGCCGACGTGCCCCCACAGGGTCTCGGGCTCGATGCCCCACTCGGCCGTGCTGCCGGGGCGGCTGCCCTCGCGCAGCGCGGCCTCCTGCGGGTCGAGGCCGTACTTGACGTAACCGGCCCGCGAGCCCAGTACGCGAAAGCGCGGGCCCAGTTGGGCGGTGGTCGCGGAGACGTACAGGTGGGACCGGACGCCGTTCACGTGCGTGATCGCGAAGAAGGTGTCGTCGTCGGTCTCGGCGCCGGGGCGGCGCACGTCCGACTCGGCGTAGACCTGCGCCGCCGGGCCGAAGAGGGTCAGCGCCTGGTCGACGACGTGGCTGCCGAGGTCGTAGAGCAGACCTCCGATCTCTGCCGGGTCGCCGGACTCCCGCCAGCCGCCCTTCAGCTGGGGGCGCCAGCGCTCGAAGCGGGACTCGAAGCGGTAGACGTCGCCGAGCTCGCCCTCCTCGACGAGCTTGCGCAGGGTCAGGAAGTCGTTGTCCCAGCGGCGGTTCTGGAAGACCGACAGGAGCAGTCCGCGCTCGTCGGCCAGGGCGGCCAGCTCGCGCGCCTCGGCCGCCGTGCCCGCGACGGGCTTGTCGACGACCACCGGCAGCCCCGCCTTCAGCGCGGCGGTCGCGAGCGGGACATGGGTCTTGTTCGGGGAGGCGATGACGATCAGGTCCAGCTCGTCGGCGCGTGCCCACAGGTCGTCGGGCGTGCCGGCGAAGCGGACGGCGTCGCCGGACTCCGCCCGGGCCTGCTCACGCCGCTCCGGGTTCGAGGTGACGACCGTGTCGAGGGTGAGGCCCTCGGTCGCGGCGATCAGCGGGGCGTGGAAGACGGAGCCCGCGAGGCCGTAGCCGACGAGGCCGACGCGGAGGGGGGTGCCGGAGCCGGATCCGGTGCTGCTGGTGCCTGTCATGCCTCCACTTTCGCAACGCTGTTGCCAAAGTGCAAGCGCGGGGGACAATGGCGTACGTGAACAGGACCAGCGCGGAGTCGGAAGTGGACCGGTCGGAGGTGCGTGGGCGCGGCACCGGGAGCGGAGTGAACCGGTCGGGTGTCGTGCGCGGGCGCGGCGGCGAGGCGGGGGTGAACCTGCCGGCGCTGCGCAGCCACAACGCGGCGCTGGTGCTCGACCTGCTGCGCACGGCGGGCCCCGCCGGTATCAGCCGTCTCGAACTCGCCGAGCGGACCGGGCTGACCCCGCAGGCCGTCAGCAAGATCACCGCCCGGCTGCGGGCGGAGGGCCTGGCGGCGGAGGCGGGCCGGCGGGCGTCGACGGGCGGCAAGCCGCGCACGGTGCTGCGGCTGGTTCCCGAGGCGGGTCACGCGGTCGGCCTCCACCTGGACCGGGACGAACTGACGGCGGTCCTGTGCGACCTCACGGGAGCGGTGGTCGCGGAGCGGCGCTCGCCCCTGGACCTCGGCTCCGGGGCCGAGGCGGTCGTCACCGGGGCGGCACGGGAGGTGACGGCCCTGCTCGCGGGGGTGCCGGGGGCCGCGTCCGTGCTGGGCGCCGGAGTCGCGCTGCCCGGCCCGCTCGACCACGACCGCGGGGTGCTGCACCGGGTCACCGGGTTCCCGGAGTGGGACGGGTTTCCGCTGCGGGAGGCACTCGCCGGGCGCCTCGGGGTGCCGGTGGTCGTGGACAAGGACACCAACGCGGCGGCGCTCGCCCTCGCGGTCGGCGGGGGTGCCGGGCCGGGCCAGGGGTCCTTCGCGTATCTGCACCTCGGTACGGGACTGGGGGCCGGGCTGGTGATCGGCGGCGCCGTGCACCGGGGGACGCGGACCGGGGCGGGGGAGTTCGGGCACCAGGTCATCCAGCTGGGCGGGCCGCTGTGCGAGTGCGGGAACCACGGCTGCATCGAGGTGCTGTGCCTCTCGGCGGTGGCGCGGGGCGCCGTGGACGAGGCGGCGCGGGTCCTCGGGGCGGGCGCCGCGAATCTCGCCGGGTTGCTCGACATCGACCTGGTACTCCTGGGGGGCCGTACCGTCGCAGCCCACGAGGAGCCCTTCGTACGGGGGGTCGGCGCCGTCCTCGACGAGCGCGCCCGGCGCGGGGGCCTGGACGCGGCGGTGCCGGTGCGTCTCGCGCCGGGCGGTGCGCGTGCCGTCGCGGAGGGCGCGGCCCAGCTCCTCCTCGCACCCCTGTTCGGGCGCGCCGAGGGCTGACCGGCGGGGGCTGCCGGGACGGCGCGGGCGCTGCGGTTCCGGCACCCGGGCACCCAGGCACCGGGGCACCCGGACGAAACGACGGGGCCCACCTCACCGCGTCCCCTCCCCGCCTCCCCCCTCACCTACGTCCGCGCAGAAAGCGGGCCGTCGTGATCAGGAGGGTGCCGCACGTGACGAGGAGGAGGCCGCCGATCAGGAGGCCGGTGTCGTGTGGCGTGCCGGGACCGGTCCTGGCCAGTTCCTCGACGGACGGCATACCGCCCGGCGCCCCACCGTCACCCTCGGCGCCGGCGTCACCGTCACCCTCATCGCCGCTGTCACCACCACTCCCCCCGGAGTCGGTGGCGGCCCCGGAAGCCGGAGCCGGGGAAGCCGTGGAAGCCGGAGCCGAGGAAACCGCGGAAGCCGGAGCCGAGGAGACCGAGGAAGCCGGAGCCGAGGAGACCGAGGAAGCCGAGGAAGCAGGGGCCGAGGGAGCCCCGGAAGCCCGGGCCGAGGGAGCCGCGGACGCCGAACCCGTGGCCGTCGGGGGGGCCGGGGTGTCCGTGCCCTCCACGGCGGCGTCCGGCGTGCCGTCGATCCGGAAGCGGTAGTCGTTCGACTGCCCCACCCAGTCGCCGTCGTCGCGGTGCCGGTGCACCACGGCCGCGTTCGCCACGACGTCGTTCGGCGCGGCGGCGGAGGTGACGGTGAGCCGCACCTTCACCCGGAGGGTCCGCCCGGGAGCCACGGTGAACCCGGGGAACCCGTCGAAGGCCCCGACGAGTTCGTCGTCGTCCGTCCGCTCGAAGGAGACGGGGTGCGCCCGGGTCCCCTCGAAGAACTCCAGCCTTACCTGGGACGGGCGCAGTTGCCGCTTCTCGTCGACGAGGACGACGACGGGATGGATGCCGCCGCACGGGTGGGCGGTGGTGTTGGTGAGGTCGAGGAACCAGGTCCCGTCGGCGCCGCCGGTCTCGTAGACGTCGGGTCCGCCGTGGACGCGGGTCCTCAAGGGGAAGTCGCGGGCGTCGGGATCGGCACAGCCGGGGCGGCGGTCGGCCGCGGGAGCCGCGGCCGGCGGGGCGTCGAGCCCGGCCGCGCTCGGGACGGGACCGCAGGCGAGGGCGGCCGCGGTGACAACGGTGAGGGACAGGGACGTGCGCAGTCGCATGAACATATGACCTGCCCTCCACGCCGTCCCTCGGGAGCCGCCACGCCAGGAACGCCCCGGACGGACTCCTGAGTCCCCTCGGTCGGCGGAGCCCTACGGCCTCCCGCCGGCGCGAGCGGGACCCGAACCGGCCGACCACCCCTGGACCGAAATCGACCGGAACCGCCAGAGTGACGTCGAGAAGTGGCGGACCCCGGCCGACAACTGATCGCTAGGCTGAGGGTCACGCAGCACCGCGTACGGCAGGAGAACGGCATGGCAGACCGCAAGCCCATCGAATCGTGGCTCACCGACATGGACGGTGTGCTCATCCACGAGGGTGTGCCGATCCCCGGCGCCGACGCCTTCATCAGGAAGCTGCGGGAGTCGGGCCGGCCTTTCCTGGTGCTGACGAACAACTCCATCTACACAGCCCGTGACCTGCACGCCAGGCTCCAGCGCATGGGCCTGGACGTGCCGGTCGAGAACATCTGGACGTCCGCGCTGGCCACGGCCAGGTTCCTGGAGGACCAGCGGCCCGGCGGCACGGCGTACGTCATCGGCGAGGCGGGCCTGACGACCGCGCTGCACGACATCGGGTACGTGCTCACCGACCACGAGCCCGACTACGTGGTGCTGGGCGAGACCCGGACGTACTCCTTCGAGGCCATGACCAAGGCGGTCCGGCTGATCAACGGCGGCGCCCGCTTCATCTGCACCAACCCCGACGAGACCGGCCCCTCGGCGGAGGGGCCGCTGCCCGCCACCGGCGCGGTCGCCGCGCTGATCACCAAGGCGACCGGCAAGCAGCCGTACTTCGCGGGCAAGCCGAACCCGCTGATGATGCGGACCGGCCTGAACGCCATCGGGGCGCACTCGGAGAGCAGCGCCATGATCGGCGACCGGATGGACACGGACGTCCTCGCCGGTCTGGAGGCGGGCATGGAGACGTTTTTGGTGCTCACCGGCCTGACCACGCCCGCCGAGATCGAGCGGTACCCCTACCGCCCCTCCAAGGTCGTGGACTCCATCGCGGACCTGATCGAACGCGTCTGAACCGCGTTCCATGCCTCGGGCGGCGGAAGTCCGCCCGAACGGAGCAGCGATTGTCCTCTCCGGGATGCGGCTGCCGTCCCGGAGGGGGAGTCTCCAGGTGTCTGGAGGTTCACGATGGGTTCACTGCGACTCACACTCTGTACCGGAGCGGTGCTCGCCGCCGCGCTCACGCCCACGGCGTACGCGGCCGACGCGGCCGTCTCCGTCACCCCCTCGCCCCCGGCGCCCGGCGCCGACATCACGGTGCGGGCGACGGGCTGCAAGGACAGGACCGGCGTCGCGAAGTCCCCGGCGTTCGTCGCGGACGCCCGGCTCACGGGCGGCGACGGCGCCCTCGTCGGGGAGAGCCGGGTCCGCTCCGCGCTGAAGCCCGGTAGCTACGGCGTGCAGGTCACCTGTGACGGCGTCGACGACAAGGTCAGGGGCACGCTCACGGTCGCCCGGGCGGACGGCCCTGGCCGCGCCGCCCCGGATCCGGAGAGCCGCCCCGCGGACCGGCCGGAGCAGACCGTCTCGTCCGCTCCGGCCTCACCGGTCGCACCGGTGCGGGCGGGCGGCGGAGGCGCCGCCCACTTCGCGTCCGTCGACACCAGCTCCACCGGCCCGGGCACCGGGCAGGCCGTGATCGGCCTGGTCCTCGCGAGCGCCGCCGCGGTCGCCGTCGCGGTGCGCAGCGCCCGCCGGGACCGCGGCGGCGGATGAGGAACCCGACATGACCGGCGGGGAACGCTCCTCCGGCACCGGGCGCCTGACGACGGGCGCCGCCTGGGCGGTTCTGCTGCTGGGGCTGTGGCTCTGGGGCCGCGAGGTGACCGACGTACGGCAGGGGGCGGCGCCGGCCACGGGAGACGTGGCCGGCGCCGGCCGTTCCCGGGGCGCCCGGCTGCCGCCCGCGCACAAGCCCTTGCGGGAGGCGCGGCCCCAGCGCGTCGACGTCCCGGCGCTGCGGATCCGGGCCCAGGTGGTGGCCCGCGGCCTGGACCGGCAGGGCGCGATCGAGCCGCCGCCCTACGACCGGCCGGGCGTGGTCGGCTGGTACGCGGCCGGTGCGCGGCCGGGTGCGGCGGGCACCGCCCTGTTCGTGGGACACGTCGACACCGAGACCCGGCCCGCCGTCTTCTACCGGCTCAGCTCGGCGCGGCCCGGCGACCGGGTCCGGGTGGTCCGCGACGACGGCTCGGTCGCCGAGTTCACCGTCGACGACGTGCAGGTCGTCCCGCGCGACCGCTTCGACGCCCGGCGGGCCTACGGGCCGCGCGAGCCCGGGCGGGCCGAGCTGCGGCTGGTGACCTGCGGCGGCACCTTCGACCGGGCCAGCCGCTCGTACACGGCGAACGTGGTCGTCTCCGCGTACCTCACCGGCAGCACCGCATGATCCCGCCCGGCCCGGCCGGCGACCTGTTCCCCCTGGAGTGATGCCCCCCTGCGAAAACGGGATCTCTCGGTCCTCCGGGCGCGGACGACGATGGGGCCCCTCGCCATCGGCGAGGGGCCCCATCGGTCTGTCTGTGCGCCGCCAGGGACTCGAACCCCGGACCCGCTGATTAAGAGTCAGCTGCTCTAACCAACTGAGCTAGCGGCGCGGGCTGACCTGGAGAACTCTACCCGATTCCGGGAGGTGGTCCGGCCCGCGAGTTCCCGGTGCGCCGACGCGCGCGGAGGGTGCCGTACATCATTCGGACCGTCAACATGCGACAACGGATGGCGGTTGAGAAACTGACGATCGTGCAGAAATGCGGACATTTCAATCTGGAGTGTGAGGGGCATCGCATGGAGACTCCGGTGTTCGAGGAATTCGATCCCGCGAGCGATTGCGACTGTCCCGGCTGTGCCGGCCGGCGCCGTGCCGCGGCCGCCGCGGTGTCGTCGCCCGGACCGGCCCGTCCCGCGGCGCGGGCGCTCGCGCTGGCGGCCGCGGCGGGCACCGTCCTCGGCGCGGGACACTCGGTGCCCGCGGTCGCCGTCGCCCACGCTCCCGCCAGGCCGGGCCTCCCCGCGGACGGCGAGCCGCCCGACACCCCCCAGGGCGAGAAGGCCCCGCTGCACGGCCCGGCGGGGAAACCGGAGCGTCCCGGTGCGCCCGCCGTGGTGGCCGTGCCGGCGACCACCCGGGCCGAGATCGTCAACCGGGCGAACAAGTGGGTCGCGGCCGAGGTGCCGTACAGCATGACCAAGTACTGGTCGGACGGGTACCGGCAGGACTGCTCGGGCTTCGTGTCGATGGCCTGGAACCTGCCCGCAAACGAATGGACGGGCAGTCTCCACACCTTCGGCGTGCGCACGTCCAAGGGCGCGCTGGAGCCCGGGGACATCCTCCTCTTCCACAATCCGAGCAACCCCGAGAACGGCTCGCACGTGGTCGTCTTCGGCGGCTGGGCGGACTCCACGCACACGTACTACCTGGCGTACGAGCAGACCCGCCCGTACACCCGGAAGCAGTCGACCCCCTACGCGTACTGGAGCAACTCCGACCGCTATCTGGCGTACCGCTACAAGGGGCTGGCCGAGGGGGCGGGCGGTGAGCCGGGCCCGTCCGCGCCGGCGGATCCGGGCGGCTCCGACGGGAAGTCCTCGCGCTTCCCCGGGGCCGGGTACTTCGGGCCGGGCGCGGACAACGCCCACGTCACGCGGCTGGGCCGGCTCCTGGTGGAGCGGGGCGGCGCCCGGTTCTACCGGAGGGGGCCGGGCCCGCGCTGGTCGGACGCCGACCGGCTGGCCACCCAGGCCTTCCAGCGGGCCCAGGGCTGGAGCGGGGCGGGCGCCGACGGACTGCCGGGGCCGACGACCTGGTCGTACCTGGTGGGAAGGCGGGGCAAGGACATCCCGGCCGGGAGCCCGGGTTCCACGACGCCGGACCCCTCCTCGCACGGGGTGCCCGGCTATCCGGGCCGGGCGCTGTTCCGGCCCGGGGCGGACAACGCGTACGTCACGCGCCTCGGGCAGCAGCTGGTCAGGAAGGGATTCGGCGCGCACTACACCAAGGGGCCGGGGCCGCGCTGGGGCGAGGCGGACCGGCGCAACGTCGAGGCGTTCCAGCGGGCCCAGGGCTGGCGGGGCGGCGCGGCCGACGGCTATCCGGGACCGGAGACCTGGCGACGGCTCTTCTCCTGACGCGTCCCATGTGACGCACCCCCCCCACGCACCCGCGCGCCGCCCCGCGCGCCGGTGCACCCCCGTGCCGGTACGGCGGCATCCGTACGGGCGCACCCCTCTGCCGGTACGGCGGCATCCGTACGGGCGCACCCCGGCGCCGGTACGGCGACGCACCGGCGCGGTTCGTGAGAACACTTCCAGGCGCGGAGGCATGGAGGCACGTATGACTACGACGACTTCACACACCCCGGAATCCGAGGGGGCGCCGTCCGGACCCCTGGAGGCGGTGGCCGAGGCCGTGCTGCGGCCGGCCCGGCTCATCCAGAACGAGGCGACCACCGAAATCCCCGTCCACCTGCTTTTCCGGGACGACCCCGACCCGGTCTCGGTGCCGGTCGCGCCCGCCGTGGTGGGACGCCGGCGCGGCACCGGCGAACAGCCGCGGGTGCGGCGCCCCGTACCGGCGCGGCCCCGGCCGGTCCCCGGGGTCGACCCGGAACTGGCCGAACGCCCGGCGCGGGTGCTGCCGGGAGTGGCGGGTGTGCTGGCCGGGGCCTGCGGGCTGGCAGGCTGCCTGGTCACCTCGTGGTGGGCTGGCGTGCTGCCCGCTGCCGCACCCTCCCCCTTCCCGGGCCTCGCGGGCGCCGGGCTCGGCCCCGCGCAGTGGGCCGGATACGCCGGGGCCGGCGCGCTCGGCCTGTTCGGCTTCGGCGGGCTGGCCCGGGGCCGGACCGGGCGGGCCTGGGTGCTCGGCCTCTTCGGGCGCTACCGGGGCACGGTCCGGCGCACCGGCCTGATGTGGGTCAACCCGCTGGTGCTGCGCCGCCGGGTCGACGTGCGGCTGCGGCACTGGCGCAGCGAGCCGATGTCCGCGGTCGACGTGAACGGGGTCGCGCTGCGGGTGGTGGCGCTCGTGGTGTGGCGGGTCAAGGACACCGCGCGCGCCACGCTCGGCGTCGAGGACCACGAGGCCTATCTGCGGGAGTGCGTGGAGGCGGCGCTGGGCCGGGTGCTCTCGCACCTGCCCGCCGACCGGCCGGGGACCGTCCGCGGCGGGTTCGGCGCGGACGGTCCGACCCTGCGCAACAGCGAGGCGGTCGGCGAGGCGCTGACCCGGCTGGTGGCCGCGGACACGGCGCCCGTCGGCCTGGAGGTGTTCTCGGTGCAGCCGACCCGGATCGAGTACGCCCCCGAGGTCGCGTCCCGGATGCAGCGGCGCCGGATCGCCGCGCTGGACGCCCAGCACCGCGACTCCGTACTCGCCTCGGTCGTCGACTCCGTCGAGGACACGGTGACCCGGCTGACCCTGCGGGGCCTGGTCGAGCTCGACGACTACGAACGCAAGGCGCTGGTCAAGGACCTGACGGTGGCGTTCTGCACCGGGCGGACCGCGGACGCGACCTGAGCGGACGCCGACGAGCGGCGCCGGTACGGGAACTGGCCCCGAGATTGGTATGGACATGTTCAACTACCGGCAATAATGTGGGACTTGGTCTAGACCTGCAACATCGCGGTGCGCGCGTACGGCTCACGGAACCTCCCCCATGTTCTCCAGGAGCGGCAGCATGCGAATACGGACGACCAAGAAGACGAAGTGGTACGCCGGCGCGGTCGGCCTCGCCACGGCCGGAACGCTGGTGCTCTCCAGTGCCGGCGCCAGCGGCCACGGCTACACCGACCTCCCCGTCAGCCGGCAGAAGCTCTGCCAGAACGGCACCGTGACCGGCTGCGGTGACATCCAGTGGGAGCCGCAGAGCGTCGAGGGCCCCAAGGGCTTCCCCGCGGGCGGGCCCGCCGACGGTCAGATCTGTTCGGCGGGTCACGGCAACTTCGGCGCGCTCAACCAGCCGACGAAGCCGGGCGGCGGCGCCTGGCCGGCGACCCGGGTCACCGGCGGCCAGAGCTACACCTTCCGGTGGCAGTTCACGGCCATGCACGCCACGACCGACTTCAAGTACTACATCACCAAGAACGGCTGGAACCAGAACCACGCGCTCAGCCGCTCGGACCTGGACACCACGCCGTTCCTCACCGTCCCGTACAACAGCCAGCGTCCGCCGTCCACGCTTTCGCACAGCGGCACCATCCCCGGCGGCCGGAGCGGCCACCACGTCATCCTCGCGGTGTGGACGGTCGCCGACACCGGGAACGCGTTCTACGCCTGCTCGGACGTCACCTTCTGACCCACGCCCGGCCTTAGCCGGGTCGCGGTGTGCGCGCCGCGACCGCCTCCGGTCGCGGCGCGCACGACCTGGTGTCCGGCGGCCGCGGTTCCGGGCGCCCCCTGAGCGGATCACCCGGACGGGGCGGGTGGGTACCCCGCACGCCGCCCACGCGGCCCTGCCCGGAGGTAGGCCTGGCCCCACCCCCGGTACGCCCGTTGCGCGTATGGTCCCCGCCGTGCGGCGCCGCCTACCGTGGGCCCATGACCAGCAGCCTCCACCGGGGCGCCGTACGCGCGTTCGCCTATCTCGTCACCGGCGTGCTGGTCGGCGTACCGCTCCTCGTGGGCCTGCTGGTGCTCGCCGTCACGGGCGTCGCGCTCACCCCCCTGCTCGTGGGCCTGCCCCTGCTGGTGCTGCTCGCCCTGTCCGGCGTGCCCGTCGGAATCCTGGAGCGCCGGCGGCTGCGCCTGGTGGACCCGGCGCCCGTAGTCCCGCCGGGCCGCGCGACCCCGCACCGCACCCCCGGCGAACCCGGCCTCGCCGCCTGGGCCCGGCTGCGGCTGACCGAGCCGGCGACCTGGCGCGAACTGGCGTACACCGTCCTGTTCGCGGTCGTCCTGTGGCCGCTCGACCTGCTCGTCCTGACCGGCACGGTCGTCTTCCCCGGGGCCGTGGCCGGGGCGCCGGTGCAGCTCGCGCTCGCCGGCGGGGACACCCGCGTCGCCAAACTGTGGCTGATCGGCGGGTACGGCCCGGCGGCCGTCTGCGCGCTCGCCGGCGCCGTACTCCTGTTGCTCCTACTGTGGCCCCTCGACCGGTACGCGCGGGCCCGCGCCCACCTCGCCCGGCTGCTGCTCGCCCCGCGCGAGGCGGAGCGCCGGCTGGCGGAGGTGACCCGGTCACGGGCCCGGCTGGTCGACGCCTTCGAGGCGGAGCGCCGCCGGATCGAACGGGATCTGCACGACGGCGCGCAGCAGCGGCTGGTGGCACTGAGCATGAGACTGGGGCTGCTGCGCCTCGACGCGCCCCCGGAGCTGGCCGCCGGGCTCGACGCCGCCCACCGCGAGGCGGACCGGGTCCTCGGCGAGCTGCGGGACCTGATCCACGGCATCCATCCGCAGGTGCTGGCCGACTACGGTCTCGCGGACGCGATCGCCGACGCCGCCGACCGGTCCGCCGTTCCCGTGGAGGTGACGGCCCAACTGCCCCGCTTCGCCGAGGCCGTCGAGTCCGCCGCGTACTTCGCGGTGCGGGAGGCGCTCACGAACGTGGGTCGGCACAGCGGGGCCGCGCTGGCCCGCGTCACCGGCCGTTACGCGCGGGGCCGGCTGAGGGTGGAGGTGCGGGACGACGGACGGGGCGGCGCCGATCCGGCCCGGGGCAGCGGGCTCACCGGTCTCGCCGACCGGCTCGCGGTCCTCGGTGGGACACTGACCGTCACGAGCCCGGCCGGCGGGCCGACCGCCCTGTGTCTGGAGATACCGTGCCTGCCGCGCTGAGAGTCGTGCTCGCCGAGGACAGCGTGCTGCTGCGCGAGGGGCTCGTGGGGGTGCTGACCCGGTTCGGGCACGAGGTGGTCGCCGCGGTCGGGGACGCGGACGCCCTGCGGGAGGCGGTGGCGGTCCACGCGCCAGGGCTCGTCGTCACGGACGTACGGATGCCGCCCGGCTTCCAGGACGAGGGGCTGCGCGCGGCCCTGGCCCTGCGCGCGGACGATCCGGCGCTGCCGGTCCTGGTGCTCAGCCAGTACGTCCAGCGGGCCTGCGCCGCCGAGCTCCTCGACACCGGGGACGGCACCGGCGTCGGCTATCTGCTCAAGGACCGGATCGGTCAGGTCGAGCAGTTCGCGCGGGCGGTGGTGCGGGTCGCGGCCGGCGGCACGGTCGTCGACCCCGAGGTCGTACGGCAGCTGCTGCGGCGGCGGCGCGATCCGCTGGCGGCGCTGACACCCCGGGAGCGGGAGGTGCTCGGGCTGGTGGCGGAGGGCAGGTCCAACGGGGCGATCGCCCGGGAGCTGGTCGTCACCGAGGCCGCCGTGGGCAAGCACATCGGGAACATCCTCACCAAGCTCGGCCTGCCTCCGGCGCAGGACACCCACCGCCGGGTCCTGGCGGTGCTGGCCTACCTCCGGGGCTGACCCGGCGGGGTGGAGCCGCACGCAAAACAGTGAGGGCGGGTTGCTTCGCGTTCCCGCGAAGCAACCCGCCCTCACCACCGTGCGCCGCCAGGGACTCGAACCCCGGACCCGCTGATTAAGAGTCAGCTGCTCTAACCAACTGAGCTAGCGGCGCGTGACTCTCGCCTCCCGCTCTCGCGGGGCGGCGACAGGAAAAATAATACCTGCTCCCGCGGGGTGGTTCCGACCACCCCGCGGCGGGCCGGGCGGCCGGGATCCGGGCGTCAGAGGGCCAGGGACAGGAGCACCGGGGCCGCGCCGCGGTTCAGGGTGTCCGCGGCCCGGCGGAGCCGGTGCGCGTGCTCGAGGGGCAGGGAGAGCGCGAGGCAGCCGACGGACGAGCCCGCGGTGATGGGGACGGCCGCGCAGACCGTGCCGACCGCGTACTCCTGGAGGTCGAGCACCGGCACCGTGGGCGGCTGGGCGTCCAGCCTGCTGAGCAGCACCCGCTCGCTGGTGATCGTGCGCGAGGTCAGGCGGGCCATCTTGTGGCGGGAGAGGTGGTCGCGGCGCCCGTCGAGATCCAGTTGCCCCAGCAGGCTCTTGCCGACCGCGCTGGCGTGCGCGGAGGAACGGAAGTCCACCCATTCGTTGACCGCGGGCGCCGTCGGCCCCTGCGCGCACTGGGTGACGTGCACCTCGCCGTCGATGTAACGGCTGATGTAGACGGCGGCGCCCAGTGAGTCGCGCAGCCGGTCGAGGGTGTGCTGGAGCTTCTCCCGCAGGGCCTGGTCCCGGCCGTGCGCAGAGCTGAGCCTGCCGAGGGCGGCGCCCGCGACATAGGCGCCGTCGGTGACCTGCTCGACGTAGCCCTCCCGGCGCAGCATCAGCAGGAGCGTGGTCAGGCGCTCCGTGCCGAGGCCGGTCAGGCGGGCCAGCCGGGTGCCGGTGACACCGGTCGGACGGCCCGCCACCGTCTCCAGGACGCGCAGGGCGTCCTGGGCCGAGTGGTGTGGTGCGGTCGGCTCGTTCATCAGCGCCACGGTTTCCCCCTGCGCTTTTCGGCCCCGTCTCGGAACAGAACGAGCCCGGGAAACGGGCTCACTCCACGATAACCACCAAAACGCCCGCAGTGGGCGTTCGTTGGCGAGATCGGTGGCGCGTTCCTCGTCCCTCAGCAGCAACGCGCCCCCATGGCATATGCCTCCGTCACCGTCGCGCGTCATGCTCCGGAGGGTGGACCTCGCGGTTTGCCCCGTTCACTCCCCGTGGTCGCAGAGCTGCGCTGCGAAATTCCCGTGTCCGGTCGTCGTACGCCGGGCGCCGATGATCTTCTCCCGGGAGCCCGACGTCAGTGCCCGGGCACGTACCCGCGCTGCTTGTCGACCACGTTCCGCAGCGGCCTGCCCGCCGTCCAGCGTTCGAACAGCTCCACGAACTGCGCGCCGAGTTCGTCCCGCCAGCCGACCGTGTCCCCGCTCATGTGCGGCGACACGATCAGTCCCGGCACGTCCCACAGCGGGCTGTCCGGGCCGAGCGGCTCGTGCCGGAAGACGTCCAGGGCCGCGCCCGCGATCCACCGCTTCCCCAGCGCCTCGGCGAGCGCGTCCTCGACGACGAGCGGGCCGCGCCCCACGTTGATGAAGCGCGCCGACGGCTGCATCACACCGAACCGCCGGGCGTCGAACATGCCGTACGTGGCCTCGGTCAACGGCGCCGCGGACACCACCCAGTCGGCGCGCGCCATCAGCCGGTCCAGATCGTCCGGGCCGTGGACGCCGGTCCGGGGCACCCGCCCGACCAGCGCGGTCGTGACGCCGAGCGCCTTGAGGGTCGTCACGATCGCCCGCCCGATCGGGCCGGAACCCACCACGCACGCCCGGGTGCCCGCCACCCGCTGCGTCTCACGGTGGCGCCACTCCCGCTCGCGCTGCAGCGCCCACGTGCGCGGCAGGTCCTTGGCCATCGCGAGGACGAGCGCGGCGACGTACTCGGCGACCGGCTGGTCGAAGACACCGCGCGCGTTGGTCACCACGGTGTCGCCGGCGACGAGTTCGGGGCACATGAGGTGGTCCACACCGGCGCTAGCCGTGTGCACCCAGCGCGGGCGCGGGCCCTCGCCGGGCCAGGCGCGGCGCACCGCCTGGGAGGTGAAGTCCCACACCAGCAGTACGTCCGCCCGCGGCAGCCGCTCGGCCAGCGTGGACTCGTCGGCGTGCTCGATCCGCACCCGGCCGGTGAGCCGGCCGAGGCGGGGGAGCGGCTCGGCGTCGAGGACGAGAAGGGTCGCTTCCGACCGGCCGCCGGACATCGAGGAGAGACCGTTTCGCAAGGCGCGTCCGCTTCGCTGGGAGGGAAGGTGGGCCGCAGGCGTCCGAGATGCGCGGACCGACCACGCTCGCACCCGGACCCCCCTTCGTCAACACGGGCCCCGCACGGTCCGTCTCGCACGACCGCACTCGGCGCCCCCGTCACCCGGGAACGGGGACCCGTGTCCAGGCGTGACCCGGGCGGCCGCTCCCGGAGCGGGGCCCGGGGCCGAGTCCCGTGCCGGGTCGGGCAGGGACGGGAACACCCCGGGGACGGGGACACCCCGGGGGCGGCACACCCCGGGGGCGGGAACACCCCCGGGGCCGGCACCGGCCCGGGCCGCAGGGAATAAGCGGGGACACCCTCCTGTTAGCACTCCGCGGACAGCGCGACGTACCGAGCAGGAGGCACACCGGTGGCAGAGACGGACGACATCCGAGGCAGGGCGCAGGGCACCGCCCCGGTACCCCTGTCCGTACTGGACCTGGTCACGGTCGGCGCGGGCCGGACCGCGACCGACGCCCTCCGCACCAGCGTCGACATCTCCCGCCTCGCGGAATCCCGCGGCTTCCACCGCTACTGGGTGGCCGAGCACCACTCCATGCCGGGCGTGGCCTCGTCCTCGCCGGCCGTGATCCTCGCCCACCTCGCCGCCCACACGCACCGCATCCGCCTGGGCTCGGGCGGCGTGATGCTCCCGAACCACGCGCCGCTGGTGATCGCGGAGCAGTTCGGCACGCTGGAGGCGATGGCGCCGGGCCGAGTCGACCTCGGCCTCGGCCGGGCCCCCGGCACGGACGGCGCCACCGCGGCGGCCCTGCGCCGCACGGACCGGCTGAACGAAGGCGCGGACGACTTCCCCGAGCAGCTCGCCGAGCTGACCCGCTTCCTGGACGACGACTTCCCCGACGGCCACCCGTACGCCCGCATCCACGCGGTCCCCGGCCCGGTCCAGTCGACCTCGCCCGGCGGAGTGCAGTCCCCGCACCGGCCCCCGGTCTGGCTCCTCGGCTCCTCCGGCTTCAGCGCCCGCCTCGCCGGTGTCCTCGGCCTCCCGTTCGCCTTCGCGCACCACTTCTCGGCCCACAACACCATCCCGGCCCTCGACCTCTACCGTGAGTCCTTCCGGCCCAGCGCGGTGCTGGACGCGCCGTATGCACTCATCGGGGTCTCCGCCCTCGCCACGGACGACGAGAAGGAGGCGCGCCGCCAGGTCCTGGCCGCCGCCCTGAACATGGTCCGGCTGCGCACCGGCCGCCCCGGCCTCGTCCCGACGCCCGAGGAGGCGGAGGCGTACGACTTCTCGCCCATGGAGCGGGAGTTCGTCGACGGCTGGAACGCCAACGTCGTCCACGGCACCGCCGACGAGGTGCGGGCCGGCCTCGACGACCTCCAGAAGCGCACCGGCGCCGACGAGTTGATGATCACGGGCAACGCGCACAGCGGCGAGCTGCGCCTGCGCTCCTACGAACTGATCGCGGACGCCTACGGTTTGCCGGCGCCTGCCTGAACGGCCGGTGACGCCAGCAGTTCCGAGATGCGCTCCGGTGCCACCGGGCGGGAGTAGAGCCACCCCTGCCCGGTGTCGCAGCCGATTCCACGCAGCCGGTTCGCCTGCGCGGACGTCTCCACGCACTCGGCGGTGACCGTCAGGCCCAGCCGGTGCGCCAGTTGGACGAGGGCCTCGACGATGACCTCGTCGGCGGAGTCGGAGTGGCCGTCCGCGCCGTCGAGGCTCTCGTACTGGAAGCTGCGGACGAAGGAGCCGTCGAGCTTCAGGACCGAGACCGGCAGCCGGCTCAGGTACGCCAGGTTCGAGTAGCCGGTGCCGAAGTCGTCGATGGCGATCCGTACGCCCATGTCGCTGAGCGCCTGAAGGGCCTGGAGCGGACGCCCGGCCGAGCCCATCACCGCGGACTCCGTCAGCTCCAACTGGAGCAAATGCGGTGGGAGTTGCGTCTCGGCGAGGATCTGCGCCACGTCCGCGACCAGGTCGGAGTCCCACACCTGGCGCACGGCCACGTTCACGCTGACGAAGATCGGGTCCGTGTCCGGATGGTCCCGCTGCCAGCGCCGGGCCTGCCGGCAGGCGGTCGCCAGCACCCACCGGCCCAGCTGCACGATCGAACCGTCCTCCTCGGCCAGACCGATGAACCGATTCGGCGTCAGCATCCCGAACTGCGGGTGGTTCCAGCGCACCAGCGCCTCCACCCCGCGCACCCCGCCGTCCTCCATGCTCACCAACGGCTGGTATTCGAGGGTGAATTCGCCGCGGTCGACGGCCGGGCGCAGGGTGGAGGACAGGGCCTGGCGCGTCATGCGGTGCGCGTTGCGCTCCGGGTCGAAGAGCGTCCAGCGCGACTTGCCGTCGGCCTTCGCCCAGTACAGCGTCGTGTCCGCGGCCTGCATCAGCCCGGTCGCGGTGGTCCCCGCCGCACGGCGCTCCACCACGCCGATGGACGCCGACACCGACAGCCGCCGGCCGGACAGGTCGAAGGGGGCCTCCAGTGCCTTCAGTACGGACTCGGCGAGGTCGGCGAGCTGTTCGGTGCCGGTGGAGTCCTCGACCAGCAGCGCGAACTCGTCGCCGCCGAGCCTGGCCACCAGGGGCGTGGCGGCCCGCGCGTGACCCGCCTGTTCGGCGCAGCGCGTCAGACGTTCGGCCACGGCGCCCAGCAGCCGGTCGCCGACGCGGTGGCCGAGGGTGTCGTTGACCGCCTTGAACCCGTCGAGGTCCAGGTAGCACAGCCCGATCCGGCCGGTGCCGCCCTCCTCGTACGCGTCCGTCTCCAGCGCGGCCGTGAGGCGCTCGAAGAACAGGGTGCGGTTGGGCAGCCGGGTCACCGGGTCGTGCATCTGCAAGTGGCGCAGCCGCGCCTGGAGTTCCCGGCGTGAGCTGATGTCGGCGACCGACATCAGGACGGCCTCCTCCTCGGGCAGCGGGGTCACCGTCACCTGGACCCAGAGGGAGTGCCCGTCGGGGTGCCTGATCCGGCGCGTGCAGCGCAGCCGCGCCTGCCGGCCGCGCAGCACCTCGCGGTACGCGTGCCAGGTGCGGGCGTCGGACGCCAGGTCCACCAGGTCGGAGGCGGTCCGCCCGTCGAGCGGGGCCGAGCCGGTGCCCAGCAGCAGGCCGAGCGTCTCGTTGGCGGTGACGATCACGTCCGCGCGGTCGACGACGGCCATGGCGAGGGGGGCGGCGGCGAAGGCGGCACCGCGGGCGCGGCCCGGCAGAGGAGAGGGCCCGGTGCCCGGCGCCGCGTCGGTGAGGGGCTGGGGATGCTCCCGGTGGACCTCCCCGGAGACGGGGCCCGGGGGCGCTCCGTCGGACGGATGCGGCGACATCACCGTACGAGAAGGTGTGTCGATGTGACGCTCTGTGACAGCCCGCCGGACGAAGTCCGCCGCGGGCGCCGGCCCTTCGGAGGTTCCGCTCACCGCTCGCTCCCGCAGTGCACTCGTTCTTCGTATAAGTCTCGTCGGGGTACTCGGCCGAACGGGGGACGGCCGCACAAGCCGGGCCCGTGCAGGAAAGTGTGCCGATCATAGAGGTTGCCCCCGGGGCCTTCCAGCCACTGTGCGGCGTCCGGGAACGGCCACCCGTGCTGGCAGATCGTTTCTGCCCGCCCCTGGCCAGCTTCCTTACCGAGTCGATCGCTTGTGACGGTCCGTGAGTGCTCGGGGGTGTCGCTTCCGGAGCACCCTCACTCTTCTGGTGCAGACAAACAGGGCGTAGTACTACAAATACCCACAGGCTGGGTGCGGTGTCCTGACAACCGCATCCGGAGGTCGACGTGCCGCGTCCGCTGCCACTGAAGGGGCTCACCCGCGAGGCCCTGAAGGGACTCGCCCGTGACGGGGCGCCCCGGTTGCGCAGTACCGCCGCCGCGTTCACCTCGATGACCGCGCTGGCCGCCACCTCCCTGGTCACCGCACCCGCGCTCGCCGAACCGCTCGCGGCGCCGTGCGTCCTGCGGCGGACCCCGGCGCACCACTCGGAGGGCGTCGACACCTGGAACGCCTCCTATCCGCGCCCCACCCGCGCCCTCGACGCGGTCATGGTGTTCCTTTCTTTCCCCGATTCGGCCCCCACGACCACACCCGACGAACTCACCGCCGACTATTTCCCGGACACCACCCGCTTCTTCGAACGTGCCTCCTACGGCAAGTTCACCTTGCGCCCGCATCCGCAGCGCCGGTGGATCCGGATGCCGCGCGCCTCCACCGCGTACGCCATACGGCGCGACTGGAACGCCGCGCACCGGGGCGCCTACCTCCGCGACGCCCTGAGGGCGGCTGACGGCCGGATCGACTTCTCGCGGTACGACATCGTCTACTTCGTGGCCGATCCGGACGCGCCGGGCGTCGACTCGGACGCGACGAAGGTGGTCAACCTCGACACCCCGCTGCGCGCCGACGGCAAGGAGATCCGGCGCGTGGTCACGGTCTTCGAGAAACACCCGCCGGACCGCCTGGTCCTCGCCCACGAGACGGGCCACGTCTTCGATCTGCCCGACCTCTATCACCGCCCCACGGACGGCAAGGGCGACTGGGACACGCACGTCGGCGACTGGGATCTCATGGGCAGTCAGTTCGGCCTCTCACCGGACCTGTTCGGCTGGCACAAGTGGAAACTGGGCTGGCTGGATCCGCACCAGGTCACCTGCGTCAAGGGCTCCGGCAGTACCCGCCTCACCCTCGAACCGCTGTCCACGGGACCGGCGGGGACGGCGGCCGCGGGCCCATCGGTGACGGAGGCCGCCGAGTCCGGGGCGCCGGGTGCCGCGGGGGTCCCGCCCCGGCCCGCCGGGCGCGTCCCGGGATCCGGCGAACAGGCGCCGGCCGCGGGCGCGGACGCAGGCGCGGGCGCGGGCTCGGGCGGCTCAGGCCCGGGACGCCGGGCCCTGGTACCGGGCGCGCAGCCCGTCGGTTCCGGCGGGCGGATCGCCGGCTCGTCCGAGCGGCCGATCGGTTCCGGGATACCGGCCGTCGGCCTGGGCGCGCACACCCTGGGCGCGGGACGCGGCACGAAACTCGCCGTGGTCCGCACGGGCCCGGACAGCGCGCTCGGCATCGAGGTGCGAGCCCCGGCGGGCAACGACGGCTCGACCTGCACGCAGGGGGTCCTCGTGTACCGCGTGCGCAGTGAGGCCGAGTCCGGGGGCGGCCCCATCGAGGTGCTCGACGCGCACCCCCGCTCCGAGGGCTGCTGGGGCGACTCGGTCTACCCGCCCCTGGCGGACGCCCCGGTCGGAGTCGGCGAGAGTTTCACGGTGCCGGGCGAGAACGTCACCGTCGAGGTGGAGGACCGCACGGCGTCCGGCTCCTGGACGGTGAAGATCACGCCTCATTGAGCCCGGCGCGAAAGCAATCGAAGGCAATCGCGAAAACAAAGGAGGCACTCGCGAAAACAACGATGGCGAGACAGATTCGCGTTTCCGCGAACTTGCCTCGCCATCGCCAACGTGCGCCGCCAGGGACTCGAACCCCGGACCCGCTGATTAAGAGTCAGCTGCTCTAACCAACTGAGCTAGCGGCGCCTGCTGACGTCGTAGACCTTAGCACCCTGATCGGCGGGAGGAAAAATCGATATCCGCACCGCCGCGGAGGCCGCCGCGCGGGCCGCCCGGACGGCCGCCCAGAGCAGAACCTCGGGCCCGGGGAGCCAGGGCCCGCGGGTGTCGGGAGCCACGAGCCAGCGGCATTCCGGCCGGTCAGGGGCGCTCTCGGCCGACGCCGCGGACAGGGCGGGCACGGTCACGGCGTCACCCGTGCCGTGGCACAGCAGCGGCGGAATCGCGCCGCACCGGCCGGGGCTCCCGTCCGCCCGGGAGCCCCAGTCCTCCCACCGGAGGAGGGACGGCAACCGCTGCGCCGTGCCGGGCGCCGCGAACAGGAGCATCCGTCCGCGGTACGCGGCCACCGGACCCGAACCGGGGCCCTCGTCCCACAGCCGGTCGAGCATCCGCCGTCCGAAGGTCGCGGGGGCGTTGACGACGTCGAAGGCGGTGCCGCAGGGCAGGACGACCGGGGCGCCGGGCCGCTCCTGCCAGAGGGCGAGGGTGCTGCGCGGGTGCGTGCCGGCGGAGGCCAGCCAGGCGGCTCCCTCCGCGGTGACGCCCGGGGCGTCGAGAGTGACGCCCGAGGCGTCGAGAGTGACGCCCGAGGCGTCGAAGCGGTCGGAGGGCGGCGCGCCCACGCCGGAGCCGTGCGGGGACGTGCCTGCGAGGTTCCGTGAGCTGCTCATGCCGTCAAGATCTACCCGGTGTGAGCGTTCCGTTCCGGAGAGTTGCCGAAATCCGGGACAGGGAGGTGGAGAGGGGAGTATCTTGCCCGCCTGGCATATGCCGGGGGGCCTTGTGGGTCGCCCGTGCCGGGCCACCGGGCAGCACCGGACCGGGTTGGGCCCCCCGGCGGCACCGGACCGGGTTGGGCCACCGGGCGGCACCGGACCGATTGGGCCACCGGGCGGCACCGGACCGGGTGGGGCCTCGCGCACCGCGTGCTCGGGCGTCCGGGGTGCCCGGGCTCGGGCGTGCGGCGGCGCACGCCCGAGCTCCAGGCGTCCGACGGCGCGTGCCCGTGCGGGGCGCGCTCAGGCGTGGTCGCCGATCCCGTGCCCGTGGCTGCGGCCGCTTCCGTCCGTGCCGCTGCGCAGCAGGTCGCGGCCGAACTCGACCATCTTCTTCGCGTAGTCCTCGGTCCACTCGGCGCGCTCGGCGATGGTGGCGGCCGTCAGCCGGTCGAAGCGGCGCGGGTCGGCGAGCTGGGCGGCGGCGATGGCCTGGAACTCCACGGCCCGGTCGGCCGCGGCGCGGAACGCCTGGGTCAGCTCGGTGGCCCGCGCGAGCAGGGCCCGCGGGTCGTCTATCGACTCCAGGTCGAAGAAGTGCTCCGGGTCGCCGGCGGCCTCCGCCGGCTCGAAGAGCAGGGGCGCGGGGCGTAGCCGCGGTTCGTTCCGACGCGGCGTGGGCTCCGCCATGTCTTCTCCTCCTCGTACGGTTCCGGTGCCCCGCGTCCGGCGCGGGCCACCGTCCATTGTCCCCTGTCGGTGCAAGAGGGCCCCGGGGCAACAACCTCGGTCACGGGCGCCGGCTTCCGCGAGACCCCCGTGGCAGCGGCCAGGGTCAGGGTCGCCAGGCCACCCGGTGTTCCGAGAGGCGGGCCAGGACCGCGTGGTTGGCCTCCCAGCCGTCGGGGCTGCAACCGTTGGCCGCCTGCGGCGGCGTGCCGGACTCCGTCCGGCTGAGGGGCGGCGTCTCGCTGATCGCCTGCCCGGGGAGGCCGCCGGAGGGGCGGTCAGGGTCGCCAGGCCACCCGGTGTTCCGAGAGGCGGGCCAGGACCGCGTGGTTGGCTTCCCAGCCGTCGGGGAACTTGACCGTGACTCCGAGCTGGACCGGCTCGGTCGACGGGTGGTCGTCCAGCAGGTCCGACACGCCCGCCCGGCACACCACGATGCAGGCGTGCCGGTGCCGGGAGGCGAGGACGCACAGCCGGCCCGTCTCCAGGTGGAACGCCGTCGCGTCGGGCCGCCCGGACAGCGGGTGCAGGACCACCGTCACGTCGAACTCGCGGCCCTGGAGCCGGTTCGCCGTGTCGACGGTGACGTCCGCGACGCCCAGCGCGGTCAGGGCGGCCCGGACGGCGGCGGCCTGGTCGCGGTGCGCCGTGCCGACGGCGATCCGGTCGGCGGTCAGCGGCACCGGTCCGGGCGACCGCTCCGAGGTGGCCGCCCCGCCCCGGTCCAGCAGCCTGCGGACGACCCCGGCGACCGCGCGGATCGCCTCCGGGTCCGTACGAGGAGTGTGCCGGGCGGGCAGCTCCAGCAGGCCCCAGCCCGCCTCCGCCGCCTCGTCGATCACCCGGTCCGGGCCCGAACCGTCCGAGGGGACGGCGAAGCGGAGCCGGCGGTCGCCGTGGTCGGTTCCGCTGCGGAACGGCGTGTAGGGGTAGAACGCGTCCGAGACGAGCGGCGCCGCGGAGGCGGGCAGCCGCCACGACACCGGCAGGCGGTGCTGCGGCAGCTCGGGGTTGTGGGCGAGCAGGGTGGTCACCGCCGACGCCGACGGGTCGTACGACAACCCGGCCCACTGCTCCGAACCCACGATCGAGAACGGGTCCAGCTGCCCCGGGTCGCCCACGAACAGCGCCCGCTCGAACAGGCCCGCCACGGCGAGCAGCGCGTCCGAGCGCATCTGGTACGCCTCGTCGACGATCGCGTGCCGCCAGGGCTCCACGCCCTTCACATGGGCCCACTTGGCCGCCGTCGAGACGACCACGGACAGGCCCGCGAGGTCGGCCGCCTTCGCGGACTTCCGGACGTTCGCCAGGTCGTCCAGCGCCTTGTCGTACGGGTCGGGGTCGCTGCTGTGCAGCCGGCCGACGGACACCTCGGGGTCCGTCTCGGCGAGCCGCAGGACCAGGTCGTCGACCTGCGCGTTCGTCTGGGCGATGACCATCAGCGGCCGTCCGGCCGCGGCCAGTTCGAGCGCGGCCCGCACGACGAGCGTGGACTTGCCGGCGCCGGGCGGCGAGTCCACGACGACCCCCCGGTGCGTGCCGTGCAGGGTGTCGCGCAGGATCGCTTCGGTGGCACGGCCGGCCGCGGCGCCGGGGTCGGCCGGGACGGCGGAAAGACCGGTCACAGGACGTCCTCCTCGGTCACCGGATCGGGGGCGGGCGCCGTCACGGCCTCACCCGGAGGTCCGCCGTGGGTCCACGGCGTCTCCTCCGGGTCGGGCAGCTTCGCGCCGCCCCGCTGCTCGTGCTCGAACAGGGTGAAGCAGACGGGGTCCCCCTTCTCCGGCACGGAGCCGGCCTCGGGCTCCTTGCCGCGTCCCATCTTGTCGACGATCCGCAGCACGACGAGACCGCCGGTACCGGCCTCCCCGTGCTCCTCGTACGTGACGAACTCGGCGGCCTGCGGCTTGCCGCCCAGCGACCGGTAGACCTTCGTGCGCTCGCCGAGATGCGGCCGGTCGTCGGTGTGGACGCTCACCAGCGGGCGGGGGCTTGGCCGCTTGCCCTCGCTGTACGCCATGACGACATCCGTCACCTCGCCCGCGAACGCCTCCCCGGCGAGCCGCCGTCCGGCCATCACGAGCGGGTCGTCCAGGGCCTCCTGTGCTTCCAGCCGGGCCTGTTCCCGCTCGCGTGTGGCGAGTTTGTTCGCGGCGGTGACCGCGTCGTCGCGGCGCGGCTGCGGGGGCTCACCGGCGACGACCCGGTCGCGGTGGCCGGTGAACGACCAGCGGTCGCGGGTCCACCGGTCGGTGACGTGCGCGCCCTCGGGCAGCGCCCGCAGCAGGTCGAGCCCGCGCCACACCGCGTCCCAGGTGGGCCGGGTGCGACTCTCCACGAGGGCGCGGATCTCCCGCTCGGCGACGGTCAGTTCACCGAGCCGCTCGTCGGCCTCCAGACCGTCCTCGGCGGCGGCCAGCGCCGTACGCGCGCGGTCGTACCGCTCGATGGCGGGCGCCAGCAGCTTGTTGTCGAAGGCGGGGTCGGTGGCGGGGCCGGCCGGCGGGCACACGAGCTGCCCCGCCGCGTCGCGCAGCAGCTCCGCCCGCAGGGCCGCCGCCGCGCCCGACTCGCCCGGCGCCGGGTCGATCCAGGCGAGCAGCGCGCCCAGGTGCTGGTCCTCCAGGCTGCTCTGGCCGGTGGCCCAGTGCCGGGACAGCACGTCGGAGAGCGCGAGCAGCAGGGAGGAGCCGGGCACCCTGGCCCGCTCCCCGTAGTGCGTCAGCCACCGTCCGAGCAACGGCACCCGGGGCGGCGCCGGATGGGGCGCCTCGGGCTCCTCCTCGGCGGTGCGCCGGAACCGCATGGAGCGCCCCAGCAGCCGGACGAACTCGACGCCCGAGCGGCTCGGCACGATCAACTGGGGCGCGTCCGCGCACAGGTCGACCTCGACCTTGACCCGCTTGCCGGTCTCGGGGTCGGTCTCGGTGCGCTCGGCGGCCTCGACGGCGTCCGCGTAGGAGTCGATGTACGGCAGGACGACCCCGGCCAGCTCGGCGAGGAACGCGAACCGCAGGTCCCGGTCCCGCGGCTGCGCCACGACGAGCAGCCGCGGCGCGTCACGGTCGGTGCCGACGAGCGCCCCGAGCGGGGCCCCGGCCTCGCCCGCCGTGGTCAGCGGCACGAAGACGAGGGGGCGCTCGGACAGGTGCCGGTGCCGGACGGTGGCGGCGGGCTGGGCGCGCCCGCTGCTGACGGCTTCGAGGCGGGCCAGCGTGGTGATCAGCGACACGGGGCGGCCTCCGGGAGCGCTTCCCGGCCCTGCGGGGGCACCGTGCGTCCGCGCAGCGCCTCGGCCCGCAGCCGGGCCGCTCTGCGCAGGGCGGCCACCGCGGGGTCGTCCGGGTCCCCGGCCTCGCCGCGGGCCGCGGCGAGCACGTCGTCGACGGTGGCCAGTTGGCCGAGCTCGGCACGCAGGGAGCGCCCGAGGGCCGTCACCGCGCGCTCGCCGCGGGACCGCTCCCGGCAGTGGAAGGCCAGTTCGCAGGCGGCGAGGCACTCGGGGGCGTAGGCCGCGGGCACCGACTCGACGGCGGTGGTGAGGTCGGGGGCGGGCAGGTCGGGGGCGAAGCAGGTGCCCGCGGGGAGGGCGTCGGCGATGTCCTCGACGCGGGTGAGCCGGGCGAGCTGGCGGCGGGTCACCGAGCGCTGCTTGCGGACGTCGACGGCGGACGCCGCGGGGAGGTTGGAGAAGTCCCTGGGGCACACCAGCAGCACCTGGTGCCGCACCTCGGGTGCGGGGTCGATCAGCGACGCGACGCGCTCCAGCGCAAGCACGTACACCGCGGACTGGCGGGCGGCGGCGCCCACCTTCGCGGGGTCGGCCGAACCGTCCAGCATCGGGAACGACTTGATCTCGACGACCGTCCAGCTGCCGTCGGGGTGCACGACCACCGCGTCCGGCTCCAGGAAGGCGGGGGAGCCCGCCACGTCCAGGGCGAGCATCGGGTGGTCGAGCAGGGTCCACGCGGCGGCCCCGGTGGCCTCGCGCAGCGCGAGTGCCGTACGGGCGGCGCGTCCCTCGGGGCCCGCGGCGGTGAGGTCGGGGACGAGACCTGCGGCGGGCGGCTCGGCCCGCGGGTCCAGCGTCTCGTGCACGAGCCGCAGCAGCTCCGCGCCGCCGTCGGCCTTGACCCGGGCCTCGAACGCGTTGCCCCGGGTGAAGGCGAACTGTGACTGGCCGAAGGCCGACGGGGAGCCCAGCGCGTCGGCCAGCTTCGCCTTGTCGACCCCGGCGCCGTCGAGGAGGGCGCGGCGCTCGCAGCCCGGATTCGCGGCGAGCGCGGCGAGGGCCCGGGCGTCGAGTGCCTTCGGCGGGACGTCCGGGCCGCGCAGCTCAGCGAGCCGGTGCCGCAGCGCCTTCCCCCGCTTCGGCGGGAGAGGTGTCCGGCTCGGCTCCCGGCCCGGTGGAGGACTGGCGCTGTCGGGGAATTCGCTCACCCGCGGAAGTCTTGCACTCCGCACTGACAATGGGGGAACCCGCGCCCCGCGAGGCGAGTGCGACCGGTGCGAGACGGGCGCCCACGCGTGCCTTCGCGGAGTCCGCGAACCGCAGCACCAGCGGGGTCAGTGCCAGTCCGATGCCCATCACGGCGGCCCCGGCGACCGCGTCGAGGAAGTAGTGGTTCGCGGTGCCCATCACGACGACCGTGGTCAGCAGCGGGTACATGACGCCCGCGATCCTGGCGAGCGGGGTGCGGCCGTGGCGCCAGAGCATCACGCCGCACCAGAGCGACCAGCCGACGTGCAGGCTCGGCATGGCCGCGTACTGGTTCGTCATGCCGCCCATGCCCCGCGGCGCGCTCGCCTCGCCGCCCCACCAGCCGTAGTCGCTGTACTGCGCCATCGTGTCGACGAAGCCGTGGCTCGCCGTCAGCAGCCGGGGCGGGCAGGTGGGCAGCAGGGTGAAGCCGATCAGGCCGATGAACGTGGAGGTCATCAGCCAGGTGCGGGCCGCCCGGTAGCGGACCGTGCGGGAGCGGAACAGCCACACCAGGATCACCGGCGTGACCAGGTAGTGCAGGGAGGCGTACCAGAAGTCGGCGGGTACGCCGAGCCAGGCGTGGTGGGTGAAGAGACGGTTCAGCGGATGCTCGGCGTTGAGACGCAGGAACTTCTCGACGCGGAGGAGGGCCAGGCCGTGGTCGACGGCGCCCGCCACGTCACCCCGGGCGAGCAGCCGGCCCGCCGAGTAGCACGCGTACACCAGCACCAGGAGCGGGAGCTCGGTCCACCAGCGCAATCGGGTGCGTGCGACCGCACCGGTGCCGGGTGCCTCGGTCTGCGGCATCCGATCGCCCTCCCCCTTCTGACTGCCGACCTTCTGCCGACCTGGGCCGATGGCCCGCTCGGCCACTTTACGGTGCATGGGCGCGCGCCCCGTGGGCGCCCCCGGTCCTCGAAGACGCCAAAATCGCCCGCCGGGTTGCCTCGGGCAAGCGTGCGCGATGATGGAGACATCCGCCTCCCATTTCCCCCGGAAGGGCTCCTCATGGCACCGCGCATCCTGCTGGCCCGGCACGGACAGACGGAATGGTCCCTGTCCGGCAGACACACCGGCAGGACGGACGTCCCGCTCCTGGAGGAGGGCCGGCGCGGAGCCAAACTACTGGGTGAGCGGCTCCACCGCGCACCGTTCGACCCCCTGCCCGGCCTCGAGGTGCGCACGAGTCCGCTGACGCGCGCGCGTGAGACGTGCGAACTGGCCGGGTTCGGCGAGCGGGCGAGCACCTGGGACCCGCTCATGGAATGGGACTACGGCACGTACGAGGGCCTGACGCCGGCCGAGATCCAGGCGATCCGGCCGGGCTGGCTCATCTGGCGCGACGGTGTCCCGGGCGGCGAGACCCTGGAGCAGGTCACCGCGCGCGCGGACGAGACGGTCGCCTGGGCCCGCGCCGCCGACCGTGACGTCCTGGTCTTCGCCCACGGGCACATCCTCCGCTCCATCGGCGCCCGCTGGCTCGGCCTCCCGATCGACTTCGCCGCCCGCATCCGCCTCAACCCGACCTCCCTCTCGGTCCTCGGCTGGGCCTACGGCGAGCCCGCGATCGAGACGTGGAACGACTGCGGGCACCTGCCGGGCTGACCCGCCCCAAAACCGCCGTTCACGCCGTGCGCGGCAGGCTCGCGTGTCTGTCCAGGAACGCGGACACCCCCGGCGCCCGCCGGTGCGGGAGCAGCACCCGCACCGTGCCCGCCAGCATCGACTGGACGCGGGAGGACTGGACCTCGTCGAGCAGGCCGAGGACGCGCAGGCCCGCCGTGGCGGCCTCGTCGGGCCGGCCGCCGCGCGCCAGGTCATCGGCGAGCTCGGCCGTGTAGAGGGCGATGTTGCGGGTGAAGTGCGGGTTCTGGAGGTGCGCGGCGCGCCGGGCGTGCCGGGCCGCGCGGGGCCAGTCGCCGAGCGTCGACCAGCACTGCGCCTCCAGCGCCGCCAGTTCGGCCTCTCCGTAGAAACTCATCCACTCCGGATCGGCCGGCGCTGCGCCCCGCCCGAAGAGGGCCTGCGCGCGGGCCAGCGCGCGCTCGCAGCCGGTGCGGTCGGCGAGGCCCGCCCAGCCGCCCGCCTCCCGCAGCGCCAGCAGGGACAGCAGACGGGGCGAGCCGAGGGTCCGGGCCACGCGCTGGGCCGCCTGGGCCGCCCGCACCGCCTCACGCGGGCGGCCCGCGTCCCGGGCGAGGAAGGAGGTGTTGCAGAAGGCATGCGCCTCCAGGCCGGCGTCCCCGGCCAGCCGGGCCGTCGCCAGCGCCTCCGCGTAGTGCGAGCGGGCGTCGTCGAAACGGCCCGAGTCATGGGCCAGCCACCCCACGGAGATGGCCAGTTCACCCGCGCCGGCGTACAGCCGGTCGGCGGTCGTCTGCCGCATCGTGCCCGCGTCGAGCAGCGCGTACGCGGCGCGCAGCGGGGCCGCGGCACGCCGGTACAGGCCGTCCGCGCCGTGCCGGTCGTCGAGCACCCGGATCCTGCGGACGGCTTCCTCGACGGCACCTGCCTCGGACGACCCGGCCCGGCGGACCGGATCTTCCGCGGCTGTGGCGGGTGCGCCGGTGAGCCCCAGGGGGCTCAGGGAGACGGCAGCCACGGTGGCGGTGCCGCCGGTCATGAACGCGCGACGCTGCACGTCGCTCTCCTCGTGATTCCGATCGTGGTACTCGTGCGTGTCGCACGTGTCTTGCGTGTCATACGGGTCGCCCGCCTCCCGCGACTCATGCGGGCCGCCGAAGCGGCACGCGAGGGGCCCGGGGGGCGCCTCGTCCGGCGGGCGCGCCCCCCGGCCGCGTACCGACGCACGGGGTGAGAAGCCCAGGTCGGCGAGCGTGCGGCCGGGGAACATGTGCAGGAAGACCCGCTCGTACGCGTAGTTGGGGCAGCGGATCTCGCCCGCCTCGACGCGGCCGATGTACCGCGCGTCGCAGCTGACCCGCTCCCCGATCTCCCGCGCTGCCCGCCGCACCACGGCGGCGAACTCGCCCGGTGAGCGGTGCCCGCGCAGCCGCCGGAAGGCGAGGTTCGGCCGTGGCGGCCGGGGGTGCCCGGCCGAGGTCACCGTCGACGACGTCATGGCCGGGCCCTCTCTCGCGAACCGTCCAACCATGCCGGACCCGAGGCGAGTTGTCCGATTGCTACCCGATCGTCGCCGTGGGTCCAGCGGGCAAGAACGTACCTGTTGTGAGGATGCCGGCACCCCGGGTTTAGCTACAAAACGGATATCTCATCCCCGATCTGCCATGAACTGCCATCCTTTGCGGCGGACTTCCGCCGTAGCCGTTGACACGCTGACGCGTTGAACCCTGCGGACCGGGAGCCGCCCGTACTCCCGACCTACTCGTCAGGAGGAGGGTTCCGTGTCGGACGCCGGGATGGAGACCAGGCAGAGCACCGAGTTCCGTACGGCGCGGTACGGACCGCACCCGGAGTGCGGTGTGCCACCACAGCAGGACGCCGACTGCGATCTCGTGACCGTCCCGGCGCGGCAGGGACTGGAGGCGGTCGACATCCTGCGCCGAGGCTCCGGCGACTGTGTCGGGCCCGTCCTGCACGACGACAACTGCGACACCCTCGGCTTCCTGGTGCCGCCCGGCACCGCCGACGCCTGGGACATGCCGGGCAGCACCTGTACGCAGACCAACGGACGCGGGGTGAGCCTCGCCCCTCAGCCGCCGGTCGAGGGTTCCGACTGGCTGCTCCCGCCCGGGGACGCGGACCTCGCGACGGACCCGGCGGTGCTGCGCGCGGCGCTCGGGGAGGCGGCCCGCCTCATCGAGGCCGCCGACAACTGCCGCTGACCCCGGCCCCCGCACCCGCCCACGTGGAACGCTCCGCCGCCGGTGGGCCGGCCTCCCCCCGCGCGTCGATAATGGCCGGATGGGCAAGTCGAAGAGCGGCCGCGGCGCGCGGCGTGGGCAGGAGGGCTCCGGGGGTGTCGTCGAGCCGGTCGACGGCGGGCTCGCCGAGCTGATACCCGACCGGGACCGGGCGCGTGCCTGGACGCTGCTCATCGACGGCGCCCCGCAGTCGCACGTCGACCTCGACGACCCGGCGTACCTGGGCTTCGAGTACCAGCGCCGCCTCGGCCACGTCATCGACCTCGCCGCCCCGCCCGGCAGGCCCGTGCACGTCGTGCACCTCGGTGGCGGGGCCCTCACCCTCGCCCGCTACGTCGCCGCCACCCGTCCCCGCTCCACCCAGCAGGCCGTCGAACGCGACGCCGCCCTCGTCCGACTGGTCCGCCGCGAGCTGCCGCTGGACCCGAACGCCCGGATCCGGGTGCGTTCCACGGACGCCCGCGAAGGCCTCGCCAAGGTGCCGGACGACTGGGCGGACCTGGTGATCGCGGACGTGTTCAGCGGGGCCCGCACCCCCGCGCACCTCACCTCGGTCGAGTTCCTCGGCGACGTCCGCAGGGTCGTCAGGGCCGACGGCCTCTACGCCGCCAACCTGGCCGACGGCCCGCCGCTCGCCCATCTGCGCGGCCAGATCGCCACGGCCGCG
Organism: Streptomyces sp. GLSS-08; assembly: GCF_056387915.1. Taxonomy (NCBI): domain Bacteria; kingdom Bacillati; phylum Actinomycetota; class Actinomycetes; order Kitasatosporales; family Streptomycetaceae; genus Streptomyces; species Streptomyces sp. GLSS-08. Next base: position 200,479 of record NZ_JBWJAQ010000004.1, read on the forward strand.
AGCGTCTTCCCCGAACTGGCCCTGGTCGCGGACCCCACGGTGCTGCGCGGCAAGCGTTTCGGAAACGCCGTCCTGGTCGCCTCCGGACGCCCGCTCCCGGTGGCCGAACTGACCCGGCGCGCGGCCTCGGACCCGCACCCCGGACGCGTCGAACACGGCCGCGCGCTCGCCGACTTCACCGGTGGAGCGGTGCCGGTCACGGACGCGGCGGCGGTGGCGTCGCCCGCGCCGCCCCCGTCGGTGTTCCGCTGACCCGGTGCCCGGCGGGGCCTGATCCGGTGCCGCGCGGGGCTGTCCCGGTGGTGCGCCGTGCGCCGCGGGGGCGCGCGGCGAGGGGCCGAACGCGTCAGTAGGTGCCGATCTCGACCCGCGGCGGCCCGTCGTGCCACGTGCAGAACACCGACACCCGGTCGGCGCCCGAGGCGAACTCCACGCGGATCCACGTCTCCGTCTTCCACACCTGCATCGACCAGCCCGGCGCCGGCGTCGCGGAGACGAGGGTCGCGGACGCCCTGCCGAGGTCGAAGACGGCCCGCCCGCCGTCCGTGTCATAGCTCTTGACCTGCCCGGAGGAGGCGGCGGACGAGGCGCTGGGGCCCGGCCCCGGGGACGCAGACCGGGAGGGCGACGGGGTCGGCGTCGTGGCCGGCCGGCGACTTTTCGGCGGCTTCTTGGAGGCGCTCCTCGACGGTGCGGGACGGCTGGTCGAGGAGGCCAGCGGCCTCGGCTCCTGCGTGGTGGCGTCGGCCGCCGTGATGGGCAGGGCACGCGGTGGGTCGTAGGCGGTCCCCGCCATCACCGTGTGGACACCCCACCACGACAGCGTGACCGCCGCGCCCGTGGCGAGCGACCACGCGAGTACGTGTACGAGACCTCTGCGCATCGCGGCCATACTGCCCCACGCGCCCCACAGGTGTCTCATGCACGCGTCACACCCGGAGTTGTCCACAGGCACCGGACCGGCGTCCCCCGGATGGCGTACGGTGCCGCCCATGGCAAGTGTGCTCGTGGTCGAGGACGACCAGTTCGTGCGCTCGGCCCTCATCCGGCATCTGACCGATGCCGCGCACACCGTGCGCAGTGTCGGCACGGCCCTCGAGGCCCTGCGCGAGGTCGCCCATTTCTCCTTCGACGTGGTCATCCTGGATCTCGGACTGCCCGATCTGGACGGGTCCGAGGCCCTGAAGATGCTCCGCGGCATCACGGACGTCCCGGTGATCATCGCCACCGCACGGGACGACGAGACGGAGATCGTCCGGCTGCTGAACGACGGTGCGGACGACTACCTGACGAAGCCCTTCTCCGTCGAGCACCTGTCGGCGCGCATGGCGGCCGTCCTGCGGCGCTCACGGGCCGCCGTGGGCGAGGCACCCCCGTCCTCCGTGCTCCGGGTCGGCGGCCTGTCGGTCGACCCGTTGCGCAGACAGGCCGAGCTGGACGGCGTGCGACTGGACCTCACGCGCCGCGAGTTCGACCTGCTCGCCTTCCTGGCCGGCCGCCCCGGAGTGGTCGTGGCGCGCAAGGAGCTGCTCGCCGAGGTGTGGCAGCAGGCCTACGGCGACGACCAGACGATAGACGTGCATCTGTCGTGGCTGCGGCGCAAGTTGGGCGAGACGGCGGCGAAGCCCCGTTACCTGCACACGCTGCGCGGGGTCGGCGTGAAGCTGGAGCCGCCGCGCGTGGAGCCGGCGCCATGAGGCGGGAGACGAGGCGGGCGCGATGAGGTGGGCGCTGGTCAAGGTGTGCGTGGCGGTCACCACGATGGTCGTGGTCGCCTTCGCGATCCCGCTCGGTCTTGTCATCAAGGAGATGGCCAGGGACCGGGCGTTCTCGAACGCGGAGCGGGAGGCGGCGGCCGTCGCGCCCGCGCTCTCCATCACCACCGACCGGGACCAGTTGGAGCGCGTCGTCGCCTCCGCCGGGTCCGACGCGGGCATGGCCGTGCACATACCCGCCTCCGGTGACGCGGCCGCGGTCGACATCGGCAGGCAGCGCGCCGCGGGCAAGGACATCACCACCACCCGCGAGCTCGGCCGGGCCACCACCACCGAGGTGCCCGGCGGCTCCACCCTGCTCCAGCCCACCGCGCTGAGCTCCGGCGAGATAGCGGTCGTCGAGGTGTACGTCCCCGAATCCGACGTCAGCAACGGCGTGGGGACGGCCTGGGCGGTGCTGGCCGCCGTCGGTGTCGCCCTCGTCATCGGCTCGGTCGCGGTCGCCGACCGCCTCGGCGTGCGGATGGTGCAGCCCGCGCAGCGCCTGGTCGAGGGCGCGCACGAGCTGGGGGAGGGGAAACTCGGCGCCCGGGTACCGGAGGAAGGACCGACCGAACTGCGGCTGGCCGCCGTCGCGTTCAACTCCATGGCCGACCAGGTCGTCCAGCTCCTGGCGAACGAGCGGGAGCTGGCCGCCGATCTCTCCCACCGGCTGCGTACGCCCCTGACCGTGCTGCGGCTGAACACGGCCTCCCTCGGCGACGGGCCGGCCGCCGACCAGACCCGGGCCGCGGTCGCGCAGCTGGAGCGCGAGGTCGACACGATCATCCGGACGGCCCGGGAGGCCAAGCCGCAGACCGCGGCCATCGGCGCGGGCGCCGGGTGCGACGCGTCCGAGGTCGTCCGCGAGCGGATGGACTTCTGGTCGGCGCTCGCCGAGGACGAGGGCCGCAAGGTCCGGGTCGCGGGCGTCGACCGGCCGGTGCGGATACCGGTGGCACGGGCCGACCTGGTGGCCGCGCTCGACGCGCTCCTCGGCAACGTCTTCCGGCACACCCCCGAGGGCACGGCCTTCGCGGTCGACGTGCACAACGGCGGGGACGCGGTGATCGTGCTGGTGTCGGACGCCGGCCCGGGGATCGTCGACCCGGAGGCGGCGATGGCGCGCGGCCGGGGCTCCGGCAGCGACGGGTCGACCGGGCTCGGCCTCGACATCGTGCGCCGCCTCGCGGAGTCGACCGGCGGGGACGTGCGCATCGGCTCGTCCGTCCTGGGCGGCACCGAGGTGCGGATCTGGATCCAGCTGGCCGGACGCGCCCCGGTCAGGCGCGGCCACCGCGGCTCCGTACGGCGCCGCAGGCGCGGAGCGGGCGTGAGCTGACGCCCACCGGCCGAGGTGGCCGCATCCTCGGGCGGCACCTCCTGCGGCACCGCCCGCCCCCGAACGGGCACACTGGTCTCGACCTTTAACGGTCCCCGATGCCTTCCTTAAGCGCACCCTAAGATCCCCGACCGCCGTCCGGAACAAGCGGTTTGCCCGATTCCCGATCGCTAGCGTGCTGCTCGCACCCACCCCCCGTGACACCGCGAAAGCAGGCACCACGATGAGCAGCACGCACCGGCGCAAGGTCAGTGGCAGGAACAAGGCAATAGGCGGCATCGCCGCCGCGGCCGTGGCCGGTGGCGGCGCCTTCCTGTTCACCGGGACCGCGCAGGCTGCCGGCGTCGGCGCCGCGTACACCAGGACCAGCGACTGGACGACCGGCTACACCGCGCAGTACGTCGTCACGAACGACAGCGGCCAGGCCAGGAAGGACTGGACGCTGGAGTTCGACCTGCCCGCCGGTGCCAAGCTCAGCTCCCTGTGGAACGGCCGGTACGAGGTGAGCGGACAGCACGTCACCGTGACCCCGCCGTCCTGGGACAAGGACGGCCTGGCCGCCGGCAAGTCGGTGACCGTCGGATTCGTGGTGAACGGCACCGCCGACCCGACCGGCTGCCGCATCGACGACGCCACCTGCTCCGCGGACGGCGGCGCGACCCCCGAGCCCAGCGGCCGCCCGAGCGGGACGGCGACCCCCCGGCCGAGCGCCACGCCCACCAAGGACCCGAGCCCGGGCACCTCGGCCCCCACCAGCCCCGCCCCGTCCCAGAGTTCCGGCAGCGGCACCACCACGAACGCCGGCTTCGCGCCCTACGTGGACACGTCCCTCTACCCCGCCTTCGACCTGGTCGCGAGCGCCTCGGCCACCGGCGTGAAGGACTACAACCTCGCCTTCGTCACCGACGGCGGCGGCTGCACCCCCAAGTGGGGCGGCGTCACCGACCTCGGCAGCGACGCGGTCGCCGGACAGATCGGTGCCCTGCGGGCCAAGGGCGGCGACGTCCGCGTCTCCTTCGGCGGCGCCGCCGGCTCGGAGCTCGCGACGACCTGCCCGTCCGCCGACGCGCTCGCGACGGCGTACGCCAGGACCGTGGACGCCTACAAGCTCACCAAGGTCGACTTCGACGTCGAGGGCGGGGCGCTGCCGAACACCGCGGCCAACACCCGCCGCGCGCAGGCCATCGCCAAGCTCCAGAAGGCCCACCCCGGCCTGGACGTCTCCTTCACCCTCCCGGTGATGCCCGAGGGCCTGACTCAGGACGGCGTGAGCCTGCTCTCCAACGCCAGGTCGAACGGCGTGAGCGTCGACACCGTCAACATCATGGCGATGGACTACGGACCCGCGTACAGCGGTGACATGGGCGGTTACGCCGAGCAGGCGGCCACCGCGACCCAGGCCCAGGTCAGGGGCGTCCTCGGCCTCTCCGACAGCGCGGCCTGGAAGGCGGTCGCCGTCACCCCGATGATCGGCGTGAACGACGTCGCAGGCGAGATCTTCAAGGTCGACGACGCCACGCAGCTCGTGAACTTCGCCAGGTCCAAGGGCCTCGGCTGGCTCTCCATGTGGTCCGCGACCCGCGACAAGCAGTGTGCGGGCGGCGCGAAGAACGTCGCCGACCCCACGTGCAGCTCGGTCGTCCAGGACCAGAACGCCTTCTCCAAGGCCTTCGGCGCCTACAAGTGAGCCCCCACGCGTAGGCCCTTCCTCCACGGGGGAGAGCGCGCCCCGGCCGGACCTCCCCCCACCCGGCCGGACCTCCCCCCACCCGGCCGGGGCGCGCTCCGCTTCCCCGTTCCCCCCGTGCCCCCCGTTCCCCCGTCCCCCGGTTCCCCCGCGGGTCGGTCTACTCGGCGGCCACCGGTGACGGCAGGGTCCCCGTCCGGGCGGCCTGCCCGTACCAGTGGGCGCTCGACTTCGGCGTACGGGCCAGGGTCGCGTAGTCCACGTAGACCGCGCCGAAGCGCTTGCCGTAGCCGTAGGACCACTCGAAGTTGTCCATCAGGGACCAGAGGTAGTAGCCGCGCACGTCGGCGCCGTCGGTGATCGCGTCGCGCACCGCGGCGAGGTGCCCGTGCAGGTAGGCGATCCGCTCCGGGTCGTGCACGCGGCCGTCGGGGTCGGGCTTGTCGTCGTACGCGGCGCCGTTCTCGGTGACGTACAGCGGCAGTCCCGGCGCCTCCCGGGTGTAGCGCATGATCAGCTCGTGCAGGCCCGTCGGGTCGATGGTCCAGCCCATCTCCGTACGCTCGCCCGGCGTCTGGTGGAAGGCGATGTCGTCCGCGGCCGGCCAGGGCGAGAAGGGGCTCGCCCCGTGGCCGTCCGCGCGCGGCCCGGCCCGCTCCGCCTCCGCGGCCGAGACCAGCGCCGGCGTGTAGTAGTTGAGGCCGAGCGCGTCCAGCGGCTGGTGGATCAGCTGGAGGTCGCCGTCGAGGACGTACGACCAGTCGGTGACCGACGCGGTCGCCTCGAACAGGGTCTGCGGGTACGCGCCGTGCAGCATCGGCCCGTGGAAGACGCCGTTGGCCAGGTCGTCGATGCGCCGGACCGCGGCCAGGTCCGCCGGGCTCGTCGAAAGCGGCCTGACGACCGAGGAGTTGAGGCTCACCGCGACCGTGTTGCGGGCGGGCATCGACGCGCGCAGCGCCGAAGTGCCGAGCCCGTGCGCCAGGTTGAGGTGGTGGGCCGCCCGCAGGGACGCCGCCGGGTCCGTCCGCCCGGGGGCGTGCACGCCCGAGCCGTACCCGAGGAACGCGCTGCACCAGGGCTCGTTGAGGGTGATCCACTGCTCGACGCGGTCGCCCAGCGCCTCGCCGACGATCTGCGCGTACTCGGCGAACCGCAGCGCCGTGTCCCGCTCGGGCCAGCCGCCCGCGTCCTCCAGCTCCTGGGGAAGGTCCCAGTGGTAGAGGGTGACGGCGGGCTTGATGTCGTGCGCCAGCAGCTCGTCGACCAGCCGCCGGTAGAAGTCGAGGCCGCGCTGCACGGCGGGGCCGCGCCCGGTGGGCTGCACCCGGGACCAGGAGATGGAGAAGCGGTACGCGCTCAGCCCGAGGTCCGCCATCATCGCCACGTCGTCGCGGTAGCGGTGGTAGTGGTCCACCGCCACGTCCCCCGTCTCACCTCCCGCCGTCTTTCCGGGCGTATGGCTGAAGGTGTCCCAGATCGAGGGGGTCCGGCCGTCCTCCCGCACCGCCCCCTCGATCTGGTACGCGGAGGTCGCCGCGCCCCAGAGGAAGGCGGGAGGGAAGGACACGGACGTCACGGGCTCAGGCATGGAAGCGCTCCCATAGGAGGTCGGGGAGACCGACGGAGAAGAGAAACGGGAAGGGCGGGGGGCCGGGGCGGCGATGACCCGGCCCCCGGAGAGGGATCAGCCCTTGACGGCGCCCTGCATGATGCCGCCGACGATCTGCTTGCCGAACAGGGCGAAGACCAGCAGCAGCGGCAGCGTGCCGAGCAGCGCTCCCGCCATGATCAGGGACTGGTCGGGGGTGTAGCCCCGGCCGAGGCCGGCCACCGCGACCTGCACGGTCGGGTTGCCGGTCTGCGTCAGCACCAGGAACGGCCACAGGAAGTCGTTCCACGTCTGCACGAAGATCAGCATGCCGAGGACGGCCATCGCGGGCCGGGCCGCCGGGAACACGATGTGCCAGACCACCCGCCAGCTGCTCGCACCGTCCACCCGGGCCGCCTCGATCAGCTCGTTCGGCAGCGCCTGGATCAGGTACTGCCGCATGAAGAAGACACCGAAGGCGCTCACCAGGGACGGGAAGATCACCGCCTGGAGCTGGTCGGTCCAGTCGAGCTTGGCGACCATCATGTACAGCGGGATCACGCTGAGCTGCGGCGGGACCATCATCGTGCCGATGACGATCAGCATCATGGCACTGCGGCCCCGGAAGTGCAGCTTGGCGAAGGCGAACCCGGCGATCGTGGACAGGAAGACGACGGTGGCCGCCGAGATGCCCGCCACGAGCGTGGTGTTGAACATGGCCTCGCCGAGATTGGCGTCGCCCCAGGCGAGGTCCAGGTTCTTGAAGAGGTTGGAGCCGAACCAGAGCGGCGGCGGTGTCTGCGCCAGCCGGTTGGTGTCGCGCGAGGCGGCGATCGCCGTCCACACCAGCGGGAACAGCGAGCCGATGGTGAACAGGGCGAGGATCAGATAGGCGATCGGGCCGCCGTGCAGCTGTCCGCCCGCCCGTGCGGACTTGGGGCGCCGCGAGCGTTTCGGCTCCGCGGGCACGGTGTCGGCTGGTGGTGTCGTCAGGGTCGTCGTCACGGCCGGTTCTCCTTAACTACTGGCGCGCAGCCGGCGCGAGATGACGTAGTTGACGATCCCGATCACGATGAGGATCAAGAACATGGTCCAGGCGATGGCCGAGGCCCGCCCGAGGTGCTGGTTGACCCAGCCCTGTTCGTACAGATAGAGCCCGAGCGTCTGGAACTGGTGCTCGGCGCCGCCGGAGGCGCCCTTGTTCTGGTCGAACAGCAGCGGTTCGCCGAAGACCTGGCTCGCCCCGATCGTCGACACGACCACGGTGAACAGGATGGTCGGGCGCAGCTGCGGCAGCGTGACGTGCAGGAACTGCTTCCAGCGCGAAGCGCCGTCCAGGGCCGCGGACTCGTACAGGTCCTGCGGGATGGCCTGCATGGCCGCCAGGTAGATCAGCGCGTTGTAGCCGGTCCAGCGCCAGACGATGATCGTCGAGACGGCGATCTGCGAGGGCCACTTGTCGTTCTGCCAGTCGATGCTGTCGATGCCGACGAAGTGCAGCGACCAGTTGATCATGCCGTAGTCGCGGCCGAAGAGCAGGACGAACACCAGGGAGGCCGCGGCGATCGACGTCGCGTACGGCGCGAGCATCGCGACCCGGTAGAAGGTCGAGGCCCGCAGCTTGTAGTTGAGGATGTGGGCCAGGCCCATGGCCATCAGCAGCTGCGGGACGGTGGAGATGATGCCGATGGTCAGGGTGTTCTTCGCCGCGTTCCAGAAGAACTCGTCGTCGAAGATGCGGGTGTAGTTGCGCAGCCCCGCCCACTCCATGTCCGTGGGTGCCGTCAGCTCCACCGTGTGCAGCGACGCCCAGCCCGTGTAGATCAGCGGGAACAGGCCGAAGGCGAGGAAGAGCAGGAAGAACGGAGAGGCGAAGACGTACGGGCTCCAGCGCAGGTCCCGCTGCCATCGGCGGGAGAGCCGGGCCCGGCGGCGGACCTCCTCCTCCGTGGGCGCACCGGCCGGAACGCGGCCGGCCGGGGCCGCGCCCCCCTCCTTGGTGGGGGGCGCGGCGGTGTCGTGCCGGGTGGCCATACCGGTCACTTCTCCAGGTTGTTGTCGATGGTCTTCGTGGCCGTCTTCCAGGCGTCCGCCGGGGACTTGCCCTTCGTCACGAGGAACACGCCGTTGTCGGTCAGACCCTGCTGGATGATCTGGTCCTTCGGGCCGATCACCTGGACCGGGCTGTCCTTGGCGGCCGCCGCGAAGATGGTGCCGATCGGGGCGTCACCGAAGAAGTCGTTCTTGGCGCCGGTCACCTCGGGGAGCTCGTACGCGCTCTGGGCACTCGGGAAGCTGCCCCGCTTGGCGAACAGGGTGGCCTGCTGCTTGGGCGCGGTCAGCCAGGCGGCGAGCTTGGACGCCTCCTTCACGTTCTTGCCGGTCTTCGGCACGGCCAGGAACGAGCCGCCCCAGTTCCCGCCCTTGGGCGCCTTGGCGACGTCCCACTTGCCCTTGGTGTCCTGGTTCGCCTTGGACGCGATGTAGCCGAGCATCCACGGCGGGCAGGAGACGGCCGCGAACTTGCTGTTGGCGAACGCCTGGTCCCACGTCGGCTGGAACTGCGTGAGGTTGCCGGTCAGGCCCTCCTTCGCCGCGCCCGCGGTGAGGTCGAAGGCGGACTTCACGGCCGGGTTGTCCTTGTAGACGACCTTGCCGGAGGCGTCGTAGAACTTCTCGGTCTCGCTGCCGAGGACCGCGTTCAGCAGGCCGCCGGGGGAGTCGAGGAAGGTGGTGCCCTTCGGCGCCTTCTTCTTGTACTCCTTGCCGACCTCGACGAACTTGTTCCAGTCGCCGTCCCACTTCTTCGCGAGTTCCTCGCGGTCGGTGGGCAGACCGGCCTTCTCGAACATGTCCTTGCGGTAGCAGATGGCCATGGGGCCGATGTCGGTGCCGAGCCCGACCGTCTGGCCGTCCTTGGCGGTGGCCTGCTTCCACTTCCAGTCGACGAAGTCGCTCTGGTTGACCCCCGCGACCTTCGACAGGTCCACGAGCTTGGCGGCCTGGGTGTCGACGACCTCGGCGATGTTGCCGACTTCGACGCCCTGGATGTCGGCGAGGCCGCTGCCCGTGGTGAGGTGGTTGACGAGAGCCGGGTAGTAGTTCTCGTTCCGTTCGGTGACGTTCTCCTGGATCTTGATGTCCGGGTTGAGCTTCTCGTACTCGTCGTACAGCCCGGCCTCCTTGAAGCCGAACGTGCCGAACAGACCAAGGGAGATCGTGGTCTTGCCCTTGCCGCCGCCCGACGAGCCGGAGTCGTCACCGCCGTCGTCGGCACAGCCGGTCAGCAGCCCGGCGCCCAGCGCTGCGACGGCCGTGACGACCACCGCTCTGCGGGCGGTAAGGGTACGTGCTCGCATTGCATCCTCCTGTTGCCCTGACGTGCCGACCCCCCGGCCAACTGCATTGTTGGGCCCGTTAGTTACTCGCTGCGGCTCGGGCGGGGAACGTGCGGGATGTGTTTTGTCAGGTACCGTGGGAGCGCTCCCACAAGTGATGTGTTGAAGAGTCGTCGGTTCACGCGGGGGTGTCAAGAGTGAGGACGCGGAGACCTGTCTTCGGTTATCGGGCTGTTAACTAATCCGGCGGACGGAGCCCTACCGGACCGTCTCAGGGCATCGCGCGGGGATCAAGACTGTTAGATTCCAGGCCAACGCGATGCGACGCGGTGTGAAGGGAGGCGGACCATGGCAGGCTACGGAGCGCGGGGCCGCAGTGGCGGACGGCCGACTCTCGAGGAGGTCGCCGCGCGGGCCGGGGTGGGCCGCGGCACGGTGTCCCGGGTGATCAACGGTTCGCCGCGGGTCAGCGACGCCACCCGCGCCGCCGTCCAGGCGGCCGTGGCGGAACTCGGCTACGTCCCGAACACGGCCGCCCGCGCGCTCGCCGCCAACCGCACCGACGCCATCGCCCTCGTGGTCCCCGAGCCGGAGACCCGCTTCTTCGCGGAGCCGTACTTCTCCGACATGCTCCGGGGCGTCGGCGCGGAGCTCTCCGAGACCGAGATGCAGCTGCTGCTGATCTTCGCGGGCAGCGACCGGGAACGGCAGCGCCTGGCCCAGTACCTGGCCGCGCACCGCGTGGACGGCGTCCTGCTGGTCTCCGTGCACGCCGACGACCCGCTCCCGGACCTGCTGTCCCAGCTGGAGATCCCGGCCGTGATCAGCGGCCGCAGATCCGCGCGCGAGACGCTGCCGTCGGTGGACTCGGACAACCTCGGCGGCGGACGGGTCGCCGTCGAACACCTGATCGCCCGGGGTCGCCGGACCATAGCCCATCTGGCCGGACGCCTGGACGTCTTCGGTGCCCAGCGCCGTATCGAGGGGTACCGCGAGGGGCTGCGCGCCGCGGGCCGCGAGGTCGACGAGGACCTGATCGTGGCCGGCGACTTCACCGAGGAGGGCGGCCGCCGGGCGATGACGGAGCTGCTCGCCCGCTGCCCCACCCTGGACGCGGTCTTCGCCGGCTCCGACGTCATGGCGGCGGGCGCCCGCCAGGTCCTGCGCGAGGCGGGCCGCCGGATACCTGACGACGTGGCGCTGGTCGGTTACGACGACTCGGCCATCGCCCGCCACATGGACCCCCCGCTGACCAGCGTGCGCCAGCCGATCGAGGAGATGGGGCGCGCCATGATCGACCTCCTGCTGGGCGAGATCGCGGACCGCAGGCCCGTCGCCTCGCGCGACCTGGAGAGCCGTCAGGTGGTCCTGCCCACGGAACTGGTGGCGCGCGCGTCGTCCTGACCTCCGGTAGGGCAAGCTGGCGTCCATGGTCCTCCATCCCTTGCTTGCAGTCGACGAAGTCTCCTCCGTGGAGCCGTATCTGGGCCGGGTGGGTGAGGTGTTCACCGCGTTCCGGGAGCAGGACTCCGGATGCGTGTCGTACGGCGTGCGCCTGCTCGACGGCGCGTGCTGGTTCGTCAAGGAAGCGGTCACCGACCGAGCCCGCCAGTCGCTCGAACGCGGCTGGGCGTTCCACCGGGCCGTACGGCACACGGCCATCGTCCCGCAGGTCCACCGGATCGCGGTGCGGGACAGCTGGGCGGTGGTGATGCCCTGGCGGAAGGGCGAGGTGCTCTACCACCCCACCGCGACCGGGCAGCGCGACCGTACGAGCCCGCACACCCCCATGGCCCGCTTCCGCGCCCTGCCGACCGCCGACGTGCTGCGCGCCTTCGACCGTGTCCTGGGCGCCCACCTCGCCGTGGAGAGCGCCGGTCATGTCGCCGTCGACTTCTACGACGGGGCTCTGCTGTACGACTTCGCGGGCGGCATGGCCCACCTGGTCGACCTCGACGAGTACCGTCCGGGCCCCTTCGTGCTGGAGGAGGAGCGGCTGCCCGGCTCCCGGCGGTACATGGCGCCCGAGGAGTTCGAGCGGGGCTCCGTGATCGACGCCCGCACGACCGTCTTCACCCTGGGCCGCACCGCCCGGCTCTTCCTGGACGCCGGTGACGAGGAGCGCGCCTGGCGGGGTACGGCACCGCAGCTGGCGGTGATCGAGCGCGCGACCCGCACGGATCCCGGCGACCGCTACGAGGACGTCGCCGCCTTCGCCGCGGCCTGGCGGGCGGCCTGCCCGGCCGGAACCGCCTGAGGCAGGGGCCCGCGCCCGAGGGTCCCTTGAAACGCAGTCAGACGGTGACCTGTGCGAACAGGTCACCGGCTGACTGCTCACGGTGAGTGACGGGACTTGAACCCGCGGCATCCTGGACCACAACCAGGTGCTCTACCAGCTGAGCTACACCCACCATGACCGGCGGTTCTGCGAAAGTCGCTTCACCGACCGGCCGAGGAAAAGTGTACAGGGTCCGAAGGGGTGCTCGCGCCCGCCTTTCCCGCGGGGCGGGCGGGAGGCTATTCGGCGGGCAGGACGTGCTTGGCGGCGATCTTGCGGGCGGTGTCCGAGTCGGGGCCGGGCTGCGGGACGAAGACCGCCTCGCGGTAGTAGCGCAGCTCCGCGATCGATTCCCGGATGTCGGCCAGGGCCCGGTGGTTGCCGTTCTTGTCGGGGCTGTTGAAGTACGCCCTCGGGTACCAGCGGCGGGCCAGCTCCTTGATGGAGGAGACGTCCACGATCCGGTAGTGGAGGTAGTCCTCGAGCGTCGGCATGTCCCGCAGCAGGAAGCCGCGGTCGGTGCCGACCGAGTTCCCGCACAGCGGGGCCCTGCCCGGCTCCTTGACGTGCTCCCGTACGTAGGACAGGACCTGTTCCTCGGCGTCGGCCAGCGTCGTGCCGGCGGCCAGCTCGTCGAGGAGGCCGGAGGCGGTGTGCATCGTGCGCACCACGTCCGGCATGGTCTCGAGCGCGGCGTCGGGCGGGCGGATCACGATGTCCACCCCCTCGCCGAGTACGTTCAGCTCCGAGTCGGTGACCAGCGCGGCCACCTCGATGAGCGCGTCGTCGGACAGCGAGAGTCCGGTCATCTCGCAGTCGATCCACACCATGCGGTCGTTCATGTGTCTTACCCTACGGCCCGCTCCGGCCCGCCGGACCGCCCGTGTACCCCGGGGGCCCGGCGGCCGGGGCGGCGGTGTGCCGGGTGGGAGCCCGAGGGCCCCCACCCGTCCGGTGCTACGGCGCGCTGCGCTGTCCCGGCAGGCTCGGGCGGCCCGCCGCGTAGAAGTCCTGGCCGTGCCTGGCCGACTCCGTGGACAGTGAGGTGGACGGGCCGACCGAGCTCGCGGCCGCCGTACGCCGGGTCTGCAGCGGGACCGGGCTCTCCTGGTGCGGCGCGGGCGCCGGTCCCGGGGATCCCGTGGAACCGTCCAGGTCCGAGGGCCTGTCACCCTGCGGACGGCGCGCCCGGTAGGCGGCGCGGTACGCGGCGGGGGACGAGCCGAGCTGACGGCGGAAGTGCCCGCGCAGCGCCACCGGCGAGCGGAAGCCGCAGCGGCCCGCGACCTCGTCCACCGAGTAGTCCGACGTCTCCAGCAGCCGCTGCGCCTGGAGCACCCGCTGAGTGATCAGCCACTGCAGGGGGGGCGCTGCCGGTGAGCGAGCGGAAGCGGCGGTCGAAGGTCCGCCGGCTCATGTAGGCGCGCGCGGCGAGGGTCTCCACGTCGAACTGCTCGTGAAGGTGCTCCAGTGCCCAGGCGACGACCTCCGCGAGGGGGTCGGCGCCGATCTCCTCCGGTAAAGACCGGTCGAGGTAGCGCTCCTGGCCGCCGCTCCGGCGCGGTGGGACCACCAGTCGGCGGGCGAGCGCGCCGGCGGCCTCGTTGCCGTGGTCCGTCCGCACGATGTGGAGACAGAGGTCGATTCCGGCCGCGGTGCCCGCCGAGGTCAGGACGTCCCCGTCGTCCACGAACAGCTCGCGTGGGTCGACGTGCACCGACGGGTAGCGCTTGGCCAGCGTCGGCGCGTACATCCAGTGGGTGGTGGCCGGCCGGCCGTCCAGCAGCCCGGCCGCGGCCAGCACGAAGGCGCCGGTGCACAGCCCGACTATGCGGGCGCCCTCCTCGTGCGCCCGGCGCAGTGCGTCGAGCGCCTCCTCCGGTGGCGGTGAGGTGATCGACCGCCAGGCGGGCACGACGACGGTGCCTGCCCGTGAGATCGCCTCCAGCCCGTGTGGCGCGGTGAGTTCGAGGCCCCCTGTGGTCCGCAGTGGGCCTTCCTCACCCGCGCTCACCAGGAGTCGGTAGCGCGGAACTCCCGCGTCCTGGCGGTCGATGCCGAACACCGACAGCGGTATGGAGCTCTCGAAGATGGGGCCGCCGCTGAACAGCAGCACCGCGACGATCTCCTTGCGGCGTCGCCCGGACAGCTTCCGGGCCGCGGCTTCCGGCGCGGCAGTGGAGTCGTGGCTCATGCTGCTAAGCCCCCCTCGGTGGTCGCGGCTCCTCGGTTGTGTCGCTCCTGCACGTTTCCCCTTGGTCCTGCACGAGTCCCCCGCCGTAAGACAGTCATGATCGAATCTACTGCGTCCCGTGGTGCCGGCGTGACCAGTTCACGATCCGGCACATTGTCGACATGGCAACTTGGCGTGAAGCATTCGATCACGAAGCGTTGCACTCGTGGGCCGCGCAGGGAAGTGCGCCTTGTGCCGGTGGCCGGTCCCCATAGGGTGCACGTGTCCCCAGTAAGCCCTTCCGTGCAGGTGGAACGGGGGTTGGGGGGTCGTTCGACCACGCCATGCGCGGGTAAGTGAAGTTGGCTGAAAACAGGCGGGGGCGTGCGCACAAACCGGTCAGTCGACCGGCGTATTTCCCCCCGCTCGACGGGCGCCCCGGTGCGCTCCCGAACCGTCCTTCCCGTGTGCCCCGCCCGTGCCGGGGAAACCTGGGAGACCGCCCGGCCCGATGTGGCCGCCGGCCATCGCGTGCGAGCCGCCGCGGCCCCGGCCGGACTTCGCGGGGCCGACGCACGGCGCGGCCTCCCTGCCGTGCCGCCCCCGGTGCGGGAGCCGTTCCGCGGGGCGCGGCCGGGCGGCCCCCCGCTCGGACTCCCGCAGCAGCATCCGGCAGACGGCGGTCACCGCCCCGAGCCCCAGTGCCGTGCCGGCCGCCCCGGCGAGCGAGGTGCCGTACAGGACGAGCACCACGGGGACCAGGACGCAGCTGAAGGCCGCCCAGCGCACCACGTCGCCCGCCGTGTCCTGCGGGGGAGGCGCGGGCGGGCGCGGCCCGGCGGACTGGGGCGCGGTCTCTGTTCCGGGCACGCTGTGCTCCCTTGCGCTCCAGTGCTTCCCGTGGTCGTGGCTCACCCGGTTCAACGCCCGGCCGGCCGGCCGGACACTGCCGCGGGGGGCGGAGACCGGCCGGGGCGGCACCACCGTACGCGCGAGCGGTCCCGGAAGCACGAGGTGAACCCTGTGCAAACCGCCTGTACGGGGCAGCAACCATTGCGTTACGGGCGCCCCCTCGTGCATGCTCCCTGGAACCCCGCGCGGCAGGCGCGGAACATGGGCAGAGGAGGCGTGCCGCCGTACCCTTGGGGGTATGGGGCTGGGAAGGTGATTCCCGGACACGGCTCCGCCGCTCCCTGTTCGTCCCACCCACGAGGATCCACACGCCGAGACACTTATGGCCGGTCACGAATTCTTCGATCCCGCGGACCGCAAGCGCTCCGTCGCCGATCCCACGGCGGCCGAGCCCCTGGCGGCGAAAGAGCCACGCCATTCCTGCGATCCCGCGTTCAAGCACGGCGTC
This sequence comes from Streptomyces sp. GLSS-08, assembly GCF_056387915.1. Lineage (NCBI taxonomy): Bacteria > Bacillati > Actinomycetota > Actinomycetes > Kitasatosporales > Streptomycetaceae > Streptomyces > Streptomyces sp. GLSS-08. The sequence goes on from NZ_JBWJAQ010000004.1 coordinate 216,002, forward strand.
GTCGTCGGATTCGACGGCTCCACGTCCAGCGAGCGGGCGTTGGCGTACGCGATCGGCATGGCGCACCGCTCCGGCTCGGGGCTGATCATCGTGCACGTCGCCAACCGGCTGCCGACCACCGTGTGGGCGGGCTGCGAGCCCCCGGTCTTCGTCGACGTGCCGGATCACCGCACGGAGGTGCTGGGACTCGAGCTGGCCTGCGCCGAGTACCTGGCGGAGGTCCCCTGGATCCTCGTCGAGCGCGGGGGCGACATCTGCCACGAGCTGGAGGAGGTCGGGCAGGAGTACGAGGCGGACGCGATCGTCGTCGGCTCCACGCACGGCATCGTCGGGCGGATCTTCGGCTCGGTGGCCGGCCGGCTCGCGAAGCGCGCCAGGCGGCCCGTCATCGTCATCCCCTAGCGCACGGCCCGTTCCGCCCGTTCCGGGCGCCCGGGCGCGCAACTCGCCCCCGTTCTCAGGCGGATGAGGCCCGGAACGCTCAACTCCCCTGCCCATCACGTCAATCCACCCCCGCACAGAGGTGTTTGTGCCCTTGTGAAGGGCATATACCGGTCGCCGGACCTTGGGACGCGCCGCCGGCCCGGGGGGGTGACGGCCACCGGCCGGAGCGGGCGCGGGCCGGGGCGTTGGGCGGCCCCGGCCCTGACAGAGCGACCCCCTGCGCGAACGTGGCATACGCAGGGGGTCGTTCATGCTCCGGCGGGCTCAAGTCCCGTCGACGGCAGGCGGGTTACTCCACCGTGACGGACTTGGCCAGGTTGCGCGGCTTGTCGATGTCCCGGCCCAGGGCCAGCGCCGTGTGGTAGGCGAGGAGCTGGAGCGGGATGCCCATGAGGATCGGGTCGAGCTCGTCCTCGTTCTTCGGGACGACGATCGTCTGGTCGGCCTTCTCCTGCTCCTGGTGGGCCACCGCGAGGATCTTGCCGCTGCGGGCCTTGATCTCCTCGAGCGCGGCGCGGTTCTTCTCCAGCAGGTCGTCGTCCGGGACGATCGCGACGGTCGGCAGGGCGGGCTCGATCAGCGCCAGCGGGCCGTGCTTCAGCTCGGAGGCGGGGTAGGCCTCGGCATGGATGTACGAGACCTCCTTCAGCTTCAGCGAGGCCTCGCGGGCCACCGGGTAGCCGCGCACCCGGCCGATGAAGAGCATCGAGCGGGCCTCGGCGTAACTCTCGGCCAGCTTCTTGATCTCGTCCTCCTGCGCGAGGATCTCGGAGATCTGGCCGGGCAGCCTGCGCAGGCCCTCGATGATCCGCTTGCCGTCGCGCACCGACAGGTCGCGGGTACGGCCCAGGTGCAGAGCGAGCAGCGCGAACGCGACCGTGGTGTTGGTGAAGCACTTGGTGGACACCACGCAGACCTCGGGTCCCGCGTGCACGTACATGCCGCCGTCGGCCTCGCGGGCGATGGCCGAGCCGACCACGTTGACCACGCCGAGCACCCGGGCGCCCTTGCGCTTCAGTTCCTGGACCGCCGCCAGCACGTCGTACGTCTCGCCCGACTGCGAGACCGCGACGTACAGCGTGTCGGGGTCGACGACCGCGTTGCGGTAGCGGAACTCGGAGGCGGGCTCGGCGTCCGCGGGGATGCGGGCCAGCTCCTCGATCATCTGGGCGCCGATCATGCCCGCGTGGTACGAGGTTCCGCAGCCGAGGATCTTCACGCGGCGCACGGCACGCGCCTCGCGGGCGTCCAGGTTCAGGCCGCCGAGGTGCACGGTGGAGAAGCGGTCGTCGATGCGGCCGCGCAGCACGCGGTCCACGGCGTCGGCCTGCTCGTGGATCTCCTTGTGCATGTACGTGTCGTGGCCGCCCATGTCGTAGGACTCGGCCTCCCACTCCACGGTGGTCGGCTCGGCGGTCGTGCGGGTGCCCTCGGTGGTGTAGGTGCGGAAGTCGTCGGCCTTGAGGGTGGCCATCTCGCCGTCGTCGAGGGTGACGATCTGGCGGGTGTGGGTGACGAGCGCGGCGACGTCCGAGGCGACGAACATCTCCTTCTCGCCGATGCCGAGGACGACGGGGGAGCCGTTGCGGGCCACCACGATGCGCTCGGGGAAGTCGGCGTGCAGGACCGCGATGCCGTAGGTGCCCTCGATCACGCGGAGCGCGTCGCGGACCTTGTCCTCGAGCTTCTCGGCCCGGGAGCGGGCGATGAGGTGGGTGAGGACCTCGGTGTCGGTCTCGGAGAGGAACTCGACGCCGTCGGCCTCCAGCTTCTTGCGCAGGTCCCCGGCGTTGTCGATGATGCCGTTGTGGACGACGGCGACCTTCCCGTCGTGGGACAGGTGCGGGTGCGCGTTCGCGTCCGAGGGGGCGCCGTGGGTGGCCCAGCGGGTGTGGGCGATGCCGGTGGTGCCCTTGAAGCGCGCCGGGACCTTGGCCTCCAGGTCGCGGACCCGGCCCTTGGCCTTGACCATCTTCAGGCCCGCCGCCTTGGGGGTCGTGACGACGATGCCCGCCGAGTCGTAGCCCCGGTACTCCAGGCGCTGCAGGCCCTCCAGGAGCAGCGGTGCCACATCACGCCTGCCGATGTACCCGACGATTCCGCACATGCGTCTCTCGGTTCCCCTCTGTCGTTCTGCTCTGTCGTTCGTGGTGTCCGCCGGATCGTCCGGCCGCGCCGTCCCGCGGTCAGCCGTAGACGATGCGGCGCAGCTGCCTGAGCGTGAGCCCGGGCGGCGCGACCGCGCGGTACTTCAGGTCCGCCTCGATCCGTTCGAAGATCGCCGCGTTGACCAGGCCCTGGGCCTGGAGCTCGCGGTGGCGGCGCCGGACGTACTCCTCGGCCGTCTCGTCGAAGTAGGCGAGCACGTCCTGGACCACCCGGAGTGCTTCGCCCCGGTTGAGGGGCGTCGAGCGCGTCAGGTGATCAACAAGTTCGTCGTGCACCCGTTGATCCTGGAGTACGCGCAGGTGATTCGCAAGAATCCTGCCCGATATCGGGCAGGCGCTTGTGGAATCACTCGTGGACCGCTGTCTGCGAGTTGTCCACGAGGGCTGTCTGCCCGGCCGGCGTGGACTCCTCGTCCGTCTGGAGGCCGACCGGCCCATGTGCCGTCCCGCTGGACGATCTCCGCCGCGAGGGGGGCTGTTCCACCGGTCGTGCGCGAGAGTGGTCTATACCCATCGGGGTCCGGATCGCGGGAACCCCGGCGAGGCTCGTGGAGCTTCATGGAAGGGAGCGCGTGTGAGACAGCACCACAGAACGTCCCGCCTGCTCGGTACGCTGCTGCTCGTGGCGGCCGCCGGTATCTCCGTCGCCGGCGCGGCTCCTGCCGCGACCGGCACCCCTGTCACTCCGCTCGGCCGGGTGGTCCCGGCTCCCGCCTCGGTCGAGGCGAAGGGATCGCCGTACCGCGTCACCGGCGACACCCGTATCCGGGTCGACGACTCGCGCGAGGCCCGCCGGATCGGCGAGTACCTCGCGGACGTGCTGCGGCCCTCCACCGGCTACCGGCTGCCGGTCACCTCGCGCGGCGGGGACGGCATCCGGCTCAGGCTCGGCTCCGCCCGCACACTGGGGGACGAGGGCTACCGCCTCGACAGCGGCAGGTCCGGCGTCACGATCACCGCCCGCAGGGCCGCCGGCCTCTTCCACGGCGTGCAGACCCTGCGCCAGCTCCTGCCGGCCGCGGTCGAGAAGAAGTCCGTGCAGCCCGGACCCTGGCTCGTCGCGGGCGGCACCATCAAGGACACCCCGCGCTACGGCTACCGCGGGGCGATGCTCGACGTCTCCCGGCACTTCTTCACGGTCGGCCAGGTCAAGCGCTACGTCGACGAGTTGGCGCTCTACAAGATCAACAAGCTGCATCTGCACCTCTCCGACGACCAGGGCTGGCGCATCGCCGTCGACTCCTGGCCCCGGCTGGCCGCGCACGGCGGCTCGACCCAGGTGGGCGGCGGACCCGGCGGGTACTACACCAAGGCCCAGTACCGGGAGATCGTCCGGTACGCGGCCTCGCGCCACCTCGAAGTCGTCCCGGAGATCGACCTGCCGGGTCACACCAACGCGGCGCTCGCCTCGTACGCCGAGCTGAACTGCGACGGCGTGGCGCCCCCGCTCTACACCGGCACCGAGGTCGGCTTCAGCTCGCTGTGCGTCGACAAGCCGGTGACGTACGACTTCGTGGACGACGTGATCCGTGAGCTGGCCGCGATCACACCCGGCCGCTACCTCCACATCGGCGGCGACGAGGCGCACTCCACCAGCCACGCCGACTACGTGGCCTTCATGGACCGGGTCCAGCCGGTCGTCGCCGCGTACGGCAAGACGGTGATCGGCTGGCACCAGCTCACCGGCGCCACCCCGGCGAAGGGCGCGCTGGCCCAGTACTGGGGGCTGGACGACACGAGCGCCGCCGAGAAGGCGCGGGTCGCGCAGGCCGCGCAGAACGGGACGGGGCTGATCCTGTCCCCGGCGGACCGGGTCTACCTCGACATGAAGTACACCGCGGACACGCCGCTCGGCCTGGACTGGGCGGGACTCGTCGAAGTGCGGCGGGCCTACGACTGGGATCCGGGCAGCTACCTGCCCGGCGTGCCGGCGTCGGCCGTCCGGGGTGTCGAGGCGCCGCTGTGGACCGAGACGATCCTGAACTCCGACCACGTCGAGTACATGGCGTTCCCGCGCCTGCCGGGTGTCGCCGAGCTCGGCTGGTCGCCCGCCTCGACGCACGACTGGGACACCTACAAGGTGCGGCTCGCCGCGCAGGGACCGCGCTGGGACGCGCTGGGGATCGACTACTACCGATCGCCCCAGGTGCCCTGGCCCGCCCCGTAGTCCGCCGGACGGGGGTGGGGCCCGGGAGGACCGTCTCCCGGGCCCCACCCGGCTTTCACCGGCCCGCGATCGGGTTCCTCAGGGTGCCGACGAGCTGGAGCGCGCCCGACGGGTCGGCGAGGTCCACCATCTGCCTGTTGTCGCGCAACTGGAGCCGGTTGAGGCAGGACAGCGCGAACTCCGGTGCGAACATGTCGTACTGCCGGAATCTGTCGGCGAGTTCGGGCGTCGCCTCCTGGTACTCCCGGACGCACTCGGCGACCGTCCGCCAGAAGGCGTCCTCGTCGAGAACGTCCTCCGCGGCGAGGTTCGCCGCGAGGAAGCGGAAGAAGCAGTCGAAGACGTCCGTGAAGATCGACAACAGCTTCGTGTCCTCGGGGACCTCCACCCGGATCCGCTCGACCGCCGGTGGCAGTACCGCGTCCGGGTCCATGACCGCGATCTCCTCGGCGATGTCCTTGTAGATCGCGCGCCGTACGGCTCCGTCGGCGAGGACCAGGATGACGTTCTCGCCGTGCGGCATGTAGACGAGGTCGTACGCGTAGAAGCTGTGCAGCAGCGGCGTGAGGTAGGCCCGCAGATAGCCGCGCAGCCACTCCACGGGCGTGAGCCCGGACCGTTCGATCAGCGCGGCGGCGAAGGACGCGCCCTCGTGGTCGACGTGGAGGAGCGAGGCCATCGTCGCCAGCGACTCACCCTCCCGGAGCGAGGTCACCGGGCTCTCGCGCCACAGCGCGGCGAGCATCTTGCGGTACGGGGAGTAGCGGTCGGTGGCGGCCTCGTACTCCAGGTGCCGGTAGCCGACCGCGGCCCGCTCGCGGATGATCGACAGGCCCGTGGACTTCAGCACCGGGTCGTTCTCCACGAGCTGGGCGAGCCAGTCGTTGATGGCCGGGGTCGCCTCCATGTAGGCCGCGGAGAGCCCGCGCATGAAGCCCATGTTGAGCACCGACAGCGCGGTCTTCACGTAGTGCTTCTCCGGGGCGCTCCTGTTGAAGAACGTCCGGATCGACTGCTGGGCCAGGTACTCGTCGTCACCCTCGCCGAGGCAGACGAGGTGGCGCCGGGCGACCTCGGCCGCGAAGGTCACGGACAGTTTGTTCCACCACTGCCAGGGGTGGACCGGGATGAAGAGGTAGTCGGCCGGGTCGAGGCCCTCGGCGGTGAGTACCGCGTGGAAGCGCCCGGCCGTCGCCTCGCCCAGTTCGGCCCGCACGAAGGACTCGTACTCGACGCCGGCGCCCGCGGTGAAGGCGGCCCGCGAGCGGTGTGCGGCCAGCCACACCAGCCGCACCGGGCTCGCGGTCTCCGGCGCGTACGAGAGGTACTCCTGCACCCCGAAGCCGAGGCGCCCGTTGTTGGCGACGAAGCAGGGGTGGCCCTCGGTCATCCCGGTCTCGATGGCCTGGAAGCCGCTTCGCGCCAGTTCGGCGGAGCGGATCTGCGGCTTGGTGAGCTTGAAACAGGTGCTGGAGAGGGTGGAGGAGATCTCCTCCAGGTAGACCGGCAGGACCTCGTCGCTCAGCCCCAGCGACGACTTCAGCTCGATGAGGAAGTCGAGTGCGGCGAGCGGGAGTTCGGTGCCGTCGCGGTGGCGGGTGAGGGAGGCGGCGTCCACCTGCCAGTGGTCGAGCGAGCGGCGCCGGGCGGTGAAGCCGTAGCGGGTGAGGCCGTCGTCGCTGTGGACGGTGTAGCGGTCCCCGCCCGCCGGTTCCGGCGTGATCAGCCGCTCGTGGGCGAACTCGGCGAGCGCCTTGCGGATCAGCAGGCGGTTGGCCTCGGCCCAGCGCTCGGGCGAGAGGTGGGCCACCGCGTCGGACAGGGTCATGTCGTCACTCCTCGGCCGGCGGCGAGGACCGCCGGCTCACGGGCCGTCAGGTACTGCTCGCGGGTGCAGAAGCTCAGCAGGGCCTTCTTCTCCGGCTTGTCGATCTCTCGCTCGGGGACGAAGCCGACGGCCGCGTTCAGCGCGTGCACGGCCGTGTTGGACACGTCGGGCTCGACCACGACCCGCCGGGTGCGCGGGTCGGCGAACAGCTCGTCCATCACCGCGGTGATCACCGAGCGCGTGAATCCGTGCACGGGCGTGTCCGTCGGCGGCACCAGGAAGTGCATGCCGACGTCACCCGGCTCCGGCTCGTACAGGCCGACCAGCTCCACGTACCGCGGGTCGTAGCGCTCCATCAGGAACGCCGGCTCGCCGTCACGCAGTCCGAGGAACGCGTCGTGGTGCTCGTGCGCGGCGATCGCCATGTACTCGCGCTCCACGTCCTGGAGTGCGGCGTCCTGCATCATCCAGAAGGCCGCCTTGGGATGCGTGACCCAGCGATGCAGCAGTTCCGCGTCCTTGAGGGGGTCGAGCGGACGGAAGGTGAAGGGGGTGCTCATACGGCGAACTCCTGGAACGCGATGGTCTTCTCGACCGGGTAGTACTCGGTGCCGAGCAGCTCCCTGATGATGTACGCGTTGCGGTACGCGCCCATGCCGAGGTCGGGGCTCGTGATGCTGTGGGTGTGCACACCGGCGTTCTGCAGGAAGACCCCGCCGCCGGTGACGTCGATGGCGTAGTTGCGGGCCACGTCGAAGTTGTTCCGGGAGTCGTAGCGCAGGCGGTCGCGGACCGGCTTGAGGAACTCCGGCTCGGCGTACTTGTAGCCGGTGGCCAGGATCAGGCCCTCGCTGGTCAGCTCGTAGTCCCTCTGCTGCTCCTCCTGGCGCAGTCCCAGCGTGTACGTGCCGTCCTCATAACTCGCTGTCCGCAAGGAGGAGTTGGTGAGCAGCCGGGTGGGGACCGGGCCGCCGACCCTCTTCTGGTAGAGCAGGTCGAATATCGCGTCGATCAGCTCGCCGTCGATGCCCTTGAACAGGCCCTTCTGCTCCGACTGGAGGCGGTAGCGGGTCGGCTCGGGCAGCGCGTGGAAGTAGTCGATGTACTCCGGGGAGGTCATCTCCAGGGTCAGCTTGGTGTATTCGAGCGGGAAGAAGCGCGGTGAGCGCGTCACCCAGTTCAGCCGGTAGCCGTGGACGTCGATCTCGCTCAGCAGGTCGTAGTAGATCTCGGCAGCGGACTGCCCGCTGCCGACGAGGGTGATCGACTCCTTCTGCTGCAGCTTCTGCTTGTGCTGCACGTAGCGGGAGTTGTGGAGGAGGTCGCCGCCTAGGCCGGCGCAGGCCTCGGGGATGTACGGGGGAGTCCCGGTGCCGAGGACCAGGCGGCGGGCGCGGAACGTCTCTTCGCCCTCCGTGCGGACGACGTACAACTCGGCGCCCTCGTCCCAGGTGACCTCCGCGACCGTGGTGCCGAAGCGGATGCTGCTCAGCTTCGAGGCGGCCCAGCGGCAGTAGTCGTCGTACTCGACCCGCAGCGGGTAGAAGTTCTCGCGGATGTAGAACGAGTACAGCCGGCCCGCTTCCTTCAGGTAGTTGAGGAAGGAGTACGGGGACGTCGGGTCGGCGAGGGTGACCAGGTCCGACATGAACGGGGTCTGGAGGTGCGCGCCCTCCAGGAACATCCCGGAGTGCCACTCGAAGTCCGGCTTGGACTCCAGGAACACCCCGTCCAGTTCGGCGATCGGTTCCGTGAGGCAGGCGAGGCCGAGATTGAAGGGGCCGAGGCCGATCCCCACGAAGTCGTGCACACGGGCGGATTCAGCAAGCGCGGTCAAGGGACTCTCCCAGGTACTGCTCGGCGTGGCCGGCGATCAGACCGAGTACGGCGGCGATGTCGTCGGCCGTGGTCTCGGGGTTGAGCAACGTGAACTTCAGGTAGTGGCGGCCGCCGACCTTGGTGCCCGCGACCACGGCGTCGCCGGAGGCGAACAGCGCCTTGCGGGCGTACAGGTTGGCGCGGTCGATCTCGGCCGGGTCGGTGACGGCCGCCGGGATGTAGCGGAAGACGAGGGTGGAGAGGGAGGGCCGCACGACCACGTCGAAGCGCGGGTCGGCGGCGAGGAGTTCCCAGCCGTCGGCGGCCAGGTCGCAGACCTCGTCGAAGAGCTGCCCGATCCCGTCGGCGCCCATCACGCGCAGTGTCATCCACAGCTTGAGGGCGTCGAAGCGGCGGGTGGTCTGCAGGGACTTGTCGACCTGGTTGGGGATGCGCTCCAGCACCATGCGGCGGGGGTTGAGGTACTCGGCGTGGTAGGTGGCGTGCCGCAGCGTGGCCGCGTCGCGGACCAGCACCGCGGACGAACTCACCGGCTGGAAGAAGGACTTGTGGTAGTCGACGGTGACGGAGTCGGCGCGCTCGATGCCGGTGAGCCGGTCCCGGTTCTTCAGGGAGGTGAGCAGCCCGCAGCCGTAGGCCGCGTCCACGTGCATCCAGGCGCCGTACTGGGCGCACAGCTCGGCGATCTCGGGCAGCGGGTCGATGGAGCCGAAGTCGGTGCTGCCCGCGGTGGCGACGACCGCCATGGGGATCAGGCCCTCGCGCTCGCAGCGGTCCAGCTCGTGGGCGAGGGCGACCGTCTGCATCCGCTTGTCGTGGTCGACCGGGACGGAGACGACGCTGTCGGCGCCGAGGCCCAGGAGTTTGGCCGACTTCCTGACACTGAAGTGGCTGACCTCGGAGGCGAAGATGCGCAGGGCGCCGAGGTCGTCTCCCTTGGCCTCCTCGCGGGCCAGCAGCAGCGCCTGGAGGTTGGACTGCGTGCCGCCGCTGGTGAACACGCCGTCCGCGGCCGGTCCGAGGCCGATGCGCTCGGCGGTCCAGTCGACGAGCCTGCGTTCGATGAGGGTGCCGCCGGCCGACTGGTCCCAGGTGTCCAGCGAGGAGTTGACGGCGGACAGGACCGCCTCGCCGAGCAACGCCGGTATCACCACCGGGCAGTTGAGGTGCGCGAGGTAACGGGGGTGGTGGAAGTAGACCGCGTCCCGGAGGTAGACCTCCTCCAGTTCGTCGAGCACCGCGGTGGTGTCGTGCAGCGGGCGGTCCAGGTCGATCCGCTCGATCCGGGGAGCGAGGGCGTCGACCGTGGTGCCGGTGAACGGACGGTCGGTGGTGGCGAGTTTGGCGGCCACCCGCTCGACTCCTTCAATCACGGAGCGGCGATACCGGTCCGTGGTCGTGTCATTGAGCAGGTGCGAGCGCATGTGGGGGTCCTCCGTGCGGGAGAGTCCGAGCGGGACGGGAGCGGAGCGGGACAAGAAGAGGGGCGAGGTCGCGCGTTCAACTTAGGTTAGCCTAACCTAAGTCGATCGTGCGACCCCGCCCGACCTGCGCTTTCAGTGACGTAGGCCTCGGTCCGCCCCGGACGTCACTCCTGCTCGCGCAGCTGTTCCTCGGTCAGTCCGTGCCGCCAGTAGCCCACGAACGTGACCCGCCTGCGATCGATCCCGCGCTCCTGCACCAGATGGCGGCGCAGCTCCCTCACCCGGCCGGACTCGCCCGCGATCCACGCGTACGGAGCGCGCGCGGCGGGAAGTTCAGCGTCCCGGATGGCGTCGAGGGCGGCGGGGGACCCGTCGTGGCGCACCAGCCAGGTGATCTCGGCGTCCGCCGCGGTCGCCACGTCCTGGATGTCCCCGGCGTGGGGGACGTCCAGCCAGACGCGGGCGCGCATGCCCGCCGGCAGCGTTTCCAGGACGGCCGAGACGGCGGGTACGGCCGTCTCGTCGCCCCACATGACCACCAGGTCGGTGTCCTCCGGCGGCCGGAAGCGGATCGCCCGGTTGTCCTCGGTCGCCGGACCGAGCAGCAGGACGCGGTCACCGGCCGCGGCGCCCGCCGCCCACCGCGAGGCGGGACCCGCGGGGGTGTCGGCCCCCGGTGCCACGCCGTGCAGCGCGAAGTCGATGTCGATCTCGGTGGTACGGCCCAGGGCGTCGCGGCGCAGCCCCCGCAGCGTGTACGACCGCATCACCGCCCGTACGTCGTCGGGGAGTTCGCGCCAGCCCTGCCACCAGTTGTCACCGAGCTCGACCGGAACGGCGGGCTCGGACTGGCCCGGATGCGGCAGGAAGAGCGACAGGCTCTGGTCGCGGCCGTCGGAGAGGAAGGAGTGCAGGTCAGGGCCCGTGAAGGTGACCCGGAGCAGGGACGGGCCGAGCCGCCTCGTCCGTGCGACCTGGAGGGAGAAGAAGCGGAACGGGGCGGCCACGGCCGTTGTCATGGGTGCTCCTGAGTTGTCGTCAGGGGGCGGTCGCCGTCCGGGGGCGGACGCTGCCCGGCCGCCCGGTGCGGATCAGCTGACTTTCTTGGCCTTCTCGATGGCCGCCGCGAGGTCTTCGAGGATCGGGGCGCACTTGTCGTACGAGAAGATCGGCTCGGTGACGCGGGGGATGACCTGGCCCGCCTTGACGGCCGGGAGCTTCTTCCAGGTCGCCTCGGTGATGTCGGCCGGCTGGATGGTCGCGGAGCGGTTGTCCATCATGATGATGTCCGCGTCGTACTTGTCGACGTTCTCCCAGCTGAGGTTCTCGAACCAGCCGCCGCTGGCCTTCAGGGTCTTGGCCGGGGGCTCGACGAGGTTCACGCCGAGCGCCTTGAAGTACTCCAGGTCCACGGAGAGGTTGGAGCCGGAGACGTAGAAGATGTCCTGGCTCGCGGAGCCGATCAGGACCTTGATGTCCGGGTTGGCCCTGGCCGCCGAGCGCAGCTTGGCGGCCGCGTCCTCGAAGCGCTTCTTCGCCTTGGTGACCTTGGCGGACTTCACGTCGGCGCCGAGCGACCCGGCGAGCTCCAGCATCCGCTCCAGGGGCCCGGTCATCTGGCGGTCGTAGACGGAGATGCCGACGCTCGGGGCGCCGACCTTGAGGATCGTGGCCTTGGACTCCGCGGGGACGTACCAGAGGGTGCCCGCGTCGTCGAACATCGTGGAGATGAGGACGTCGGGCGCGAGGGCCGCGTACTTCTCGATGTTGAACTGGCCGTACTCGTTGCCGAGGATCGTCAGCTTGCTGATGTCCATGTCGCCGGCCTGGACATCCTTGCCGTGCTTGGTCTTGGTCGGGCCGAAGACGCCCTTCACCTCGACGCCGTAGTCGTACAGCGCGGCGGCGACGCCGGTGAACGCGACGATGTTCGCCGGGGTCCTGTCGGCCTTGGCCCTCTGGCCGCGGTCGTCCTTGAAGGACCAGGGACCGGACTTCCGTGCCGTCGACGAGCTGCCCGAACCACCGCTTTTCGCTTCGTCGTCGCCGCACGCGGCGAGCGCGGCGCCCAGACCGAGGGCACCGCCCGCGGCGAGGATGCCGCGGCGGGAGAGGAGGTTGGCACGGGGCTTGGGCATGGGTGTGGCTGCTTTCGGCACGGGGCGGAGCGCCCGCCGGACAAGTTCGAAGGTAGGTTAGCCTAACCTCACAACTTGTCCAGGGGGCGGGGTGTTCCGCGACCGCGGGCACCGGCGGACGCAACCGGCGGACCGCACGCGGGGTGCGATCCGCCGTCTCCGGCCCGCCGGTGCGGGGTCAGCCCGCGAGGCCCAGTTCCCGGGCGATCAGCATCCGCTGCACCTCGCTCGTGCCCTCACCGATCTCCAGGATCTTGGAGTCGCGCCACATCCGGGCGACCGGATACTCGTTCATGAAGCCGTACCCGCCGTGGATCTGCGTGGCGTCGCGCGCGTTGTCGACGGCGACCGTGGACGAGTAGAGCTTGGCGAGCGCGGCCTCCTTCTTGAAGGGCTCGCCGCTGACCAGCCGGGACGCCGCGTCGCGCCAGGCGAGGCGGGCCGTGTGCGCCTTCATCTCCATGTCGGCGATCTTGAACTGGATCGCCTGGTACGCCCCGATGTTCCGCCCGAACGCGTGCCGCTCCTTGGCGTACTTCACCGACTCGTCCACGCAGCCCTGGGCGAGCCCCGTCCCGAGGGCCGAGATCGCGATCCGGCCCTCGTCGAGGATCCGCAGGAACTGCGCGTAACCGCGGCCCACTTCGCCGAGCAGGTTCGCGCGGGGGACCCGGACGTCGGCGAAGGACAGCTCGCGGGTGTCGGAGGCGTTCCAGCCGACCTTCGAGTACGGGGCGGCCACCGTGAAGCCGGGGGTGCCGGACGGCACGATGATCGAGGAGATGCGCGGGCGGCCGTCCGCCTTGCGCCCGGTGACGGCCGTGACCGTCACCAACCCCGTGATGTCCGTGCCGGAGTTGGTGATGAAGCACTTGGTGCCGTTGATCACCCATTCGTCGGTGTCCTCGTCGAGCCGGGCCGTCGTCCGCGTCGCGCCCGCGTCGGAGCCGCCGTCGGGCTCGGTCAGGCCGAACGCGCCCAGGATCTCCCCGGAGCACAGCCGCGGGAGCCACTCGGCCTTCTGCTCGGGCGTGCCGAAGAGGTGGAGGGGCATCGCGCCCAGCGAGACGCCGGCCTCCAGCGTGATGGCCACCGAGGAGTCCACGCGGGCCAGTTCCTCCAGGGCGATGCCGAGGGCCAGGTAGTCGCCGCCCATGCCGCCGTACTCCTCCGGGAACGGCAGGCCGAACAGCCCCATGCGGCCCATCTCCCGCACGATCTCGTACGGGAACTCGTGCCGCTCGTAGAAGTCACCGATCTTCGGCGCGACGACATCGTGCGCGAACTCCTCGACGGTGCGCCGGAGTTCTTCGAGTTCGGGGGAGAGGCGGTGGTCCATGGGGTCACTGCTCCTTGTGGGAGAGGGCTCTGACGGTGCGGGAGGGGCTGGGTCGGCCCAGTTGTCCGGCCATCCACACGCTCGTGGCGGTGAGGCGGCCGAGGTCGACACCGGTCTCGACGCCGAGGCCCTGGAGCATCCACACCAGGTCCTCGGTGGCGAGATTGCCGGTGGCGGACTTGGCGTACGGGCAGCCGCCGAGGCCGCCCGCGGAGGCGTCGACCGTCGTGACGCCGTGCTGGAGGGCGGCCAGGGTGTTGGCGAGCGCCTGGCCGTAGGTGTCGTGGAAGTGCACGCCGAGCGCGCTCACCGGGACGCCCGCCCCGTCGAGCGCGGCGAGCAGCGCCAGCACGTGCCCCGGCGTCGCCACGCCGATGGTGTCCCCGAGGCTCAGCTCGTCGCAGCCCAGGTCGAGCAGGGCACGGCAGACGCGCACGACCTGCGGGACGGGCACGGGCCCCTCCCAGGGGTCGCCGAAGCACATGGACAGGTAGCCGCGGACGTGGAGCTGCTCGGCGCGCGCCCGCTCGACCACCGGTGCGAACATGGCGAGCGCCTCGTCGACCGTGCGGTTGAGGTTGGCGCGGGCGAAGGACTCGGTGGCACTGGCGAAGACGGCGACGTGACGGGCGCCGAGGGCCAGGGCGCGGTCGAGTCCCCGCGCGTTCGGCACCAGCACGGGCAGGGCGACGGGCAGGTCGCGGACGAGCGGGAACAGCTGCTCGGCGTCCGCGAGTTGGGGTACCCACTTCGGGTGCACGAAGCTGGTCGCCTCGATGGTGGTGAGGCCCGCTCCGGCGAGCCGCCGGACGAACTCGGCCTTGACCTCGGTGGGGACGCTCGCCTTCTCGTTCTGCAGTCCGTCGCGCGCGCCGACCTCGTGGATCCGCACCCGCGCGGGCAGACCCCGCGCAGGTACGGCCATGGGCAGGCCGGGTGGGGGTGCGGTCATGACGTCTCCTCCGGTGCCGGGGCGGCGGCGCCCACCGGGGAAGCCTGCGCCGGGGCGGTGCCCCGGGGCGTACCGGCCGGGGCCGCGTCCGCCCGGGGTGTCTGTTCCGGGGCCGCGTCCGCCATGGGCGTCGGTGCCGGGGCCGTGTCCGCCGCGGGTGCCGGTGCCGGGGCCCCGCTCGACGCGGGTGTCTGGGGCGGGGCCGTGTCCGCCGGGGTGACGACCGCGAGGACCTGGTCCATGGCGACGGTCGAACCCGGCGTGACGTCCAGTTCGCTGACGGTGCCCGCGTGCGGCGCTGAGACGACGTGCTCCATCTTCATCGCCTCGACCACCAACAGGCTCTGTCCGGCGCTCACCTCGTCTCCGACGGCGACCTTCACGACCGTCACCGTGCCCGGCATGGGGGCGGTGAGCGAGTCGGCGCCCGCGTGGCCGGCTCCGGTGAGGGAGGCGGCCACGGGGTCGTGGTCGCGCACCTGCCAGGCGTCGCCGTCGCGGCCGATCCAGTCGCCGGCGCGGTGGAAGGTGTGGCGGACGCCGTCCAGGGTCACGGAGACCCGGTCGGCGGTGACCGAACGGCTGCCGCGCGGGCGGTGGGTGACCGGTTCGAGGCTCGGCACCCGCAGGGGGAAGGCGAGCGGGGCGGGCTCGCCGCCCAGCCGCCATCCGGTGGGCACCGAGAACGGGTCGGTCCAGCCGGCGCGCCCGGGCGCGAGGGCGTCGAGACGGATCGCCGCCGCGGCCTCGTACACCTCCTCCGGCACGCCGTCCGGAATCAGGGACTCCGCCTCCCGCTCGACCAGACCCGTGTCCAGCTCGCCCGACACGACGGCGGGGTGGGCCAGCAGCCGCCGCAGGAACCCGGCGTTCGTCTGCACGCCGAGCGTGACCGTCCCGGCGAGGGCGGCCCGCAGCCTGCGCAGCGCCGTGGCCCGGTCGGGGCCGTACGCGATGACCTTGGACAGCATCGGGTCGTACAGGCTGCCGACCTCCGTGCCCTCGGAGAGGCCCGAGTCGGTGCGCACGCCGTCGCCCCGGGGCTCGCGCAGGGACAGCACCGTGCCGCCCGAGGGCAGGAAGCCGCGGGCCGGGTCCTCGGCGCAGATCCGTGCCTCGACCGCGTGCCCGGTGAGGGAGATGTCCTGCTGCCCGTACGGCAGCGGCTCGCCCGCCGCGACGCGCAGCTGCCACTCGACCAGGTCGAGGCCGGTGACCAGCTCGGTCACCGGGTGCTCCACCTGGAGGCGGGTGTTCATCTCCATGAAGTAGTACGAGGACGGGTCGCCGCCGGGGACGATGAACTCGACCGTGCCCGCGCCGCGGTAGCCGCAGGACCGGGCCGCCTGGACGGCCGCCTCGCCCATCGAGGCGCGGGTGTCCTCGTCCAGGAGCACGCTCGGCGCCTCCTCGATGATCTTCTGGTGGCGGCGCTGGAGGGAGCACTCGCGCTCGCCCAGGTGCACCACGTGGCCGTGGCCGTCCGCGAGGACCTGGATCTCGATGTGCCGGGGGCGGTCGATCCAGCGCTCGACGAGGAGGGTGTCGTCGCCGAAGGAGGCGCGGGCCTCGCGGCGGGCGGCGGCGATCTCGTCGGCGAGCAGGGCCTCCTCGCGCACCAGCCGCATGCCCTTGCCGCCGCCGCCCGCGGACGGCTTCAGCAGGACGGGCATGCCGATCTCACGTGCCGCGTCGGCGAGTTGGGCGTCGGTGAGCCCGCTGCCCGAGGAGCCGGGGACGACCGGGACCCCCGCCGCCTGCACGGTCTCCTTCGCGCGGATCTTGTCGCCCATGAGGTCGATGGCGGAGGCGGGCGGGCCGATGAAGACCAGCCCGGCGTCCGCGCAGGCCTGGGCGAACGCGGCGTTCTCGGCGAGGAAGCCGTACCCGGGGTGGACGGCCTGCGCCCCCGTCCGCGCGGCCGCCGCCAGCAGCCGGGCGGCGGACAGATAGCTCTCGGCGGCCGGCGCCGGACCGATCCGGATGGCCGTGTCCGCCTCCCGGACGTGCCGGGCGTCCGCGTCGGCGTCGGAGAAGACGGCCACCGAGCGCACGCCCAGGGCCCGCAGCGTACGGATGACCCGGACGGCGATCTCGCCGCGGTTGGCCACAAGTACCGTGTCGAACATCGTCAGGGGTCCCCTCACATCCGGAAGACGCCGAAGCCGGGATCACCCAGCGGGGCGTTGGCACACGCGGTCAGGGCGAGGCCCAGTACCTGGCGGGTCTCCATCGGGTCGATCACGCCGTCGTCCCAGAGCCTGGCCGTCGCGTAGTAGGCGTTCCCCTGCTGCTCGTACTGGGCGCGGATCGGGTCCTTGAAGGCCTCTTCCTCCTCCACGGGCCAGGACTCGCCGCGGGCCTCCGCCTGGTCGCGCTTGACGGTGGCGAGGACGGAGGCGGCCTGCTCGCCGCCCATCACGGAGATCTTGGCGTTCGGCCACATCCACAGGAAGCGGGGGGAGTACGCCCGGCCGCACATCGAGTAGTTGCCCGCGCCGTACGAGCCGCCGATGACCACGGTCAGCTTCGGCACGCGCGTGCAGGCGACCGCCGTGACCATCTTGGCGCCGTGCTTGGCGATGCCCCCGGCCTCGTACTGGCGGCCGACCATGAACCCGGAGATGTTCTGCAGGAACAGCAGCGGGATGCCGCGCTGGTCGCACAGCTCGATGAAGTGGGCCCCCTTCTGCGCGGACTCGGAGAAGAGGATGCCGTTGTTGGCGACGATGCCGACCGGGTGCCCGTGGATCCGGGCGAAGCCGGTCACCAGGGTCTGCCCGAACTCCGCCTTGAACTCGGCGAAGCGCGAGCCGTCGACCACGCGCGCGATGACCTCGCGCACGTCGTACGGAGTGCGGGAGTCCACCGGCACCGCGCCGTACAGCCCGGCCGGGTCCGCCTTGGGCTCCACGGCCGGCTCGACCGTCCAGGGCAGATCCCCGCGCGCGGGGAGCGTCGCGGCGATGGTCCTGACGATCCGCAGCGCGTGCGCGTCGTCCTCCGCGAGGTGGTCGGTCACGCCGGAGACGCGGGAGTGGACCTCGCCGCCGCCCAGCTCCTCCGCGGTGACCACCTCGCCGGTGGCCGCCTTCACCAGGGGCGGACCGCCGAGGAAGATCGTGCCCTGACCGCGCACGATCACGGCCTCGTCGCTCATCGCGGGGACGTACGCGCCGCCCGCCGTGCAGGAGCCGAGGACCGCGGCGATCTGCGGGATGCCGGCACCCGACATCCGCGCCTGGTTGTAGAAGATCCGCCCGAAGTGCTCGCGGTCGGGGAAGACCTCGTCCTGCATGGGCAGGAACGCGCCGCCCGAGTCGACCAGGTAGATGCACGGGAGGCGGTTCTCCAGGGCCACCTCCTGGGCGCGCAGGTGCTTCTTCACGGTCATCGGGTAGTACGTGCCGCCCTTGACCGTGGCGTCGTTGGCGACGACCACGCACTCGCGGCCGCTCACCCGCCCGATCCCGGCGATCACGCCCGCCGCCGGTGCCGCGCCGCCGTACATCCCCTCGGCCGCGAGCGGCGCCAGCTCCAGGAAGGGCGAGCCCGGGTCCAGAAGGGCGTCCACCCGGTCGCGGGGCAGCAGCTTGCCGCGCGCGGTGTGCCGGTCCCTGGCCCGCTCACCACCGCCGAGCCGGGCCGCGGCAAGCCTTCGCCGCAGCTCCTCGCCCAGCGCGTGGTGCGCCGCCTCATTGGCCCGCCAGGCCTCCGACGCGGGATCGGCCGCGCTCGTCAGCTCCGGTGCCTCGTGCATCCTGCGGTCCCCTCACCTTGTTAATGAGCGTTAACGCATTTCCTCCAGGTTAACGAGCGCTAACCTCCCTGTCTAGAATTGTTCTCATGGCCACCAGAACCGACGCCCCCACCCGTCGCGAGCAGATCCTCAGGGAGGCCGCCCGGCTGTTCGCCGAGCGCGGCTTCCACGGCGTCGGAGTGGACGAGATAGGGGCCGCGGTCGGTATCAGCGGTCCCGGTCTGTACCGGCACTTCGCGGGCAAGGACGCGATGCTCGCCGAGCTGCTGGTGGGGATCAGCGGCCAGCTGCTCACCGGCGGCAGGCGCCGGGTCGCCGAGGCCCGGGGCGGCTCGGAGGCGGTCCTCGACTCGCTGATCGAGGGGCACATCGACTTCGCGCTCGACGACCGCCCTTTGATCACCCTGCACGACCGTGAGCTGGACCGCCTCCGGGACAGCGACCGCAAGCTCGTGCGCCAGCTCCAGCGGCAGTACGTCGAGCTGTGGGTGGAGGTCGTCCGCGAGGTCTACCCGGACCTGGCCGAGCCCGCGGCGCGCTCGGCCGTGCACTCGGTCTTCGGGCTCCTGAACTCCACGCCCCACCTGGGCCGCCCCGGCGCCCTGCCGGGCCGCGGGGTCACCGCCGAGCTGCTGCACCGGATGGCGCGGGGCGCCTTCGGGGCGGCCGGAGCGGCCCCCGGGGCGTGACGAGCGTCATGGGGCGGCCGGTCTGGACGACCGTCGTGACCGCCGGGTACCGTGATATCTGAGCAAGCGCTTAGATATTCCAGACGGAGGTGGCGGCGGTGCGCCGTACGGTGTTCAACGAGGATCACGAGGCGTTCCGGGAGACCCTCCGGGCCTTCATCGAGGCCGAGGTCGTACCCGTCTACGACGAGTGGTTCGCCGCGGGCCAGGCACCGCGCGACTTCTACTACAAGCTCGCCGAGCTGGGCATCTTCGGTATCCGCGTCGACGAGGAGTACGGCGGCGCCGGCATCGACTCGTACAAGTTCGAAGCCGTCATGTACGAGGAGACCTCCCGCGCCGGCGTGCAGTTCGGCGGCTCCGGCGTGCACGTGCTGCTCGGCCTGCCGTACCTCAAGACGCTCGCCACCGACGAGCAGAAGAAGCGCTTCCTGCCGAAGTTCGTCTCCGGCGAGGAGATGTGGGCCCTCGCGATGACCGAGCCGGGCACCGGCTCCGACCTCGCGGGCATGAAGACCACCGCCAAGCTCTCCGAGGACGGCTCGCACTACGTCCTCAACGGCTCCAAGACGTTCATCACCGGCGGCGTGCACGCCGACCGGGTGATCGTCTGCGCCCGCACCGACGCGCCGAGCGCCGAGGACCGCCGCCACGGCATCTCCCTCTTCGCCGTGGACACCAAGTCCGAGGGCTACTCCATCGGCCGCAAGCTCGACAAGCTGGGCCTGAAGACCTCCGACACCGCCGAGCTGGCCTTCGTCGACGTGAAGGTCCCCGTCGAGGACCTCCTCGGCGAGGAGAACAAGGGCTTCTCCTACCTCGGCCACAACCTCGCGTCCGAGCGCTGGGGCATCGCCTTCGGCGCCTACGCGCAGGCCGCAGCGGCCGTCCGGTTCGCCAAGCAGTACGTCCAGGAGCGCACCGTCTTCGGCAAGCCCGTCGCCTCCTTCCAGAACACCAAGTTCGAGCTGGCCGCCTGCCAGGCCGAGGTGGACGCCGCGCAGGCCGTCGCCGACCGTGCCCTGGAGGCCCTCGACGCGGGTGAGCTGACCCCGGCCGAGGCCGCGTCCGCGAAGCTGTTCTGCACCGAGGTCGCGCACCGCGTCATCGACCGCTGCCTCCAGCTGCACGGCGGCTACGGCTTCATGAACGAGTACCCGATCGCCCGCCTGTACGCCGACAACCGCGTCAACCGCATCTACGGCGGCACCAGCGAGATCATGAAGACGATCATCGCCAAGGACATGGGTCTGTAAGGCACGCGAAAAAAGTTCACGGTACAACTGACCTCATGAGTCAGGCACTTGAGTCCCTGCTCGATCTGCTCGACCTCGAGCGGATCGAGCAGGACATCTTCCGCGGCCAGTCACGGTCCGCCGTCGTCCCGCGCGTCTTCGGCGGACAGGTGGCGGCGCAGGCACTGGTCGCCGCCGGCCGCACGGTCCCCGGGGACCGGATCGCCCACTCCCTGCACGCGTACTTCCTGCGCGCCGGGGACCCGGGGGCGCCGATCGTCTACACCGTCGACCGGATCCGCGACGGGCGCTCCTTCACCACCCGCCGCGTCGTCGCCGTCCAGCACGGGCAGCCGATCTTCCATCTCTCCGCGTCCTTCCAGACGTATGAGGAGGGCATGGAGCACCAGGCCCCCATGCCGGCGGCCCCGGACCCCGAGACACTGCCCACCGCGGCCGAGATGCTCCCGCGCTACGCCGACGTCTTCACCGAACCCGGGGTGGCGGAGCGTCTCCTCGAGGCACGCGAGGCCGTCGACCTGCGCTACGTCGACGCCCCGCCCTTCGGCAGCGTCGGCGAGGCCCGGGAGCCCCGCTCCCAGGTGTGGTTCCGCACCAACGGCAAGCTCGGCGGCGCCATCGACGAACCCCTCCTGCACGTCTGCCTCGCCACGTACGTCTCCGACATGACGCTCCTGGACTCGGTGCTGCTCCCGCACGGGCGCGGCGGCTGGGCGATCGGGGACGTCGTCGGGGCCTCCCTGGACCACGCGATGTGGTTCCACCGGCCGTTCCGCGCCGACGAATGGCTCCTGTACGACCAGGAGTCCCCGTCCGCGTCCGGCGGCCGCGGGCTCGGGCAGGCCAGGATCTACACCCAGGACGGCCGGCTGGCCATCTCGGTGATCCAGGAGGGCGTGGTCCGCGTTCCGCGGTGAGACCGGGCCCCAGGGGCGCGGCGCGGGAACAGTGACCGGGCGGCGCGGAGCACGGTCGCTGTGACCGGCCGCGTGTACCGGGACCCGGCGCCAGGAGGCGCCGGGCGCTCCCGGCCGGTTGCTACGCCAGGCCCGCCGCGTTCAGCAGGTACGCCGTCATCGGGTCGTAGTGGCGCGGGCTGGTGACGTGGTCGTCGAGGGGGATCGTCACCTGGACCGTGCCCTCGGCCTCGGCCAGGAAGAGGGCGGGGTCGTTGCAGTCGGCGTAGCCCATGGAGTCGATGCCGGACTGGCCCGCGCAGCCCGCCCAGCCGTGGTCGGCGACGACCAGGTCGGGCAGCGGGCGGCCGTCGCGCTCAAGACCGTTCAGGATGGCGCGCATGGGCTCACCCGAGTGGGTGTGCCAGAGCGAGGCCCCGTGCTCCAGGACCGCCACGTCCGCGAACTGGAAGACGTACCCCTCGTCCGTCTGGAGTCCCGCCGGGATGACGACGATCTCGCAGCCCGCGGCGCGCAGGGCGTCCGCGGTCGCGCGGTGCACGTCGAGCAGGCCGCCGGGGTGACCGGTGGCGAAGAGGACCCGCTGCCTGCCCGCGGCGGCCTTGCGCAGCCGGGCCGCCATCCGGTCCAGGGCGTCGACGGTCAGCTCGGGGTCGATGGTGTCCTGGCCGTAGCGGTACTCCGGGTCGTCGTTCACGCCGCACCGCTCCGCCATCACCGCGAGCACGTCCTGCTCGTCGTTCCAGCGGTCGCCGAGTTCGAGGCCGAGCCAGTAGTTGCGGTCGCCGTTCGCGAGCTTGCGGTAGTGGGAGAGGTTGTTCTCGCGGGGCGTGGCGACATCGCCCGCGATACGGGTCCGTACGAGGTGGTCGACGAGCTCGGCGCGGCTGGGGGTCCCGGGTATCGGCATGCCTCCCATTGTGCCGGGGGGTCACGTCCGGGGCGCCGGTGTCCCGGACGCTGGGACGTGCGTCACTAGCCGCGCTACCCCCGGTGACCTCCCCCGTCACCCCTCCCGCAGCGCGAACCACAGCTCCATCCGTACGTCGGGGTCGTCGAGGTCCGCCGCCAGCAGGGCCGCGCACCGCGTGACGCGCTGGCGCACGGTGTTGCGGTGCACGGACAGCGCGACCGCCGTGCGGTCCCAGCTCCCGTGCAGGGAGAGCCAGGTGCGCAGGGTCTCGGTCAGGGCGGGGTTCGCCGTGATGGGGGCGAGCAGGGTCCGTGCGTGCGCCTCGGCGTCGGAGGCGGGCACGAGGTCCGCGAGCGCCGCGCGCTCCCCGTGACGCACCAGCGCCGCGCGGGTGGCACGGGCGCGGGCCAGGGCGCGGGCGGCCTGGGTGTCCGCGGCGGCCCACCCGTCCGGGGCGGCGGGAGCACTGACCCCGCAGGTCCAGCCGGGCTGCGGGGCCGGTTCCCGGCCGGCCGGGACGAGGACGCGTACGACGTCGTCGCCCACGTCGACGAGCGTGGAACCGAGCGCGGCGCCCAGCGCGGAGGCCGCGACGGCGTCCGGCGCTGGAGCGTCCCCGGCGGGCCGGGCGTGCACCACGAGGAGGCGCTCGGCGCCGAGCAGCGGCGCCACCTCCCCGGGATTCGCCCCGAGCAGCAGCCGGACCAGGGCCGCCGAGCGGGCCGCCCCGGTCCCGCTCTGGTGCTCCCCGGTGAGGAGCGACAACAAGACGGCGGCCACGGAGACGATGGTGTGGTCACCGGGGGCGCGCCGGGCCCCGGCGACCCCGAGGACGAAGCCCTGGCCCGCCCCGAGGGCGTAGGCGGCCAGGTGGACGCCGCCCACGGTGTCGGCGGCGGACGAGGGCCCCGGTGGGCCCGCGCCCCCCGCTCGCCCGGTCGGCCGCACCATCCCCGCCAGCTCCCGCAGCGCCCGCACGACCGTGCCCCCGGGATCCGCCGCCGCCCCGGGTACGGAGCCCGCCGGAAGGGGGCCGGGTCCCGCCGGGTCCTGTGCGGACCCCGCCGGGCGGGCCCCGGGTGCCGCTGTGCCGGATGCCGGGGCCTGTGCTCCGGGTGCCGGGTCGGCCGCGCCGGGCGCCGCTGTGCGCGGGGCGGACCGCGCGGTCGTGTCCGGTGCCGGGGTCTGCGGGACGCGTCCCGCGGTGGCCAGCTCCCGGCCCTCGGGGCCGTACAGGGCCGCCCAGCCGTCGGTGTGCCGGGCGAGCCGGCGCAGCACGGCCGGGACCGGGTCGGGCCGGGCGGCGGCCGCGGCGAGACTCTGCTGGGCCTCCGTGACCCGGCGCAGCTCCGCCAGACGGGCCTGGGCCATCAGCTGCCAGACCGCGCGGGCCACGCCCGAGAACGTGGTCTGCGGCGGCACCTCCAGCAGGGGCAGCGCATGCGTCTCGCAGGCGGCGACCAGGGCCCGCGGGACCGTGTCGTGCACCGGCGCGAGACCGAAGCCGAGCGCCGCCCCGCCCGCGGCGACGATCCGTGACACGTAGCCGTCGAAGTACGCGCCGGACTCCGCGTCGTCAGGGACGTGCACCCCCGCGGTCAGCAGCAGCTCGCCGCCCAGCAGATACGGGTACGGGTCGGCCATCTCCGAGGTGTGCGCCCAGTGGATCGCCGTACCGGGGTCGGCGGGGCCCGCGATCTGGCGCAGGCCCAGGTCGTCCCGGGCCAGCAGCGCGCCCAGCGGCACCGGCGGGGTCGGCGGGACGGGCGGGGCGGACGGGTCCGGCACGGTGGACGTTCCCTCCATCCGGAGCGGTTCGAGTGGATGAAACGTACACTTCGCAGTCGCTCTCCGGCCACCTAGGGTCAAAGCCGTCGGCAGCCGCGGGCACCGGCGGGAGGTCCCCGCGAGCCGCCGCCGCACCGCCGGCCGCGTCCCCGTCGTACGACACGCCGCCGGCAGGTGCGCGTGGCTCCGAACCCTTGTCCGAACGCGGACGGGATCCCCAGTAGAGTCGTATCCGTTGTACATACGCGACGAAGCGTAGGAAAGAGAGCACTTCACCATGAGCAGCACCGAGACGCCCCGCGGGCCCGTCGACTCCTCCCGCGTCCCGCGGTACGCCGGACCCGCGACCTTCGCCCGGCTGCCGCGCCTCGACGAGGTCGGCTCGGCCGACGTCGCCGTGGTCGGCGTCCCGTTCGACTCGGGCGTCTCGTACCGGCCGGGCGCCCGCTTCGGCGGCAACGCGATCCGCGAGGCGTCGCGGCTCCTGCGCCCCTACAACCCGGCGCAGGACGCCTCGCCCTTCGCCCTCGCGCAGGTCGCCGACGCCGGTGACATCGCCGCGAACCCGTTCAACATCAACGAGGCCGTGGAGAGTGTCGAGGCGGCGGCGGACGAGCTGCTCGGCACCGGCGCCCGTCTGATGACCCTCGGCGGCGACCACACCATCGCGCTGCCGCTGCTGCGCTCGGTCGCCAAGAAGCACGGCCCGGTCGCCCTGCTCCACTTCGACGCCCACCTGGACACCTGGGACACCTACTTCGGCGCCGAGTACACGCACGGCACCCCCTTCCGCCGGGCCGTGGAGGAGGGCATCCTCGACACCGAGGCGCTCTCCCACGTCGGCACCCGCGGCCCGCTGTACGGCAAGCAGGACCTGACCGACGACGAGAAGATGGGCTTCGGCATCGTCACCTCGGCGGACATCTACCGCCGTGGCGCCGACGAGGTCGCCGACCAGCTGCGCCAGCGCATCGGGGACCGCCCGCTGTACATCTCCATCGACATCGACTGCCTCGACCCGGCGCACGCCCCCGGCACCGGCACCCCCGAGGCCGGCGGCATGACCTCGCGCGAGCTGCTGGAGATCCTGCGCGGCCTGTCGTCCTGCCACCTGGTCTCCGCGGACGTCGTCGAGGTCGCGCCCGCCTACGACCACGCCGAGATCACCGCGGTCGCCGCGTCCCACACGGCGTACGAGCTGACGACGATCATGTCCCGCCAGATCGCCCAGGAGAAGGCGGCGAAGTGACCCACGACCACGACCAGGACCTGCGGCCGACCGCGGCGCAGACCGAGGCGGCCCTCAACCCTCCGCCGGGCCGCATCGGCGGGGACCTGGTCGTGGAGACCCTGGCCGGCCTCGGCGCGACGACCGTGTTCGGACTGCCCGGCCAGCACGCGCTGGGCATCTTCGACGCCCTGCGCCGCTCGTCCCTGCGCTACGTGGGGCTGCGCGTCGAGAACAACGCGGGGTTCGCGGCGGACGCGTACGGCCGGATCACGGGCGAGGCGGCGCCGCTGCTGCTGTCGACCGGCCCCGGCGCGCTGACCTCGCTGGCCGCGCTCCAGGAGGCGGCCGCCGCCTCGGCGCCCGTCCTCGCGATCAGCAGCCAGGTCCCGACCGCGGGACTCGGCGGCGGGCGCCACGGCTACCTGCACGAATTGCCCGACCAGCAGGCCTCGTTCCGGGGCGTGGTGAAGTCCGTCCACCCGGTCCGTACGCAGTCGCAGATCCCGTCCGCGATCGCGGCGGCCTGGGAGTCGGCGCTGACGGCCCCGCACGGACCGGTGTGGGTGGAGATTCCGCAGGACGTGCTGCTGGCCGAGGCCCGGCTGCCCGTGGTGACCGCGATGGACGCGACGCCCGAGGACGTCGTCCCGCGCCCCGAACTGACGGCCCTGGCCGCCGACCTGCTGTCCCGCGCGAAGCGCCCGGCGATCATCGCGGGCGGCGGCGTCGTACGGGCGGACGCGTCCGGGAAGCTGAGGGCGCTGGCGGAGAGGCTGAACGCGCCGGTCGTCACCACCTTCGGCGGCAAGGGCGCCTTCCCCTGGACGCACCCCCTCTCGCTCCGGTCCTGGCTGGAGGACCGGCACACCACGGACTTCCTGGAGGACGCGGACGTCCTGCTGGTCGTCGGCTCCGGCCTCGGTGAACTGTCCTCGAACTACCACACGTTCGCGCCGCGGGGCCGCCTCGTCCAGATCGAGGCGGACCTCGGCAAGCTGGAGGCCAACCACCCGGCCCTGGGCATCCACGCCGACGCCCGCCTGGCGCTGTCGGCGCTGCTGGAGACGGCGGACGCGCGCCCCGACCCGACGGCCCCCGACCGGGTGCGCGGCGTGCTGGAGAAGGTGGGCGAGCGCATCGCCGCCCAGGAACTCACCCTGGAGCAGGACGTGCTGGCGTCCGTGCGCCGGGCCCTGCCGGATGACTCCCCGTCCTTCTGGGACATGACGATCCTGGCCTACTGGGCCTGGTCGGCCTTCGACGCCCGCCGGCCCAACACCATGCACTCGGCGCAGGGTTCGGGCGGCCTCGGCTACGGATTCCCGGCGGCGCTGGGCGCGGCGGCGGCCGACCCGACCCGGCCGGTCCTCGCGGTCTCCGGTGACGGCGGCGCGCTGTACTCGATCGCGGAACTGGCCACGGCGAAGCAGTACGGCCTGGACGTCACCTGGCTGATCGTCGACGACGGCGGCTACGGCATCCTGCGCGAGTACATGACCGACGCGTTCGGCGAGGCCACGGCCGCGGCCACCGAGCTGGCCCGCCCCGACTTCGTCGCGCTCGCCGAGTCCTTCGGCGTCCCGGGCGTGCGGACGAGCCCCGGGACGCTGGAGGCGGACCTCGCGACGGCGCTCGCGGCACCCGGTCCCTCGGTGGTCGTGCTCCCGGCGGTGCTGCGGATGTTCGCGCCGACGCACCTGGGCTGACCCGGGCCGAAGGGGCGGGAACGCGGAAGCGCCGGGGAGCGTGGCGTCCACACTCCCCGGCGCTGTTCTCGTCCGGCGGGCCGGTCAGCGCAGGGACGAGCCGAACAGGGCCTTCGTGTACGGGGCCGAGATCGTCCTCGGGCCGAACGCGAGGGCGGACGTGGTGGTCAGGCCGGTCGTGGTGCCGCGCAGGATCCAGACCGCGCCGGCGGAGGCGTTCTCGGCCGTGGAGGACGCGGCGAGGTCGGGGCGGCCGTTGCCGTCGACGTCCAGCAGCGCGGTGCTCACGCCGAACCGGTCGTCCTTCTCGGCGACTCCGGGCACACCGGCGGTGTCCTGGTGGAAGACCTGCGTGCCGGCGCCCGTGACGCCCGAGGCGCCGCCGTGGACGAGCGCGACCGAGCCGGCGTCGACGACGCCGGCCACGTCCTCGCCCGCGATGCCGAGCGCGATGTCCGCGTGACCGTCCCCCGTGACGTCGGCGACGGAGACCGAGGATCCGGTGAGGTCGCCCTCCTCCTCGACACCGGGGAAGCCGGCCAGGTCCTGGTCGAAGGAGTCGACGTGGTCCGACAGGCCCGACGCCGAGCCGTAGGTGACCCGGACCTTGGTGTGCCAGTCGTCGGCGCCGACCACGACGTCGTCGAACCCGTCGCCGTTCACGTCGCCCACGCCGGTACCGGCCGCGCTGCCCACGGTGTCGCCGGGGGCACCGGCGCGCTTGAAGCCCGAACCGCTCCCGTAGAGCAGCCGGTTGCCCCAGGTGCCGTCACCGGTGTACGTCCACTGGACGATGTCGTCCCTGCCGTCGCCGTTGATGTCACCGACCTGGCCGGAGACGACGGGTCCGGTCATCGAGTCGCCGTCCTCCTCGCAGCCGCCGCCGGTCGCGCAGGAGGCGTCGTCCTCGTCCCAGCCCCACCAGGACGACCTGTCCAGGATGTTGAGGACGGCGGCGGGCTTGCCGGCGCGGGAGACGGGGCCCTTCCACAGGGCGGCCGGGGCGCCCGCGGGTTCGTCGCCGTGGACGGACTGCGCGGCGAACAGGGCGAGGTCGGTGGTGCCGTCGCCGTCGAAGTCACCGGCCTGGGGCGCGGCTCCGTACCCGGCTAGGGCGGTGCCGCCGGTGAGGCCGGAGGCGGAGCCCCACAGGACGACCGAGCCCGTCGTGCCGCCGGATATCACGAGGTCGCTGAAGCCGTCCTTGTCCAGGTCGCCCTTGGTGAAGGCCGCACCGAACCGCTGGTTGGCGGTGGCGGCGCCGGGAACCCCGCTGGTGGAGCGGCTGACGATCTTCTTGTGCGCGGCGGACGCGCCGTCGGCGGAGCCGTACATGACGGCCACGTAGCCCGCCTTGGCCTGGCTCGACACCGTCGCGGCCGGGGCACCGACGACGAGGTCGGCGTAGCCGTCCCCGTTGAAGTCGTCCCGGGCGTCCGCCGATCCGGTGGCGGCCTGGGCCGAGGCACCGGTCAGGGCCCAGGTGCCGATCCCGCCGGCCAGCAGCGTGACGGCGGCCAGGGGCGCGGTCAGGCGCGCGGAGCGGGTCCTGCGTCGTGCTCGTGACATCGGGTGCCTTTCGTCGTTCCTGGGACGCGGTGGTCCGACGCGTCCAGGGAGTGCGACTCGGGCGGGACGTCACTGGTTGTACGCCCTGAGGCCATTCCTCTGTCACCTGCCGGTGGCCGGGGGCACCGGACGCCGCCTGAACTCCCCTTGTCACTGAGGGAGTTCAGGCGGCCACGTCGGCTACCAGATCGCCTCGACCCATTCCGGGTGGTCGATGAACGGATTGCGGTTGTGCTGGTAGGTGTCGTAGATGACCTGGTTGCGCTTCTCCTCGAAGGCGCTCGGCGGGTCCTCGTCGTTCCACTGCTTGAGCACGGCGAGCCTGCCGATGTAGGGCTTGCTGCCGTTGCTGACGCTCTCGTTGGGTTCGAGGTCGGCGAAGCCGTCGCCGCCGTCGTAGCGCACGGCCATGTAGAGGATCATGCGGGCCACGTCGCCCTTGTCCGCGTCGCGCGGCTCGAAGGAGTCGGAGTCGGTGAGGCTGCCGCCCCCGCCGCTGACCGTGCTGCCGCCGTTGTCGAAGTCCTTGTTGCCGCGGATGCTGTTGACCTGGACGTCCGCGGGGCGCAGGTGGTGCAGGTCCGTGCCGGGACCGGTCACCTCGCCGAAGTCGCCGTGGGACTTGGCCCACGTGTGCTCGCGGTTCCAGTCACCGAGGTCGCCGCCGTTGAGGGACTTGGCGCGTGAGACTCCGCTGTACAGCAGGATCACGTTGTTGCTGTTGTTCGGGTCCTGGTCGGTGACCTTGAGCGCGTTCCAGACCGCGGAGTACGAGATCTTGCTCTGGCTGCTGATGATGGTGTGCAGCGAGGACTTGAGGCTCGAACCGGTCTTGCCGACCGCGTTCTTGTAGTACGTGGTGTCGTACGCCGTCGTCGTGGCGCTCGCGGGGGAGGCGGTCACCGTCGGCACGGTGAGCGCCACGAGCACGGCGGAGGTGGACAGCGCCAGCGTCTTCCAGCGGCGAATGTGCGTGGCGGGCATGTGGGGACGTCCGATCTACGCGGGTTGATTGAGCGGGCAATCGGGAGCGTGACATGGACATGCGCTTTATGGGGTGAACGAGATGTGTCCGTTGCGTGTCGGAACCGGGCAGGTTCCCTCCGGCCGCCGCGCGACCGCCCGCTCTGCGCGGCTCGTACAACTTTTCGCACCCCTGCGTGGTCAAGGGGGGGCGAGTGTGCAGGGGGCGCACTCGTATCGCCTCATGGGATGGGAAGCCTTCATGACTCACCGGATATCCGGGCGCGCCCGCGTGCTCGCGGCCGGCCTCGGCATCGGCGCGCTCGTACCGCTGGCCGCCGCCGCCGCGCCGGCCAGCGCCGCGCCGCCGCAGGTCACCTGTACGTCGGACCGGGCCGGCCTGGCCGAGAAGCTCCAGCGCGACATCACGGCCGCGCTGGCCGGCCGCAAGGGCACCATCGCCGTCGGGCTCCGCGACCGTACGACCGGCACCACCTGCACCCTGCGGAGCACGTCCGCCTTCGACTCCGCCAGCGTCGTCAAGGTGACCGTGCTCGCCACGCTGCTGTGGGACGCCAAGAAGCACGACCGCTACCTCACGGACGACGAAACCGACCTCGCCACGGCCATGATCACCCAGTCGGACAACGCGGCCACCAGCACCCTGTGGCGCCGGCTCGGCACGACGAAGATCAAGGGTTTCCTCACCGCCGCCGGCATGACCCAGACCAAGCCGGGCGCCGACGGCTACTGGGGCCTGACCCAGATCACCGTGCGCGACGAGCAGAAGCTGCTCGCGCTGCTCACCGCCAAGAACTCCGTGCTGAGCGACAACTCCCGCGCCTACGTCCTGAAGCTGATGGGCAAGGTCGTCTCCTCGCAGCGCTGGGGCACCCCGGCCGGCGCCCCCTCCACGGTCGCCGTGCACGTCAAGAACGGCTGGCTGTCGCGGTCCACGCACGGCTGGCGCGTCCACAGCGTCGGCACCTTCGACGGCGCAGGACACGACTACACGATCTCGGTCCTCACCCACGGCAACAGCACCATGGACTACGGCGTCGCCACCATCCAGGGCGTGGCCAGGGCCATCCACAAGGATCTGGTGCCGACCGCCGCCGCCACGCAGCGCTACACGCCGACAAACACCCCGCGGGAGGCCTTCCCGGCGGTCCCGTCCGGCGGCTGACGCCCGCACCTTCCCGCCGCCCGGCGGTGCGCGTGCCACGCACCGCCGGGACGGGAAGTGTTGCGGAGGGATGAAATCCGCTCCGATCCGTGTTGGTGCCTTCCGGTGGAAGCGGATCTACGGAAGGCATCTGCGTGGCAGCGGAACAGGGCGGGGCGGGCGAGCCCGGCTGGGTGCGGCGACTGGCCGGGTACGCCTGGCGCTACCCCAAGGACGTCGTGCTCGCGCTCGGCTCCTCCCTCGGCGGCATGGCCGTCATGGCACTGGTACCGCTCGTCACCAAGGTGATCATCGACGACGTCGTGGGGGACCACACCAGGGACATGGCCCCCTGGGCGGGCGCCCTGATCGGTGCCGCCGTCCTCGTCTACGTGATGACGTACATCCGGCGCTACTACGGCGGCCGGCTCGCCCTGCACGTCCAGCACGACCTGCGCACCGACATGTACGGGACGATCACCCGGCTCGACGGCCGGCGTCAGGACGAGCTGTCCACCGGACAGGTCGTGGGACGCGCCACCAGCGACCTCCAGCTGATCCAGGGCCTGCTCTTCATGCTGCCCATGACCATCGGCAATGTTCTGCTCTTCCTGATCTCGCTCGGGATCATGGCCGCGCTGTCCCTGCCGCTCACCGCCGTCGCGCTCGCCGTCGCCCCCGCCCTCTGGTTCGTCGCCAGGCGCAGCCGCACCAGGCTGCACCCCGCCACCTGGTACGCGCAGGCCCAGGCCGCCGCCGTCGCCGGGGTGGTCGACGGCGCCGTCAGCGGCGTCCGGGTGGTGAAGGGCTTCGGTCAGGAGGACCAGGAGACCGGGAAGCTGCGGGAGGTGGGGCGCAGGCTCTTCGCAGGCCGGATGCGCACCATCAGGCTCAACTCCCGGTACACCCCCGCGCTCCAGGCCGTGCCCGCGCTCGGCCAGGTCGCGATGCTCGCCCTAGGCGGTCTGCTCGCGGTGCGCGGACAGATCACCCTGGGCACCTTCGTCGCGTTCTCGTCCTACCTCGCCCAGCTCGTCGGCCCCGTGCGGATGCTCGCCGTGGTCCTCACCGTCGGACAGCAGGCCCGCGCCGGCGCCGAGCGCGTCCTGGAGCTGATCGACACCGAGCCGTCCATCGAGGACGGCACGAAGACCCTGCCCGCCGACGCGCCCGCCACCGTCGAGTTCGACGACGTGTCCTTCGGCTACGAGGAGGGGCGCCCCGTCCTCGACGGCCTCTCCTTCGAGATCCGCCCCGGCGAGACCCTCGCCGTCGTCGGCTCCTCCGGGTCCGGCAAGTCCACGGTCTCGCTGCTGCTGCCCCGCTTCTACGACGTGACGCGCGGCGCCGTCCTCGTCGGCGGCCACGACGTCCGCGAGCTGACGCAGGAGTCGCTGCGCGCCGCGATCGGACTGGTCCCCGAGGACTCCTTCCTCTTCTCCGACACCGTCCGCGCCAACATCGCCTACGGCCGCCCCGACGCCACCCAGGAGGAGATCGAGGCCGCGGCCCGCGCCGCCCAGGCCGACCGCTTCATCGCCGAGCTGCCGGACGGGTACGACACCACCGTCGGCGAGCACGGACTGACCCTCTCCGGCGGCCAGCGTCAGCGGATGGCCCTCGCCCGCGCCCTCCTCACCGACCCGCGGCTGCTCGTCCTGGACGACGCCACCTCCGCCGTGGACGCCCGGGTCGAGCACGAGATCCACGAGGCCCTCGCGCACGTCATGCGGGGCCGCACCACCCTCCTCATCGCCCACCGCCGCTCCACCCTCAACCTCGCCGACCGCATCGCCGTGCTCGACGGCGGACGGCTCGCCGACCTCGGCACGCACGAGGAGCTCCAGCAGCGCTCGGCCCTGTACCGGCGGCTGCTCACCGACCCGGACGAACTCGGCGGTGTCTCACCCGGGCACGCCGGGCCCGCCGCCGTGCGGGAGGACACCTCCGTACGCGAGGAGCTCGACGCGGAGTTCGACGCCGAGCGGGGCGTCACCCCGCACCTGTGGACCGGCGACCGCGAGCCGAAGGACCACGCGATCGCCGGGATGCCCGCCACCCCCGGACTCCTCGCGCAGGTCGAGGCGCTGCCCCCGGCCACCGACACCCCCGGCATCGACGAGGCGCGCGCGGTCACGCCCGAGGAGTCGTACGGGCTGCGCCGGCTGCTGCGCGGCTTCGGGCTGCCCCTCCTGGTGAGCCTCGGGCTCGTCGCCGTCGACGCGGGCATGGGACTGCTGCTGCCGGTGCTGATCCGGCACGGCATCGACGAGGGCGTCTCGCGGCTAGCCCGCGGCGCGGTGTGGACGGCCGCCGCGCTCGCCCTGCTCACCGTGCTCGTCCAGTGGGCGGCACAGATCGCCGAGACCCGGATGACCGGGCGCACGGGCGAGCGGGTCCTCTACTCGCTCCGGCTGAAGATCTTCACGCAGCTCCAGCGGCTCGGACTCGACTACTACGAGCGCGAGCTGACCGGCCGGATCATGACCCGGATGACGACGGACGTGGACGCGCTGTCCACCTTCCTGCAGACCGGCCTGGTCACCGCCTTCGTCTCCGTCGTCACCTTCTTCGGCATCATGGGCGCGCTGCTGGTGATCGACGTGCAGCTGGCCCTGGTCGTCTTCGCGACGCTGCCCCCGCTGCTCGTCGGCACCTTCTTCTTCCGCCGGGCGAGCGTGAAGGCGTACGAACTCGCCCGCGAGCGCGTCTCGGTGGTCAACGCCGACCTCCAGGAGTCCGTCTCCGGGCTGCGGATCCTCCAGGCGTTCCGGCGCGAGGAGACCGGCCGGAAGCGGTTCGCGGACGGCAGCGACAGCTACCGGCAGGCGCGCATCCGCGGACAGCGGCTGATCTCCGTGTACTTCCCGTTCGTGCAGCTGCTGTCCTCGGTGGCCGCGGCGGCCGTCCTGATCGTGGGCGCCCGCCGGGTGGACGCGGGCACGCTGACGACCGGCGCGCTGGTCGCCTACCTGCTGTACATCGACCTGTTCTTCGCGCCCGTGCAGCAGCTCTCCCAGGTCTTCGACGGCTACCAGCAGGCGACCGTCTCGCTCGGCCGCATCCAGGAGCTGCTCCGCGAGCCGACCTCCACGAAGGCCGCCGCCGAGCCGCTCGAAGTCCTGTCCCTGCGCGGGGAGATCGCCTTCGAGAACGTCGACTTCGCCTACGGAGACGACGAGGAGGCGCTGAGCGGCGTCACGCTGGCCATTCCCGCCGGCCAGACCGTCGCCTTCGTCGGCGAGACCGGCGCGGGCAAGTCGACCCTGGTGAAGCTGGTGGCCCGCTTCTACGACCCGACGGGCGGGCGCGTCACGGTGGACGGCACCGACCTGCGCGCCCTCGACCTCACCTCCTACCGCCACCGGCTGGGAGTCGTACCGCAGGAGGCGTACCTCTTCCAGGGCACGGTCCGCGACGCCATCGCCTACGGCCGTCCCGACGCCACCGACGCCGAGGTCGAGGCCGCGGCCCGCGCGGTCGGCGCGCACGACATGATCGCCACGCTCGACGGAGGCTATCTGCACGAGGTCGCCGAGCGCGGCCGCAACCTGTCGGCGGGCCAGCGCCAGCTGATCGCGCTCGCCCGGGCCGAACTCGTCGACCCGGACGTCCTGCTCCTCGACGAGGCCACCGCCGCGCTGGACCTGGCCACCGAGGCCCTGGTCAACCAGGCGACCGACCGGATCGCGGGCCGTCGTACGACCCTGGTCGTGGCCCACCGGCTGACCACGGCCGCCCGCGCCGACCGGGTCGTGGTGATGGACCACGGGCAGGTCGCCGAGGACGGCACCCACGAGGAACTCCTGCGGCTGGACGGGCGGTACGCCGAGCTGTGGCGCACCTTCACCGGCACGCCGGAGTCCGGGGAGCCGGAGTCCGGCAAGCCGGTCCGCTCCACGGCCTGACCCGGCGGTACCGGGGCTCCCGGCCGCGCAACCATCCGACGTACGTCCTGCGTCCGTACACCAGTACGCTGATGGCTGCGGGAGGGACGACAGTGGACAGTGGTGCGATACGCCGGCGGCTGGCGCTCGGCACGGCCGTGTTGACCGCGTCCGGGCTGCTCGCCCTCGCCGTCCCGGGCAGCGCGGAGGCCGCCTCCTACTGTTCCGGGCGCAAGGTCCGGACGCTGCCCTTCACCACCGGCTCCGTGCAGGTCTACAAGCGGAGCGGCTACGTGTGCGCGGTGACGTTCCCCAAGAAGCGGGGCGCCGCCAAGACGATGTCGGTGAGCGTGCAGGCGCGCGGCAGCAGGCCCGTCGCCGACCGGGGGCGCTACACGCACCACGCCGGTCCGGTGACCGTGCACGCCGGACGCCGCTGCGTGTGGGTCAAGGGCTCCGTCGGCACGGGCTCGGTGAGCTCGGGCTGGATCCTGTGCTGAACCGGCCCCGGACCCCCGCCCAAGGGGGCCCGCTCCGGCCCCGATGCGTGGGCCGATAGGGTCCGATCCGCGACAATTCCGGCAGGCCGCTTCAACATCCCCTGGTGCACCGGGTGTTGCTCCGCTAGGTTCCGGCGGACATCCGCGTATTTCCCAGGGGAGGGTGCATGCGCAAGGCGCTCAGATGGCTGCTGGCGCTCACGGTGCTCATCGGCACGTTGAGCACGGCCGGGGCGGCCACCGCCGCCCAGCCGGAGGCCACCGGCACCACCGGTGAGGACATCAAGGACCAGCTGCTCGCGATACCCGGCATGAGCCTGGTCGAGGAGAAGCCGTACACCGGGTACCGCTTCTTCGTCCTCACGTACACCCAGCCCGTCGACCACCGGCACCCGTCCAGGGGCACGTTCCAGCAGCGCGTCACCGTGCTGCACAAGGACACCTCGCGCCCGACGGTCTTCTACACCGGCGGCTACAACGTCTCCACGAACCCGAGCCGCCGCGAGCCGACCCAGATCGTCGACGGCAACCAGGTCTCGATGGAGTACCGCTTCTTCACACCGTCCCGTCCCGCCCCGGCCGACTGGAGCAAGCTGGACATCTGGCAGGCCGCCAGCGACCAGCACCGCATCTTCAAGGCCCTCAAGCCGCTCTACGGCAAGAAGTGGCTGTCCACGGGCGGCTCCAAGGGCGGCATGACCGCCACGTACTACGAGCGCTTCTACCCGCGCGACATGGACGGCGTCGTCGCGTACGTCGCCCCGAACGACGTGGTCAACGACGAGGACTCCGCCTACGACCGCTTCTTCGAGAGGGTCGGCACCAAGGAGTGCCGCGACCGCCTGAACGCGGTGCAGCGCGAGGCGCTCGTCCGCCGCGAGCCGCTGGAGAAGAAGTACGAGGACCTCGCGGCCGCCGAGGGCTACACCTTCGACACCGTCGGCGGCCTGGACCGGGCGTACGAGGCGGTCGTCCTCGACTACGTCTGGGGCTTCTGGCAGTACAGCCTGCTGTCCGACTGCGACGACATCCCGGCGGACGCGGCGCACGCCACCGACGACGAGATCTGGACCTCCGTGGACACGATCTCCGGCTTCTCCGCCTACACGGACCAGGGTCTGACCACGTACACGCCGTACTACTACCAGGCCGGTACGCAGCTCGGAGCGCCCACGATCCACTTCCCGTACATCGAGAAGAAGTTCATCCGCTACGGGTACCAGCCCCCGCGCAACTTCGTGCCGCGCGACATCTCCATGAGGTTCCAGCCGTGGGCGATGCGCGACGTCGACACCTGGGTGCGGCACAACGCCCGCCACATGCTGTTCGTCTACGGCGAGAACGACCCGTGGGGCGCCGAGCGCTTCCGGCTCGGAGCGGGGGCGCGTGACGCGTACGTCATGACGGCACCGGGGCTGAACCACGGCGCCAACGTCGCGGGTCTCGTCGCCGACGAGAAGGCGTTCGCCACCGCGCGCATCCTGGACTGGGCGGGAGTCGCCTCGGCGGCCGTCCGGGCGGACCCGTCGGAGGCGAAGCCGCTGGCGAGGTTCGACGCCAGGCTGGACAAGCGGGACGTCGAGCGCGAGCCCGCGCTGCGGCCGTAACACCCGCGCCGCGCCCGCCCGTCCACCGCGACGGGCGGACGTGGCCCGCCGGTCCGGCGTCGCCGGACCGGACCTGTGCCCGGCGGCGGTCGGACAGTCCGGTGGGGGCCTCTTGGAGGCACCCCGCGCCGTCGTCGCCGCGAACGCCGTCACCCACAGCCGGGTGCCGGGACGGGGTTCCGGCTGGAGATGCTCGCGCGTCCGGGCCTGTCGCAAGGTGGTGTAGGCGCAGGTCTCGTGGGCCGGGACTACGGCGCGGCCGGGGCGCTCGTCTCCCAGGCGGCCATCTGCTCGCGGAACTTGGGGCAACTGACGATGTCCTCCTCGCCGCACTGCAGGGCGTGGACCAGGAGCTGATGGGCGTGGTCGAGGTCGATCACGCGCTGCTCGACCTCGGCGATCTTTGCGCGGATCATGGCCTGCCTGCGCGGTTGGTCCTCCTGGAACTCGCCGATCTCCGCCAGGGTCAGCCCCGCCTGCTGGCACTTGCGCAGGACCACGATCCGCTGCGCGGCCTCCGGCGGGTAGCGCCGCTGCCCGCTCTCGCGCTCGGGCGTGGGCAGCAGGCCGTGGCGTTCCCAGAACCGGATGGCCGACGCCGGCACTCCGGTGATTTCCGCGAGCTGTCCGATGGTCATGCGCACGCAGCCGCTCCTCTCGTTCCCGCCCGGTCCGGCCGCCGGCCGCTTGACTTGAACCTGAGTTTAAGTTGAAGAGTGAGGTACGCGAGCACGGCGGCGATCGAGAGCCGCCGGCAGCGGACTTCGGAGGTGCCGGATGGCAACCGCACAGGTGGCGAACGAACGAGCGAACGAGCTGGTCGCAGCGGCGGAAGCGCTCTTCACGGCGGGGGTGATGTCCCATTCGGGGCACGCCAACCTCAGCGCTCGGCTCGACGCCGACAGCTTCCTGCTGACGCCGGGATTCGTCCGCGGGCTGCGCCCCGAGGACCTGGCGGCCGTCAGCCTCGACGGGCGGGTCCTGGAAGGGGAGCTGCGGTCCGTCAGCGCCGAGATCATCTCCATGCACAGCGCCGTCTACCGGGCCCGCCCGCACGTGGGCGCCGTCATCCACACCCACTCGCCCTCCGCGACGGCCTTCGCCGTCGCACACCGGCCGCTGCCGTGCAGGACCGAGCCGATGCTGCGCTTCGGGCAGCCCGAGGAGGTCCCGGTGGTGCCGTGGGGGCCGCGCGGGTCCGACGTGTCCGTGCGCGGCATCGTCGATGTCCTGGAACAGCGCCCCACGACCTCGGCGGCCCTGCTGGCCAACCACGGCCTCATCGTTTTCGGTCCGGACTCGGTGGGGACCGCCCACCTGGTGGTGGCCATCGAGGAGAGCGCCGAGGCGGAGATCGCGGCGGCGGCGATCGGCGGGGCCGTGGACTTCCCGGAGGGCGCCCTGGCCGCCGTACGCGCCTCGATCGCCCGGGTCGCGTCATGACCGACCACGCGACGGCCTACGACATGACGGCCGACAACGCGACAGCCGGCGACGCGGCGGCCGACGAGACGACCGTCGACGACGCCCTCGCCCGGCGGGCCGAGGCGGTGCGCGCCCGCTACCGTTCCACCCTCGGAGGCGTTCCGGGCGGTGTGCGGGACCGGCTGCGCCTGGCGCGGGACTTCGACCGGCTGCCCACCGAGGAGGCACTCGCGGCGCTGCGGCACATCGTGCTGACCGAAAACCCGCTCGGCGCGCGCGTGCAGCAACTCGTCCACTTCGGCCAACTCCTGTCCCTGGGCCGGGAACACCCCGCCCGCATCCATGCCCAGGGCGCCCTCCACGCCGGCGCCACCGTCGTCGACCTCATCGGAGTCGCCGAAACCGCACTCATCACCTCGGGTGTCCCCGCGTACGCCTTGGGGGCGGAGATCGTCATCGACCTCCTGGCGACCACCGCCCCCTGACACCCCTCGTGCCGGCGCGGCCGGTCTGACCGCCGAGGGGGTGATTTGGGCGGAGATGCCGGCAGGGGAGTCGGGGTGGTTCACCGGGTCTTCCTGGACCAGCACGGGATCCCCCGGCCGAGGTCCTGGCGGTCCGCCAGAGACTGTGCGGACGACACCAAGATCCCCGACAGGGTCAAGCTAGTACGAAAGCCCGTACCCGACGGGGTACAGCACCTGCGCCGGGTCGTCCGCCCGCTGCACGGGCACCGGCAGCTTCCCCGTGGGGGACACCGCACCCGCGATCACCCGTGCCGCGGCGCGCAGTTCGACGTCCGTCCAGGAGTACGCGGCCAGACACGCGCCGACGTCCGGGAGCTGGGCCACGTCGTACGGGTTGCGGACGGCGACGGCGATCACCGGGACACCGGTGGCGATCAGCTGCGCGACCAGCTTCTTCTGGGCGCTGGTCGCCGTCACGTTGTACGTGCCGACCACCACGGCGTCCTTGCCCCCGGCCGCCGCGACCGCCCGGTCGACGGTCGCCTGCGAGGGCGCCGTGCCGGTGGACAGCGCGGTCGCCGAGAAGCCGAGCCCGGTGAGCGCCGTGGCGAGCACGGTCGTCGGGGGCCCGTCGGAACCGGACGGCGAGGCCGGGTCGGCGCCCACGACGAGGACGTTCCCGTGGGTGCGCCGGGACAGCGGGAGCAGATCCTCCTTGTTGACCAGCAGGGTCGTCGTGCGGTTCGCGATCCGGTCGGCCGCCCTGAGGTGGGCCGGGGTGCCGACCGTGCGCTCGACGGCGGAGTCGGGGACGTAGGCGTCCTTGAGGAGGCCGAGCCTGGCCTTCAGGCGCAGGATGCGCAGGATCGACTCGTCGAGCCGGGCCTCGGTCAGCTCGCCGCCCCGGACGGCCGCGAGCACCGCGTTCCACGCGACGTCCAGGGACGGCGGATTGAGCAGCTGGTCGACGCCCGCCTTCAGCGCGAGCACCGGGACCCGCTCGTCGCCGTACTTCGTGCGGACCCCCTCCATGCCCAGCGAGTCCGTCACCACCACGCCGTCGTAACCGAGTTCGCCGCGCAGGATGCCGGTGAGGATCGGGTGGGAGAGGGTGGCGGGGTCGCCGGCCGGGTCGAGCGCCGGGACCATGATGTGCGCGGTCATGATGGAGTCGATGCCGGCCCGGATCGCCGCCCGGAACGGCACGGCGTCCAGCTCGGACCACAGCTCGCGGCTGTGCCCGATGACCGGGAAACCGGTGTGGCTGTCGACGGCGGTGTCCCCGTGCCCGGGGAAGTGCTTGGCGGTCGCCGCGACCCCGGCACTCTGATAGCCCCTCACCTGGGCGGCGACCAGCCCCGCGACCGCGTCCGGGTCGGCGCCGAAGGACCGTACGCCGATGACCGGGTTGGCGGGGTTCACGTTCACGTCGGCGACCGGCGCGTAGTCCTGGCGGATGCCGAGCGCGCGCAGCTCCGCGCCCGCGATGCGGCCGGCCGTGCGGGCGTCCGCCCGCGACCCTCCGGCCCCGAGCGCCATCGCGCCGGGGAAGAGTGTCGCCGGCTTGCCCACGCGTGCCACTATCCCGTGCTCCTGGTCCGTCGAGATGAGGACCGGCAGTCCGCGCGGCAGCCCGAGCGAGGCCTTCTGGATGCCGTCCGACAGGTCCGCGATCTGCTGCGGGCCGCGGGTGTTGTGCGCCCAGGCGAAGTAGATGACGCCGCCGACGCGGTACTTGGCGACCAGTTCCGCGGCCGTCCTGACGCCGATCTCCTTGAGGTTGGCGTCGATGTCGGCCTGGTCGGGCGCGGTGGCCGAGTGACCGTACACCCGCATCACGAAGAGCTGGCCGACCTTCTCCTCCAGGGTCATCCGGGAGATGAGGGTGCGCAGCTTCCTGTCGTCGTGCGGTGCGCCGGCGGCGGCGTACGCGCTGCCCCCGGCGGCGAGGGCGGCGGTGACGCCCGCCGTGGCGGTGAGAACGGAACGTCTGGACGGTTGTGCGGTGCTTCCCGTGCCGGAGTCGCGCACGTGCGCTCCTTCCCTCATGAAGGAAACTTCCGAGGAGTCACGAATATCCGGGAAGTTTCTTCCGGTCAAGGGTGTGCACAGTAACCGGGAAGGGGCCGTCACCGGCCCGGTCGGAGCGGGGCGCGCCGGTGACGGCGTGCTGTCGGCCGCAGGCGGGGGCAGGTGGAAACCTGTTCCGTTCTGATCGTCCGGGCGGCTAGAGTGGCGCCGCTGTCGTGGAGGAACGTGAGGTTTCCGTTCCGCGCCGGGGAGGTGAACGACAGCTCTTCTCATCACTCTTGTGGGGGCACATGAAGATTCGCAGACGCCGCGTGCTCGCGGCACTGGGCACCGCCGTCGCCGTGGCGGCCGGCATGGCCACCGCGCCGGGCGCGGCAGCGGCAGATCCCGTGACGTGGCAGGCCGCGGACGGCAGGCTGATGGTCCTGAACGGCGCACGCAACGTCCTCCAGACGACCCAGCCGGGCAGCGGCACCTACACCGACTTCGTCGCCGACGCGAAGCAGCCGTCCTGGTCGCCCGACGGCAGCCGGGTCGCGTACGTGAAGGACAACCGCGTCGAGACCCGCCGCTACACCGGCTCCACCCTGGTCAAGATCCAGGAACGGGGCTCGATGACCAGCGTGGGCGACCCGACGTTCCTGTACAGCGGCAGCACCGTCGTCTACTCCGGCGGCGGCCGCCTGCGCTGGGCGCCCTCGGACGGCTCCCGCTACGCCGAGCCGCTGTTCTCCACCGCGCAGGACGGCTGCGACCGCAAGCCGAGCGCGTCCGTCAACGGCCTGGTCGCCTTCGTCCGCACCGGCGACACCTGCGGTTCGCCGACCGGCTCGGCGGTCTGGCTCTACGACGACACCACCGGCGGCTTCACGAAGCTCGCCGACGCCGGCGACGACCCCGCCGTCTCGCCCGACGGCACCCGGGTCGCCTTCGTGCGCGACGGCCGGCTGTTCGTGGTCGGCGTCGACGGCACCGGGGAGCGCCAGCTCACCTTCGACGACGACGCGTACGCCCCGGCGTGGTCGCCCACCGGCACCCGGATCGTCGTCACCAACGGAACCGACGAGGACGCCGCCGTCCCCCGCGTCGTGGACGTCGCCACCGGCGAGGTCACCCGGATGACGCTGCCCCCGGGCACGTCGTCCGTCCTCGACCCGGCCTGGCAGCCGTTGCGCGGCCAGAGCGCGGGCCGCGTCTGGGGCGCCGACTCGTACGCCACCAACGTGGCCGCGTCCCGCTGGACCTGGAACACCGCCGGCCAGAGCCGGCCCGGGCTGATCGACGCCAGGTCGACCGTCCTGATCAGCAAGGACAGCCCCTCCTACGCCCTGACCGGGCAGAGCCTCGCCGGCCAGAAGCAGGGCCCCCTGCTGATGACGTCGAAGACCTCGCTGTCGGCCGCCGTGCAGACCGAGCTGAAGCGCACGCTGAAGCCCGGCGCCACGGTCTACCTGGTCGGCGGCACGGACATCCTGTCCAGCGCCGTCGCAGGCAAGGTCAGCTCCCTCGGCTTCACACCGAAGCGGCTGTCCGGCACCTCGCGGTACTCCACGTCCGTGGCGGTCGCCAAGGCCGTCACCGGCGCGCCCCAGTACGTGTTCGTCGCCACCGGCACCGACTACCACTCCGCGATGGCGGCCTCCGCGGCGGCCGGTGCCCTCGGGTACGGCGGCAAGGCCACCGTCGTCCTCAACGACGGCAACACGCTGTCGTCGTCGGTGACGTCCTACCTCAACTCGATCGACCCCGACCAGAGTCTGGTCGTCCCGGTCGGCGCCTCGGCCAAGTACGCGCTCACGCACACGTACTTCTCCCACTGGCCCGACACCTACACGTACTACCCGGTCAGCGGCAGCGGCCACGACGGCACGTCCGCCGCGCTCGCCCGGTTCTGGTGGAGCGCCCCGTCCGCGGTGGGCCTCGCCCGGTCGGACAGCTGGCGCGGCGGTGTCTCCGCGAGCACCGGCATGCTCTCGTACGGCCCCATCCTGTGGACCGACGAGACGACGCTGCCGGAGGCCGACGCGGCCTACCTGCGCGAGCAGGCGGCCGGGGTCAACACCGTCATCGCCTTCGGCGGGACGGGGTCGGTCTCCGCGGCCGAGCTGACCGCGGCGGGGTCCGCCATCGGTGCGGGCAGTTCGCTGGTGAAGTACACCCCGTACTACAACGGGGACGTCCCGCAGCAGACGGCGCAGAAGTCCCCGCTGTCGGCGCGGCGCGACGCGGACGGGGCCGACGTGGCCGCGCCGCGGGGCGGGAGCGGTGCCGCGGGGCCGCGTCCGGATCTGGACGCGGTGCGCACCACCAACAAGTAGCGGGAGCGCGCGGGAGACCGGGTGGGAGGCGCGGACGGGGTACGCCGTCCGCGCGGTCCGGGTACGGGCCCGGTCCGCGTGGTCCGACCGGCTTCGGGTGTCGTGTGCGCCCGGGGCCGGTTCTGCGTTTCCCGCTCCGCTACGCCGACTCGTTGAGGAGGCGGGCGAGGTGG
Organism: Streptomyces sp. GLSS-08; assembly: GCF_056387915.1. NCBI lineage: Bacteria > Bacillati > Actinomycetota > Actinomycetes > Kitasatosporales > Streptomycetaceae > Streptomyces > Streptomyces sp. GLSS-08. Next base: position 258,666 of record NZ_JBWJAQ010000004.1, read on the forward strand.
TCGCGGCCCGGGGTGAGCAGGGGCTCCAGCGGGGCCGCGGACTCGTACCACCGCTTCTCGTACTCCCAGCACAGCCAGCCGTCCCAGCCCTCGCGGGAGAGGAGCTCCACGCACTCGGTGAGCGGGAGGACGCCCGTGCCCAGGAGGAGCGGGGTCGTGTCGTCGGGGGACGCGATGTCCTTGACCTGGACGTAGCCCAGGTGCGGGGCGAGGGCGGCGTACGTGGCGGACGGCTGTTCGCCGCCCAGCCAGGTGTGCATGACGTCCCAGAGCGCGCCGACCTGGCGGTGGCCGACCGGGCCCAGGACGCGGATCGCGTCGGTGCCGGTGCGGTGGGAGTCGTGGGTCTCCAGCAGGATCCGTACGCCGACGTCGGCGGCGTACTCCGCCGCCGTGCCAAGGCGGCGGGCCGCCGTGGCGTCCGCCTCCTCCGGGCTCTGGTCCCGGCCGCCGGGGAAGACCCGGACGAAGGGGGCGCCCAGGTCCCTGGCCAGCTCCAGGAGTCCCCGGATCTCGGCGAGGACGGGGGCGTCGTCACCGGGGGCCGCGACCCGCGGGTATCCGGCGAGGCCGAGGATCTCGACGCCGGCCCCCTTGAACCCGGCGGCGATGTCCGCCCGTTCGGCGAGGGTGAGGCCGGGGTGCACCGGTTCCTCGGGGTGCACGCGCAGCTCCACGCCGTGGTAGCCGTGGGTCGCGGCGAGTCGTACGACGTCGGGGACGGGGAGTCCGGGGACGCCGAGGGTGGAGAAGGCCAGTTTCATGTGGTGCACCTCGCTACGGGACCCGGGGCCCGGCCCCGGAACAGCACGGCTTGAGGCGGACCCTACCCGGCTGGTGCGGGCGTTGTGCGCCTTGGCTGCGGTGGGTGGGTCGGGGCCGCGCCGGTACATCCGCCCGTTGCAGGTCGGGCTTGCACGCTGGTCACGGGGGTGAACCGGGGTGGTCTGCCCGACCTGCAACGGGCATCTGATGTACCGGCACGGCCCCTTCGGCCGGATGGCGGGTGCGGACCGTACGGATTGCGGTGCGGTGCGGTGCGTGCGTGCGGGCAGGCGTGCGTGGCTGCTGGCTGCTGGCTGCGGGCGGTGGGGGAGATGGGGGAGGGAGGGTGCACGCGGCGGCGCCGGGTGTCGATGTGTGGCGGGGAGTGGATCCACCCCGGCTCACCGGGCTCCTGGGAACGCGGTGAACCGGCGTCACAAGCCGCACGGCGGAATGCGTCGGCTGGGTCACCCGCGTGGCGCCGCCGTGGAGCCACGCACCATCAGATCGCCGCGGACCGTCGCGACACCCCCCGGCGGAGCCTCCTCCCGCCCCATCGCGATCCGCCCCGCCCGGGCCCCCGCCTCGGACAGCGGCAACCGCACGGTGGTCAGCGAGGGCACCACGTCGATGCTGAAGGGCAGGTCGTCGAACCCGGCCACGGACACGTCCTGCGGAATCCGCAGCCCGGAGTCCCGCAGCGCCGCACACGCCCCGAGCGCGACGGTGTCGTTGGCGGCGACGACCGCGGTCAACGACGGTTCGCGCCGCAGGAGTTCGAGGGTCGCCTCGTACCCGGCCCGCCGGTCGTACGGGCCGTGCACGATCCGCCGCGGGTCGTCCTCGATCCCGTGCGCGGCGAGCGCGGCCTGGTGCCCCTCCAGCCGGTGCCGGGTCGTCGTCCGCTCCTCGGGACCCGCGATGTAGCCCATGCGCCGGTGCCCGAGCCCGATCAGGTGCTCGGTCAGCCGCTGCCCGCCCCCGCGGTTGTCGAAGGTGAGCGCGACCGCCCCGGTGTCCTCGGGAGCGGGCGGCCGCCCGCACAGGACGATCCGGGTCCCCGCCTCCGCCAGCCTGCGCAGCTTCGCGGCGACCGCGGCCCCGTGCGTCGCGTCCTCGACGGCCCCGCCGGTCAGCACCACCGCGGCGGCCCGCTGGCGCTGCAGGAGCGTGAGGTAGGTCAGCTCCCGCTCCGGGGAGCCGCCCGTGTTGCAGACGACGGCGAGACGCTCACCGCCCGCGCGCCCGCCCCCGAGCACCTGCGAGGCGTGCGGGGGCAGCCCGAGGGGTCCCCCGATCTCCGCCTGGACGGCACCGGCCATGATCCCGAAGAAGGGGTCGGCGATGTCGTTCACGAGGATGCCGACCAGGTCGGACGTGGCGGCGGCCAGCGAACTCGCGGGCCCGTTCAGTACGTAGTCCAGCTCGTCCACGGCCCGCAGCACCCGCTCCCGCGTGGAGGCCGCCACCGGGTAGTTCCCGTTCAGCACACGCGACACCGTCGCGGGCGAGACCTGCGCGCGGGCCGCCACGTCCGCCAGGGTCACCGTCATCTCGTCGTTCCTCCGGTCGCGCGTCGCTCAGTCGGTCCGGGGCCGTGATCGGCCGTGCGATGCCCTGCCCCCGCCGCGTGACCGTACCTCTTGTCCGCCCCGTCGAACATCTCGCGGTCCCCGCGGTCTTGTCCGATCGGTTCCGCAGCGGTTAGCTTCTCACTCGTATAGAAAGCGCTTGCTGTCTCGCTCGCCTGCGAGCGTACGCGGCGCCGGACGCGTACGAAGGGAATGACGTGACACGCAAGACGGTGCGTATCGCCATGAACGGCGTGACGGGGCGCATGGGTTACCGCCAGCACCTCGTCCGCTCGGTCCTCGCCCTGCGCGAGCAGGGCGGTCTCGACCTCGGCGACGGCACCGTGCTGTGGCCCGAGCCGGTGCTCGTCGGGCGGCGCGAGCACGCCCTGGCGGCGCTTGCGGACCGGCACGGCCTGGAGCACTGGTCGACGGACCTGGACGCGGTGCTCGCCGACCCGGCCGTCGACATCTACTTCGACGCGCAGGTCACGTCCGCCCGGGAGGAGGCGATCAGGAAGGCGATCGCCGCCGGCAAGCACGTCTACACCGAGAAGCCGACCGCGACCGGCCTCGACGGCGCCCTGGAGCTGGCCCGGCTCGCCGACGCTGCGGGCATCAGGCACGGCGTCGTCCAGGACAAGCTCTTCCTGCCCGGACTGCTGAAGCTGAAGCGGCTCATCGACGGGGGCTTCTTCGGACGGATCCTGTCCGTCCGCGGCGAGTTCGGCTACTGGGTCTTCGAGGGCGACTGGCAGTGCGCGCAGCGGCCCTCCTGGAACTACCGCGCCGAGGACGGCGGCGGCATCGTCGTCGACATGTTCCCGCACTGGGAGTACGTGCTGCACGAGCTCTTCGGCCGGGTCACCTCCGTTCAGGCGCTCACCGCCACGCACATCCCGCAGCGCTGGGACGAGCAGGGCAAGCCCTACGACGCGACCGCCGACGACGCCGCGTACGGCGTCTTCGAGCTGGCGGGCGGCGCCGTCGCCCAGATCAACTCCTCGTGGGCGGTGCGCGTGAACCGGGACGAGCTGGTCGAGTTCCAGGTCGACGGCACGGAAGGCTCGGCGGTCGCCGGGCTGCGCAACTGCCGCGTCCAGCACCGCAGTTCCACGCCCAAGCCGGTCTGGAACCCGGACATCCCCGCCACGTACTCCTTCCGCGACCAGTGGCAGGAGATCCCGGACAACGCCGAGTTCGACAACGGCTTCAAGGCGCAGTGGGAGCTCTTCCTGCGGCACGTCTACGCCGACGCGCCCTACCGCTGGGACCTGCTGGCCGGCGCCCGCGGCGTCCAGCTCGCCGAACTGGGTCTGAGGTCCTCGGCCGAGGGCCGCCGTCTCGACGTACCGGAGATCTCGCTGTGACGATCCGACTGCCCGGCGCGGACGGGGAACTGCGCGCCTACACCCCGCGCTCCGATCCGCTCGCCCTGTCCCCGGGCGCCCCCTTCACCTCCCGTACGGTCTTCTCGGCCGCGCACGTCGTGGCCGATCCGTACGCCGACACGACCCCCGACTCCCCGGCCGCCGTCGACTGGGACGCGACCCTCGCCTTCCGCCGCCACCTGTGGGCGCAGGGCCTCGGGGTCGCCGAGGCGATGGACACCGCGCAGCGCGGCATGGGCCTGGACTGGGCGGGCGCCGCCGAGCTGATCCGGCGCTCCGCCGCCGAGGCGCGGGCGGTCGGCGGGCAAATCGCCTGCGGGGTCGGCACCGACCAGCTCGTCTCCGCCTCGCTCGACGGTGTCCGGGCCGCCTACGAGGAACAGCTCGCGCTCGTGGAGGGGACAGGCGCGCAGGCGATCCTCATGGCGTCCCGGGCGCTGTGCGCGGCGGCGTCGGGCGCCGAGGACTACCTGGAGGTGTACGGGCATCTGCTGCGCCAGTCCGCCGAACCGGTCGTCCTGCACTGGCTGGGCCCGATGTTCGACCCGGCGCTCCAGGGCTACTGGGGCTCGGCGGACCTGGGCACGGCGACCGGCACCTTCCTCGAGGTCATCGCCGCGCACCCCGACAAGGTCGACGGCGTCAAGGTCTCCCTCCTGGACGCGCAGCGGGAGATCGACCTGCGCCGCAGGCTCCCGCACGGCGTGCGCTGCTACACCGGCGACGACTTCAACTACCCCGAGCTGATCGCGGGCGACGAGCGGGGCTTCAGCCATGCCCTGCTCGGCATCTTCGATCCGCTGGGCCCGCTCGCCGCCGAGGCGGTACGCGTCCTGGACACGGGGGACGCGAAGGGGTTCCGTGAACTCCTCGACCCCACGGTGGAGTTGTCGCGTCATCTCTTCCAGGCGCCGACCCGTTTCTACAAGACCGGGGTTGTCCTCCTGGCGTGGCTCGCGGGCCACCAGTCCCACTTCACGATGGTGGGCGGACTCCAGTCGGCCCGCTCGCTCCCGCACCTCGCGCGTGCCTACGAACTCGCGGACGGGCTGGGCCTGTTCCCGGACCCGGCGCTCGCGGAGTCCCGTATGAGGAACCTGCTCGCCGTGTACGGAGTCGCCCAGTGACCACCCAGGACCTCTCCCGCCTCTCCGTCAACCAGATGACGGTGAAGCAGTTGTCCTTGCCTGAACTGGTCGACACATGCGCCGAGTTGGGCGTGCCCGGAGTCGGTCTGTGGCGCGAACCCGTCCGGTCGTACGGCGTCGGGGCGGCGGCGAAGCTGGTGCGTGACGCGGGGCTCGCCGTGACCACGCTGTGCCGCGGGGGCTTCCTCACCGCGACCGACCCGGACGAGCGGGCGCGGTCCCTGGACGACAACCGGGAGGCCGTCGACGAGGCGGCGGCCCTCGGCACGGACACCCTCGTACTGGTCTCGGGCGGGCTGCCCGCGGGTTCGAAGGACCTGCACGGCGCGCGGGAGCGGATCGCCGACGCCCTCGGCGAACTGGGCCCCTACGCGGCCGAGCGCGGCGTACGGCTGGCGATCGAACCGCTGCATCCGATGTTCGCCGCCGACCGCTGCGTGGTCTCCACCCTCGCCCAGGCCCTGGACCTGGCGGAACGCTTCCCGGCGGACCAGGTGGGCGTCACGGTGGACACGTACCACATTTGGTGGGACGACACCGCGCCGCGGCAGATCGCCCGGGCCGGCGCCGGCGGCCGCATCCACACCTTCCAGCTCGCCGACTGGGTGACCCCGTTGCCCGAGGGTGTCCTCAACGGGCGTGGCCAGCTCGGGGACGGCGCCGTCGACCTGCGGGAGTGGCGCGGGTACGTGGAGGCGGCCGGCTACTCGGGTCCCATCGAGGTCGAGCTGTTCAACGACGGGCTGTGGGCACGGGACGGACGCGAGGTGCTGGCCGAGACGGCGGCCCGGTTCGTGGCGCACGCCCTGTAGGACCAGGTCGCCCCTGCGGTCCGCTATCCCCGCTTCAGGTGCTGCGTGAGCTGCTGGAACGTCGCCCAGGACCGCGGGTCCTTCCCGTCGCCGAGCGGGTAGTGCAGGGCGGGCCCGGCCGCGGGACCCAGCGGGACCGGGCGGACGGCGACGGGCGGGCGCCGAGCGTGGGCGAGACCGATGCCGCGCACCTCGTCCGGGCCCAGGGTGAGGGAGAAGGGCACGGGCGGAGCCTCCAGCAGCGGGGGCGCGGTCAGGTCCCGGCGGGCCCTGCGGACCGAGACGAGCAGGCTGACCAGGGCGTGGTCGCCGACGAGGACCCCGGCGAGGTCCTGGACCGCGTCGAGGGGCAGCTCCTCGTCCTCGCCGAAGCCGAGGGTGAGGAGCATGTCCTCCTCCACACCCGCCCCCGTACGCGTCACCCGCAGGGTTCCGACCGCGGGCCGCGCCGGGTCGCCCACGGCGATCAGGTGGGTGGCGGCCGGCGCCCGCCCGTGCGCCAGATCCGTCAACTGCCGGGGCGACCAGGGCAGGTTGACCGGCTCGGCCGTGCCCCAGCCGGCGGGCGGCGTCCCGGTGAGGGCCCGCCAGGCCGTCTCCAGCGCCCCGCCGAGGAGCAGGTTCGGGTCGGCGGCGTGCCGGGTGCGGAACGCGACGTGGAGCTGCCGCTCGGCGGTGGGGCCGGTGGCGGAGAACGCGCGGGCCACCGTCGCCCTCCCGTCGGCGGTGAGGGCGGGCGTGAAGGTGCCGCCCTGCCAGCGCAGTACGGCCCCGGACAGCCCGTCGTAGTACCCGCAGTCCGGGTCCTCGACGACCCAGCGGTTGGGTACCCGGGCCAGCGTGGTGCGGGCGGCCGGACTCAGCCGGACGTGCGGCGGGGTCACGATCTGCAGGGCGCGGCGCGAGCCGGACGCCTCCCGCAGGATCTCCGACAGCCACGAGGTCAGGGCGATCACCGGCCGGTCGGCCAGGACGACGGCGGTGCTGTCGGTGAGCACGTCGACGGCCGGCAGACCGACCGCCGCACGCGCCGTCACGGAGGCGTCCGCGCCGTCCGTGCCGCGACTCCCGGCGGCGGCCTGCGGCTCCCCGCCGTCCGTCCCGCGGCTCCCGGCGGCGGCCTGCGGCTCCCCGCTCTCCGTCCCGGGGCTTCCGGCGGTGGCCTGTGGCTCCCCGCCCTCCGCCCCGCCGCTCCCGGCGGCCTGCGGCTCCCCGTCCGTAGCGGGCTCCGCGGTCTCCGGTGCCGGTACGGCGGAGGTGTCCACCACCTCCGTACGCGCCGCGCCCGCCGGCCAGGTGATGCCGCCCAGCAGGGCGTTGAGCCGGCCGCAGACGGAAGCGGCGAGGCGCTCCGCCTCCGGCACCGCCGTGGAGGCGCGGGCCTCGGTCCACCAGAACGGCAGGGGCACACCGGCGGCCGACGGTCCGAGCAGACGCTGCGCCTCGCCCGGCACCTGGACGAGGACCGGCGCCTCGACGGAGACGAGCGGGCGGCCTCCCGGCCCGTGGAGCTGGATGACCGCTCCGTCGGCCGCCGCGGACACCCCCAGGTCGGGGCCGCCCGCGTACAGGCCGGTCAGCAGGGCCCAGACGTCGGGCATCTTCGGGGTGAGAGCGATGACGTCCTTGGTCACGGGCGTTCGGCTTCCTCGGTGTCGGAGAGTGCGGTCTGGATGAGCTGGTGGTGGCGGCCGCGGCGGACCATCGTGCCGCGTCCCGGCGGCTGCGCCGAGGCGTACAGGCCCGGGAAGAGCTGGCCCTCGGTGCGGTCACCGGTCATCACGAGCGCGGCGGTGCCGGTCTCGCGCAGCGTCGTCAGCAGCGGCTCGTACAGGGCGCGGGAGGACCCGGCGACGCGGCGGGCGATGACGAAGTGCAGCCCGATGTCCTGGGCGGAGGAGACGTACGGCAGGAAGGGCGTCAGCGGCTGCTGGCCCGCCGTGGTGAGGATGTCGTAGTCGTCGACCAGGATCACGATCCGCGGCCCGCTGAAAGCGGGTTCGGCGCTCAGCGTGTCCGGGTCCGCGCTCTCCGGCAGCCGCTTGTCCAGTTCGGTCGCGATGCCGCCGGCCAGCGCGGCGGACAGCTTCGCGTTGTGCGCGTAGCCGCCGCGGTACGCCTCCGGGATCACCCCGCGCAGCCCGCGGCGCGGGTCGAAGACACCGAAGACCAGCTCCTCGTCGCTGTACCGCTCGACGAGCCGTCCGGCGATCAGCTTCAGCAGGTTCGTCTTGCCGCACTCGTTGTCGCCCAGGATCAGCAGATGCTGGTCGCTCCCGAACAGGTCGAGGAGGGCGGGCGCGAGCGCGTCCTGGTCCACGCCGAGCGGCACACGTCGCGGCTCGGCGGCCACGGAGGGCAGCCGCGCCGCCGGCAGGCGGGTCGGCAGCACCCGGACGGGCGGCGCCACGTCACCGTGCCAGGTGGCCCGGATCGTGCGCGCCGCCTCCTCCAGCGCGGGCCCGATGTCGTCCGTGGACGGCGAACCGTCGATGCGTGGCAGCGCGACCTGCGCGAACAGCTTCCGGTCCGTGAGGACCCGGCCCGGGGTGTCCGCGGCAAGCGTCTCGGACAGCTTGCGGTCGACGGAGGAGTCGGCCGGGTCGTTCAGCCGCAGCTCGACGCGCGTGCCGAACATGGACTGGGTGGCGATCCGCACGTCGTTCCAGCGCAGCATGCCGGCGACCACGTGGATGCCGTACCCGCCGCCGCGCTTGAGCAGGTCCGTCACCGAGTCGTCGAGTTCGGCGAACTCGTCGCGCAGCGCCCCGAATCCGTCGACGAGCAGGACGACGTCGGTCGAGCCGAGCTCCGCGAGGCGGCCCTGCGCCCGCAGCCGGCGCAGCTGCTCGACGGAGTCGATGCCGTGCTCGCGGAACAGCTCCTCGCGCTCGGCCAGCATCGCCCGCACCTCGGCGACCGTCCGGGCGGCCCGCTCGTGGTCGGCGCGCCCGGCGACCCCGCCGACGTGCGGCAGCCCGGCCAGCGCCGACAGACCGCCGCCGACCAGGTCGAGCCCGTAGACGGCGACGTCGTACGGGGTGTGCGTGGCCGCCAGGGCCAGCGCGAGGGTCCGCAGCAGGGTGGTCTTGCCGGACTGCGGTCCGCCGATGACGGCGGCGTGCCCGCCGGCGACGGTCAGGTCGAGCAGCCACTTGCCCTGCCACTGGCCGGCCGGGTCGTCGAGCACGCCGAGGGGCACGCGCATCGCCCCGGCCGGACCGTCGGCCAGGTGCAGCCCGCGCTCGGTGACCTGGACGGGCCCCGCGGCCGCGTCGAGGGTGACGGCGGCCGGCAGCGGCGGCAACCAGATCCGGCGCACCGGCGGAGCCGCCCCGGCCAGCTGGTCGACCATCACCGACATCACGGTCGGTCCGGTCTCCCGCTTGGTCGCGGCGGGCTCGGAGCCGCCCTCGGCGGGGGCCGTGCCGAGGGTGTTGAAGGCGGGATAGGGCCAGGCGAGCGGCTCGTCGTCCCGCTGGTCGCGCAGGGCCGGGCCCCGGTGGGCGCCGGACACGTACCCCGCCTTGAACCGCTCGTACATCGAGGTGTCGACCTTCAGATAGCCGAAGCCCGGCAGCGGCGGCAGGTGGAAGGCGTCGGTGGTGTCCAGCACCGTGCGCGACTCGTCGGGGGAGAAGGTGCGCAGACCGAGGCGGTACGACAGATAGGTGTCCAGCCCCTTCAGCTTGCCGCCCTCGATGCGCTGGCTGGACAGCAGCAGGTGCACGCCGATGGAGCGGCCGATGCGGCCGATCGACAGGAACAGGTCGATGAAGTCCGGCTTGGCCGTGAGGAGTTCGCCGAACTCGTCGATGACGACGAACAGGTGCGGCAGCGGCTCCAGATCGGGCCGTGCGGCGGCGCGCAGGGCCGCGTAGTGCCCGATGTCGGCGACGTTCCCCGCGTCCTTCAGCACCTGCTGGCGGCGCTTGACCTCGCCGGCGAGGCTGGTGTGGACGCGCTCGACGAGCCCGGCCTGGTTCTCCAGGTTCGTGATGACCCCGGCCACGTGCGGGAGTTCGGTGAAGGGCGCGAAGGTGGCACCGCCCTTGTAGTCGACCAGGACGAGGGCCAGGTCCTCCGGGGAGTGGGTGGCGGTGAGCGCCAGCACCAGCGTGCGCAGCAGCTCGCTCTTTCCGGAACCGGTCGCGCCCACGCACAGCCCGTGCGGCCCCATGCCCAGCTCGGAGGACTCCTTCAGGTCCAGCAGCACCGGCTCATGACGGTCCGTCAGGCCGATGGGTACGCGCAGGAACTCACGCTCGCCGCGCGGTGCCCACAGCCGGGCCATGTCCAGCCCCGCCGGATCCTCGACGCCGAGCAGACCGGGGAAGTCGACGGGCCCGGACACCGGGGTCCCCTCGGCCGCGGACTCCGCCGACAGCCGCAGCGGGGCGAGCAGCCGCGCCAGCCCCTCGGCGCCCGCGGGGCTCACCGCGTCCGCCGTGCCCTGCGCCACCGCGGACGGCTCGCGCAGGTCCTCCACCGTCACCTGGTCGCCGTCGACGCGGATACGGACGCCGACCTGGTCCGGCTCGTGCACCTGCCGCTCCAGCAGGTGCAGCACGGTGACGCCCATGTCCGGCAGCTCGACCACCGTGTCCGGCCGCGGGAGTTCGGCGGCCGTCTCGCCGTACTCGTCGCTCACCACCAGCAGCCGGCTCGTCATCCGCAGCGCGTCCCGGCCGGACAGACCCCGCCGCACCTCCGCCGCGTACGACGCGCGCCGGTCCAGCTCGGGCCGGCACAGCGCGGCGAGCTGCGGCAGGCTCGGGGCGATCCGGCGGGCGGCGACCGGCCCGTCCTGCTCCTGCGGATCGAGCACGTGGGGCAGCCACTTGGCCCACTCCCAGTCGGCCAGCCGCTCCCCGGGGATGCCGAGGGCGACGGCCACGTCGTCCGGGGCGTGCGTGACGGCGGTCTGGATCAGCAGGGCGCGGGCGACCCGCAGCACGCCCTCGCGGTCGCCGACGATGCTCACGTTGCCCGCGCGGTCCAGCGGCACCGTCAGCGGACAGTCACTGGCGACCGAGTACCGGGCCAGCAGTGCCCGCGCCTCGTTGAGCATGAACGGGTCCGGCGGTGTCATCACCCCGCCGGAGTTCGAGTCGATGGCCAGCTCCTGCACCGGCACGTCGCCCGTGCCCACCCGCACCCGCAGGAAGTCCGGGTCCTGACGCCGCCGCTCCCACAGACGGGCCGGATCCCGTACGAGGTCGTAGAGCCCCTCCGGGGGCGGGTTGAGGACCCGGGCCAGCCGGCGCCGCTCCCGCTCGGCGGCACCGAACTCCTCGCGCAGTTCCTCCAGATACTCCAGATACCGCTCGCGCTGGGCCCGCCGGGTGCGCTGCGCCTTGCCGCGCTGGGACAGGAACAGGGCGACCGCGCCGAGCAGCGCGAGGACCAGCACCATCGCGCCGAGCGCCGCGAACTGGCTGTTGCGGATGACGGTCATCATGACGACCGAACCCATCACGCCGGCCATGGGCAGCAGGGCCGTCGCCGCGTTGCCGAGCTTGCCCTCGGGCAGGTTCGGCGGCGGTTCGACCGTGCGCGGCCCGGCGGGCGCGAGCGGCCGGGTCGAGCGGGCGGGCCGGTGTATCAGACTCTGGGTCACGGACGGACCCCTTCTCGGACGGCTCCGGTGTCGTGACGTGCTGCGGCGCTGCGGCGGGCGGTCATCGCACCCTCGTCGCGCGCCGCATGGCCTCGGCGGCGAGGCGGACGGTGGCGTCGCGGGTGGCCTGCCCGAGCAGGTCGGTGCGGATGGGGCCGCCGCCCGCAAGATGCCGGTCGTAGGGGAGCGGGACGACGGTGACGCCCGTCTCCTTCAGGTGCGCGGTGGCCGCCTTGACGTCCAGCACCAGGTCGGGCGAGCCCGCGGTGAGCGCGACCACCGTGGAGGCGAGCGCGGCGTGCGGCAACTGGGCCAGCCAGTTGAGGACCTGGCGGGTTCCGTTGACGCCCTCGGCCGTCGTCGGCGAGACGACCACCCGGGCGTGCGCGGTGTCCATCGCCGTACGGGCCACCTCGCCTGGCAGGCTCTCGCAGTCCACCACCGTCACAGCGAAGTACCGGCGCAGCGCCAGCGTCACCGTGCGGTACGTCGGCACGTCCAGCGGGGCGCCGACGCGGCCCCGGCTCGCGGGCAACAGCCAGCCGCCGTCCGCGACCGGCACCAGGTAGCCGGTGACGTCGTTCAGCCGCATGGACGGGCTGAGGACCTGCGCCAGGTCGGCGCACGCCCAGCGCACGGACTCCGCGCCCATCCGCACGGGCAGGGTGCCGAGCGCGGCGTCCGCCTCCAGCGTGAGCACCGGGTCGTGCCGGTAGTGGTTGAAGGTGCGGCCCAGCAGCGCGGAGACCGTGGACTTGCCGACGCCACCGCGGATCGACGTCACCGCGATGACCCGGCCGGTGGTGACGGGCTGCTGCAACTCCCGGGCGATCCGGGTCTCTTCGGTCACGTCCTGGGCGGCCGACGCGGTCAGCCGGCGCAGCGAGCGTCCGGTGCGCCGGGTGATCGAGTCCCCGTGCTGCGGCCGGCCCAGGGCCCGCGCGAGCCGGGGATCGACGGTGGGCACGGACTCCGGCGCGGACGCGGGCAGCCGGGGCTCCCGCGAGCCGCCCGGCACGGGACTGCCCCCGGCCGGCTGCCCCTCGCCCGCCGCGGCCGACAGGACCGGGGCCGGCGGGCCGCCGCCGGGCGCCTGCCCGGCGGGCCGCCCGGGAGGCACGGGCGCGGGGACGGCGGACTCCGCCGGCGAGGGGGCGGGAAGCGGTGCTTGCGTGGGCGTGGCGGGGCGCCCGGGCGCGGGGATCGCGGACTCCGCCGACGCCCCGGGGTGCACGGCGGCGGCGGGAGGTGCGGGCTGCCCGGTCGCGGGGGCAGTCGGCCCGGTGGATCGGGGCGGATGCACGAGACGCAACGCAGGCTCGCCCCGCCGCCCCCCGGAACCGGCGGAGCCCGGCCCCCCACCCGGCCCGAAACCCCCGGCCCGCCCGACGGCACCGGCGTGCCCTGCGCCGACACCGGGCTGCCCGACGGTACCGGGCTGCTCTACGGCACGGGCGTGTCCCACGGCACCGGGCTGCCCGACCGAACCGGCGTGCCCTGCGCCGGCACCGGGCTGCCCGACGGCACCGGGCTGCTCTACGGCACCGGGCTGCCCGGCGGCACCGGCGTGCCCTACAGCCCCCACGTGCCCGGCGGCACCCGCACGTCCTGCCGCACCGGCCTGCTCCACGTGCCCCACGGCGCGGGACGGCTCCCCGGCGTCGGGCCGCTCCGTACGCGGCGGTGTCGCCGGGCCCGCGGCCGGCGTCCCGGCGGGTGCGGTCGTCTCCGCCTGTTGCAGGCGGCGCAGCACGTCCCGCTGCCAGTCCCCTCCCTGTCCCTGTCCCTGTTCCTGCGCCATGTCCGCCCCTTATGCGAAGGTGTCGAGCAGTCGTCCGTACACGCCGAACACGCCGAGGACCAGCGGGAACAGGGCGATCACCCCGACGGATTCGAGTACGTCGCCGGCGCGCCGCAACCGTACGCGCACATGTTCGGCGGGCTGGACCGCGAGCACCAGGAGCGGCAGCAGCGCGAGCCCGGCCAGCACGGCCAGCGGCCCCGCCGCACCGGACCGCTCCAGCCACACGGAGATCAGCCGCACGGCGAGCACGGCCCCCGCGAGCAGCAGCACCACGACCTCCGCGACCAGCGGAAAGGCGCGGGCGCGAAGTGCGAGCACCGCCGTCGTGACGGCGGCGAGCAGCACCGTCCACACGGTGGGCTCCCGCAGGGCGAGCACACCCGCGGCCGCCGCGGAGACGGCCACGGTGACCGTCGCCAGCGCCAGCCCCCGGTGCGTGGCGGCGAGCGCCGCCGTCACCTGGTACCTGCTCACCGAGGCGCCGCCCGACCGCCGGTCGTCGAGACCGGAGAGCCCCGAGGCCATCAGCGCCAGCCGGGGCAGCAGCCCGAGCACGACGACGGACCCGACGGCGAGCAGGGCGCCCGCCCTGGCCTGCTCCCCGGCGCTCGCCGCCCCCGACTGGAGGGCGACGGCCGCCTCCCAGCACACGCCCGTCGCGGCGAGGGCGGCGCCACCGACCAGCCCGCCGCGCCCGAGCGGCGTGAACCGGCCGAGCAGGACGAGCGTCACGACGACGGCCGCAGCCGGTCCCCCCGACTGCACCGCCGTCGGCCAGTCACGGGCGTCGCCCAGCGTCCAGGCACCGAGCGCGCCCAGCGCCCCGCCGGTGGTGACCAGCGTGGCGGCCACCCCGCGCCGCCCGGCCCGCCCGAGCAGCACACCCGCGAGTGCGGCGACCGCGGCGGCGGCCAGCAGCCCGCCGCCGACGGCCCCGTGCCCGTACGCGCCGCGTGCCACCAGCCCGGTGACGAGCGCCCAGCCGACCGTCGCGAGTCCGGCCACGACCCGCCGGACGGCGGGCCGCCAGCGCCAGGCACGCCCGTCGAGGTCGTCGGCCGTCTCGTCGCTGACGTCGTGCACCACCGGAGCGGACGGCGCGTCCTCGGCCCGTACGAGCCGCAGCACGGCACCGTCGGGCACCCCCGCGGACTCCAGCGTGCTGTCGTGCGCGAGCGCGGAGCCGTCCGCGGTGACCAGGTGCCGCAGCTGGGGACGGTCAGCGACCCGGTCGCCGAGCAGCCGCAGAACCTCGGGCAGCAGCAGCCCGACGGGTTCCCGGGACGGCAGTACGAGGTCCACGCGCTGCCGCTCGCCGACCAGGGTCACCCTGCTCAGCGCCGCGCGGTCACCCGGACCCGGCTGAATGGAAGCCCCCGCAGATATCACGAATTCGAACCTATCACCGGGTAGAAGGGGTCGTTGAGGACGCGGAGGGCCCCGCCGAGGGCCCCGGTGACGACGGCGCGGAAACCCCCGAAGAGGGCTGTACGGGACCGCCGTTCGGGTTCTTGCCGATGATCCGGTGCGACACGAACGACCACCCCACGCATCCCGCGCACAGCACCGCCGCGATCACCACCCCGGCGAACACCTTGCCCAACCGCTCGTCCACCGAACGGCGTTGCCGCTGCGCCCCGAACAGCAGGGCGTCGCGCAGCCGCCGCCGGCGTACCGACACGGACTCCAGCAGCTGGCTGTCGTACTCCTGGGCCGTCACGACGAACCCTTCCTGCCAGGAGTGCTGGCGATCACGGTGCTTCCCCGGGCGGGCGCGTCCCACGCGCGGTGGCACACGGACGTGCCGGGTGCCGGGCCGCGGCGGTCACCGCGGCCCGGCACCGGTCTGTGTCAGCCGATGTTGTCGACGGCGGCGCGGGCCTTGGCGAGGGTCGCCTGGGCGGTGCCGTCGTTCTGCTCCAGCGTGGTGCGCACGAGCCTGATGATGTCGCGGACCTCGTTGGCCGCGCGGTTCCAGCGGACTTCCTTGCCGTGGTAGTCGTCGGAGACGCCGTCGGCCTGGAACTCGGCCATCGCGGCCTGCACCGCACGGTCGCGGTCGCCGAGGACCCGCTCCAACTGGCCGATGATGCCCTGCAGACTGCCCTGCACCTCGGTGGAGGCGCCGGTGTCGTACGAGCGGCGGTCCTGGTTCTGACCCATGATCGAAATCCCCCTGAGTCGTCTATCGGGCGCCGAAGCGGGCCGCGTCGAAGTTGGCCTGCCCCATGTTCTGGTGGGCGTTGTCCTGCTGCTCGGTGTCACCGGTGCCGAAGGCGGTGTCCATGCCGCCCTGACCGCCCAGGATCGCGCCCAGCGAGCCGTTCAGCGCGTCGGTGATCTCGTCCGCGCGGCTCTTGAACGAGTCGAACGCGGCCTTGCCCGCGCCGTTGAACTTTCCTTCCAGCGGCTCCGCGGCCTGCACGAGCCACTTGATCAGAGTGCCCAGGTCGTCACTGGATCCGACCGTGCTCTTGCCGAGGTCCGCCAGGGTCGTGGAGCCCATGTCGAACTTCATGCATTCACCCCCGTGTATCGCGTATGACTCACCAGTACGTCGAACATCGTGACCCATGACGCGTTGCAGCGGCAACGCCGTTGGACGCCAAGTGACACGATCAGGACGTAACGCGGACTTGTTCGCGACTCCGGGTCTCCGCGCCCGTGCGGGGTGTTGACGGCCCCGGGAAAAAATCTTCGGGAGAGCGTGCAACCCTTCCGCGGGACAGCGGGTCTTGTTTGAGTCAGGACTCTTGGAGGGGGATCCGGGGGGATCGCGGGGGTTCTGACGGGGGAGGGGAAAGCCGAAGGGGCCCGGTCGACGGACCGGGCTCCTTCGAAATCGCGCTGACCACCGGACCACCCGGCCCCAGGGAGCCCCGCCCACCACGGGGTTTCGGGACCTCGGGCCCGCCTAGAAGAACACCCCGCACCGCAGCAGCACGTTCGCGTACGGCCGTGCCTCCCCGGTGCGCACGATCAGCCGCGCACCCGCCGACCGCGACTTGAGCTCCTCGTGCGAGACCAGTTCCAGTGCGGGCAGGCGCGACCGGAGCAGGGCCGCCGCCTGCGGGTTCGCCTCCTGGACCTCGTGGGCGGCCGTGCCGCCCTCCACCACCAGCTCCGCCAGCAGCCCGTCGAGGACCTCCGCGAACGACGGCACCCCGGCCCGGAAGGCCAGGTCCACCAGGCGCGGCCCGTCCGGGACCGGCAGCCCCGCGTCGCACACCAGCACCCCGTCACCGTGCCCCAACTCGGCGATGGCGCCCGCGAGATGACGGTTCAGTATTCCGGCCCTCTTCACAGCGCGGCGACCTCCTCGGCGGTGGGGAACGACACCTGCGCGCCCTCCCTGGTGACGGCGGCGGCCCCCACCCGGGCCGCGTACGCGGCGGCCTCGGCCAGGGACGAGCCGGTCCCCAGACGCCAGGCCAGCGCCGCGGTGAACGCGTCGCCCGCCCCGGTGGTGTCCACCGCGTCGACCCGCACCGACGGGACCCGGGCCGTGCCCTCCGCGTCCGCCACCAGCGCGCCGTCGGCGCCGAGCGTGACGACCACCGAGCGCGGTCCGAGGGCGAGCAGGGCCCGCGCCCAGTCCTCGGGCCGGTCCCCCGCCGCGTCGCCGAGCACCACGCGGGCCTCGTGCTCGTTCACGATCAGCGGGTCGCACGCGGCCAGCACCTCGGCGGGCACCGGCACCGGCGGTGACGGGTTCAGGACGAAGCGACCGCCGGCCGGCAGGCCCCGTACGGTCTCCACGACCGTCTCCAGCGGGATCTCCAGCTGCGCCGAGACCACGCGGGAGGCCCGGAAGAGGTCCCCGGCCGCGCGGACGTCCTCGGGGGTCAGCCGCCCGTTCGCACCGGGCGAGACGACGATGCTGTTGTCCCCGGACGGGTCGACCGTGATCAGTGCGACCCCGGTCGGCGCCCCGCCGACGAGTACGCCCGCCGTGTCGACACCGGCCGCGCGCTGCGAGTCGAGCAGCAGCCGTCCGTGCGCGTCGTCGCCGACCCGCGCGAGCAGGGCCGTACGGGCGCCGAGCCGGGCGGCGGCGACCGCCTGGTTGGCGCCCTTGCCGCCCGGGTGCACGGCGAGGTCGGAGCCGAGCACCGTCTCCCCGGCCGCGGGACGCCGCTCGACCCCGATCACCAGATCGGCGTTGGCCGATCCCACGACCAGCAGGTCGTAGTCGTACATCAGCACACTCTTTCCGTACGTCCACGGGGCGCACCCCGTACGTCGACGGGAGCCGGGTCCGGCCCCCGTATGCCGACGGGGACCGGGTACGGACCCCGCCTGTCGATGAGGGCCGGGTCCGGCCCCCGTACGCCGATGCGGGCCGGGTCCGGAGCAAGCGCCCCCGACCCGGCCCGTCCGTCAGCCGCCGAACCCGGCCACGTTCTTGGACGTGACCACCTTCACCGGCACCTTCACGGTCTTGTCGACCTTCTCGCCCTCGGCGGCGGCCAGCGCGTTGCGCACCGCGATCCGGCCGAGTTCCCTGGGCTGCTGCGCCACGGAGGCGTACAGGGTCCCCGCCTCGACCGCCTTCAGTCCGTCGGGGGTGCCGTCGAAGCCGATGACGGCGACCGACTTTCCGGCCTTGGAACCGAGCGCCTTGATCGCGCCGAGCGCCATCTCGTCGTTCTCGGCGAAGACGCCCCGCACGTCCGGGTGGGCCTGGAGCATGTTGGTCATGACGTCGAGGCCCTTGGTGCGGTCGAAGTCGGCGGGCTGCTTCGCGACGACCTTGATGCCGGGGTGCTCCTTCAGGCCCGCGGCGAACCCGGCGCCCCGCTCACGGCTGGCGGAGGTGCCCGCCTGGCCCTGAAGGATCACGATGGTGCCACGCCCGCCGAGCCTGTCGGCGAGGGTCTCGGCGGCGAGCTTGCCGCCCGCGACGTTGTCGGAGGCGACCAGCGCCGCCGTGTCGGCCTTGTTCACGCCCCGGTCGACCCCGACCACGGGGATGCCGGCCTTGTTCGCGGCGCGCACCGCGGGACCGGCCGCGTCCGAGTCCACCGGGTTGACGACGATCGAGCCGAGGCCTTCGCTGGTGAAGTTCTGCAGCTGGTTGGCCTGCTGGGAGGCGTCGTTCTGCGCGTCCGTGACGGTCAGGTCCGCGCCCCGCTTCCTCGCCTCCTCCTGCGCGCCCGCCTTGATCTGCACGAAGAAGGGGTTGTTCAGGGTCGACAGGGACAGCCCCACCTTCTGGGTCGTGCCGCCCGACGAGCCGTTGTGCAGGAAGGACATCGCGCCCACGACGGCCGCCGCGACCACGGCCGCCAGCACGTAGGTGCCCGCCTGCCGCGCCCGGCCGCCCGGAGTGCCCGTCCCGGCGGCCGCCGGGGTCGCCCCCGCCTTGCGCCGCACCGTGTCGAGCAGCACCGCCAGCGCGATGACGACACCGATCACGACCTGCTGCCAGAAGGCCGACACGGACAGCAGGTTGAGGCCGTTGCGCAGCACCGCCAGGATCAGCGCGCCGATCAGCGTGCCGGACGCCTTGCCCGTGCCGCCCGCCAGCGAGGCGCCGCCGATGACGACCGCGGCGATCGCGTCGAGTTCGTAGCCCTGCGCGGCCTGCGGCTGCGCGGAGGACAGCCGGGAGGCGAGCACGATGCCCGCCGCCGCGGCGAACAGACCGGACAGCGCGTAGATCGCGAGCTTCTGCTTCTTCACCCGCAGCCCGGACAGGCGCGCCGCCTCCTCGTTGCCGCCGATGGCGTACATGGAGCGCCCGATGTACGTGCGGCCGAGGATCAGGGCCGTGAGCAGGCCCATCACGATCATCACGAGCACCGGCACCGGCAGCCAGCCGCCGAGGGTGTCGCCGAGGTGCGAGACGGAGCCGGGGAAGGGGATCGGGCTGCCCTGCGAGATCACCAGGGACAGGCCGCGGCCCACCGAGAGCATGGCGAGCGTCGCGATGAACGGCGGCAGTTTCCCGTACGAGATCAGCACGCCGTTGACCAGGCCGCACGCGATGCCGGTGGCGACCGCGAGGAGCACCGCCATCCATACCGGGACGCCCTGGGAGGTCGCCGTCCAGGCGAGGACGGTGGCCGACAGCGCGGCGACGGAACCGACCGACAGGTCGATGCCCGCCGAGACGATCACGAAGGTGACGCCGAAGGCGAGGATGGCGGTCACGGCCGCCTGGACGCCGATGTTGAGCAGGTTGTCGGTCGTCAGGAAGTCGCCGGACAGCGCCGACATCGCGACGACGAGGACGATGAGCGCGGTCAGCGCGCCGTTGTCCAGGAGAAGGCGGCGGACCGCCGAGGCGCCACCGGCGCCCGGTGAGCTCTTGAGCGTGTCAGTGGCCACGGGAGTCCTCCACTGCGGTAGTTCCGGTGTGGGTGGGGGCGGACGTGCTGACGGCGAGTGCCATCACCGCGTCCTGGGTCGCTTCGGCGGCCGGGAGTTCGCCGGCGATCCGGCCCTGGGCCATGACCAGCACCCGGTCGCTCATGCCGAGCACCTCGGGCAGGTCGCTGGAGATCATCAGGACGGCGGCGCCGGCGGCGGTCAGTTCGTTGACGAGCTGGTAGATCTCGACCTTGGCGCCGACGTCGATACCGCGTGTCGGCTCGTCGAGGATCAGCACCTTGGTGTCGGCGAGCAGCCACTTGCCGATGACGACCTTCTGCTGGTTGCCGCCGGACAGGGTGCGCACGTGCTGGCCGAGTCCGGCCATCCGCACCCCGAGCTGCTTCGCGATGCGGGCGGCGGCCTCCCGCTGCCCCTTGAGGTCGACGAGCCCGCCGTGGGTCGCCCGGCGCAGGGTGACCAGGCCGAGGTTCTCCTCGACGGAGGCGTCGAGCAGCAGCCCCTGGCCCTTGCGGTCCTCGGGGACGAGCCCGATGCCCGCCGTCATGGCGGCGCCGACGTCGTGGCGCGGCAGCCGGGCCCCGGCGACCTCGACGGACCCGCTGTCGTACGGGTCGGCGCCGAAGACCGCCCGGACGACCTCCGTGCGGCCCGCGCCGACCAGCCCGGCGATGCCGACGACCTCACCGGCCCGCACCTCGAAGGACACGTCGTGGAAGACGCCGTCCCGGGTGAGCCCCTCGACGGTCAGCAAGGCGGCCCCGGCGTCGAAGCGTTCGCGCGGGTACTGCTGCTCGATCGACCGGCCCACCATGAGGCGTACGAGGTCGTCCTCGGGGGTGGTGGCTGGCACCTGGCCGACGCTCCGGCCGTCCCGCAGGACCGTGACCCGGTCGCCCAGGGCGGCGATCTCCTCCAGGTGGTGGGTGATGAAGACGATGCCGACGCCGTCCTCGCGCAGCCGGCGCACGATGGCGAAGAGTTTCTCCACTTCCTCGGAGGTGAGCACCGCGGTCGGCTCATCCATGATCAGGATGCGGGCGTCCAGGCTGAGCGCCTTGGCGATCTCGACCATCTGGAGGCGGGCGATGCCCAGTTCACGCACCCGCGCCCGCGGGGAGACGTGCACGCCGACCCGTTCGAGCAGTGCGGCGGCGTCGGCCTCCATGGTCTTGCGGTCGATCAGCCCGAAGCGGCGCGGCTGGCGTCCCAGGAAGATGTTCTCGGCGACCGTCAGGTCCGGGACGAGGTTGAACTCCTGGTAGATGGTGGCGATCCCGAGGCGTTCGGAGTCCTGCGCCCCGTGGACGCGCGTCTCCTCGCCGTCGACGAGGATCCGTCCTGCGTCGGGCCGGTAGGCGCCGGAGAGCATCTTGATGAGGGTGCTCTTGCCGGCGCCGTTCTCGCCGAGCAGCACATGCACTTCACCGCGGCGCAGGTCGAAGTCCACGCTGTCGAGCGCGACGACGCCGGGGAAGGTCTTGCGTATGCCTTCGATACGCAGCAACTCGTCCGGGTGGCTCACGGGTTGCTCCTTTGCACGGGGGCGCTCTCGCCGCACGAGCGGCGCACGACGAGGCGGGCGGGGAGGGTGACGGACTGCGGGGGCCGTCCTTCGATGCGGTCGACCAGGGCGCGGACGGCGGCCCGGCCCAGGGCGCCGGTCGGCTGGGCGATCGCCGTGATCGGCGGATCGGTGTGGACGAACCACGGGATGTCGTCGAAGGCGGCGAGCGCGATGTCCTCGGGGACCCGCATCCCGCGCGCCCTGATGGCGTCCAGCGCACCGAGCGCCATCAGGTTGTCCGCGGCGAAGACGACCTCGGGCGGCTCGTCCAGGGCGAGGAACCCCTCGGTGGCCCGGCGTCCGCTCTCCGCCTGGAAGTCGCCCTGGCCCGTGTAGGCGTCGGGCAGCGCGATGCCGTACTCGGCGAGCGCCTCCCGGAACGCCTCGACGCGCTCGCTGCCGGTGGTGGTCGCCGCCGGGCCCGCGATGATGGCGAGCCTGCGGTGGCCGAGCCCGTGCAGGTGCGCGACGAGGTCGCGCACCGCCGCGCGTCCGTCCGCCCGCACCACCGGCACGTCCACGCCCGGGATCCAGCGGTCCACGAAGACCATCGGGGTCCCGGCGCGGACGGCGTCCAGCATGGCGGGGGAGCCGCCGTCGGCGGGGGAGACGAGCAGCCCGTCGATCCGGCGGTCGAGCAGTGTACGGACGTGGTGGTCCTGGAGGTCGGGCCGCTCGTCGGCGTTGCCGATGATGACGCTGTAGCCGAGGGCGCGGGCCTCCTCCTCCACGGAGCGGGCCAGCTCGGTGAAGTACGGGTTGAGCACGTCGCTGATGACCAGGCCGAGGGTGCGGGTCTGGTCGGTGCGCAGGGAGCGGGCGACGGCGTTCGGGCGGTAGCCCAGGGTCTGGACGGCGGTCAGGACACGGGCGCGTGCGTCCGCGCTGACCGACGGATGGTCGTTCAGGACGCGCGAGACCGTGGCGACGGAGACGCCCGCCTCGGCAGCGACGTCCTTGATGCTCGCCATCGTCGCTCCACCTCCTCGTGGAATCGATTACACGGGAGATTGGAATCGATTACACGCCCGAGGGCAAGGGGCGGGAGGTGGCCGAGATTCAATCGTGACCGACGGCGGGATTCCGCCTCTCGCGGGCCCCGGGCGGCCTCAGCCGGCCGCCAGCTCGCACCACACGTACTTGCCCCGGTTGCCGTGCCGTGCCAGCGGGTGCCAGCCCCACCCGGTGGCGCAGGCCTGCACCAGCGCCAGCCCGCGCCCCTGCTCCAGGTGTTCCTCGATCCCGGACGGCGCCGGTGGCTCCGGCGGTTCGGGGTCCGTGTCCCAGGCCCCGATCCGCAGGGTGTCCGGCGGCGACCAGCGCACCCGGAGGGCGGCGGGGCCCTTCGTGTGCCGTACGGCGTTGGAGACCAGCTCGGTCGCGAGCGGCTCGGCGACGTCGACGAGGCCGATCAGTCCGTGCATGGTGAGGATCAGACGAAGGGTGCGGCGGCTGACGGTGACGGCGCGGAGGTCGTTGGGGACGTGGAGGGAGTACTCCCAGGACTCGTTTTCGGGCATGCGTGTGAACTCCGTTCATGGGGGGGGAGTTGCGGGGCGGGCGGTGGCAGTGTCGCGCCCGTCATGGCAGGACGGGGCGGTGCGCTTCCGGGGTCCCGGCGTTTCCGCACGGTGTGCGTCGCGTCACTGACGGTAGGGCTAAACATTTAAGTCGCGCAAGCGGATCGCGTACCCTGACCCCGAACGAGGCACTTCCAAACGTGTGTTGGGAAGGGGAGCGATGGTGCTGAGAAGTGAGCCGACTGCGCGTCAGTTGCGCCTCGCTACCGAACTGCGCAGACTCCGGGACGCGGCGGGCCTCAGCGCGCGTGAAGCGGCGGCGTTGCTCGGGGTCAGTGCTCCGCAGATCAGTCAGATCGAGGCGGGCCTCGCGGGTGTGAGCGAAGGGCGGCTGCGTCGCTTGGCTTCCCACTATGCATGCACGGACGAGACATTCATCGACGCTCTCGTGGCCATGGCCACCGACCGTACACGTGGCTGGTGGGAAGAGGACCGGGGGCTGCTGCCGACGGCTTTCCTGGATCTGGCCGAACTGGAACACCACTCCACATATCGGCGCGACGTGGAGTTCCTCTGCATCCCCGGCCTGTTGCAGACGGAGGACTACGCCCGTGCCGCGTTCTCGTCCAGAATTCCCGAGCTGCCGGAGCAGGAGCGCGAGTTGCGCGTACGCCACAGGATGAGACGGAAGGTGATCCTCGACGTCCCGGCTCCGGTGCCGTACGAAGCCATCCTCCACGAGGCGGCGTTGCGCATCAGGGTCGGAGGCCGCGCCGTCGCGCGAACTCAGCTCGCCCGCGTTCTGGAAGCCTCTGAGGCGGATCACATCAACGTGCGTGTGATCCCTTTCGACCTGGACAATTTCGGTGCGGCGTGGAGCCCTGTGATGCTGGCCGGCGGGGGTGTGGCCAAGCTCGACACGGCCGTTCGTGACGCGCCGTATGGAACAGGTTTCATCGACTCGGAAGCTCAACTCGCGGTGTTTCGAACGCTCTTCCGTAGAATGGAGGGTGTGTCACTCGACCCCGGACGGTCGCGTGACTTCATTCAGAGACTGGCCAAGGAACTGTGAGACCTGTGACCACCCCCGACACCTGGCGGAAGTCGTCGTACTCCGGTGGCGGCGACGGCAACAACTGCGTGGAGGTCGCGGAATCCCCCACCCACGTAGCCGTCCGCGACACCAAAACCCCCGCCCGGGCAACCCTGACCTTCCCGGTCACCGCCTTCGCCCCCTTCGTCGAGGCCCTGAAAAGGGTGCCCCGAGCCGACTGCTGAAAGAGCTGTGAGGGACCCATGGACAATTGGCGGAAGTCGTCCTACTCCGGTGAGGGCGACGGCAACGACTGCGTGGAGATCGCGAACTCCGCCACCCACGTAGCCGTCCGCGACACCAAAACCCCCGCCCGGGCCACCCTGACCTTCCCGGTCGCCGCCTTCGCCCCCTTCGTCGAAGGGCTCAAGAAGGACCCCCGGCGCTGATCCCTGACGGGTGTCACACCTCACCGGTACGGTCGGATCATGTCCAATCAGGCGGGGACCCGCCAGGTGACCCTGGCGGTGGTGGAAGGCGTACTGGAGCGCATCACGTACGCCAACGAGGAGACCGGGTACACGGTCGCCCGGGTCGACACCGGCCGCGGTGCCGGTGATCTGCTGACCGTCGTCGGCTCGCTCCTCGGCGCGCAGGCCGGCGAGTCCCTGCGCCTGGAGGGCCGCTGGGGCTCCCACCCCCAGTACGGCAAGCAGTTCACCGTGGAGAACTACACGACGGTGCTGCCCGCCACCGTCCAGGGCATCCGCCGCTATCTCGGCTCGGGCCTGGTCAAGGGCATCGGCCCGGTCTTCGCGGACCGCATCACCCGGCACTTCGGCACGGACACGCTTCGCATCATCGAGGAGGAGCCCAAGCGCCTCATCGAGGTGCCCGGCCTGGGCCCCAAGCGTACGAAGAAGATCGCCGACGCCTGGGAGGAGCAG
This sequence comes from Streptomyces sp. GLSS-08, assembly GCF_056387915.1. NCBI lineage: Bacteria > Bacillati > Actinomycetota > Actinomycetes > Kitasatosporales > Streptomycetaceae > Streptomyces > Streptomyces sp. GLSS-08. The sequence continues at coordinate 283,180 of NZ_JBWJAQ010000004.1, forward strand.
AAGGCGATCAAGGAGGTCATGCTCTTCCTCCAGAGCGTCGAGGTGTCGACCTCCATCGCCGTCCGCATCTACAAGAAGTACGGCGACGCGTCGATCTCGGTGGTGAAGAACCAGCCCTACCGCCTCGCGTCGGACGTCTGGGGCATCGGCTTCCTCACCGCCGACAAGATCGCCCAGTCCGTCGGCATCCCGCACGACAGCCCGGAGCGGGTCAAGGCGGGCCTGCAGTACGCCCTGTCGCAGTCCACCGACCAGGGTCACTGCTACCTCCCCGAGGAGCGGCTGATCGCGGACGCGGTGAAGCTGCTCCAGGTGGACACGGGTCTCGTCATCGAGTGCCTGGCCGAGCTGGCCGCGCCGCCGGAGGAGGGTGAGGAGCCCGGAGTGGTGCGCGAGAAGGTTCCGTCCCCCGAGGGCGGCGACCCGGTCACCGCGGTCTACCTGGTCCCCTTCCACCGTGCGGAACTGTCCCTGTCCGCGCAGCTGTTGCGCCTGCTGCGCACCGGCGAGGACCGGATGCCCGGGTTCCACGACGTGGACTGGACGAAGGCGCTCGCCTGGCTGAGGGGGCGTACGGGGGCGGAGCTGGCCCCCGAGCAGGAGGCGGCCGTCCGGCTCGCGCTGACGAAGAAGGTCGCCGTCCTCACCGGCGGGCCGGGCTGCGGCAAGTCGTTCACCGTGCGCTCGATCGTGGAACTGGCCCGCGCCAAGAAGGCGAGGATCGTCCTGGCGGCGCCCACGGGCCGGGCGGCCAAGCGCCTCGCGGAGCTGACCGGCGCCGACGCCTCCACCGTCCACCGGCTCCTGGAGCTCAAGCCCGGCGGCGACGCTGCGTACGACAGGGAGCGGCCGCTGGACGCCGACCTGGTGGTCGTGGACGAGGCCTCGATGCTGGACCTGCTCCTCGCGAACAAGCTGGTCAAGGCGGTGGCCGAGGGCGCCCACCTGCTGTTCGTGGGGGACGTCGACCAGCTGCCGAGCGTCGGCGCCGGCGAGGTCCTGCGCGACCTGCTCGCCGACGGCAGCCCCATTCCTGCGGTCCGCCTCACCCGCGTCTTCCGCCAGGCCCAGCAGTCCGGCGTGGTGACGAACGCCCACCGGATCAACTCCGGCCACCAGCCCGTCACCGAGGGCCTGAACGACTTCTTCCTGTTCGTCGAGGACGACACCGAGGAGGTGGGCCGGCTCACCGTCGACGTGGTGGCCCGGCGCATCCCCGCCAGGTTCGGCCTGGACCCGCGCCGCGACGTGCAGGTGCTCGCCCCGATGCACCGCGGGCCGGCGGGCGCGGGAGCGCTCAACGCCCTGCTTCAGCAGGCCGTCACACCCGCCCGCCCGGACGTGCCCGAGAAGCGCTTCGGCGGGCGCGTCTTCCGCGTCGGCGACAAGGTCACCCAGATCCGGAACAACTACGAGAAGGGCGAGAACGGCGTCTTCAACGGCACGGTCGGCGTCGTCACCTCGCTCGACCCGGACGAGCAGCGCCTGACGGTCCTCACGGACGAGGACGAGGAGGTGGCGTACGAGTTCGACGAACTGGACGAACTGGCGCACGCGTACGCCGTGACCATCCACCGCTCCCAGGGCAGCGAGTACCCGGCGGTGGTGATCCCGGTCACCACGAGCGCCTGGATGATGCTCCAGCGCAATCTGCTCTACACCGCTGTGACCCGCGCCAAGAAGCTGGTCGTCCTCGTCGGCTCCCGCAAGGCGATGGGCCAGGCGGTCCGCACGGTGTCCGCGGGCCGGCGGTGCACGGCCCTGGACCACCGCCTCGCCCCGCGTCCGTCCGGCCCCTGACGACGGGCCGGACCCCGGTGAGGACGGGTCAACGGGCCCGTCGCCACGCGTGTCGCGGAAAATGATCGATCAAATGAGTCACAAAGGTCACACTGCACTTCCGGAAGCGGGGCGGAGGGAGGCAGGATGAGCAGGTTGGCGGCACTGAGTGCCGCCAGTAGGCCCAATGGTCGACCCCGAGTGCACTCTCCAGGGCCAAATGGGGGATGGTAGAGACAGTCAGGGCACCTCGAAGAAGAGGCACAACGTCGGTGAGGGATGACGTGAGCGACAACTCTGTAGTACTGCGGTACGGCGATGGCGAGTACACCTACCCGGTGATCGACAGCACCGTCGGCGACAAGGGCTTCGACATCGGGAAGCTCCGCGCCCAGACCGGTCTGGTGACTCTCGACAGCGGGTACGGCAACACCGCTGCCTATAAATCCGCCATCACCTACCTCGACGGCGAGGAAGGCATCCTCCGCTACCGCGGTTACCCGATCGAGCAGCTCGCCGAGCGCTCCACCTTCCTTGAGGTGGCGTATCTGCTGATCAACGGCGAGCTGCCGACCGTCGACCAGCTCTCCACCTTCCAGGGCGAGATCACGCAGCACACCCTGCTGCACGAGGACGTCAAGAACTTCTTCCGCGGCTTCCCGCGTGACGCCCACCCGATGGCCATGCTGTCGTCCGTGGTCAGCGCGCTGTCCACGTTCTACCAGGACAGCCACAACCCGTTCGACGAGAAGCAGCGTCACCTCTCGACGATCCGCCTGCTCGCCAAGCTGCCGACGATCGCGGCGTACGCGTACAAGAAGTCGATCGGGCACCCCTTCGTCTACCCGCGCAACGACCTCGGGTACGTCGAGAACTTCCTGCGCATGACCTTCTCGGTCCCCGCCCAGGAGTACGACCTGGACCCGGTCGTCGTCTCCGCGCTCGACAAGCTGCTGATCCTGCACGCGGACCACGAGCAGAACTGTTCGACGTCCACGGTGCGGCTGGTCGGCTCCTCGCAGGCGAACATGTTCGCCTCGATCTCCGCCGGCATCTCCGCCCTCTGGGGCCCGCTGCACGGCGGCGCCAACCAGTCGGTGCTGGAGATGCTCGAGGGCATCCAGGCCTCGGGCGGCGACGTCGACACCTTCATCCGCAAGGTGAAGAACAAGGAAGACGGCGTGAAGCTCATGGGCTTCGGGCACCGCGTCTACAAGAACTTCGACCCCCGGGCGAAGATCATCAAGGCGGCGGCGCACGACGTCCTCTCGGCCCTCGGCAAGTCCGACGAGCTGCTGGACATCGCGCTGAAGCTCGAGGAGCACGCGCTGGCCGACGACTACTTCGTCGAGCGGAAGCTCTACCCGAACGTGGACTTCTACACGGGTCTGATCTACCGCGCCATGGGCTTCCCGACCGAGATGTTCACGGTCCTGTTCGCCCTCGGCCGCCTGCCGGGCTGGATCGCCCAGTGGCACGAGATGATCAAGGAGCCGGGTTCCCGCATCGGCCGCCCGCGTCAGATCTACACCGGCGAGGTCCTCCGCGACTTCGTCCCGGTCGAGGCCCGCTGACCTGCTTTTTCAGGGTCACCGCACCACGGCCCCCTACGGCGAGTGAGCCGAAGGGGCGCGCCTGTGCCGACGGACCGACCGCGCGGAGGCCCGACGAAGGAGGGCCGAGCACGATCGGTCCGTCGGCACAGGCTCCTGCGTCCCGGAGGCGAACCGAGCCTCAAAAAATACGGAAAAGCGCCCTGCTGCCGGTCCCCCCACGGGCCGGCAGTCAGGGCGCTTTCCTGGTCCCGGTGCGGATTCCCCCCACGGGATCCGGCCGGGCGTCTGTGGGACAGCGCCTGAACCGCTGCGAGCTGAACGAGCAGAACTGCGTGCGCCACCGCGTGACACGGTGCGCTCTGCCGGGACCCGTACGGACCGGGAGGGCCGCTCAAAGCTCTCCGGTGTACGTGCCCCGGCAACGCAATTTCCGGGGACGTCCCCCAAGACGTCCCCCGATGCCGGCTACGCCCCCCAAGACGTGTCCGACATCGCCAACTTAGACTCACGAACCCCTTCGCTGGTTACATTCACATCACTGTGATCTGCGTCTCTTGCATATGTCCTGAAGATACGCAAGAGCCCCGATACGTCGATCGGAGGCCAAGCGTAAGGATGCTGCGCGAGCCTTGTGAAGAGCTTATGTGAGGCCTCCGTTGGACTCTAGAGGGACTCCCGCTTCGCCGTCATGAAAATGCCCTGAGCCGAAGGCTGTTCGTCACCACGAACACCGACGAGAAGGCCATGGCGGCGCCCGCGATCATCGGGTTGAGGAGTCCCGCGGCGGCAAGCGGGAGCGCGGCCACGTTGTAGCCGAAGGCCCACACCAGGTTCCCCCGGATCGTGGAGAGCGTCCTTCGGGACAGCCGGATCGCGTCAGCCGCCACCCGCAGGTCTCCGCGCACCAGCGTCAGGTCGCTCGCCTCGATGGCCGCGTCGGTGCCGGTGCCCATCGCGAGGCCGAGGTCGGCGGTGGCGAGGGCGGCGGCGTCGTTGACCCCGTCGCCCACCATCGCGACCGTCCGTCCCTCGCCGCGGAGCCGCTCGATCACGCGGACCTTCTCCTCGGGCAGCACCTCGGCGATCACCTCGTCGATGCCGACGGCACGGGCCACGGACCGGGCCACCACCCGGTTGTCGCCGGTCAGCAGCACCGGCGTGAGGCCGAGGGCGCGCAGGGCGCGTACGGCCTCCGCGCTGGTCTCCTTGATCGCGTCGGCGACGGTCAGGACGCCGATCGCCACCCCGTCGCGGCTGACCACCACGGCCGTACGCCCTTGTGCCTCGGCCTCCGCCCTGGCGCGGGCCAGCTCCGGCGGTAGCGCGTCGTGCGGCAGCCGTCCCACCTGGATGTCCCGCCCGTCGACGCGCCCGCGCACGCCGAGCCCGGGGACGTTCTCGAAGTGCTCCGCGGCCGGCAGCGGGCCGGTGCGTTCCTCGGCGCCCGCCGCGACCGCCCGGGCGATCGGATGCTCCGAGGCGTGCTCCAGGGCGCCCGCTGCCCGCAGCACCTCACTCTCGTCGACGCCCTCGGCGGCGTACACCTCGTGCAGGGTCATCCGGCCGGTCGTCACGGTCCCGGTCTTGTCCAGCACGACGGTGTCGACGCGGCGGGTGGACTCCAGGACCTCGGGGCCCTTGATGAGGATGCCGAGCTGGGCGCCGCGGCCCGTGCCGACCATCAGCGCGGTGGGGGTGGCGAGGCCGAGGGCGCAGGGGCACGCGATGATCAGCACCGCGACGGCGGCGGTGAAGGCGGCCACCGTGTCGCCCGTGAGGGCGAGCCAGACACCGAACGTGCCGAGCGCGATCAACAGCACCACCGGTACGAAGACCCCGGAGACCCGGTCGGCGAGGCGCTGCACGTCGGCCTTGCCGTTCTGCGCGTTCTCGACGAGCCGTGCCATCCGGGCGAGCTGGGTGTCCGAGCCGATCCGGGTCGCCTCGACGACGAGCCGTCCTCCGGCGTTGACGGTGGCGCCGGTGACGGTGTCGCCGGCGGACACGTCGGCCGGTACGGACTCGCCGGTCAGCATGGACGCGTCGACCGCCGAGGAGCCCTCGACGACCGTGCCGTCCGTGGCGATCTTCTCGCCGGGCCGCACCACGAAACGGTCTCCGACGGCGAGCCGGCCGACGGGGACGCGCACCTCACGGCCGTCCCGGAGCACGGCGACGTCCTTCGCGCCCAGTTCCATCAGGGCTCGCAGGGCCGCACCGGCGCGGCGTTTGGAGCGGGCCTCCAGGAAGCGGCCGAGCAGGATGAACGCGACGACTCCGGCGGCGACCTCCAGATAGATCGTGGACGCGCCGTCCGTGCGCGAGACGGTCAGCGCGAAGCCGTCCCGCATGTCCGGCATCCCCGCGTCCCCGAAGAACAGGGCCCACAGCGACCAGCCGAAGGCGGCGAGCGTACCGACGGAGACGAGGGTGTCCATGGTGGCCGCGCCGTGCCGCGCGTTGGTGAGGGCGGCCCGGTGGAAGGGGAGTCCGCCCCAGAGGACGACGGGCGCCGCGAGGGTGAGCGAGAGCCACTGCCAGTTTTCGAACTGAAGCGCCGGGATCATCGACATCAGCACGACGGGCAGGGCGAGGACGGCGCTGACAATCAGCCGTTCCCGCAGGGACGCCAGTTCGGGGTCGTCCGCGGCGGGCGCCGTCTCCTCCTCGGGGGCCGGGGGTGCCGGCTCCTCGGCCGTGTACCCCGTCTTCACGACGGTGGCGATCAGGTCGGCGACCGGGGTCCCCGCCGGATATGCGATCCTCGCCTTCTCGGTGGCGAAGTTCACGGTGGCGGTGACGCCGTCCATGCGGTTGAGCTTCTTCTCCACCCGGGCCGCGCAGGAGGCGCAGGTCATTCCGCCGATGACGAGCTCGACCTCGGAGACCGGGACGGCCGCGGCGGCGTCCGCCGCCGGGGTCCGGGCTGCTGCGGTGGTCATGTCGGCTCCAGTCGGTGAGCCGGGCCGTACGGAGTCGGTGTCAGCCGGCCGGTACGGCCCGGTGCGGGTGCGAGCTGCTTCGGGCGGGCTCGCCCGTGGTGCGGTGCGGGACGGAGTCAGGCGCGGCCGGCGAGCTCGAAGCCCGCCTCGTCGACCGCCGCCCGCACGGCGTCGTCGTCGAGCGGGGCGGCGGACACGACGGTGACCTCACCGGACGAGGCGACGGCCTTCACCGATTCGACGCCGTCGAGCTCCGAGATCTCTCCGGAGACGGAGCCTTCACAGTGCCCGCAGCTCATTCCGCTCACCCGGTAGACGGTCGTGACGGAGTTCGGGGTACCGGTCTGGGCGGTCATGGCGTTACTCCTCGTCGAGGCAGGGGGGCGTACGTGTGCAGGCGGGAGACCCGTGAGACCGGGTTCCCGCACGACGCACTCCACACTATACCCCTAGGGGGTACTAAGGGCGGAGGTCCGGTGGTGCCGCCGCCCTGTACGAGGCCGACGGGACCGGGACAAGCCCGAGGCGCGCGGCTAGCGTTCCCCGCGGACGTGATCCCCGGCCGACGGCGACGGACGACGGCGACGGGCGAGTGCGCGGGCCACGGGCGATGTGCGACGGACGAGGGGTGGGACGGATGCGGGCAGTGGTGTTCGAACGGTACGGGGAGCCGGCCGAGGTGCGCGAGGTGGCGGACCCCGGGCCCGCGGAGCACGGGGTGGTGGTGCGCGTCGAGGCCACCGGGCTGTGCCGCAGCGACTGGCACGGCTGGCAGGGGCACGATCCGGACATCACCCTGCCGCACGTCCCGGGACACGAACTCGCCGGTGTCGTCGAGGCCGTGGGCGCCCGGGTGAGCGGGTGGCGTCCCGGTGACCGCGTCACCGTGCCCTTCGTCTGCGCCTGCGGGAGCTGTGCCGCCTGCGCGGCGGGCGACCAGCAGGTGTGCGAGCGCCAGACCCAGCCGGGCTTCACCCACTGGGGCTCCTTCGCGCAGTACGTGGCCCTGGACCACGCGGAGGTGAATCTGGTAGCCGTGCCCGCGGAGCTGTCCTTCGGGACGGCGGCGGCGCTGGGCTGCCGGTTCGCGACGGCGTTCCGTGCGGTGGTCGCGCAGGGGCGGGTGGCGGCGGGCGAGTGGGTCGCCGTGCACGGGTGCGGCGGCGTCGGACTGTCGGCCGTGATGATCGCGGCGGCCTGCGGTGCCCGGGTGGTCGCGGTCGACGTCTCGGGCCGGGCGCTGGAACTGGCGCGGCGCTTCGGCGCCGCCGAGTGCGTCGACGCCTCGCGGACCGCGGACCCGGCCGAGGCGGTGCGCGAGCTGACGGGCGGCGGCGCCCATCTCTCCCTGGACGCCCTCGGCTCACCCGCCACCTGTGCCGCCTCCGTGAACGGTCTGCGCCGCCGCGGCCGCCATGTGCAGGTGGGCCTGCTGCCGTCGCCGACCGGCTCCACCCCCGTCCCGATGGCACGGGTGATCGGCCTCGAACTCGAAGTCCTGGGCAGCCACGGGATGGCCGCGCACGCCTACCCGCGGATGCTGGAGCTGGTAAGGGCCGGGGTGCTGCGCCCCGACCTGCTCGTCACCTCCACCATCCCCCTGGACGCGGCACCGGCGGCGCTGGCGGCGATGGGCACGGCCCCGGGGGCCGGGGTGACGGTCGTCGAGCCCTGGAGCTGACGAGGCATCCCGCCCCCGGCCCGATCCACGGCGGCCCGCGGTCCCCGCCCCGCCGGGGCGGGGACCGTGGGCCCCGCTCAGTCCTCTCTGCGCCCGCGGTTCCGTGGCCGCGAGGCGACCCAGGCGCGGACGGTGTCCGCGTACCAGTACGGTTTTCCGCCCTCCACGTGGTCGGGCGGGGGCAGCAGACCGTGCTTGCGGTAGGACCTGACGGTGTCCGCCTGCACCCGGATGTGCGCGGCGATCTCCTTGTACGACCAGAGCCTTCTGTCGGTCATCGGTGGCACCTCCCTGCGCGCGCCACAGCGGCGGCCGGGGGGCGGCCGTCGGGGGAGCCGGGCACTGCGCTGGCGATCACCCAGCCTGTGCCCGTTCGGCGACGCACCGTGACCGGGAAGCCGCACCTGTCGCCCGGGTGTGACCCAAGACCCGCGAATACGTGACATGTGTGACAGGAAGCGGTCTTTTGTGACACCCGTGACGCATTGGACGAGCAGCCGCCCGCCGGAATTCACGCCCCGCATGACCTCAGGAACGCCCGCGTCCGTCGCGCGATCGGCAGCGGCTTGTCCGGGGGGCACGGGTACATGTCCTGCTCGACGATCGCGAAGAGGTCGACGCCGAGCTTCTGCGCGGCGGCGAGGACGGGCTCCAGCGCCGGCACACCGGACGGCGGTTCGCACATGACGCCGCGCGCCACGGCCGGCCCGAACGGCACCCCGCCGGCCCGGACCTCCGCCAGCACCAGCGGGTCCACCTGCTTGAGGTGGAGGTAGCCGATGCGTTCGCCGTACGTCTCGATGAGCTTGACGCTGTCGCCGCCGCAGTACGCGTAGTGCCCGGTGTCCAGGCACAGCGAGACGAGCGAGGAGTCCGTCGCGTCGAGGAAGCGGGTGACGTTCTCCTCGCTGTCGATGTGCGTGTCGGCGTGCGGGTGGACGACGATCCGCAGCCCGTAGCGCTCCCGCACCTCGTGGGCCAGGCGCTCGGTCTGCGCGGTGAGGCTGCGCCACTGCGTCGGCGTCAGCGTGCTGCTCTCCAGCACCGTGCCCGTCTTGTCGTCCCGCCAGAAGGAGGGGATGACGACGAGATGCCGGGCGCCCATCGCCTGGGTGAGCGCCGCGATGGCCGAGACGTGCGCCCAGGTGGACTCCCACACCTCCGGCCCCCGGTGCAGCCCGGTGAACACCGTGCCGGCCGAGACACTGAGCCCGCGCCGCGCGGTCTCCGCCGCGAGGACGGCCGGGTCGGTCGGCAGATAGCCGTACGGGCCCAGCTCGATCCACTCGTACCCGGACGCGGAGACCTCGTCGAGGAAGCGCCGCCAGGGGACCTGCCGCGGATCGTCGGGGAACCAGACGCCCCAGGAGTCGGGGGCCGAACCGACCCGGATGCGGGACAGTGAGGACGGAGGCGACGACCGCGGCGACGGCGGGGGTGATGCGGGGCGTGACGGCTCGGGCGGCGACTGCGGTGGCAACGGCGTCATGGCCGTCAGCTTCGGACCGCCCCGGAGAGGTGTCAAGGCCTGGTCCGAATGTCTGGACAAAACGTTGACAGGGTTCCCCGGGCCGGGCTAGACCTGGGGACAGCCGAAGCGAAGGGATCTCGATGGCGTACGACCTGATCACCATGGGGCGGATCGGCGTGGACCTCTACCCCCTGCAGACGGGCGTCCCGCTGGCCCGGGTCTCGTCCTTCGGGAAGTTCCTCGGCGGTTCGGCGGCCAACGTCGCGGTGGCCGCGGCCCGGCTCGGGCGGCGTACGGCGGTGATCACGCGTACGGGCGACGACCCCTTCGGCACGTATCTCCACGAGGCGCTGCGGGACTTCGGCGTCGACGACCGCTGGGTGACGCCGGTCGCCGGACTGCCCACCCCGGTCACCTTCTGCGAGGTCTTCCCGCCGGACGACTTCCCGCTCTACTTCTACCGGCAGCCCAAGGCACCCGACCTGGAGATCGACGCCCACGAACTCGACCTGGACGCCGTCCGCGCGACCGGGATCTTCTGGGTGACGGGCACGGGCCTGAGCGAGGAGCCCAGCCGCACGGCGACACTCGCCGCGCTCGCCCACCGGGCCGCGGCCGGTACGACCGTCTTCGACCTCGACTGGCGTCCCATGTTCTGGCAGGACCCGGCCTTGGCGCGCCCCTTCTACGCCGAGGCCCTGCGCCACACCACGGTCGCCGTCGGCAACGTCGACGAGGTCGAGATCGCCACCGGCGAGCGCGACCCGCACGCCGCCGCCCGCGCCCTGCTGGCTGCCGGGGTCGAACTCGCCGTCGTGAAGCGGGGACCCAAGGGTGTCCTCGCCGTCCACCGCGACGGCACGTCCGCCGAGGTCCCGCCGCTGCCGGTGACCGTCCTCAACGGCCTCGGCGCCGGCGACGCCTTCGGCGGTTCCCTGTGCCACGGCCTGCTCGCGGGCTGGGACCTGGAGCGCGTCATGCGGTACGCGAACGCGGCCGGTGCCATCGTCACCTCCCGCCTGGAGTGCTCCTCGGCCATGCCGACCCCGGACGAGGTCGAGGACGCGCTCGCCGCGGGAGCGGTGCGGTGAGGGCGGGCCACGTCGGCGGGGCGCGGCACGAGGAGAACGCGGGCGGCGGCCGGTCCGCCGCCCCGGGCACCCTCGCCCCGGTGGACGTGTCCGAGCTCGTCCGCACCCGCGTCCACCACCCCGAGGCGATCGCCGAGGCCGCCGTCCGCCGCGCCCGGCGTCCCCTGGTGGACGAGGGCCAACGCCTGATGATCATCGCCGCCGACCACCCGGCCCGCGGCGCCCTCGCCGTCGGCGACCGCAAGTTCGCGATGGCGAGCCGCGCCGGCCTCCTGGAGCGGCTGTGCCTCGCCCTGTCCCGCCCCGGCGTCGACGGCGTCCTCGCCACCGCCGACATCCTCGACGACCTGCTCCTGCTCGGCGCCCTGGACCACAAGGTCGTCCTCGGCTCGATGAACCGCGGCGGACTGGCCGGCGCCGCCTTCGAACTCGACGACCGGTTCACCGGGCACCGTCCGCGCGACATCGAGCGGTCCGGCTTCGACGCCGGGAAACTGCTGCTGCGCATCGACTACGACGACCCGGGCTCGCTGCGGACCCTGGAGTCCGCCGCCCGGGTCGTCGACGAGATGGCGGAGCGCCGGCTCCCGGTGTTCGTCGAACCGTTCCTGTGCCGCCGCGACCCGGCGAACGGCGCGCTGCGCACCGACCTCGGCGCGGAGGCCGTGACCAAGTCCATCGCCATCGCGAGCGGCCTGGGCGGCAGTTCGGCGTACACCTGGCTGAAGGTGCCCGTCACCGACGACCCGGACGACATGGCCCGCGTCATGGAGACCTCCACCCTGCCGGCCGTCCTGCTCGGCGGTGACGTCGGCGAGGACCAGGACGCCGCGTACGAGAAGTGGCGCGGCGCACTCCGGCTGCCCACCGTGCGGGGGCTGGTCGTCGGCCGCTCCCTGCTCTACCCGGCGGACGGGGACGTGACCGCAGCGGTGGACACCGCCGTAGGACTTCTGTGAGGACCGGATGACGAGCAACGACCTGTACGTCCCGAAGGGCGCCACCGCGGGCCCGCTGTACGCCGTCGACATCGACCCCGGGCGGGCCGGCTGGCGGCACAGCAGCCTGCGCGTCGTCGAACTGGGCCCCGGTGGCGGACACACCTTCACCAGCGGCGACAGCGAGTGGATCGTGCTGCCCCTGGAGGGCGGCTGCACGGTGCGCACGCAGGACGAGGAGTTCCATCTCCGGGGCCGGGAAAGCGTGTTCGGGGGAGTCACCGACTTCGCCTACGTGCCCCGTGACGCCCGGACACAGATCGCCTCCGGTGCGGGAGGCCGCTTCGCCCTGGCAGGAGCGAAGTGCGAGCGCCGACTCCCCGCCCGCTACGGCCCCGCACCGGAGGTTCCCGTCGAAGAGCGCGGCAGCGGCACCTGCGCCCGCCGGGTGCGCAACTTCGCCTCCGCCGACGCCTTCGACTGCGACCGGCTCATCGCCGTCGAGGTGATCACCCCCGGCGGCAACTGGTCCTCGTACCCGCCGCACAAGCACGACGAGCACCGCCCCGGCGCCGAGTCGCAGCTCGAGGAGATCTACTACTTCGAGATCGAGGGCCCGAACGGGTTCGGCTACCAGCGCGTGTTCCCCTCCCGCGAGGGCGGCGCCGACGTGCTGGCCGAGGTCAGGACCGGCGACGCGGTCCTCGTACCCGACGGCTGGCACGGCCCGTCCGTCGCGGCTCCCGGGCACACCATGTACTACCTGAACGTGATGGCGGGCCCGGGTCCCGAGCGGGAGTGGCGGATCTGCTTCCACCCCGGACACGTGGAGAGCACGGAGGGATACCGATGACCCGTCTGACGGTCGCGCAGGCGCTGGTGCGTTTCCTGGCCGCCCAGTTCACGGAACGGGACGGCGAGCGGCAGCGGCTGATCGGCGCCACCTGGGGCATCTTCGGCCACGGGAACGTCGCCGGGATCGGCCAGGCGCTCGTCGAGTACGCGGACGAGATGCCGTACCACCAGGGCCGCAACGAACAGTCCATGGTGCACGCGGCGGTGGGGTACGCCCGGCAGCGCAACCGGCTGTCCACGCACGCCGTGACGACGTCGATCGGTCCGGGCGCCACCAACCTGGTCACCGGCGCCGCCCTCGCGACGGTCAACCACCTGCCGGTGCTGCTGCTGCCCGGTGACGTGTTCGCCACCCGCCCGGCCGACCCGGTCCTCCAGCAGCTCGAAGTCCCCCACGCGGGCGACGTGTCGGTCAACGACTGCCTGCGTCCCGTGTCGAAGTACTTCGACCGGATCACCCGCCCCGAGGCGCTGATCCCGGCCGCGCTCCAGGCGGCGCGGGTGCTCACCGACCCGGTGGAGACGGGCGCGGTCACCCTCGCGCTGCCGCAGGACGTGCAGGCGGAGAGCTTCGACTGGCCGGAGGAGTTCTTCGCGGAGCGCGTGTGGACCGTCCGGCGCCCGGCCCCCGACTCCGGTGAACTGTCCGCCGCCGTACGGGCCGTCCGCGAGGCCCGGCGTCCGCTGATCGTCGCGGGCGGCGGAGTCCACCACAGCCGCGCCGAGAACGCGCTCGCGGAGCTGGCCGCGGCCACCGGCATCCCGGTCGCCTCCACCCAGGCGGGCAAGGGCTCTCTGAGGTGGGACCACCCCCAGGACGTCGGCGGCATCGGCCACACCGGCACCGCGACCGCCGACGAGCTGGCCCGCACCGCCGACCTGGTGATCGGCGTCGGCACCCGCTACACCGACTTCACCACGGCCTCCGGCACCCTCTTCGCGGGGCCGGGCGTCCGCTTCCTCAACCTGAACATCGCGCCCCACGACGGGCACAAGCTGGCCGGGCGGACCCTGATCGCGGACGCCCGCGCCGGCCTGGAGGAACTGACCGAGGCCCTCACCCTGCACGGCCACCGCGCGGAACCCGCCTACGTCACCGAGTACACCGACGACAAGGAACGCTGGGAGTACCGGGTCGACGCGGCGTTCGAGGCGGAGGACCCCGACCTGCGGCCGACGCAGCCGCAGGTGCTCGGCCTGCTCGACGCCCTGGTGGACGAGCAGGACATCCTCGTCAACGCGGCCGGTTCGCTCCCCGGTGACCTGCACAAGCTGTGGCGGGCGCGGTCGCGGGACCAGTACCACGTGGAGTACGGCTACTCGTGCATGGGCTACGAGATCCCGGCCGCGATCGGCGTGCTGATGGCGGCGCCCGGCCGGCCCGTGTGGGCGCTGGTCGGCGACGGCACGTATCTGATGATGCCGACGGAGATCGTCACCGCCGTCCAGGAGAACGTCCCGATCAAGGTGCTGATCCTGCAGAACCACGGATACGCGTCCATCGGCGGCCTCTCGGAGTCCGTGGGCGGCGAGCGGTTCGGCACCGCGTACCGCTACCGGTCGGGCGACGGCGCCTACACCGGGGCGCCGCTGCCCGTCGATCTCGCCGCCAACGCGGCCAGCCTCGGCATGCGCGTCCTGCGCGCGAAGACCGTGCGTGACCTGCGGGCGGCCCTGGCCGAGGCACGCGCCGCGGACACTCCCACATGTGTCTACGTGGAGACCGAAACGGCAGACACAGTGTCGGGCGCGCCTCCGGCCCAGGCCTGGTGGGATGTACCTGTGGCCGAGACCGCGACCCGCCCGTCGGCGGTCGAGGCGCGCGACGAGTACGACCGGCACGTCTCCACCCGACGCCGCCATCTGTGAGGGAGTTACTGGCATGACGAAGATCGTCAACCACTGGATCGGTGGCAAGCCCGCCGAAGGCGCGTCGGGTACGTTTGGCCCGGTCACCGACCCGGCGACCGGCGCCGTGACCACCAAGGTCGCCTTCGCGAGCGCCGACGAGGTCGACGCGGCGGTCGCCGCCGCCAAGGAGGCGTACGCGACCTGGGGGCAGTCCTCGCTGGCGCAGCGCACGAACATCCTCTTCAGGTTCCGGGCGCTGCTCGACGCTAACCGGGACGCGATCGCCGAGCTGATCACCGCCGAGCACGGCAAGGTCCACTCGGACGCGCTCGGCGAGGTCGCGCGCGGCCTGGAGATCGTCGAGCTGGCCTGCGGCATCAACGTGCAGCTGAAGGGCGAGCTGTCCACGCAGGTCGCCAGCCGCGTGGACGTGTCGTCCATCCGCCAGCCGCTGGGCGTCGTGGCCGGCATCACGCCGTTCAACTTCCCGGCCATGGTGCCGATGTGGATGTTCCCGATGGCCATCGCCTGCGGCAACACCTTCGTGCTGAAGCCGTCCGAGAAGGACCCGTCGGCCTCGATGAAGATCGCCGAGCTGCTGGCCGAGGCCGGTCTGCCGGATGGCGTCTTCAACGTCGTGCACGGGGACAAGGCGGCCGTCGACCGGCTGCTGGAGCACCCGGACGTGGCGGCCGTATCCTTCGTCGGCTCGACGCCCATCGCCCGCCACATCCACACCACGGCCGCCGCGAACCACAAGCGCGTCCAGGCCCTCGGCGGCGCCAAGAACCACATGCTGGTCCTGCCCGACGCCGACCTGGACGCGGCCGCCGACGCCGCCGTGTCGGCCGCGTACGGCTCGGCGGGTGAGCGCTGCATGGCGATCTCGGCGGTCGTCGCCGTGGGCGCGATCGGCGACGAGCTGGTGCAGAAGATCCGTGAGCGCGCCGAGAAGATCAAGATCGGTCCCGGCAACGACCCCGCCTCCGAGATGGGCCCGCTCATCACGGCGGCCCACCGCGACAAGGTGGCCTCGTACGTGACGGGCGCGGCGGCCCAGGGCGCCGAGGTCGTCCTGGACGGCACCGGCTACACGGTCGAGGGCCACGAGGACGGCCACTGGATCGGGCTCTCGCTGCTCGACCGGGTCCCGGTGACCGCCGACGCCTACCGGGACGAGATCTTCGGCCCGGTGCTGTGCGTGCTGCGCGTGGACACGTACGAGGAGGGCGTCGACCTCATCAACGCCTCGCCGTTCGGCAACGGCACCGCGATCTTCACCCGGGACGGCGGCGCGGCCCGCCGCTTCCAGCTGGAGGTGGAGGCGGGCATGGTCGGCGTCAACGTGCCGATCCCGGTGCCGGTCGGCTACCACTCCTTCGGCGGCTGGAAGGACTCCCTCTTCGGGGACCACCACGTCTACGGCAACGACGGCACGCACTTCTACACGCGCGGCAAGGTCGTGACCACCCGCTGGCCCGACCCGGCGGACACCCCCGCGGGTGTCGACCTGGGGTTCCCCCGCAACCACTAGGTGTGATCGACGCAGGGCAGTGGAGCCGTCCGCATTGCGGACGGCTTCACGTTTTTTTGCCGCCGGAGCTGCGGTTCTCGTTCAGAGGGGATGAAACGGGTGACGCAGGTCACGAGAAGATTCGACCTTGGAAAGCAAGGTCACCTTTACGAAGAGCTTGATGATTGCAATCTTCACGCGCCAGGGCCTGCGAAAGTCATGTGACCCGGGTCGTGACGCGACTGCGGATTCCGTAGGTAAACAGCCATTGACGTGCTGGTTTTCGTCGGGGTTCCATGCAGCGCCGGGAGCGGACGAACAGATGAACGACGCGAGCCGCCGGAGGCGATATCGCTCCCGCCCCAAGCACTGCCGCACGAGTCGATCGGAACCGCTTCATGACCGACACGCTCCGCCCTGTCGAGACCGCCGCCCCGGCCGCCGCCCCCACGGCGCCGGGCAGCCCCCGCAAGCTCAAGCGCTCCATCGGAATCGTCGGCGGCACCCTGCTGACGCTCTCCTGCGTGACCCCCGCCTCCACGCTCTTCGTGGTCGTCCCCGACCTCTTCTCGTCCCTCGGCACGGCGACCGCCCTCACCATCGCGATCGGCTCGCTCCTCTGTATCGCCGTGGCCTTCTGCTACTCGGAACTGGGCACCCTCATCCCCAGCGCGGGCGGTGAGTACGCCATGGTCTCGACGATGGCCGGCCGCCTCGCCGGCTGGCTCGTCTTCGTGCTCTCCCTGCTGGTCGTCATGATCGTGCCGCCGGTGATCGCCATGGGCACCGCGGACTACCTCGCCCCGATCGTGCACCTCGACCCGTCCTACGCGGGCGCCGCGGTCATGCTGCTCGCCACCCTCGCCGGCCTGCTCGACCTGCGCGCCAACGCCTGGATCACCGGCGTCTTCCTGGTCCTCGAGGTCATCGCCGCGGCCGTCGTGGCGGTCCTCGGCTTCGCGCACGGTGAGCGCGGCGCGGGCAGCCTGGTCTCCTTCCAGGTCGCGGACGCCGGCGGTCACACGGACACCGTCACGGCCATGCTGATCGTCTCCGGGCTCGCCATCGCCCTCTTCGTCACCCAGGGCTTCTCGACCGCGGTCTACCTCTCCGAGGAGCTGGAGAACCCACGCCGCAACGTGGCCCGTACCGTCCTCGCCACCCTCGCCATCTCGTCGGTGATCATCCTGGTGCCGGTCGTCGCGATCACCATGGGTGCCCCGGACCTGGCGGCCCTCAGCGGCGGCGACATCAGCACCATGGTCACCACCTGGTCGAACTCCGCCGTCGGCACCTTCGTCAGCCTGTGCGTGGCCCTCGCGATCATCAACGCGGGCATCGTCATGGTCATCCAGAACTCCCGCGTCCTGTTCGCCTCCGCCCGCGACAAGGCCTGGCCCGAGCCGGTCAACCGCGGCCTGTCCCGCCTCGGCCGCTTCGGCTCCCCGTGGGTCGCAACCCTCCTCGTGGGCGTCCCCGGCGCCGTCCTGTGCTTCGTGAACCTGGACACCCTGTACGGCGTCACCGGGGTCTCCGTCACCGCCATGTACCTGCTGGTCGCGGTGGCCGCCCTGCTCGCCCGGCGCGGAACGCACGCCCACACGGCCGCCTGGCGCATGCCGCTGTGGCCCGCCGTACCCGTCCTGCTGATCGGCGTCCTCGCCTACATCCTGAGCCGGCAGGAGGCGGGCTACCTCCTGTGGACCGGCGGCATCACCGCCGTCGCCACCCTGTACTGGGCCTTCTACCTGCGTCCCCGCCGTGACACCCGCTGGCTGGTGTCGATCCCGGAGGACGGGGAGGCCTGAGCCGCGGTCCCGCGTACCACGGGCGCGGTACGCGGGGGCGCGACCGTACGCCCGGGGGAGGGGCCCGGGTTCAGCCCGGTGGCTGCATCGGTTGCCGGCGGCCCCCCTTACGGTTGACGCATGGATCTTCGACTGCCCCGACTGCGCGGACCCGCACCGCGGGGGCCTCGCCGGTGGGCCGCCGCCGCGGCCGCCGTCGTCGTGCTCGCCGGTGCCGGCACGTGGACGGCCGCCGCCTCGGACGAGCCGCCGCCCGTGCACCGCGCCGACCGGGCCATGGCCATGGGCGACGGGGTGAGGATCAACACGTCGTACTTCACCGCGGGCTCCGGCCGCCGCCCTGCCGTGCTGCTGGCCCACGGCTTCGGCGGCAGCAAGGCGGACGTGCGGGACCAGGCCGAGCAGCTCGCCCGCCACGGATACGCGGTGCTGACCTGGTCGGCGCGCGGCTTCGGCGGCTCCACCGGAAAGATCGGCCTGAACGACCCCAGGGGCGAGGTCGCCGACGTCTCGAGGCTCATCGACTGGCTGGCCGAGCGGCCCGAGGTCGAGCTGGACGGGCGCGGCGACCCGCGGGTGGGCCTCAGCGGCGCCTCCTACGGCGGAGCGGTCTCCCTGCTGGCCGCCGGGTACGACCGGCGGGTCGACGCGGTCGCCTCGTCGATCACCTACTGGAACCTGGCGGACGCCCTCTTCCCGAACGGGGTCCTCAAGAAGCTGTGGGCCGGCCTGTTCATCACCTCCGGCGGCGGCTGCGAACGCTTCGAGGCACGGCTGTGCGCCATGTACAACCGGGTCGCGGAGGCCGGGAAGCCGGACGCGCGGGCGCGCGCCCTGCTCGAAGCCCGTTCCCCGTCCGCCGTCGGCGACCGCATCAAGGTGCCCACGCTCCTGGTGCAGGGCCAGACCGACTCGCTGTTCCCGCTCGGCCAGGCCGACGCGACGGCCAAGGCGATCCGGGCCAACGGCGCACCGGTCGGCGTCGACTGGATCTCCGGGGGCCACGACGGCGGCGACAAGGAGAGCGACCGGGTCCACGCCCGCGTCACCACGTGGTTCGACCGCTACCTGAAGGACGACGAGAGCGCCGGCACCGGCCCCGCCTTCCGGGTCACCCGCACCGGGGGCGTCGACTCCACGGACGGCGCCGCACAGCTGCGGGGCGCGAGCGCGGACACCTACCCCGGCCTGGAGAGCGGACTGCGGAAGGTCGCGCTGAGCGGGCGCGAGCAGAGCGTCCGCAACCCCGCGGGTGCCAGCCCGCCCGCCATCTCGGCCCTCCCCGGCCTCGACGACTCCGGGGGCATCTCCCAGCTGTCCTCCCTCGGCGTCGGGGTGTCGGTCGACTTCCCGGGGCAGTTCGCGAAGTTCACCTCCGCCCCGCTCACCGAGGACCTGCGGATCACGGGATCTCCGACGGCGACCGTGCACGTGAAGTCGACCACCGACGACGCCGTCCTCTTCGGGAAGGTGTACGACGTCGGACCCGGCGACTCCCGGCAGTTGCTGCCCGCCCAGCTGGTGACGCCCGTACGGGTGGAGGGCGCGAAGGCCGGCAAGGACGTCCGGCTGACCCTGCCCGCCATCGACCACGAGATGCGCAAGGGCCACCGGCTGCGCCTGGCCCTCGCCTCCACGGACCTCGGCTACGCGTCCCCGGCCGCCCCCGCCACGTACACGGTGTCGCTGAAGGGCGACCTCCGGGTCCCGACCGCGCCGGACGTGCGGACCGCGGCCGCCCCGCTGCCCGCCTGGGTGTGGTGGCTGCCGGTGGCCGGCGCCCTGGTCGCGCTCGCCCTGCTGCTCACCGGCCGCCGCCGTGCCGCCGCCGGGCAGCCCGACCCCGAACTGGCCGACGTCCCCCTGAAGATCACCGAACTGAGCAAGCGGTACGCGAAGTCGGCGGACCGGTACGCGGTACGGGACCTGTCCTTCCGCGTCGAGAGAGGCCAGATCCTCGGCCTGCTCGGGCCGAACGGCGCGGGCAAGACGACCACCCTGCGCATGCTCATGGGCCTGATCGGCCCCGACGACGGCGAGATCCGCGTCTTCGGGCACGCGATCCGGCCCGGCGCCCCGGTGCTCTCCCGCGTCGGCGCCTTCGTCGAGGGCGCCGGATTCCTCCCGCACCTCTCGGGCCGCGAGAACCTTGAGCTGTACTGGCGGGCCACCGGGCGCCCGCCCGAGGACTCCCACCTGGACGAGGCCCTGGAGATCGCCGGCCTCGGCGACGCACTGGCCCGCGCGGTGCGCACGTACTCCCAGGGCATGCGCCAGCGCCTCGCCATCGCCCAGGCCATGCTGGGCATGCCGGACCTCCTGATCCTGGACGAGCCGACCAACGGCCTCGACCCGCCCCAGATCCGCGAGATGCGCGAGGTCATGATCCGCTACGCCGCGGCCGGCCGTACCGTCATCGTCTCCAGCCACCTCCTGGCCGAGGTCGAACAGACCTGCACCCACCTGGTGGTCATGGACCGCGGCAGGCTGGTCCAGGCCGGACCTGTGCACGAGATCATCGGCTCCGGCGACACCCTCCTCGTCGGCACCGGCTCACCCGTGGCCGAGCCGCTCGCCGACAAGGTCGGCGCGCTGCCCGGCGTGACCTCCGCCGTCGTCACCGACGACGGACTCCTGGTCCGGCTGGCCACCGGAGCAAGCGCGGAAACCCTGGTCGTCGAACTCGTACGGCTCGATGTGCCCGTCCGGTCGGTCGGCCCCCACCGGCGGCTCGAAGACGCCTTCCTCACCCTGATCGGAGGCTCCGCGTGAGCACCCTCACCGAGCGGACCGAGACGGCCGACGGGTACCGGGCGCGACGGACCCTGCCGCTGCGGGTGGAGCTCGCACGGCAGCTGAAGCGCCGCCGCACCCTGGTCATGGGGGCCGTGCTCGCGCTGCTGCCGTTCGTCCTCGTCGTCGCCTTCGCGATCGGCGGCGAACCGGGCGGGCGCAACGGCCAGGTGACGCTGATGGACACGGCCACCGCGTCCGGCGCGAACTTCGCCGCGGTGAACCTGTTCGTGTCGGCCGGCTTCCTGCTGGTGATCCCGGTGGCGCTGTTCTGCGGGGACACGATCGCCTCCGAGGCGAGCTGGTCGTCGCTGCGCTATCTGCTGGCGGCGCCGGTCCCAAGGACCCGGCTGCTCCTGTCCAAGCTCACCGTCGCACTCGGCCTCAGCCTGGCCGCCATGGTGCTCCTCCCGGTCGTCGCGCTGGCGGTGGGCACGGCGGCGTACGGCTGGGGCCCGCTGGAGGTCCCGACCGGCGGAGAGCTGTCCACGGGCACCGCGACCCAGCGCCTGCTGATCGTCGTGGCGTACATCTTCGTGTCGCAACTGGTCACCGCGGGGCTCGCGTTCTGGCTGTCGACCAGGACGGACGCCCCGCTCGGCGCGGTCGGCGGCGCGGTCGGACTGACCATCGCCGGCAATGTGCTGGACGCGGTGACCGCCCTCGGCGACTGGCGCGACTTCCTGCCCGCGCACTGGCAGTTCGCCTGGGCGGACGCCGTCCAGCCGGACCTGGAGTGGAGCGGCATGATCCAGGGCGCCGCGGTGTCCACGGCGTACGCGCTCGTGCTGTTCGCCCTGGCCTTCCGCGGCTTCCGGCGCAAGGACATCGTGTCGTAGGTGTCCGGAAGGTCACCCGCCGGTCTCGGCGGCCCCTCGCCGTGGCCGCATCGAGACGCATCCGCAACGCCCCGTGGCGCACATCCCGGCCCCCTCGGACGTCACAGTCACAGACGTAGGCCAGGAGCCGGACCGTTCACCGAGGGGGCACGGATGGGGATGGACCACATACGGCGGCTGCGCGGGGGGCTGCTCGCGCTGACGCTCGCGGGCGGCCTGCTGCTCACGGGCTGCGGCGGCGGCGCGGACGGCAGCAGGGCGTCGGACGGCGCCGCGAAGTCCCGTGCCGGCGGGACCGGCTGGCCCGCCCCCGCGCCGGGGCCGGGCACCTCGGAGGGCGAGCGGCCCGGGGAGGAGACCGGCGACAGCGACCGTGACGCCGCCCCGTCCCCCGACTACCTCTCCACCTTCGCCCTGGACGTCGACACCGCCTCGTACGGCTACGCCCGCCGCACCCTCGCCGACGGCCGGCTGCCCGACCCGGCGACCGTCCGCCCCGAGGAGTTCGTCAACAGCTTCCGCCAGGACTACGAACGCCCCGAAGGCAACGGCTTCTCGGTCACCGTCGACGGCGCCCGCACCGACGCCGAGGACTGGTCGCTGGTCCGTGTCGGCCTCGCCACCCGGGAGGAACGGCACGAGGGCGAACGCGCGCCCGCCGCCCTCACCTTCGTCGTCGACGTCTCCGGCTCCATGGCCGAACCGGGCCGCCTGGACCTGGCCAAGGACTCCCTCGGGGTGATGACGGACCGGCTGCGCGACGACGACGCGGTCGCCCTGGTCGCCTTCAGCGACGAGGCCGAGACCGTCCTGCCGATGACCCGGCTCGGCGGCCACCGCGACCGCGTCCACGCCGCGGTCCGCCGCCTGGAGCCGCGGTCCTCGACCAACCTCGGCGAGGGCGTCCGCGCCGGGTACGACACCGCCGTGGAGGGTCTGCGCGAGGGTGCCACCAACCGGGTCGTCCTGCTCTCCGACGCGCTCGCCAACACCGGCGACACCGACGCGGACAGCATCCTGGAGCGTGTCTCGGACGCCCGCCGCGAGCACGGCATCACCCTGTTCGGCGTCGGCGTCGGCAGCGACTACGGAGACGCCCTGATGGAGCGCCTCGCCGACAAGGGCGACGGCCACACCACCTACGTCTCGGACGACGCGGAGGCCAGGAAGGTCTTCTGCGAGGAACTCCCTCGCAACATCGACCTCACGGCCCGCGACGCCAAGGCGCAGGTCGCCTTCGACCCCGCGACGGTCGAGACGTTCCGGCTCGTCGGCTACGACGATCGGCAGGTCGCCGACGAGGACTTCCGCGACGACCGGGTGGACGGCGGCGAGGTGGGCCCCGGCCACACCGTCACCGCCCTGTACGCCGTCCGCACCAGGCCGGGTGCCTCCGGGCATCTCGCCACCGCGAGCGTCCGCTGGCTCGACCCCGGCGACCGCAGCCCGCACGAGGAGTCCGGCCGGCTGGAGGCGGCCTCCCTCGGCGACGACCTGTGGAGGGCGTCGCCCGGCCTCCAGGTCGCCGCCGTGGCCGCCTACTTCGCCGACGACCTCCGCAGGGGCGACGACCGCCGGCCCGCGCTCCCGGCCCGCCCCTCGCTCGGCCGGCTCGCCGACCGCGCCGACCGGCTGGCGACCGGCGCGCAGGACGAGGCGGTGCGCCGGCTGGCCGACGCGGTCCGCCGGGCCGACCGCCTCCGGGACTAGCGTCGGACGGGCTGCCCCTGGGCGGGCCGCAGGCGGTAGGCGTACGTGTACGTCCGCCCCGAGCGCAGCACGTACTCCGGGAGCGGTGCCGCGCCCCACGAGTTGATACCGCCGACGCCCATCTGCCGGTGGTTGACCAGGAGCACCGTCTCGTCCCGCCGCTTCAGCTCATGGGGGTGCCGGGGCCCGTCCAGGTCGAACGGCGAGTGATGCAGGGCGCTGGTCTCCAGGAGCGGCTCGCCGTCCGCCGGGTCCGCCAGCACGCAGAGCCCGTCACCGGCCCGGTCGGTCAGCGACAGCCGCCGTACGTCCGTCATGTTGCCCGTCTGCTGGGGGCGGACGTACGGCGCCATCTGTTCGTCGACGGTGGAGCGGTAGCGGCCCACGAACGCGGCACTCCTGCGGTCCTGGTAGTTCTCGTGCGGCCCCCGGCCGAACCAGTCGAGCCTCTCGAAACCGGCCGGGACCGTCAGCAGGGCGCCCACCATGGGCAGGTCCGGCAGCCCGGCCGCGGCGTCGAGGGTGTGCCGGACCCGCACCTCGCCGTCGGCGCGCACGGTGAACACGGTGTGCCACGTGCAGGCGCCGGGCGAGGTGGGCAGCGTGCAGCCGACCTCGACGACGACCTCGCCGGACGCGGGCCGCGTGACGCTCACCGACGTCACCGTCCGCCGGGCGCCGGCCTCCCGCCAGGTCCGCGCGGTGGCCGGGAACCTGCGCCCGATGTCGTTGTCGGTGGGCCCGCGCCAGAAGTTCGGCACGGGACCCTCGACGAGCAGCCGCCGCCCGCGCCAGGTGTACGCGGAGAGCGTCCCGGACTCCTTGGAGAGCACCACCTCCACCTCCCGCCCGGTCACCGCGACCTCGGTGTCGGTCTCCACCGGCGTGAGGTCACCGCGCGGCGCGGCCGCCGTCCGCGCGGGCGTGTGCCAGTCCAGCGCGAGCTGTTCCGCGGCCACCTCGTGCCCGGCGCCGGCCCAGCTCGTCCCGGCCCGCAGGACGAAGGAGAGCCCGAGGAAGTACTCGGCTCCGGGCTCCGGCGCCACGGGCCTGCGGTACGGGACGCGGACGGTCCCCTCCGACCCGGGCGCGACGGCGGGCGCGGCGAGCGTGCCGTGCTGCACCCGGTCGCCGTCCCGGGTGACGGACCACCGCAGGTCGTACGCGTCCAGCCCGCTGAACAGGTGCTTGTTGCGCACCTTCACGGTCCCCTCGGACAGCTCGCCCGCCCTGATCCCCACCGGCTGGTAGCACTTCTTCGCCTCGATCAGCCCCGGGTGCACCGAGCGGTCGGACGCCACGAGACCGTTGCAGCAGAAGTTCCCGTCCGTCGGATAACCGGGGTGCCAGTCGCCTCCGTACGACAGGTAGGTGCGCCGCGCGTCCCCTGGCACGGGCAGCCGGACCGCCTGGTCCGTCCAGTCCCAGACGAAGGCGCCGTGCAGGTTCGGGTAGCGCTCGAAGACGTCCCAGTACTCCCGGAGGTTGCCGCCGCTGTTGCCCATGGAGTGGG
This sequence comes from Streptomyces sp. GLSS-08, assembly GCF_056387915.1. Taxonomy (NCBI): domain Bacteria; kingdom Bacillati; phylum Actinomycetota; class Actinomycetes; order Kitasatosporales; family Streptomycetaceae; genus Streptomyces; species Streptomyces sp. GLSS-08. The sequence goes on from NZ_JBWJAQ010000004.1 coordinate 307,520, forward strand.
TGTACTCGCACAGCATGAACGGCTTCGGGTTGCCGGACCTGCCGTACGCCTCCACGCCCGCCGGGCTGGTGTACATCTCGCTGTGCACGTCGGCAACGGAGTTCATGCCCTCGTAGTGGACGGGGCGCGAGGCGTCCCTGGCGTGCACCCAGTCGGCCATGACCTGGAAGTTCGACCCCTTGCCCGCCTCGTTGCCGAGCGACCAGAGGACGACGCAGGCGTGGTTCTTGTCGCGTTCCACGAGCGAGCGGACCCGGTCCACACAGGCGTCGGTCCACTCGGCCAGCGACCCCGGCAGGGTGTCCCGCACCCCGTGCGTCTCCAGATTGGCCTCGTCGACGACGTACAGCCCGTACTCGTTGCACAGCTCCATCCACCGCGGGTGGTTCGGGTAGTGCGAGGTGCGGACGGCGTTGATGTTGTACCGCTTCATCAGGCGGATGTCCTGGAGCATCCGCGCCTCGTCGACGGCCTGGCCGCGGTCGGGATCCGACTCGTGGCGGTTGGTGCCCCGGAACATCAGCGGCTTGCCGTTGAGAGTGAACTTCCCCGGCCCGTAACCGACTTCGCGGAAGCCCACCCGGGTGCTGTGCACGTCGACGGCCCGGCCCGAGGCGTCGGCGAGCGTGACGACCAGCGTGTACAGGTTCGGAGCCTCGGCCGACCACAGTGCGGGCGCCGTCACGTCCGCCCGCAGCCGGACCTCCGCGTCACCGTCACCGAACTCCACGTCCCCGGCCGGCACCGGGACCGGCACGCGGCGCCCGCGTGCGTCGAACAGCTCCGCCGTCACCCGGTACCCGCCCGGCCGCTCCCCGCCGCGGTCGCGTACGGCGACGTCCACCGCGAGGACGGCGTCCCGGTACGCCGGGTCCAGTTCCGTCCGCACGAACAGGTCCTGCACGTGCACCGGCGGGATCGAGTACAGGTACACGTCCCGGAAGATCCCGGACAGGTCGATCATGTCCTGGTCCTCGAGCCAGCTGCCGTCGGACCAGCGGTACACCTCGACGGCGATCGTGTTGCGCCCCGGCCGCAGCCGGCGGCTGATGTCGAACTCGGCGGGGGTGTAGCTGTCCTCGCTGTAGCCGACCCGCTCGCCGTTGACCCAGACGAAGAACGCCGACTTCACGCCCTGGAAGGAGAGCAGCGTGCGCCGCCCGGACCAGCCTGTGGGCACGGTGAAGGTACGGCGGTAGGAGCCCACCGGGTTGAAGTCGTGGGGCACCCGCGGCGGCGCCGGGGTCTCGTAGCCGATCCACGGATACCTGACGTTGAGGTAGATCGGCTCCGGGTACCCCTCGATCTCCCAGTTCGACGGGACCGGGATGCGGTCCCAGCCGCCGTCGTCGAAGTCCGGGTCCTCGAACCCGACGGGCCGCCGGTCGGGGTTCCGGGCCCAGTGGAAGCGCCAAGTCCCGTTCAGCGAATGGTGGTACGGCGACTCGGCGAACTTCCCGCGCAGCGCGTCACCGGCACTCGCGTACGGCACGAGGCGGGCACGTGCCGCTTCGCGGCCGATCTGGAAGACGCCCGGCCGCGCGTCCCACGCGGCGTCCCCCGCGTCCGCGGCGAACGCTCCCTTCTGCGCGGTGAGGGCGGCCCATCCCGCGAGAGCGCCACCCGCGAGGAGGGTGCGGCGGCTCGGACGGTGGCTGGTCGGTGTGTCAGCACTCACGCTGCGACTCCGCACGTAAGACAACAAGAAGCGCCAGCATCGAACCGGACCGGTCGGCACGCAAGGCTCCACGGGCCACACAACTCCCTTTGGCGCACAGGGACAGAGGCCATCGGAGGGGCAGGGCCCTGCGGACCCCTTCCCGGCGACGCCCGTGCGCGACCCGTTGGAGCGCTGAAACGGCGCCGGCACACGAAGAGGGGCGGGGCCACCGACCTGGTCGGTGGCGCCGCCCCTCGCGCGCCCGGAGTGTCAGCCCTCGCCGTTGGCGGACAGGATCGACACGTCCTCCAGCAGGTGCGCCAGCGCGCCGTCGCGCTTGGTCTGCGTGGAGTTCTCCGTGCACTGCTGGTTCAGATCGTCCGAGAGGACCGGGACGTCCTGGATCGGGATGAGGTTGACGATCGGAACGTTGATGTCGTTCAGACCGATGCAGGGCTTGTTGAAGGAGCCCTGGATGAGCGCCATCTGCGGGCTCATGTCGCCGTACGTGGCCGAGTTGCCGAAGCTCTGCATCGCCGCGTTGCCGTTCGCGATGGCCGGCCCCTTGTCGTCACCGATCGCCATCGCCGTAGGAGCCGCGGCAGCGGAGGCGCCCACGACGGAAGCGGTGATCGCCGCAGCGGCAAAAACCTTCTTGATCACTGGCCAGTCCCTTCTTAGAAACCCCGTCCACCGGAGCGCCATGGCCAACTCCGTTTGGCAAGGATGGTTTCCCCTGTTCACCCGCACGGCCGATACCCCATGCGTGTACCTACCCGCTGAAACCCTTGATTTCTCGTAGCTGTCGCGAACCGCTTGTCGGCCAACCGGGTGAACGCCCGCAACTAATCCTGTGACGCCGGGTTGATGAGGCAGTACGACAGTGCGTCGCTACGAGGAAAGGAACCCGAAGTGCTCAAGAAGGCTATGGTCGCCGCAGCGGCCACCGCTTCCGTGATCGGTATGGCGGTGGCGGCTGCTCCCCAGGCCCTTGCCATCGGTGACGACGCCGGACCCTCCGTCGCCAACGGGAACGGCGCGACGTCGGCTTTCGGCAACTCGACGACCAAGGGCGACATGAGCCCGCAGCTGTCCCTGGTCCAGGGCACGCTCAACAAGCCGTGCCTCGCGCTGGAGGACGTCAACGTCGCCGTCGTCAACCTCGTCCCGATCCAGGACGTCCCGATCCTGTCGGACGACCTGGCTCAGCAGTGCAGCGACAACTCGACGCAGGCCAAGCGGGACGGCGCCCTGTCGCACGTCCTCGAGGACATCTCGGTCCTGTCCGCCAACAGCGAAGGCTGAGACGCTCCCGGTGCAGCCCGGGGTGCCCGCGGTTCTCCGTGCGGGGCGCCCGGGCCTTTACCCACGTGCATCCCACCGGCGCCGTCGTTTTCTGTGTACAGCGTTCGAGTGAATTATCAAGCGGCCTTCGTTCCGTAGTTTCTTCGGACCTCCGTCCTCGTTCACCGCATGCAGGTCGTGCTGCGAGCCGTTTCCAAGGTGCTCGCTCGGTTCCGGCCGTCTCAGGGGCATGACCGCAAAGAAGGGAAAGCACGTGAATCACAAGAAGAGCGCAGCTGCCATCGCCGGCACCATCATGGCTCTGGGCATGGGCGCCCCGGCCTTCGCCGACGCCGACGCGCAGGGTGCCGCCATCGGGTCCCCGGGTGTCCTGTCGGGCAACGTGGTCCAGGTTCCCGTTCACATTCCCGCCAACGTGTGCGGCAACACGATCAACGTGATCGGTCTGCTGAACCCGGCGTTCGGCAACGCCTGCGTCAACGCCTGACGTCGGAGCGCACCAGCCGTCCGGCTCGGTCCCGCCGGCCTTGGATGACCTTCACGGTGCCAGGGCCGGCTTTCCCACTTCTACCAGCAGGAAGACAACGACATTGCGACAGACTCTGAGCAGGGGAATGGTCGTGGCCGCGGCCGCGACGGGCATCGTGTCCATGTACGGCGCCCCCGCCTTCGCGGACTCGCACGCGGGCGGAGCCACGTCGGACTCGCCCGGTGTCGCGTCGGGCAACAACGTGTCGGTGCCCGTGCACGTGCCGGTGAACGCCTGCGGCAACTCCGTCAACGTGGCGGGTGCGTTGAATCCGGCCTTCGGCAACTCGTGTGCCAACATCTCCGCTTCCCGCGGCGCCCACGGCGCTCCGCACCGGCCCTCCCACCACGGCGGGGGCTACGGCGAGGGTGCCGGATACGGGGACGGGCCGGGTTCGCACGGGCACTCCGGCTCCTCGGCGGACGGCATCGCGAAGGGTTCGCCCGGAGTCGGCAGCGGCAACAACGTCGAGGTCCCGGTGGACGTACCGGTGAACGTGTGCGGCAACACGGTCGACGTGGTCGCCCTGCTGAACCCGGCATTCGGCAACCGCTGCGGCGAGGAGGCCAAAGACACCCCACCGCACACCCCGTCCGAGCGGCCGCCCGGTGACTCACCGGTCAGCCCTCCCGAGCACACCCGGGCCCAGCCGCCCGCCGACACGCCGGAGGGCCCGGATGACTCGTCCTCGCTGGCCCAGACCGGAGGTGAGGGCGTGCTCGCCGCCGGGGCCACCGGTGCCGCGCTGCTGATCGGCGGGGCCGTCCTGTACCGGCGAGGCCGAGTGGCGTCCCGTCATTAGGTGCTCCTGGGTGCCGGACGAGTCTGCCCGGCACCCAGGCCCGCTTCACCGCCCTGCCGTGTCCAGCGCCCCGTCCGGGGAGCGGAGTGCGGGCGCCGGGACCCACCCGTCCCGCAACCCCTCGTGCAGCCGTCGGCGCACCCCGCGCACCAGCGTGCCCGCCGTGAAAGAGGCGCCGTGCACGAAGCGCATCGCGGGCCCGAAGCCGGCCGCCGTCATCAGCCCGGCCATGAAGAGCCCGGGCACCGACGACTCGAAGTCCCGCCCCACGTAGGGCGATCCGTCCGGCATCGTCTCCAGGCCGCCGCGGACGTCGTCCGCCAGCAGTCCCAGCCGTTCGCGGCTCGCCCGGAACCCGGTGGCCGCGATGACGTGCTCCGTGTCCAGGACCGTCAGGTCACCGGCCCGGCCCACCGTCTCCAGGCGGACGCGGCCCCCGGCGTCGTGTGCCGCCGACACCTCCCGCCCCAGGAGCACCTCCACGACGGGCTCCACCCGGTCGCGCACCCACCAGGCACCCGCCGGGCCGAGGGCCGTCGCCGCGACGCGGGCGCGCGTCGGCGCCGGCAGGCGGCGGAAGAGGCCCGGACGCTCGGCGTACAACCAGTTGCGCCAGCCGCAGCCGAGGCCGCTGTGCGGGGCGCGGAGCGACTGCCACAACGGGCGCTCCCAGGGTGGGGGCACCTCGTTCCAGTACAGCCGGTCCGCGCGGGCCAGCACCCGCACCCGGGTGCCCTGTTCCGCCAGGAGCGCCGCCGTCTCCAGCGCCGCCTGGCCACCGCCGACCACCGTGACGTCCCGGTCCCGGAACCGGGCGAGGTCGCCGTGGTGGCTGCTGTGCGAGACGTACTCGGGGTCCAGGCCGCGCAGCGCCGCCGGGATCTCGACGAACGGCAGGACACCCACGGCCAGGGCCACCGTCCGCGCCCGCAGCACCTCCCCGTCCTCGGTGACCGCCTCGAAGCCCCCGGGGACGGTGCCGACGCGCGTCACCGTCCGCTCGTCGACGCCTGGCACGCCGTGACGCGCGAACCACAGGCCGTACGAGGCGAACATCTCCACGGGGATCGGTTCCCCGTGCCGCGCCCGTACCCCCTGCCCGGCGCAGTACATGTCCAGCCGCAGCCGGCCCTGCGGGTCGGAGAGATTCGACGCCCACGGCTCGGACTTGAGGAACATGCCGCGGGGCATGTGGTCCCGCCACGACGCCATGGGTCTGCCGAAGACACGCAGGCTCAGACCGGCGGCCGCGGCATGGGAGGCGATGGACAGGCCGTAGGGACCGGCCCCTACCACCAGCAGGTCGTACATCAGCACGTACTCGCTTTCTCGTCGTCGGCCGGCGGACGCGCGTCGCGCACCGGCCTCACGTCATCGGGCAACGGATTCCTGGTGTCCGGCGGTCGTGCGGGCCGGGGAAGCGGTGGTGCGATCGCGGTCCGCGGCGCGCGGTCCAGCAGGCGCGCCGCCACATGGCGGGACCACAGGGCCCACAGTGCGATCCCGGGTCCCAGGTCGTCGCGGGCGTGCCAGGCCAGCTCCCGCCCGCCCGGCCGCGTGCCGAGCGCGGTCAGCGGGGCGTAGTTCTCCGCGACGAACGTCCGACCGGGCCGCGGCGTCGGGTCCGGCAGCGGACGGTGCGTCAGGTCCAGGTGCAGGGCACGGACGACGTCCAGCCCCGAGGCATCGGTGAAGAGCCGGAACTGGGCGCCGGGGCGGGGGTTGAAGTCGAGCAGGTGATAGCGCCCGTCCGCGCCCTCCCGGCGCAGGTCGAGATCGAAGATGCCGCGGTAGCCCAGCTCCCCGGCGAGCCTCTCGGCGAGTTCCTGCACCCGCGGGTTCGGCATCCATTGGCCGACGGCGGTCAGGCCCGCGCCCCGCGGCTGGGCGCGCAGCTTGCGGCCCGGACCGCCGGCCCGCACGGCCCCCGACCGGTCGACGTACCCGTGGAAGAACCAGTCCCGGTCCGGCCCGGGCGGCAGAAAGGCCTGGAGCAGCAGTCGGCTGCCCGCCTCCGCCGACCGCCGGTACAGCGCCTGCGCCTGCTGGGCCGAGTGCACGATCACCGTGCTGCGCAGCCCGGTTCCGGCCGGCATTAGCCACGGGCGGCTCCACTTCGCCACAACGGGCATCCCGAGCCGCCAGGCCGCCGCCGCCGCCTCCGCGGGACTGTCCGGGACCAGCGTCACCGGGTGCGCGATGCCCGTACGGGCGCACAGGCCGGCCAGTTCCGCCTTGTCGGCGACGGACTCGGCGAGCGGGCCCTGCTGCCGCGGCAGCAGGTAACCCGGCCTCAGTTCCTCGCACAGATGGCCCACCGCGACGGCACTCGCGTCGTCCATGGGGATCAGGACGGCGGGACGCGCCACACGCCGGGCCACCCGCAGCAGCGTGGCGACGATGTCGCTGCGGGACGCGCCGGGCGGTGGCGGCGGGTGCAGCTCGGTCACAAATCGCGACCTGCGTACGGGACTTCCGGCGCATTCGGCGACCACGTGCACGTCCACACCCGCCCGCCCGAGGGAGCGCACCGCGCCCAGTGTTCCGTGGTGAAAGGGATTCCGGTCGATCCGCAGGAGAACGGCGGGGACGCGGCTGTCGAGAAGCGACACGGGCATTTCCTTCATGTCAATTCACCCGTGCGGGTGATCGGAGCACGCGAATTCCGGCCCCTCGGTTGGCGGACTTCGCATTTATATGACTGAGTGTCAGTGGATGGAACAGCGCAAGACGGCACAGCACGCCGGAGAGACAGCGGAGAAGAGTGGAGAGAGGAGCAGGTATGGCCGCACAGCAACGACGGCCCCGGGCCGGACGGTCGGCGTTCGTCGCGGCCGCGATCGTCGCGTCGCTCGCCCTGGCATCGGGACCGGGACACGCGGTGGGTGCGGGGGCACGAGGGGCCGCCGACCCCCCGGTGCCGGAACCCGCCTCGGCGACACCCGCCACGACGCCACCCGCCACGACGCCACCCGCCGCGGCGCCGGCACCCGCCGCCACGGGCCCGGTGACGCTTCCCGCGCCCGCCACCCCACCGGTCGGTCCGCCGGTCACCCCGCCGCCCCTCCCGCAGAGCGGGACGACCGCGCCCTCGGTGCCGAAACCCGCGGCTCTCCGGCCCGCCCTCGGCGCCTACCTCGACTACGGCCCCCGGGGCGTGGCCCGGATCGCCCGGTTCGGCGAGTGGCTGGGCGGCGCCGAACTCCGCGTCGCCCACACGTACCTGCCGGGTGACCGCTGGAGCAACATCGAGGGACGGCCCGGCTTCCTCGACGCCTGGGCGGACTGGCGCCGCGCGAAGGCCGACCGGCTCCTGGTCCTCAACGTCCCCATGATGGAGCGCAACGAGGGGCACCTCTCCGACGCCGAGGTGCGGCGGCTGCTGGCCGAGGGTGCGTCGGGCGCCTACGACAAGCACTTCCGCGTGCTGGCCGAGCGACTGGTCGCGCTGGAGGTGCCGGACACCGTCGTGGTGCTCGGCTGGGAGATGAACGGCATCACGTACACCCATCGCTGCGGTCCCGATCCGGAGGCGTGGAAGAAATACTGGAACAGAATTGTCGCGACCATGCGTTCGGTGCCGGGCCAGAAATTCCGGTTCGACTTCACTCCGAACCGTGGCCGGGACGCCATTCCCTGGACGCAGTGCTATCCCGGGGACGACACGGTCGACATCATCGGCATGGACGCGTACGACCAGCCGCAGGGCATGTCATTCGACGAACAGGTGACGGAGCCCTACGGCCTTCAGGCGCACGTGGATTTCGCCAAGGCCCACGGCAAGCCCATTTCGTATCCGGAATGGGGACTCTTCCGCAACGGCGACAACGCGACGTACATGAAGCGCATGCTCACGTGGATGGTCGAACACCAGCCGCTCTACCACACCGTCACCGACTACTGCCCGCACGGCGTGTGGCAGTGCGACGACAACCCCAGGGCGTCGCAGATCTACCGGGACATGCTCTCCGGCCGCACCGATCCGGCACCGGAGCCCACCGCACCGCCGACGAAGACACCCCCGACGGCCCCGACTCCGACTCCCGGGCGTCCGGTGAACTGCTCGCCGGTGGAACTGGGCGACTGGGTCGAGCACTGGATCGGCGGCAAGCTCTGCCTCCGCTTCGACTGGTGGTCGCGCAACCGGTGACCGCCGGGGGAGCGCCCGCCGGGCGCTCCCCCCGCGGGGCGACTCGCGGAGGGCGACGCTTCTTTCAGGACCCGTCGCCACCGCGCTCCCTCCAGCGGTGCACCAGGTCCCGGCAGAGTCCGCGGGCGGCCACACCGACGGCGACCACCGCCAGCAGCGGCGCCGTACGGCGCCGGGCGAGCAGCAGTCGCTGGTTCACGACCGTCTCGGGCCGCCAGCGGTGCTTGTACGACTCGGCGCCGCGCAGCAGGCTCAGCACCCGCCGTTCGCCGCCGATCGACTCCCGCGCGGTCGCGTCCAGCAGCATGGTGGCCACGTCCGCCTTCCGTTCGCGCAGCCGTGGATCCGAGCCGTACAGATAGCCGCCCGCGAGCCGCCGCGACAGCAGGGTGATATTGACCGCCACGACCTCGCCCTCGAGCAGGAACTCGGTCACCAGGGCGTCGCCGGAGAGGACCATGCGGCTCACCGCCCGCACCAGATGGGTGCGGAACCGGGGCCGCAGGTGCTCGGACGTCACCTTGCGGCCCTGCCACTGGAGCCGGTGCAGCTCCAGCAACCGGTGCAGTGCCGCCTCCACGCCGTCGTGGCCCACCACGCGGTGCCGGACGCCGAGGGCGGCGAGCTTGCGCAGCTTGGAGCGGGCCCGTTGGGCGCGCGGGGGCGGCATCCGGTCCAGCAGCTCCTCCATCGGCAGGGCGGGCAGCTCCATGCAGACCGAGTCGCGCTCGCGGCGCCGCGGCCCGCTCCACTGCTCGTAGAACCGCTCGGCCGCGCCGCCCGGACGCACCTCGCGGAAGTCGATCAGGGCGGTGCGGGCGGCCGCGGCGAGTCCCTCGGCGAGCGCGGGCGCCGCCCGGTCGGCGTGTTCGTCGTCCAGCAGCACGTCGGCGTAGTCCGAGATCGTCCCGCCCAGCGGTACGAGGACGGGCAGCGGCCGGCGTACGCGCATCAGCGGCGCGACGGCGCGCAGCTCGCCGCCCTCCCGGACCACGACGAGCCGCAGCGCGCCCGGGGTGCCGTACGAGAGCCACCAGGAGTGCAGCCAGGCGTGACTCTGGAACGGGGTGGTTGCCGAGCACCGCCGGTACAGCCGCTCCCAGGCCGGACCCAGCTCCGCGAACTCGTCCGCGCCGGTGACGAGTTCGGCGGCCAGGGCGCTCCGGTCGCCACCCGCGGCGCCGGTGCCCGGGATGGGCGCCGGGTAGCGGGCGGTGCCTGGAACCGGCCCGGTGGTGGTCCCGTCGGCCGCAACGCCGGCGCCCCGCCCGGTGCTCACAGCTGTCCGTGCGCGTCGGCGGCGACGGCCGGGTTCGGCACGGACGCGGCGCGCGCGGCGTCGTCCGCCGCCCGCCGGGGCCGGACGAGCAGCGCGAGCCCGCCCAGCAGCCCGCCCGCGGCGGCGCCGACCAGGCCCGTCACCGGGGGCGACGCAGAGGAGGCCTCGGCCGGCTTCACCGCGCGCGAGAACTGCAGCAGTTCCACGTGCGTGCTGCCCTTGGTGTCGTTCGCGTGCCGGGTCAGGGAGCGCGAGACGGCGTTGGCCATGTCGGCGGCCAGGTCCGGACGCGAGGAGGTGGCCGTCACGGAGACCATCGGGGCGTCCGGCGAGGTCGCGGTCCGCACACTCTCCTGGAGCGTCCTGACCGGCACCCCGGCCCACACCTGGGCGTCGCCGAGCACCGCGAGCTGCGTGGCGACCCGGCCGTACGCCTGCGCGAAGCCGAGCGCCGACGCCTGGTCCGCCTGCCCGGTCGGTACGACGACGACGTAGCTGGTCGCCGTGTACGTCGCGGGGGTCAGCACGCCGTACGTGCCGCCGGCCAGGGTGCCGAGCAGGGTGCCGCCCGCGAGCAGGGCCCAGGCCGGCAGGGCCCGCGCCCCGGACAGGGCCGGGCCGGGCCGGGCGGCCGGGCGGTGGGAGCCGGTGTGGTTGTCGGTCATCAGGAACTCACTCCCAGAGAGGTGCGGGACACCGCGGCCGCGTACACGTCCATGAGCTGGGCGGCGCTGCGGGTGATGCAGTAGTGGTGGGCGGCTTCGGGCGCCGTACGCGGCCGTGGGCCCTCGGCGCGGACCTTCTCCAGCGCCCGGGCGAACGACTCCGCGCCGCCCTGCACCCGCCGTGCGCCGAGCGCCGCGCCGGGCGGCAGGTCCTCGATCGCCGGGCAGGACACGTACAGCACGGGCAGTCCGGCGGCCAGGGCCTCGACGACGGCGAGCCCGAACGCCTCCTCCGCGCTCGGCGAGGCGAGCGTGTCCATCGCCGCCATCAGCGACGGAAGGTCGGCACCGGGGAAGCCGCCCGCGGGGCGTTCGCCGGTGAGCAGGACACGGTCCGCCACGCCCGCGCGCTGTGCGACGCGCCGCAGGACGCTCTCCTCCGCGCCGCCGCCGACCAGCAGCAGCCAGTAGTCGTCGGGGAGTCGGGCGAGTGCCCGGACCAGGACGTCGAAGCGTTTGCCCGCCGTGAGCCGGCCGACGCCGCCGACGACGTACGCGCCCGCCGGCAGCCCGAGCCGGCGGCGGGTACGTGCGCGCAGCACCGCATCGAAGCGGAAGCGGCTCACGTCGATGCCGTTCGGCACGACCTCGATGCGCGGCTCCGGCACGCCCCAGCGGCGCAGCCGGTCGGCGACGGTGGGGGAGACGGCGACGGTGGAGCTGCCGAGCCGTTCGCTGGCGAGGTACAGGGCGCGGACGCCCGTGCTGAGCGCCCGTCCCTCCATCTGCGAGTCGCCGAGGGAGTGCTCGGTGGCGACGACGGCCTTGACTCCCGCGAGCCGGGCCGCGATCCGGCCGTACACGCAGGCCCGGTAGAGGTGGGTGTGGACGAGGTCGTAGCCTCCCGCCCGGATGATCCTCACCAGCCGGGGGAGTGCCGAGAGGTCGCGGTTGCCGGTCATGCCGAGGTGGATGACGCGGACACCGTCGTCGGCGAGACCGTCGGCGACGCTGCCCGGGTTGGTGAGGGTCACCACGTCGCAGTCGACCGGCAGGTGCCGCAGCAACAGGCGCAGTTGCTGTTCGGCGCCGCCGACGCCGAGGCCGGTGATGACGTGCAGGGCCTTCATCAGACCCCCTCGGCGGGGCGGCGCCGCAGCCGGTGGAGCTTCAACTTGAGCAGCAGGCGCACGTCGGTGTCGTTCTGGCCGACGTGGACGCGGGGCAGGGCGAAGGGGCCGGTCAGGGGCCCGGGGTCGATCGCGCAGGCATAGCGGTAGCCCGCCGTCCGTACGGCGTCGACGGCCCGCTGGTCGACCGTGCCGTACGGATAGCAGAAGCCGTCGACGGGTGCGCCGATCAGGTCCGAGAGCAGCGCTCGGCTGTCGGCGACCTCGGTGTGCAGGAGCGTGTCGTCGGCCCGGGTCAGATCCACGTGGGTGAGGCCGTGCGAGCCGATCTCGATGCCCTCGGAGGCGGCGGCGACGCGGATGCCCTGCTTGCCGAGCAGCGGCTTGCGCGGGCCGAGCGGGTCCCACGCGTTGTGGCCGTCCAGCCGGCCGGGCAGCACGAAGAGGGTGGCCCCGCAGTCGTGGCGCCGCAGCAGCGGCAGGGCGTGCTCGACGAAGTCGGCGTACCCGTCGTCGAAGGTGAGGCCCACCAGGCCCCGCCCCTCGCCCCGGGCCCGGGCGGCGATCAGTGTGCCCATGCCCACGCCCCGCAGTCCGTGCCGGCGCAGCAGCCCGAGCTGCCGGTCGAGGCGGTCGGGCGAGACGGTGACGCGGTACGGGTCGTCGGAGCAGTCGCCCACGGAGTGGTACATCGCCACCCACGGGGGAGTGCCGGTGTGTCTGGAGGCACGTCGAACTCGTGCCGGGTCAGCGGAAACGGACATACGGAAGCCTTCGGGTCACGGAGCGGAGGGCGGGTGCGACGGCCTGGGCGTTCAGCGCCCAGGCCACGAGGACGAAGACGACGACGACGGCCGAGCCGCCGACGGCGAGAGCGGGCAGCGGGGAGTCCGTGCGGCTCGCACAGAACGCCCCCGCGGCCGCCGCGGCCACCGCCGCGCGCACCGGCCGGCCGATCTCGGCCACGACCTGCCGGGTACGGATCGGCACCCCGCGCCGGCCCATGCCCGAGAGCAGGAGCAGCGCGGACAGGGTGATGCCGAGGGCGTTGGCGGCGGCGATCCCGCACACGCCCCAGGGGCCGACGGCCCACGCGCCGACGCCGCCCGTGACGGCGATCCCCGCCGCCATCGCGCACATCGGGTACCAGGTGGGCCGGCCCGCCGAGAAGTACGAACGGACGAGCGCGCCGACGAGGGTGTGGCCCAGCAGGCCGAGGGCGTACACGCGCATGACGGCGGCGGTGGCCGCGGTGTCCTGGGCACCGAACGCTCCTCGCTCGAACAGCAGTTGGATCATCTGGGGAGCGCAGGCGACGACCGCCGCGGCGCCGAGCAGGACGGTGCAGGACACGACGGCCAGGTCGCGCTCCACCCGGTCCCGGGCCCGCTCGGTGTCGCCCTCCGCGAGGGCCTGCGCCACCACCGGGAAGGTGACGGTGCACAGCATGAGCGACAGCACCATCGGCATCTGGGCGACCTTCTGGGCGTAGTTCAGATGCGAGATCGCCCCGGCGGGGAGCGAGGAGGCGAGGAAGCGTTCGACGAGTACCTGCGACTGGCGGAACAGGGCGAAGAGCAGGACCGCGGCGACGAGGACCAGGTCCATGGAGCGCGCGGCGGACCCGTCGTCGTTCCCGGAACCCGGCGCGGGACCGCCGGCGCCCGGCGCGGGCCGGACGGGGGAGCCGTGGGCGGTTCCGGGTGCGGGTGCGGGCGCGGGCGGGGCGGGGGAGCCGGGGGCCGGTCCGGGCGCGGGCCGGTCCGGACGGCTGTCGGCCGTCCCGTCCTGCCTGCCGTGCCGGCCGTCGCGCGGTCGCCCCCGGAGCTGCCGCCACAGCGACGGCGCCTGCGCCAGCACCATCAGGACGCCGCCCACCGCGACCCCGGCCGCCGCCGACCGCACGCCCCAGCGCCCGCCCAGCACGAACATCGCGGTGATGATGCCGGTGTTGTAAGCGACGTAGATGGCGGCCGGCGCGACGAACCGGCGGTGCGCGCGCAGGGCCGCGCTGCAATAGCCGGCCAGCCCGAAGCTCAGGACACAGGTCGCCGTCAGCCGCGTGCAGTCCACCGCGAGCCCCGGGTCGGGCAGCCCGGGCGCCAGCACCTCGACGACGTACGGCGCCCCGGCGATCAGCAGCGCAGCCGTCGCGGTGAAGGCCGCGGTCAGGCGGGGCAGTGTGCCGGAGACGAGCGAGCGCACCGGGTCCCCGGCGGCCCCCCGGGCCCGGCGGGCCACGGCCCGGCTGAACATCGGCACCAGGACGAAGGCCAGCCCGTCCTCGATCAGCAGCGTCGCCGCGAACTCCGGCACGGTCCAGGCGATCAGGAAGGCGTCCGTCTCGCGGCCGGCCCCGAAGAGGTGCGCGAGCGCCTGGTCCCGGCCGAGGCCCAGCAGGGCGCCGACGATGGACAGGCCGACGGTGACGAGAGCGGCCTTGGCGAGGAAGCGCTGCGAGGAGGGACCGGCTGGCGCGACCGCAACCGCGTCCGCAGGCGTACCGGTGCCGGTGCCCGTACCAGCCACCGCGTCCGCGCCGGTACCGGTCACTGTGTCCGCGCCGGTACCGGTCACTGTGTCCGCACCCATACCAACGGCCATGTCCGCGCCCGTACCGGCCACCGCGTCCGCGCCGCCGGTACCAGCGGTCGTGTCAGCGCCGGTACCGGCGGCCACACCAGCTGCCGCACCGGCACCCGTACCGGCGGCCGTACCGGCTGCCGTACCGGCGGCACCGGCACCCGTACCAGCTGCCGTACCGGCACCCGTACCGGTGGCCGGGGAAGCGCCGCGCGCCGCGGGCACTGTCGTCGCGCCCTCGGACCGGGGGGGTGTCACCTTCATCGCGCCACGCCCTCTCCGAAAGGGCCCGCCGTCACGCCCGGTCGGACGGCGGCACCGCAGGGCCCGGCCGTGACGCGGCCCGGCGCCGCACAGGCGGGATCCATCAGCGCCCACCAGGCCACGAGCCCGAAGCAGACGGCGGTCAGCACGGTCGAGGGCCCGCCGATGTCGCCGTACGCGAAGTCGACCAGCTGCCAGACCAGCAGCCCGCAGGAGACGAGCGCGCAGTCGAGCCCGTGCCCGCTCCCCGGTCCGCCGCCGGGAGCCGCACCCGCCGGGTCCCGCCGCCGCACCCGGACGAGCCCGCGCAGCGCGCAGACCAGCAGCGCCAGCCAGCTCCCGGCCAGCGCCAGCAGCCCGATGAGGCCCTGCTCGCTGAGGACCAGCAGGTACATGTTGTGCGGGGAGAGCAGCGGCTGCCTGCGGAACGCGGCGCCCGCGCCCTCCGTGTCGCTGCCCGACGACAGCGCCAACGAGGCGTGTCCGTCACGGTGTTCGGGAAAACTCTTCAGTCCGACCCCGGCCGCCGGGTGCTCCCGCCACATGTCGACCGCGGCGGCCCACATCGTGTAGCGGTCGGTCACCGACCGGTCGGGCGCGTCCGTGACCTGCGTGATGCTGGTGATCCGCTCCTGGAGCATGGCGGTACCCACACCGACCCCGCCCACCAGGACGACGGCCACGGCGGCGACGGCCAGGCCCGCCTTCAGCGCGCGCCGCATCCCGGCCAGCGCCAGTTGCGCCGCGACCGTCACCGCCGTGGCGATCCACGCGCCGCGGCTGAAGGACAGCGCGAGCGGCGCCAGCAGCGTGAGCGCGCACGCGGCAGCGACGGCCCGCTGCCGGGCCGGGCCGGTCCCGAGCGCCGTCCCGACCGCGCACACCAGCCCGAACGCCACCACGGTCGCCATCCCCATGATGTCCGCCGCGCCGAACGTGCCCACGGCCCGGATCTCCTCGCCCATGTACGAGGCACCGGTCCCGGTGGCGTACTGGTGCACCCCGATCGCGCCCTGCCACAGCGCCAGGGCGACGAACGCCCAGGCGAGCAGCCGGAAGTCGCGCCGGTCCCGCAGCAGCAGCACCACGGCGGCCGGGACCAGCACGAAGATCTGCAGATAGCGGCCGAACCCGGTGAGCCCCGCCCCCGGCGACGCCGCCCCGAGGGCCGCGACCGCGAAACCGGCCACGGGCAGGGCGAGGATCACGGCGGCCGTCCGCGTCAGGGGCCGCCGCCGCTGCCGTACGAGACGGATCACGCAGTACGCCACCAGCAGCCCGGAGACGGCGTCGGCGGCTGTCGCGCCGCCCTCGCCGCCGGGCGCCACCGGCAGCGCGAGCATCGCGACCACCGCCACCACCGGCACGAGGGGCGTCCACCTGACGGTCACCGGCTCAGCTCCCCGTCGGACGGACGACCGCGACCGCCGTGCGCAGCAGGATGCAGACGTCCTGCCACAACGACCAGTCGTCGATGTACGCGTTGTCGAAGCGGCAGCGGTCCTCGATGGAGGTGTCCCCGCGCAGCCCGTGCACCTGGGCGAGCCCGGTGACGCCGGTGCGCATCCGGTGACGGCTCGCGTAACCGGGATACGTCTGGCTGAACTGGGCCACGAAATAAGGGCGTTCGGGACGCGGGCCGACCAGGCTCATGTCGCCCCGCAGGACGTTCCACAGCTGGAGCAGCTCGTCCAGCGAGGTCCGGCGCAGGAAGCGGCAGAACGGGTTCATCTCGTGCGCGTTCGCCACGCTCCACCGCGTCGCCGCCTCGTGTGCGTCGACGGGGCGGTGGGTGCGGAACTTCAGCAGCGTGAAGGGCCGCCCGTCCTTGCCGATGCGCTCCTGCCGGAAGACCACCCCGGGCCCGTCGGCCAGCCGCAGCACGGCCGCGCACACCAGCAGCAGCGGGCTGACCGCGAGCAGCAGCGCCCCGGAGACCAGCACGTCGAGCAGCCGTTTGCCCGCGCTGCCCCGGGGCCCGGTCACGCTGACGCGCCGGCAGGAGAACCCGGCCAGCCGCTCGCCGTGCACGTCGTGCGACGGCGAGTCGGCGTCGACCTCCCACACCACGCACCCGGACTCGCCCAACGCGCCGAGCAGCGGCGTGTCTTCGGCGCGGCGCCCGACGACGAGGACGTCCTGGACGCCGTTCTGGATGAGCGCCCGCTGCACCTCCTCGCCGGTGGTCAGCACCGGCAGCCCCTCGCCCCCGGACGGCTGCCGGTCGACGATGCCCACCGGCCGCACCCCGCACCGCGGGTGCCGCAGGAACGCGGCGGCCACCCGCTGCGCCCTGGCGGCGGGTCCGATCACCAGGGCCGCCCCGGGATGCCGGACCAGCGCCCTGCGCCGCCGCCAGTGGACCGTGCCGCGGCCCCCGCAGCTCGCCGCCGACTGGAGCACGCACCCCACTACCAGCGTCCTCACGGACAGCGCGTGGGCCGGCGCGAGCGCGGCCACGAGTGCCGCCAGCACGCACCAGGCCACCGCGACGCGCGCGCAGACGGCGGGCAGTTCGTCGAGGACGGCGGGCACGGCGGCCGGCCGGTACAGCGACGCGTGCCCGTTCAGGGCGACCACCACGGCCAGCAACAGGCCGACGAGGAGCGGATGCCGCTGCGTCCCGGTAAGCGCCAGGGACGCGCACAGCGCCGCACCGGCGTCCACCGCGGGCAGCGGCCAGCGCGAGGTGCGCCGTACGAAGGTCCGCCGGCCGGCGGGAAATCTGAAGCCGTCGGCGGCCTCGCGCGGAGGGATGACCGAGACGGGCGAGAATCCGTGCTCCCGTGGCTGTGCGCCGGGGGAGGGAACGGTGCTTTCCGCAGTCACGTGTGGATGGACTCCCTGCACTCGTTGTGTGCCCCGCGCGCGGCGAACTCCGCGCGCTCGGCGTGCCCGGCGGACGCCTTGCGGCGCCTGGCGGGCTGTGCGACGAGCAGCTCGCCGTACACGGCCGTGACCGCGTCGGCCATGCGCCGTACGTCGTGCGTGGCCAGTACGTGGCGACGCCCCCGACGGCCGAGCGACTCGCGCAGCGGTGGATCGGACAGCAGACCGCACAGGGCGTCGGCCAGCGGGCCCGGCGCCTCGGCGGGCACCAGGCACCGGTCCTGGAGCCCGGGCGGAAGACTTTCGCGAGCGCCGTCGACGTCCGTGATCAGGACGGGGCGCCCGCAGGACATCGCCTCCAGCGGCGCCAGCGCCATCCCCTCCCAGCGGGACGGCAGCACCACCAGGTCGGCGGCCTGGTACCAGGGCACGGAGTCTGCGGCGGCTCCGGCGAACAGCACGGATCCGGGGGCGCGAGCGCGCAGTTCCGGGCCGTCGGGACCGTCCCCGACCAGCACCAGGCGGGCTCCCGGCATCCGCCGGGCCACCGAGTGCCACGCCGCAAGCAGGACGTCCTGCCCCTTCTGCCGGCACAGCCGTCCCACGCAGACCACCAGCGGACTCCCGGCGCCCGCCCCGGCGAGCAGCGGGATCCCGGACCGCACGGCCCGCGCGTCCGCCGGACGGAAGCGCGCAGAATCCACGCCGTTGGGGATCACCCGCCACCGGCCGGCCACCCCGGCCCGCGCCCCGGTCCTGCGCTCCGCCTCGCTGACGCACACCACCCGGGTGGCCCAGCGTGCCCCCCACCGCTCCCACCGCAGCGCGAGCGCGGCGGTGACACCGCCGACCGCCTCGAACGACCAGGCGTGCGGCTGGAACACGGTCGGCAGCCGGCCCCGCAGGGCGAGCCGCACCGCGAGTCCCGCCTTGGCGCTGTGCGCGTGCAGTACGTCCGGCCGCGTCTCCTCGACGATCCTGCCGAGCTGCCACAGCTCCGACGCCAGCCCGCCGTCCGGCGAGCGCGTCGCCCGCCACAGCCGTACGTCGCTGCCGAGCATCCGGAGCGTGTCGGCGAGCCCGCCGCCGTCCGGGCACGCGACCGTGACGTGCAGTCCGGCGGCGAGCTGCGCCCGCACCAGATCCGTGACGACGCGGGCGACGCCGCCGTCGACGGGCTGGGTGACATGCAGGACCCGCGTCGCCGGGTCGGTCGGTGGCAGTGACATACGCGGTTCCTCGCTCACGGACGGCGCCGGTCGGAGCGCGTCACTGCTCGGCGTCGACAGCGACGAAGAGCGCCCCGGCCCAGGCCGCGTCCCGCTGCGCAACGAGCCGGAAGGCCAAGTGGTCACCGCCGTTCCGTAGCGCGGTGCCAAGGTCGAAGACATCGGAGTCGTAGCCGAGGGTGTTCCGGTAGGCCGGCGTACGCTGCGCGGTGGCCGGCCCCGGCTCGCTGATCGTGGAGTTCAGCACGTCGTCGGCGGGGTTGGCGGCGTCGCTCAGGGCCGTCGTACCGAGCCCGGTCGACACCATGAGCGAATCGCCGTCGCGGCCGGCGTCCCCGTTGTAGGCCACGAGGCCCGCCAGGCCACCGGCGCCCCGGCCGAGCGGCAGTCCCGGGACCCCGATCACCTGGTCCGCGCCCGGCCCGAGGGGGGCGAAGCCGTCCCACATCGCCAGGTGCCGCAGCGGCTCCGACTCCCGTTCGTACGCCACCATCAACGTCCAGCCGCCCCAGGCACCGGCCACCGAACGGCCCATCGCCACGTTGACCTGCGCGACCGTGTAGAGCCCCGACCCGCTCGCCCGCACCAGCCCGGTGACGTCCGCGGAGGCCTGGAACGCGTCCGCCCCGTGTGCCAGCCGGTGCCCGACGACGGTGTCGGCCCGCACGGCCTTGTACTCCCCGCCCGGCTCGGCCACCAGCACCCGCGCGTTGTCCTCCGGCGGTTTCTGCTCGCCCACCCGCAGGTTGCCGCCCCAGTACAGGCGCGCGTACGTGACCCGCGCGCCCGTGGGCAGACGGACCTCGCCCCGGCTGGAGTTGTAGGTGTTCGGGTCCTCGTCGACGTCGATGTAGAACATGTCGAAGTCGTCGTTCGCGGCCGTTCCGCCCGCTTGCGCGGCAGCGCACGAGGACGCCCCCGAGGTGCGGCCGGACTGCGGGCCGCGCGCGGGTGCCGTACCGCAGGTGATGGACGAGTTCGCCGCCCGGACGATCCCGCCGTGCTGGAGGGCGCGATACCGCTGCGCGAACGCGAGGCTCTCGGCCTCCGTGGCCTCCGCGGCCTCCGGGGCGGCCGGGGCGGCCGTCGCGAGGCCGCCGGGCGCCCAGAGCGAGGTAAGGGCGAAGCAGCTCACCAAGGCGCGGCGCAGCAGACGACTCGGGGAAATACGCATTCGGCGTTGCCCTTCCGAGCGGAGAAGGTTCCGGACCGGCGGAGCGGCGACCGTGTGCGGTTCGCACAGATGACGCGCCGACTCCCCAGTCCTGTCCCGGGGGTCGAAGGCCCCGGGAGGAGTGCAACTCTAGCCGGTATCGGTATTTATCGGTGAAACATCCCAAGTGTGTCGGAATGGTGAAGTCAGGCAGTCGGGACACCACTCCTTTGGAGGCGCAACCAGCGCGAGGGCCGCGCGTTGACACAGCGCCGGGCATCTCCGCCCGGTTGTTGTGTCGACTCCCAAGGAGCACCTCCCCATGTCGCGTATCGCGAAGGGCCTGGCCCTGACCTCCGTTGCCGCCGCCGCTGTGGCGGGCACCGCCGGCATCGCCGCCGCCGACAGCGAGGCGAACGGCGCCGCCGTCAACTCTCCTGGCGTGCTGTCGGGCAACGTCCTGCAGGTTCCGATCCACATCCCGGTCAACGTCTGCGGCAACACCGTCGACGTGATCGGCCTGCTGAACCCCGCGTTCGGCAACGTCTGCGTCAACGACTGACGCCGGCCCGGACCCTTCTGCCGGCCGTTCTCCCCGACGGGAGGGCGGCCGGTCCGCGTTGCCCCTAATGGACGGAGGGGGTATCCGTGCGATGACACGACGTCTCACCAGGGACGACGTTCATGACGGCGGCGTCAGGCGGGTACGGGTGCCCGTCGATCTGTTGCAGGGAAAGATCACCGCTCCCACGGTGATCACAAGCTCCTCGCAACCATCGAAGGGAACAACCATGCGTGCTCTGCCCGCACGGCGCATCGCGTCCTCCGCACTCTGCGCCACGCTCCTGCTCGGGATCGCCGCCCCGGCCGCCATGGCGGCCGACGACGGCTCGGAGCGTGGCCGCGCCCACGCGGAGGCTCCCGTCCCCGGCGCGGAAGGGCTCCTGAACCAGGCCGTGGCCGTGGCCGGCCTCGACGGGGCGCTGAACCCGGTCACCGACCTGCTCAGCGAGGTGCTCACGACGGACAACGGCCGACTCTCCGACGACGAGGCGACGGTGCTCGGCGACGCCGCGAAGGCCGCGATCGCCGACATCACCGAGGAGGCCACGGCGGAGACGCCGGCCGACCCCGTGCGGGACACCACCACCGACCCCTCGGACGAGACGCCGGACGCCGACGGCCTGCGGGACGAGGACGCCGCGGACATCGACGCCGACCTGCTCGCGGAGCTGCGGAAGGGTCTGGACAACCTGCAGGAGGTGATCGACTCGGGTGATTTCCGCAAGGTGGGGCCGGTGGCCACGAGCCTGCTGACCGGTCTCGTCGACGTCGTGGTCTCCACGGTGGTCGGCAGCGGCAGCACCGCTGCCTCGGACACCTCCGGCCTGGCGGACACGTCGGATCAGGGGGGCGCACGCCGTTCATTCGGGTAGTGGTCAGGATTTTTACCGGGCGCGGGGTTTCCGGTCGTGGCGGGGATCGTTAACCAGGGCGAAGTCGAGAGACCAGGCATAAGTCATGTCTGTATGGAATTCCTCCTGGCGACGCGAGTTGCCGAAGAAAGGAACACGATGAAGTCCCTGAAGGCCGCCGCTGTCGTTGCCGGTTCCCTGGTCGCCGCGGGCGCCGCCGCTCCCGCCTTCGCGTACGATCCAGCTCCTACCAGCCTCAACGGCGGCCTGAACGGCGCCATCGAGACCATCGGCAGCCAGCGCTCGTTGAACGTGGAGGACGTGCAGCCCCTGAAGCAGCAGTCGAACGCGCTCGACACCGAGAACAAGAACTCCCCGCTCAGCACCGCGAAGGGCGCGACGAAGGCCCTGAACAAGGCCACCAGCCCGTCGCATCTCCTGCTCGGTGGCCTTCCTCTCAAAGGTTGATCAGTTCATTTCATTGCATAGGCCGAAGGTGCCGCCGTCGCGTGCGGCAACACCGTGAACGTCGTCGGCCTCCTCAACCCCGCGTTCGAGAACATCTGCGTCAACGTGTGACGTCGTACGCCGGCGGGTGATGAGGCGGCCGGACGAATTCCGTTGCCTGGATAGGGTCTTGCGGTGACCTCAGCCTCAAGCCACACCCGTCCTTTCCGCGCCGCCGACCTCGGCACGCTCGTCGTCATGGCGTTCAGCGGCGCGGCCCCCGACGGCGACATGCCCTACCTCCTCGCCTACACCCTGGGCGACGGCGAAGGCGGCCCGGCCGGTTCCACGGCCGCGGTCAAGGAACTCCTGCGCGGAAAAGGCCTGTTGACGGACGACGAGATCCTCGACGGTGCCGAGCGGCCCGACCTGCCGCTCACTTTCTCCGTCGAAGGAAGCGAGGTCGTGATCGACATGCCGTACCTCAATGCCCGGTGCGCGGTGCCGGCCGAATGGCTGGCCGCTGTGGAGCAACGCGGCTACACCTACTTCCTGTTCACCACCCGCCCGTGGCCCGAGGCGGTGCCCGGCAGGCCCGTGGCGCCGGAGAGCCTGACGGCCTTCGCGGGTGACGAGGACGTCCTGAACAGCGCGGCGCACGTGCTCCTGCCCGCCCGTGGGGGGCGCGTCTGATGGCGGCCGTCGCCGGGCCGACGACGGCGGCCGGGGCACGGCCGACGGGCGCCGGCCGCGCACTCGCCCGTTCAAGCTGCTGGAGGACCCGGGCTTCCAGCGCTGGTACTGGCTGCTCCTCGACGTCGGCATGCTCTCCGGGATCGGTGTCGTCGGGGTGCTGACCCCGACCCGCTGGTGGGACTTCTGGACGAGCTGATCGTCGTACCGGTGCGGCGGCCGGACAGCCGCGCATCCGCGGAGCCGCACGGCCGCCCGGGCGGCCGGTCCGACAACTGCGTCGGACGGGGGAATCTTGCGCTGATGCCGTTGGCGGGATCGTTACGCGGTACGGACGCGTTGCCCCGAATCCTGAAAGGGACCGTACCTGAGATGAAGTCCACCACTCGGGCAACCCTCGCCGCCGTCCTGACCGATGTGGCGGCCCCCGCCGTCCCCGTCGCGGTGCCGCTGGGCGGCGCGGAGCGTGCCCTCGGCATGAAGCTGCTCAGGGATGCCGGAGAACTGCCGGTGCCCGTACCGGGCAGCCCGAAGGGGCCGCGGTACGTGACGGGCCACCTCCTGCCCGAACGCGCCCTCCCGCAAGTGCCGATCATGAACCTCACGTTCGGCGAGTAGCCCCATCAGGGGCCGGGCGTTCGGCGGTCTGGACCCCGGCACCCGGCCTCCCACCGCGGCCGCCACGCGCCACGGGACCCGACAAGGAGAGAACGATGTCCGTCAGCAGAGTGCCGGTGCCTCCGACCGGCCCGGTGGAGGTCGGGAACAGAACCCGCCGGCATGTCATGGGCGCCATGTTCGCCTCGCTCGTCGCGGTCTCGGCGGTCCCCGTCGTCGCGGCGTCGAGGCCGTCGGGGGGCGACGAGGTGGTGTCCGACCCGAGCGACGTGGCGGACACCTTCGAGGAGACGTACCGCGGGCACCACCTCCACGGTGTCTACTCCGTCGCGGGCCCTGCCGCCTACGACAGCGGACAGTGGCACGTCACCGTGGCCGGACGGCCGCTGCATCTCATGCGGCGCGCAGACGGTTCGTACCTGAGCATGGTGGACCACTACGAGTCCTACCCCACCCCGCTCGCCGCGGCGCGCGCGGCCGTCGACGAGCTGGGCGCCGCCCAGCGCCTGCGCGGCCTCGCGGCCGGGGGGAGGCACGATGGTGTACACGCGTAGGGACGTCAGTTCCCTGACCCGCGCCGAGCGGCGGCGGTTCGTCGCGGCACTGCTGGAGATCAAGCGCCGCGGCGAGTACGACGACTTCGTGCGGATGCACATCGAGTACTACGTCTCCGACGGCGACGACGGTCTGCGCACGGCCCACATGGCTCCGTCGTTCCTGCCCTGGCACCGCAGATTCCTGCTGGACCTGGAGCGGGCGCTGCGGCGGGTGGATTCCTCGGTGAGCGTGCCCTACTGGGACTGGACGCGCAGCCGCACGCCGTCCTCCGCCCCCTGGACGGCGGACCTGCTCGGCGGCAACGGCCGGCGCTCCGACCACCGGGTCATGAGCGGGCCCTTCGCCTACGGGAACGGGAAGTGGAAGATCAAGGAGGGGGTCACCGACATCGAGTACCTCACCCGTGACTTCGGCCGCCCCCGGGATCCGATCACTCTGCCGACGGCGGCCGAGCTGGCCGGCGCTCTGGACGATCCCGTCTATGACGCACACCCCTGGAACTCGACGTCGGCGCGGGGGTTCCGCAACAAACTCGAGGGATGGGGGCCCGGCAGTGGCGCGTGGCGCAACCACAACCGCGTCCACCGCTGGGTCGGCGGGCACATGCTCGGCGGTGCCTCCGTCAACGACCCGGTCTTCTGGCTGCACCACGCCTTCGTGGATCTGCTCTGGACCCGCTGGCAGCGAAAACACCGGGGAGCGCGCTACCTGCCCGCGAGCCCGCCCGGGCCGGGCAGTTCACAGTACCGGCGGATCGTCGCGCGGCACGAGGCGATGCCTCCGTGGAACGTGACGCCGGATCAGCTGGAGGATGTCGGCGGGATCTACCGGTACGCGTGACCGGCGCCGGCCCCCTGTCGTGCGAGACCCCCGGCGGTACCACTGCCGGGGGTCGTTGAGCGTGTGCGGGCCGCGCCGCTCAGCGGCCGTAGCCGCTGTCCTTCTTGTTGTCGTGGTGGTGGTAGTGCTTGTCGCCGCTCTTGTTGATGCAGGTGTTGCCGAAGGCAGGGTTCAGCAGGCCGACGACGTTGATCGTGTTCCCGCACAGGTTGATCGGCACGTGAACCGGAACCTGCACGACGTTGCCGGACAGGACGCCGGGCGAGCCGACGGCGGCGGCGCTGGCGTCGGCATCGGCGGTGGCCAGGCCGGCCCCGCTGAGGACCACGGCACTGGTGCCGAGAACGACAGTGGCTGCCTTCGCGATGCGGGACATCACGTTCTCCTTCTACTCGGTAAGCGCGGCCGCACGAACGCGACCGCACTTCCCTTCAACGCTCCCGGTCACGGGTGGTAACGGCGATCAGCGCTGCGTCACCCTTATCGACGGGGAAAGCTCCGGGAGCGGGGCCAGGAACCGGGAGAAACGGTTCTTGGGCGCACGCTGGTGCTGGTCACCGCACGGGTTCACCGGGTCGAGGTGAAGCCGCGTTCCGACGCACCTGTGCTCCGCACGATCCTTCTCACAGCGATGTGCATCCGGACACCGGAGAACCCTCATGCGTTTTCGCAGGGGACAGGGTATGTGCGCCCCCGGCAGGACTCGAACCTGCGGCCAAGCGCTTAGAAGGCGCCTGCTCTATCCACTGAGCTACGGGGGCCGGGTGTGGTGGCCTGTGTCCTGGTGTTGCCCGGGTGTGGGCTGCTCCGTGACGGTGCCGGGGACAAGGATAGGGCTCCCGCGTCCTTGTCCTTGATGCTTCCCCTCCGTGGCTCGATGTGGAGGTTCGGTGAAGCGGTCCTGATAATCGCAGGCAGGTACGAATCGTGCACCGCTTTTGGCCTCTGGCGCACCGGGTGTTGTGCACTCGTTATGCCTGCGCCCCAGTCATCCCTTCCGCCCCCTTGTGTCCGGTCGGCGCGCAGGCGTGCCCATATGCTTCAGAAAGCCTCCAAAATTGGGCATTCTTCGCATGTGGTGACCTTGGACGTACGGCCTCAGCTGCTCGACGCACTCTCCGCCCTGCGCGACCGTGTCGCCGCCGCACGCTTTCCGCTGCCCCTGGCTGGGGCTCCACGCGCGCGTGCCAACCGCGACGAACTGCTCGCACAGCTCGACGACTATCTGGTGCCCAGGTTGAGAGACCCCGAAGCGCCCTTGCTGGCCGTGGTGGGCGGATCCACCGGGGCCGGCAAGTCGACCCTGGTGAACTCCCTCGTGGGGCGCCGGGTGAGCGAGGCGGGAGTGCTGCGGCCGACCACCCGCACCCCGGTGCTGGTCTGTCATCCGGAGGACCATCACTGGTTCAGCGGGATGCGGGTGCTGCCCGACCTCACGCGCGTGTGGGTGCCTCACCAGGAGCCCGGCGACGACATGCACACACCCGTCGAACGCGGTGAGCGGGTGCTGCGCGTCGAGACCGCCGACACGCTGCCACCGGGCCTCGCCCTGCTCGACGCGCCCGACGTCGACTCGCTGGTCGCCGACAACCGCGTCCTCGCCGCCGAACTCATCTGCGCCGCCGACATCTGGGTCATGGTGACCACGGCCGCCCGGTACGCCGACGCGGTGCCCTGGCACCTGCTGCGTACGGCCAAGGAGAACCAGGCGACGCTGGTCACCGTGCTCGACCGGGTGCCCCACCAGGTGGTGTCCGAGGTGTCACGGCAGTACGGCGCCCTGCTCGCCAAGGCCGGACTCGGCGACGTGCCCCGTTTCACCGTGCCCGAACTGCCCGAGTCGGCCTGGGGCGGTGGGCTTCTCCCCGCGACCGCGGTCGCGCCGCTGCGGACCTGGCTCATCCATCACGTCCAGGATCCCGCGGCCCGCCACCAGGCGATGGCCCGCACCGCCTACGGCGCCCTCGACTCACTGAAGTCCCGGATGCCCGAACTGGCCGCCGCGGCCGCCGCGCAGTACGCCGCCGCCCTGCGGCTCACCGCCGCCGTGGACGGGGCCTACGACAGCGAGTACGCGCGCGTGCGGAGCCGCCTGCAGTCCGGGGCCGTGCTCGCCGGGGACGCGCTGAAGCGCTGGCGCGCCTATCCGCTGGACTGCACGGCGGGCGAACTGCTGGACGCGCTCGTCGAGAGCCTCGGAGCGCTCGTGCTGTGCGCCGTCACCGCCGCCGACGAACGGATCGACGAGGCCTGGCGGCGGGAACCCGCGGCGGCCGCGCCGGGGCTGACGGACCGTGACCCGATCCTGGAGAGCGCCGAGCACCGCGTCGGGATGGCCGTACGGCGCTGGCGGCGGGTCCTGGAGGAGTACGCGGAGGAGGAGGTCCGTGACCTCGACAAGAGCGTCGCACCGGACGCCGAGGTGGTGGCCGCGCTGGTCGCGACCACGCTCCTGGGCGGCCGCCGGGGGAGAGCCGCCGGTGAGGGACTCGCCGAGCGGATCGGCGCGCACGGCGCCCTGCGGCTGCGGGACCGGGGCGGGCGCCTGCTCACCGACTACCTCGACAGGGCGCTGCACACCGAGCGCGAGCGCCGTCTCGCGCCCCTCGACGCACTCGACGTACACCCAGAACCCCAGGCCGAACTCATCGCCGCGCTGTCCGTACTGCAGAAGGAGAGGTGACCGCTGTGACCGCCGTCACTGACCGCACGGATCACGCCGACCGTCCCGGAGACGACCCCGCAGGGGACGGCACTTCCACAAACGGCTCCCCAAGGGACGGCACTTCGGGAAACGGCTCCCCAAGGGACGGCACTTCCGGGAAAAGCTCCCCCAGGGACGGCACTTCGAAGGACGATTTCCACGGGAGTGCCCGTTGCGAAACCGGAGCCCCCGCGGAGGCCGGGAGCGGTGGGCGTCCGGCACGGGAGCCGTCCGAGGGCGGACGCGCCGGCAACGCTTCCTCCAACGGTGGCCACGCGCGCGTGGAGCGCGAGGAGGCGGGCCCGCGCCACGCGCGCGCCGAGGACGGCAAGGACGACACCGCCCCGGGGGCCGGCAGGACGATCAAACCGATCAGGTTCATCTCCAGGAAAGGCGGCGACAAGGACGAGCGCGGCGGCGGGGACGGTGATGACCACGCCGACGAGGGCGCCGGGGCGGAGTCCGCGCGGGGCTGGGACGACGGACTGATCGCGCGGCGGGTGTCCGAAACGGACACCCCGCAGGAGACACCCGTGGTGGAGACCAGGGCCGCCGTCCAGGCGCCGCCCGCCCCTCTCGCGTACGACGGGCCGCTGCGGGCGCGTCTCGACGCCCTGCGCGAACTCGTGGGTCTGTCCCGCGCCCGGCTCGACAACAGGACCCTCTCCGAGGCGGGCAGGGTCCTGGACGAGGCGGCGGCCCGGCGCAAACTCTCCGGACAGCACACGGTGGTCGCCATCGCCGGAGCCACCGGCAGCGGCAAGTCCCAGCTCTTCAACGCGCTCGCCGGGGTGGCCATCTCGGAGACCGGCGTACGCCGGCCGACCACGGCGGCCCCCATCGCGTGCAGCTGGAGCGACGGCGCGGCCACGCTCATCGACCGGCTCGGCATCCCCGGACGGCTGCGCCGCAGGCCGTTGCAGAGTCCCGAGGCGGAGTCGCAGCTGCGCGGGCTCGTCCTGGTGGACCTGCCCGACCACGACTCGGCGGCCGTCCAGCACCGCGAACACGTGGACCGCATCCTGGCGCTCGTCGACGCGGTCATCTGGGTGGTCGATCCCGAGAAGTACGCGGACGCGGTACTCCACGAGCGCTATCTGCGTCCCATGGCGGCGCACGCGGAGGTCACCTTCGTGGTCCTCAACCAGGTGGACCGGCTCCCCGGTGAGGCCGCCGACCAGGTCCTCGACGACCTGCGGCGGCTGCTCGACGAGGACGGCATCGCCCTGGGGGAGTACGGCGAGCCGGGCGCCACCGTGCTTGCTGTGTCCGGGCTCACCGGGCACGGAATCGGTGAACTGCGCGAGGCGCTCGGTCAGTTCGTGGCGGAGCGCGGCGCCGCGGCACGCCGGATCTGCGCCGACCTGGACGTGGCCGCGGCCCGGCTGTGGCCCGTCTACGCGACCGGTCGGCGCGCCGGGCTCAGCGAGGAGGCACGCGACGAGTTCGCCGACCGGCTCGCCGACGCGGTGGGCGCCACCGCCGCGGGGGACGCGGCCGAGCGCGCGTGGCTGCGCAACGCGAACCGCGCGTGCGGCACTCCCTGGCTGAGGCTGTGGCGCTGGTACCAGGACCGGCGCGAACCCCCGACCGGGCGGCTGCCGGTGCGGGCGCCCGCGGACGAGGAGGCCACCGCGCGCCAGCGCGTCGAGCAGGCGGTGCGTACGGTAGCGGAACGGGCGGCGTACGGGCTGCCCGTGCCCTGGGCGCTGGCGGTGCGCGAGGCGGCCGCCCGGGGCGCGCAGGGGCTGCCGGAGGCGCTGGACGAGCTCGCGGTAAGTGCGGGAGGCCCGCCCGGGCGGCCGCCGCGGCCCGGCTGGTGGCCGGTGGCGGTGTTCGCCCAGGCCGCCATGACGGTCCTCCAGATCGTCGGCGGGCTGTGGCTGTTGGGTCAGATCATCGGGTTCATGGCGCCGAACCTCGGTGTGCCGGTGCTGCTGATGGTGGCGGGCATCGTCGGTGGTCCGGTCGTGGAGTGGAGCAGCAAACTGGCGGCGCGCGGCCCGGCGCGCAGATACGGGCTCGAAGCGGAACGGCGGCTGCGGGAAACGGCCGCCGGGTGCGGACGGGCCCGGGTGCTCGACCCGGTGGCGGCAGAACTGCTGCGGTACCGGGAGGTGCGGGAACAGTTCGGGAGGGTCGTGGGGGCGCGGGTTTAAGGCCTCCCCCGCTGCGGGGGAGGCGCGGGTTCAAGGCCTCCCCCGCAGGGGGCCGCGCCGTTGGGCAGGGCGCCCCCTGGGTGGGGGGCGGCTGCTGGCGGGGGTGGGTGTGCCGAATCCGTCGTGCGGGGCCGCGGGTCTGTCGGAACTGCGGAACTCCTCGTTCGGGTGCCCGAGTTGTCCACAACCCGGCGACGGTCCACAGCCCTCAGCGGGCCCGGCCCGGCGGAGGCAGTCTGGTCCCACGGCGATCGCACCGACGTGACCGCCGCGGCAGACGCAGCCGTACGGGCCCGGCCTGTACGCCTGTCCGCGATCCGCCCGGCAAGGCTGCCGGGGTGAGGGAGGGGTTCGGTATGAACGAGACCATGGTGTGCGCGGTGGGGAACGTGGCGACGCAGCCGGTGTACCGGGAGTTGGGGTCGGGGGCCTCGGCCCGCTTCCGGCTCGCCGTGACCGCGCGGTACTGGGACCGCGAGAAGAGCACCTGGACGGACGGGCACACCAACTTCTTCACGGTGTGGGCCAACCGGGCGCTCGCGACCAACGTGGGGGCGTCCCTCTCGGTGGGCGACCCGGTCATCGTGCAGGGCAGGCTGAAGGTGCGCACCGAGGTGCGCGAGGGGCAGAGCCGGACGTCGGCGGACATCGACGCGGTGGCGGTCGGCCACGACCTGTCACGAGGGACGTCGGCATTCCGTCGCCCGTCCGGCAAGGGGGAGTCCGGCGTTCCCACCGCATCCAGGTCCGAGCCCGAATGGGAGACGGTTCCGGGGAGCCGGACCGAGCCGGCGGCGCAGGAGCAGCCGGTGCCCGCCGTGGTGACGTGATGTCAGAGATCGGACCGAACTGACCTGGCGTACGGCTTATCGACGTCGGTGTGCCGACGGTTTTCGTGGATTTGTCGATAAGCCCAGCTCACAGGGCGTTCTCAGCGATAACGATTCCGAGTCGGATCGGTTATCGGATGACATGACTGGGGAGGGCGGTGTGCCGTCTCCCTAGGATGCCGGGCATAGCTCATGGGGCTTCTGATTCTGCTGGTGGGACCGTTCCCCCACGTCAACGGGTCCTGCTCGAAGGGGAATTCTGTGTTTTCTTCGTTCTCTGCGTCGTCCGCGCGCAGGCGGGGGGCCGCGCGCCTCGCCGCCGCGACGTTGGTGTCGGGGCTCGTCGCGGCCGGGGCGATGGCCACCGCCGGCGCGGCCGTCGCCGACGAGACTCCGCAGAGCCAGGGCGGTGCGACCGCGACGATCGTCGGCTTGAAGACGTACGGCGACGCCGTGATCCACGACGCGGACGGGGACCTGGAGGTCTCCGCGGGACTCTTCGAGATGTCCGTCGACAACGGCGGCATGCTCCAGACCTACTGCGTCGACGTGCACAACCCGACGCAGAAGGACGCCAAGTACCAGGAGACCCCCTGGAGCGGCACCTCACTCAACGGCAACGCGGACGCGGGCAAGATCCGCTGGATCCTGCAGAACTCCTACCCGCAGGTCAACGATCTCGCTGCGTTGGCGCACAAGGCGGGTACGAGCGGCCTCACCGAGCAGGACGCGGCGGCCGGCACCCAGGTCGCCATCTGGCGGTACTCGGACGGCGCCGACGTGGACGCCGTGAGCCCGCGGGCGGAGAAGCTCGCGGACTACCTGCACCGGAGCGCGCACAACCTCGCGGAGCCCAAGGCCTCGCTCACCCTCGACTCGCCCGCCGTCTCCGGCCACGCGGGCGGGAAGCTCGGCCCGGTGACGGTGCACACGAACGCGGACACGGTGACGGTGTCCCCGCCCGCTGACGCGACCGCGGCCGGAATGAAGATCGTCGACCAGCACGGCAAGCGGGTCACCTCGGCCACGGACGGCAGCCGGCTCTACTTCGAGGTGCCGCAGCACACGGCGGACGGTTCCGCAGCGCTGACCGTTCAGGCGTCGACGACCGTGCCCGTCGGCCGTGCCCTCGCCTCCGAGACCCGGAGCCAGACCCAGATACTCGCGGGTTCCAGCGAGTCCACGGTCTCCGCGACGGCGACCGCGACCTGGGCGCAGAAGGGGGCGATACCCGCGCTGTCCGCCCGCAAGAACTGCGCCAAGTCCGGCGTGGACATCACGGCGGCCAACGAGGGGGACGAGCCGTTCACCTTCGAGCTGATGGGAGTGGAGCACACCGTCGAGGCGGGGGTGACACAGACGGTGACGATCCCGCTCCAGGAGGACCAGGCGTACGACTTCACGATCGAGGGCCCGAACGGCTTCGAGAAGCGCTTCACCGGCGTGCTCGACTGCGAGACCGAAAGCGGCGCGGGCGGCGACGCGGCACAGACGCTCAGTGAGCCGAGCCCGGCCACGGCGGGCGGCGGCACCTCCACCGGCGGCACCGACCTCGCCGCGACCGGCGGCTCGGGCGCCACCCCGATGATCGCGGGCACCGCCCTCGCGCTGCTCGTCATCGGCGGCACGGCGCTGCTGCTCATCCGGAAGAAGACCCCGACGCAGGACTGAGCGACACGGCACCTTGACACCTCCACAGCGAGCCACGGCCCCCGGCGGCTCCGCGCGACGCGAAGACCGGCGTCAGGTACGGCAACCGCCGCCCGCCCTGACGTGCAGGTCGCGGGCCCCCGATGAGACTGGTTTCCATCCAGGGGTGGCCGTCAGGCAAGATGGGGTGTATCTGCCCACTGCCGATTTCAAGCGTCCGGACGGTTTCTCTTGGCTGAGTTCATTTACACCATGCGCAAGGCGCGCAAGGCGCACGGCGACAAGGTGATTCTCGACGACGTCACCCTGAGCTTCCTGCCCGGAGCGAAGATCGGTGTGGTCGGCCCGAACGGCGCCGGTAAGTCCACCGTTCTGAAGATCATGGCCGGTCTCGAGCAGCCGTCGAACGGTGACGCGTTCCTGTCGCCCGGCTACTCGGTCGGCATGCTCCTGCAGGAGCCGCCCCTGGACGAGTCGAAGACGGTCCTGGAGAACGTGCAGGACGGCGCGGCCGAGATCATGGGCAAGCTCAGGCGCTTCAACGAGGTCGCCGAGCTGATGGCGACCGACTACTCGGACGCGCTCATGGAGGAGATGGGCAAGCTCCAGGACGACCTGGACCACGCCAACGCGTGGGACCTGGACACCCAGCTGGAGCAGGCCATGGACGCCCTGGGCTGCCCGCCCGGCGACTGGCCGGTCACCAACCTCTCCGGTGGTGAGCGCCGCCGCGTCGCGCTCTGCAAGCTCCTCCTCGAAGCCCCGGACCTGCTGCTGCTCGACGAGCCCACCAACCACCTGGACGCCGAGTCCGTGCAGTGGCTGGAGCAGCACCTCGCGAAGTACCCCGGCACCGTCGTCGCCGTCACCCACGACCGGTACTTCCTGGACAACGTGGCCGAGTGGAT
This sequence comes from Streptomyces sp. GLSS-08, assembly GCF_056387915.1. NCBI lineage: Bacteria > Bacillati > Actinomycetota > Actinomycetes > Kitasatosporales > Streptomycetaceae > Streptomyces > Streptomyces sp. GLSS-08. The sequence continues at coordinate 339,920 of NZ_JBWJAQ010000004.1, forward strand.
CCTCGAGCTGGACCGCGGTCGCGCCCACCCCTACGAGGGCAACTACTCCACGTACCTCGACAAGAAGGCCTCCCGCCTCAAGGTCGAGGGCCAGAAGGACGCCAAGCGCGCCAAGCGGCTCAAGGAAGAGCTCGAGTGGGTGCGGTCCAACGCCAAGGGCCGGCAGGCCAAGTCCAAGGCGCGTCTGTCCCGCTACGAGGAGATGGCCGCCGAGGCGGACAAGATGCGGAAGCTGGACTTCGAGGAGATCCAGATCCCGCCGGGCCCGCGCCTGGGCAGCATCGTGGTCGAGGTCAACAACCTCAGCAAGGCCTTCGGTGACAAGGTCCTCATCGACGACCTCTCCTTCACCCTGCCGCGCAACGGCATCGTGGGCGTCATCGGCCCGAACGGCGCCGGCAAGACCACGCTGTTCAAGATGATCCAGGGTCTGGAGACCCCGGACTCCGGCACGATCAAGGTCGGCGACACGGTCAAGATCTCGTACGTCGACCAGAGCCGCGCGAACATCGACCCGAAGAAGTCGCTGTGGGCCGTCGTCTCCGACGAGCTGGACTACATCAACGTCGGCCAGGTCGAGATGCCCTCGCGCGCCTACGTCTCCGCCTTCGGCTTCAAGGGCCCGGACCAGCAGAAGCCGGCCGGCGTCCTGTCCGGCGGTGAGCGCAACCGGCTGAACCTGGCGCTGACCCTCAAGCAGGGCGGCAACCTGCTGCTCCTCGACGAACCGACCAACGACCTCGACGTGGAGACGCTCTCCTCCCTGGAGAACGCGCTGCTGGAGTTCCCGGGTGCGGCCGTGGTCGTCTCCCACGACCGGTGGTTCCTGGACCGGGTGGCGACGCACATCCTCGCTTACGAGGGTGACTCGAAGTGGTTCTGGTTCGAGGGCAACTTCGATTCGTACGAGAAGAACAAGGTCGAGCGGCTCGGCCCGGACGCCGCGCGTCCGCACCGCGCCACCTACAAGAAGCTGACCCGGGGCTGATCTTGCGGCACATCTACCGCTGCCCGCTGCGCTGGGCGGACATGGACGCGTACGGCCACGTGAACAATGTGGTCTTCCTCCGCTACCTGGAGGAAGCCCGTATCGACTTCCTGTTCCGCCCGGACAAGGATTTCCAGCAGGGGTCCGTGGTGGCGCGCCATGAGATCGACTACAAGCGCCAGCTGGTCCACCGGCACGCGCCGGTGGACATCGAGCTCTGGGTGACGCAGATAAGGGCGGCGTCGTTCACGCTCGCCTACGAGGTCAAGGACCCGGACCAGGTGTACGTCCGGGCCCAGACGGTGATCGTGCCGTTCGACTTCGAGGCGCAGCGCCCGCGCCGGATCACGGCGGAGGAGCGGGAGTTCCTGCTGGAGTACCAGGACGACCGGGCCGAGGCCGTCGCCGCATGACGGACCTGCAGCTGGCCGACGAGGGGGAGGCGGCGGACCTCGCCGCCTTCCTGGCCAGGCTGATCCACTACGACCGTGCCGCCGCCGTGCGCCTCCAGGCGTCCGGCACGACGCTGGCGGTGTTCGGACGGCCGCCGTCGTTCGAGGTCCTCGCCGTGCGTGCGGCGCGTCTCGTCAAGCCGTACGAGAGCGGACTGGACGTCACGCTGGACGTGACGGTCTCCGCCGGTGAACTGCTCGAGTCGCTCGACGAAGCGGCTGCCGCCGTCACCGTGCCGGCTGCCGTCACCGGGCCGCCGTGGGCCGGGTTGCTTCCGCCCCGCGGCGGATGGCGACGGGAGCCCGGGCTTCCCCCACTGGACGCGGTCCGGGCGGCCGTCGGCACGGCGGTGTCCGAATTCCGGTCCCGTACGCAGGAGTTGGCGGCCGATCAGCGTACGCGGGCCGAGCTCGACCGGATCGGCCGGGAGATCTGGTCCCGGCCCGTCGGCGACAGCGCCCTTCCAATGCGGGCCGCGCATGCCGCCCAGGCGCTCGGGTTCCTGCGTCCCGCGCGTACGACCGCGTCGGACGAGGAGTCGCCGGCCCTGTACTCGTCGGGGGCCTGGCTGCGGCTGCGCACGCCCTACGGCTCGATAGCCGTACGCAGGGCCACTGGACTCGGGGCGCTGGACGTCAGCGTCCGCTGAACGTCCCGCCCGTCCGCACCGGTCCCGTCCCGCCCGTGCCGGACCGGTCCCGTGCCGGACGGGTCGCGGGAAGCCGGCCGTGAGGTCAGCCCGCGGTGAGGCCAGCCCGCCGTGAGGCCGGCCCGCCGTGAGGCCAGCCGGCCGTGAGGTCAGCCCGCGGTGTTCACCATCGACGCGGCCGCGTACGTCAGGTACTTCCACAGGGTGTGCTCGTGCTCCTCGGAGAGGCCGAGCTCCTCGACGGCGACGCGCATGTGCCGCAGCCACGCGTCGTGCGCGGCCTGATCGACGGCGAAGGGGGCGTGGCGCATCCGCAGCCGGGGGTGGCCGCGGTCGTCGCTGTACGTCGTCGGCCCGCCCCAGTACTGGATGAGGAAGAGAGTGAGGCGGTCCTCGGCCGGTCCCAGGTCCTCCTCGGGGTACATGGGCCGCAGCAGGGGGTCCTCGGCGACGCCCTGGTAGAAACGGTGCACGAGGCGGCGGAAGGTCTCCTCGCCGCCGACCTGCTCGTAGAAGGTCTGCTCCTGAAGCGTGCCGCGCCGGATCTCATTCACCCGTCCATCGTCTCAGACGCGCCGACCGAGGACTCAGGCCCTAGGACCACCCGCCTTCGCCGGGTACGCCGGGGAGCACGGCGAGCGCGCCGAGGAGGCGCGTGGTGCCGAGTGCGGACGGGATGGCTCCGGTACTCGCGTCGCGGGCACTCCGGCAGCACAGTGGAGGTATGGGTGCGCACGCTCTCGACCCCGGCCTCGACGACCTCGCCACGTCCGCGCGGGCGGCGCTGGTGCGCGAGATCGACGCGAGCGGGGCCTGGGGCGGCGACCCGCTGTGGCGGGAGGCGTTCGAGACGGTCCCGCGTCACCTCTTCGTGCCGTACTACTACGTCGGCGTCCTGGGCGGCTACGAGCGGATGTGGGGAGAGGATCCCGACCCGCGCCGCCGCGAGCGCTGGCTGCGCGGCGCGTACGCCGACGCCCCGCTGGCGACGCGGGTGCGGGACGGGGAGCTGCTGTCCTCCAGCAGCCAGCCCTCACTGATGGCGAAGATGCTGACCGAGCTGGCGGTAAGCGACGGGGACGCCGTCCTGGAGATCGGCGCCGGCACCGGCTACAACGCGGCCCTGCTCGCGCACCGGCTCGGCGACGGGCTCGTCACCACCGTCGATCTCGATCCGGAGATCACGGGCTCGGCACGGCGGCACCTCGCCGTCGCCGGTCACCACCCGGCCGTCGTCACCGGTGACGGAGCACGGGGAGTCCCGGAGCGCGCGCCCTTCGACCGGATCATCGCGACCTGCACGCTGACCTCGGTCCCGCGGGCCTGGCTGCCTCAGTGCCGCCCCGGGGCCCGGATCCTCGCCCCGCTGGCCACCGGTCTGATCGCCCTGCGCGTGCGCGACGCCGGGCACGCCGAGGGGCGCTTCCTGCACACGCCCGCCTTCTTCGTGCCGCTGCGCGGGGAGACCCCGCCCGAGCCTGAGTTCCCCGAACTGGGCGGGCTGCCGCGCCGGGCCACCACCGACGACCTGTTCCGGTTCCTGCTGACCCTGACGGCGGGCCGTGTCGACCCGCACGAGGCGTACGCCGTGTGGGAGCGCGAGGAGGCGCCGTCGCGGGAGCGGTACGGCGTGACGGTCAGCGGCGCGGACGCCTGGGCCTGGCTGGACGACCCCGAGGGGCCGTACACCTGGCCGTTGGCGTGAGCGCAGCCGCCGTACGCGGACCGGGCCGGTGAGCGCCGGGTGGCACGCCCCCCGGCCCGGGAGAGGCCTCAGCCCCGGCGGACGGTGATCGTCGTCCAGGCGCCCACGTGGACCCGGTCGCCGTCCTGGAGCGGGACGGGCACGAAGGGCTGGATGGGCTCCTCGCCGCCGTTGACCGTCGTGCCGTTCGTGGAGTTCTGGTCGACGACCGCCCAGCTGCCGTCCGGCTGCTGGACCAGGACCGCGTGCTGGTGCGAGACGCCCGGGTCCTCCGGCGGCACCGACAGGTCGATGTCGGGGGTGTCGCCGGTCGAGTGGCGGCGGCGGCCGATGGTGAGCTGGTTGCCGGTGAGCGGGCGCTGCTGCTCGGGCGAGTACGCGGGCAGGTTCAGCCCCGCGGCCTCGGGACCGGAGCGCTGCATCATCGCCATGAAGTACGCACGGTCGGGACCGATGGTCGCGGTCCAGGTCTGCGGCTGCTGCTGGTAGTCGGCGCCCGGGGCGGGCGGGGCCTGGGTCGCGCCGGGCTGCGGGAAGCCGTAACCGCCCTGTCCGTGACCCGGTCCGTGGCCCGGTCCCTGGCCGGGGCTGCCCGGTCCGCCGGGGCCGCCCTGGCCGCCGGGGCCGGTGGACGGCGGGGGAAGCACCCAGTCGTCGTCGCCCCCGAAGGCCGGACCGCCCGGCTGCGGGGCCTGCGGCTGCTGCCGTTCGCCGGGGAAGGCCGGCGGCGCGGCCGGACTCTGCTGCTGGAAGGCCTGCGGAGCACCGGGACCACCGGACTGCGGCGGAACCGGCCGCGAGGGATCACCGGGGAAGCCCGAAGGGCCGGGGTGTGAAGGATCGCTCGGGAAACCGGACGGACCGGGGCGCGAGGCCTCGCCGGGGAAGCCCGACGCGCCGGGTCGCGAGGCTTCGCCGGGGAAGCCGGACGGGCCCGCCGGGTTGCCGCCGAAGCCGGAGGGACCGGAGGGTTCCTGGCCGTACGGCGGGATGGGCTCGGCGGGCCGGTTCATCTGCGAGGGCCGCGAGCCCTGGTAGTCGTACGGGTCACCGCCGACGCCGTAGGACGGGCCGGGCTGCTGCTGGAAGCGCTGCCCCGGGCCGGGGCCGCCCGCAGCCCCCGGGCCGGGCGCCGGCGGACGCGGCGCGGCCGGGGTGTACGAGGTGGCGGTGTTGGTCAGGAAGTTCCACCGGCACTCCTCGCAGAACGGCGCGCCGCCCTCGCGGGGCGTGCGGCACTGCGGGCAGAGCTGCGGCTCGCGGTCGGGGGCGCCGGAGAAGGGCCGGCCGCCACCGGGCTGACCACCCGCACCGGGCGGCGGGGGTGAGCCGGGCGGCGGATAGCCGTAACCGGCAGGGGGCGGCGGCGGGGGCGGGGGCACGGCACCGGCCATGCGGTGACCGCAGACCTCGCACCAGTCGTCGGAACCCGACTGGTGTCCGTTCGGGCAGGTCGGCATGTCGGCGCTTCCCCCTCTCCTTTTCCGGCCGGTCCGGCCGGGTTTCTCCGGTCCCCTGGAGGGGCCGGGCTCGCTACTTCGGGCTCGCTACTTCTTCACACGAACAGTCTTGGTGGACCGGGTCTCGAGGGTCATCTCGTCCGCCTCTTCGACCCGTGCCTTCAATCGCACAGTACCTGCAGCCGCGTCGACCACGTCCACCACCTTCGCAAGCAGTTTCGCAGTATCGGCGTTGCCGGACGCACTCGCGAGCTGGACCGCGCGGCCCAGCTTGGCCGTCGCGCCGTCGACATCTCCCGCTTTGCGGGCATCCAGGCCCTGTTGGATGACCTGTGCCAGTTCCGCCTGACCTGTGTAGTGCGCGACCTGGGGGTTGATCGACGTGGACGCCACCATGTCCTCGGTCCACACGGCCCGTACGAGCCCCTGCGCGCCGAGATTGTGCACGCTTCCGTCGCTCTGCGGGACGACCAGGGAGACCCGTGCGGCCAGCATCTCCTGGCCGAGACCGGCCGAGGGGACCTCCACGCACACGTGGTAGTCGCGGGACTCGTCGCCCCAGGACCCGGTGGGGTAGTCGCCTGCGCGCGGGCCCGCCTCGCTGCGACGGCCGGTCAACTCCTCGACCGTGGGCGCCACTTGTTTGACGAACTTGATCTCCGTGCCGACGGGTGTCCACAACCGGAGGGCGACGTCCGCGACCTCCTTGCCCATGGCCGTCTCCATCATCTGCGTGAAGTCGGCGGCCAGGGCGGCCGGGTCGGCGACGATGTCGGCGGTGCCGAGCAGCGCCGAGGCGATCCCGGTGACCTCCTTGACCTCCCAGTCCGTACCGACCCCGCGCGCGTCACAGGTGAACCGGCCGGTGCAGGATTCCAGGGCGGCCTTCAGGTCCTTCGGCGTCTCGTGCTCGTTGCGGCCGTCGGTGAGCAGGATTCCGTGCCGGATCGAGACGCCCGCCGAGGACAGCAGACGGTCGGCGAGGCGCAGCCAGGTGCCGATCGCCGTGCCGCCGCCTGCGCTGAGCCTGCGCAGTGCCTGTTTGGCCTGCTCACGGGTCTGGGCGCTCGCCACCGCGAGCCGCCCGTCGGCCGGGTAGACCTCCTGGGCGACATGTGTGCCGGAGATCACCGTGAAGTGCACGCCGTCGCGCACCGCGTCGATCGCGGCGGCCGTGGCCTCGCGGGCGCCGCGCATCTTGGCCGGCGGGTAGTCCATCGAGCCCGAGCAGTCGACCATGATCGCCACGGCGGCGTCGGGTGCCTGCCCGGCCGCGTACAGATGCGGGGCGGTGATCGCGCTGCCGACGGTGCCGCCGCCGGTCGCGCTCACCGTGACGATCGCGTTGACCTCGCGGCCGCCCTCCGGCAGGTACTCGTTCTGGTAGACGTCCACCGAGAACTGCGGCGCGTGCGACTTCGAGAAATTGGCCATGCCTTCTCTGCTCCCCCCAGCCTCCCGCGCCGCGCGGTTTCCCACGGCGGGCGGAAGGACGACGATGTGCGGACCGGTCCCCTCCGGTCCGAGGCCCGTTCCCGTGCTGCGGCCTCAGGCCGATCCTGCCCCCTGGGAGGGTGCGGGGAACGGCATGACGGCCACTGTTACGTTGTCGTGGCCCCCGCCGTCCAGGGCGTGGCCGACCAGGACCTGGGCGCTGTGCAGGGGCCGGTCGGCCGCGTCGTGGGGGACGACGTCGGCCATGTGTTCGGCCGCCTCCGCGTAGTTCCACAGCCCGTCGGTGCACACCACCACCACGCCGGGCCGGTCGGGCTTGAAGGACGCGACGTGCGGCTCCAGTTCGTAGGCGTCCGCGCCGAGCCAGCCCGTGATCGCGTGGGCGCGCTCGTCGGCGTAGGCCTCCGCCTCGTTTATCAGGCCGGCCGCGACCATCTGCGCGGCCCACGAGTCGTCCTCGGTGAGCCGGGCGGGGGGCGCACTCCGGTCGGCCGGCACCCAGTAGGCGCGGCTGTCGCCGACCCAGCCGACGGTCAGCAGGCTGGTGGTGACGACGGCGCCGACCAGGGTGCAGGCGGGCGCGTTCTGGTGGGGGGTCTGCTCGCGGGCCGGAGCGGGCTCCTCGGCCAGGGCGTTGACGGCGTTCGAGGCGGCGACGATGGCCTCGTGCATCGCCTGCTGCGGGTGGGTGCCGAGCGGCAGCGACTCGAGCAGCGCCTCACCCGCGGCGCGGGACGCGGCCAGCGACGCCTCGTCTGGGCGGGTCGCCGAGGATACGCCGTCGCAGACGATCGCGACGACGGCGGGCGAACCGTCCGGCAGCGCGGTCGAGGAGAGCGTGAACGCGTCCTCGTTGCGGTGGTGGCGCAGCCCCCGGTCGCTGACCGCGGCGACGGCGGCGAGTTCCTGCTCCATGTGGTCCCGCTCGCGCGGCTGGGCGTGCCCGCAGTTCTCGCAGTAGCCGTCGCGGTCGACGTGGCCCGCGCGGCAGGCCACGCATAGCTTGGTGCCGGCGGGCGGCGTCGCGAGGTCCGCGGTACGGGGATCGGCGGGTGCCGACCCGGGAGGAGCGAGGGGGTACTCGTCCGGCTCCGCGGGCCGGTCGAACCGCACCCCGGCGGACTCGCCCCCGGCGTCCGGCACTTCGGCCCCCCGGCCGGGCGCGGACCCGGCGCCGGCGGGTGACTGGGGGTCCGGGAGTTCGGAGCCGGCCGAGTCCGTGCCCGGGATGTCCGAGGGCAGATGGACCGGGGCGGGCGTGCCGGAGCTGCCCCGCTCGGGGGCGACGGGCCAGTCCACGGACGGGACCTCCGAAGGGGGGCGGGGCGCATCGCCGTTCATGGTGATCGTGGGGGTGTCCTGCGGCGGTGCGGGCACCGCCGACAGGTCGAACCCGCACGCTCCGCAGAAACGGTCACCCGGCTCCAGCGGTTCCTCGCAACTGGGGCACCTCGAAAGAGCCGTCGGCTGGGGCATCTGGGACATCAATCACACCCACGTCCGGGGGCGGTAACGGTTGGCACGTTCCACCAGGTCGATCCTCTCCTCGCCGCCCTGCGCGAGCCTGGCAAGCATCCGGTACGAACGCTCCAGACCGAAGCGGAGGCCTCGCTCGTCCAGCTCGCTGCCCAGCAGCGCACGTCCGCCCGCGGCCGGTGCGGAACCCTGGCTACCGGAGAGTACCCAGTCCAGCGCGCATCCCAGGACCTCTGTGGACAACTGCTCGCGTCGCACGGCGTCGAGGCCGTATCCGTCCAGGGCCTCCACCTGCCCGGCGGCCGCGATCAGGTCGTCCAGGAAGCGTGGCGCGGCGGTCTCCTCGGCCGTCCGGTGCCGCAGTCGCGCCCGTACGGCCGCGACGCGCGCCGCCGTGTAGTGGATCGACGACTCCGGCACCGACTCCAGCGTCCGCACCGCGCCGCGCCGGTCGCCCGCCGCCAGCTGCACCCGGGCCAGCGCGAAGGCCGCACTCACATAGCTCGGGTCGGTCGTCCACACCAGGCGGTAGTACTCGGCCGCGTTGTCCAGCTGGCCGAGCACCTCCGCGCACACGCCGAGCGCCAGCTTGGGAGCGGGCTCCCCGGGGAACGCGTCGTAGACCGCGTCGAAGGACAGCGCCGCGCCCTCGTGGTCGCCGGTGACCAGCGCGGCCACGCCCCGGTACCAGACCACCCGCCAGTCGTCGGGCCGCTGCTCCTCCAGCTTCCGCAGGACGTCGAGCGCCGTGTACGAGTCGCCGTTCTCCAGCCAGGCCCGGATCTGCCGCAGCTTCGTCTCGACCGACTCGCCGGGCGCCGCCGCGAGCGCCGTGACCAGCTCCGCGGGCGCGGACGCCATCAAGCCGGCCAGGAAACCGGCGTTCGGGTCGCCCGGATCGACGTGCGGGACGGGCAGGGCGAGCGCGGTGGCGGCCGTGTCCAGTGGCCTGACCAGGGCGGCCCCGGGAGGCGGGGGGAGCGGCGGCGCGCCGTTCGTCCCGGCCGCCGGGCGGGGTGCGCCCTTCCTGCCGCGTACGGGCACGGCGCGCGCGCCGAGCCGGGACACGTCACCGTGCGGCCCGCCGAACAGCTCCGTGTCCGTGACCTTGACCTCGGGGCCGAACAGGGTCGACAGGGAAGGCCGCGGACGGCCGGTCTGCAGGGCCACGACCTCGCGCAGGACGCCGGTCAGCTGCTCCGACATCTCCTCCGCGGAGGCGAACCTGCGGGCCGGATCGGGGTCGGTGGCCCGCACCAGCAGCCGGTAGAACGACTCGTACTGCCGGAAGACCTCGATGGTGTCCGGGTCGGGCAGCGAGTCCACGAAGACGTTCGTGTAGCCCTGGAAGTCGAAACTGAGCACCGCGAGGGTGCGTGCGACGGTGTACAGGTCGGAGGCGACGGAGGGGCCGACGTCGGCGACCTCGGGTGCCTGGTAGCCGACGGTGCCGTAGATGGCCGACTCGTCGTCGTCCATCCTGCGCACCGCGCCCATGTCGATCAGCTTGAGCTGGTCCTCGGTCTGGATCGCGTTGTCGACCTTGAAGTCGCAGTACAGGAGGTTGCGGCTGTGCAAGTGCCCGAGGGCCTCCAGCGCCTCGATGCCGTACGCGCACGCCTGCTCCACGGGCAGCGGATCCCGCTTGCCGCCCGCCGTGCGACGGCCGTTGGCGATCTCCTTCAGCGACTTGCCACCCACGTACTCCATGACGATGTAGCCGTCGAGGGAGCCGCTGCGCTGGTCCAGGTGTTCGACGAAGTTGTAGATGCGCACGATGTTGGCGTGCTCGATCTCGGCGAGGAAGCGGCGTTCGGAGATCGCGGCCGCCATCGCGTCCTGGTCACCCGTGTCGAGCAGGCCCTTGAGGACCACCCAGCGGTCGGAGACCGCGCGGTCGACGGCCAGGTAGACCCAGCCGAGACCGCCGTGCGCCAGACAGCCCACGACCTCGTACTGGCCGTGCACGATGTCGCCCGTGTGCAGCTTCGGCACGAACGAGTACGGGTGGCCGCACTTCGTGCAGAAGCCCTCCGTGCGCCCCGGCCGGTCCCCGCGCGAACGCCCCACCGGTGCCCCGCAGTCGGAGCGCGAGCAGAACCGCTTGCGTTCGGGGACCTCCGGGTTCTCCAGCACCATCTCGCGCGGGTCGGGCCGCGGCACCCCCGGGACCTGCACCAGGCCGGCGCCGAGCCGGCCGCGGCTTGAGGCCCCCGTCGTGGCACCGGAACTGCGCACGGACACCGACCGCGACGCCGAACCGTCCGACAGCGACCGCGACAGACGGCCCGAGACGGAACGCCGGGACTGCGAGGACCGCGACGACGTCCGCGAGCTGGCGCGCGCACTGCCGCGCGTGCTGCTGCCGCGGGAACCGCGCCCGCCGGCGGTGATCCCGGTCGGCGGCGAACCGACCGTGCCGTCGTGCGGGACCACGGGCGCCAGACCGCACGTGTCGCAGTACAGCTCCCCGCCGCCCATGTCCTCGTACGAGCCCGGGCAGCCGGGCCGCCGGCACGTCCGCCGCGCACTCTCGGGCTGTTCACTCACGCCGTCCCACCCCTGCCCCTCACGTGACCGGCCCCCTGCGGTCGGTCCGCTCGCCCGGCCCGTCCTGCTCGGGCAACCGCGGGCTGAGCAGGTCGGCCGCCGCCCGCTGGTAGCGCAGCACCGCCTCCTCCGCGACCCGCAGATCGCAGGGCGCGCTCCACAGCATGCGGCGCGCCGCGTCATAGCGCTCGACGAGGAACGGGTCCTCCGCGAAGCCGTGCCGGGCGACCTTCGCCTTGTACGCGTCGAGGCGGCCGCGCAGCTCGGCGCGCACCGCCAGTGGTGCGGTCACCGCCGTCAACGACTCCCGGGCGCGCTCCAGTTCGTCCTCCGCCTTCTGCTCCAGCGACTCCAGGAGCGGGGACAGGCGGTGCCACTGCGCGTGCCGCCGGTACTCGGCGGCCGTCGCGAGCTGCTCGTGCAGGGCGGTCGGCGGGCCGCTCACCGCGGGCACCTCGGACGCGGCGATCTTCGCCAGCACCTCACCGCGGGCGGAGCGGGCCTCGGCCAGGGTCCGGTCCGCGCGCGAGAGCACGTCCCGCAGCCGCACGAGCCGCGCCTCCGCGTCCTGCCGCACGGTGAGCACCGCGTCGATCTCCCGCCGCACGTCCTCCAGGGCCCGCGCCTCACGGTCGTACGCCGTCGTGTCCGGGCGGCCGCCGCCGGGCGCCGAACTGCCCCGTGCGGGCAGCCAGAAGGCGAGCGGGTCGGAGATCACGCGCTCCCGCATCGCCGTCAGCGTGCGGGTGATCCGCTCCAGGTCGTCGCCCGACGGATGCTCCCCGGGGCGTACGCCGACGGAGTGCGCGAGCCGGCGGGTGCGCTGGAGTTCCGCGGCCAGCAGGTCGATCCGGGCGGGCAGTGCCGACCAGACGGCGTCCGCCGCCACCACCATGTCGAGGGAGGCCGCGTACAGCTCGTTCATCCGCTCCACCAGCGCGGCCAGTGAGAACCGCTCGCTGAGCTTGCCCGATCCGGCGAGCGTGGGCGCGTTGGCCGTGGCCGTGGCACTCCCGGCGACGGTGACGCTCTCGCCGCGCAGCAGCTCTGTCAGCTCGGCCAGGTCCTCGCGGCTCGACCAGCGTCTGCGCGCGCGGATGCCGCGGGCGGCACGCAGCGCGTCCGCGTACGCGTCGAAGTACGCCCAGAGCAGGGTGATCGACGCCTCGGTGGCCGTCCAGCGCTCCTTGGTCGAGCCGGTGAGCTCGGCGCCTTCGAGGAGTCTGCGGCCCGCGTGGTCCTGCAGGGCGAGGAGCGAGGTCTCGATGGCCTCGTGCTCCGCGCCGAGCCGCGCCAGCGCACGGTCCACCTCGTCCCGGTCCAGCACCGGCCCGGGGGGCCCCGTGACGCCCATCGATCACCTCTCGCTCTCGGTAGTTGCCTGGAGTCGGTCGCGGCCCGTCACCTGTAGTGGGCCACCGGGGGTTTCGACGACGGCGACCTGTCGGGCAGGGTGGCGGCCAGCCAGGTGTCGTACGACGCCTGCCAGCCGCTCTTGCGGTAGTCCTCGATGACCTCGTTGACCCGGCGCACGAGATCCTCGGCGTCCTTGTTCATCGCCACACCGTAGTACTCGGTGGTGAAGGTGCCGCCCTTGAGTTCGACCGTCGGGTCCTGCGCGGCCTGGCTCGCGGCCAGCGCGCCGTCGGTCACCACGGCGTCGACCTCGCCGAGCTGGAGCCGCACCAGGCAGTCGAGTTGGTTGGGGACGACCGTGGAGAGGTCGGCGGACGAGACCAGCCTGCCCGACTTCCGGTCGGCCATCAGGGTGTCCCGCGCGGTCGAACTGTCGGCCGTGCAGATCCTCTTGCCGGCGAGGGTGTCGTCGTAGCCCTCGATGGCCGACTTCTTGGGGGCGAGCACCTGCTGACCGGTCACGAAGTAGGGCGCGGAGAAGGCCACTTGGTCCAGGCGGTCGCAGGAGATCGTCATGGTGCGGACCACCATGTCGACCCGTCCCTGCTGCACGGCGGGGATGCGCTCGTTGGTGGGGATGGCCTGGAAGCGGATCTTGTCCGGGCTGCCGAGGAGCGCCTGCGCCATCCGTCGCGCCAGGTCGATGTCGAAGCCCTCCAGCTCGACCTTCTGCTTGGTGCTGTTCGGGTCGCGGTAGCCCCAGCGGTAGCTGTTCTGGTCGACGCCGACCTTCAGATAGCCGCGCTCCTTGATGGCCCTGACGGTGGTGCCGCTCTCGTCACCGGAGGGGGAGGGGCTCAGGTCCTGGGGGTCCGTGCACTCCTCGGCCTTCAGCTGCCGGCCGTCCGCGACGCCCGGCCCACCGGTGCCCGTGCTGCCGTCCCCGTGTGCGTCGGCCAGCGGGAGCAGCAGCGCGAGGGCCGCGGTGAGGGCACAGGCGAGCGCCATCGCGCCCACTCCACCCCAGCCCCGCAGGCTCGCCCGCAGCCGTCGTAGCGTCATCGCCGCTCCTCCCCTCACCGGTACTCCGAAAGCCTGCGCCCGATGCCCAGGACCGCAGCCGCCGCGCCCAGCACCGCGAGGAGGGCCGCGCCGGCGGGCAGGCCGGTCATCGCACCCCGGCCGTCCCCCGCCGCCTGCCGGAACTCCCGCTCCTCGTGGCCGAGGGCCAGGTCCAGATTGTCGTCGACGCCGTCGAAGCATTCGGCGGTCGGCTTCTGCGCCGGGGTGCCGATGATCCTGTCCAGGGCGCCCCGGTAGTCGCCCGCGTCGTCGGCCTTGCGGGCCTGAAGGTGGCGGGACTTCCACACCTTCATGTTGCCGGTGGCGGCCGCGACGGGCTTCTGGCCCGCCGTGTCGTCCGCGAGGGAGTCCGCCTGGGCCAGCCCCTCGGTGAGGTCCCTCATCGCGGCCTGGAAGGCGACGTCGAACTTGTCCTTGGGCTCGCCGTCGACCTTGACGGTCTCCGCGCCGCGGCTCACCAGGGTGAGCGTCTCGTTGCCCCGGGCCTTGAGGGAGGCGATCTGGGCGTCGTGCAGCACGTTCAGCGAGCGGACACCGTGGTCGTACGAGGAGTCGAGTCCGGCGCGGGCGACGCTGTGCCCGACGACCAGCCAGAGCAGGACCACCGCGCAGGCGGCCGTGGCGGCGGCCAGGCCCTGGTTCAGGACCCGGTTCGTGTGCCGGTAGTGACGCCGCTGGGCCCCGACGAGCGCGCCGAGGACGAGGACGCCGAGTCCGATCGCGGCCCACGGGTACGGGGTCGCGGCGGCATAGTCGGAGCGCAGCCGCCGGTTCTCCGAGGTGTAGAGGTCCTCGGCGGCCGGGAGCATCTCCTCCTGCATCTTCTCGTTCGCGTACCGCAGGTAGGCGCCGCCGAGCGGGAAACCCTGGCGGTTGTTCGCCCGGGCCCGCTCGACCAGGCCCTTGTACTCCGGCAGGAGCTCGTTCAGCTTGGTGACCGTGTGCGCCGACGGGGAGCCCGGCTCGGAGTTGGCGGCGGCGGTGACCAGTTTCGCGGCGGCGGTCCTGATGTCGTCCTCGTAGCGCCGGCGGGTGTCGTCCGGCTCCTGACCGCCCGCCAGGAACCCGCTGGAGGCAGCCGTGTTGGCGTCGGCGAGCGAGCGGTAGATGTCCGCCGCGTCGGAGCTCAGCGGCTGGCTCTTGTGCAGGACGTCGTCGGCCGCGGCCGAACGCTCCGTCATCTGCCAGGCGGTGACGGAGCCGAACGCGACCACCAGCAGCGCCAGCAGGGCGCCGATGATCCGCAGCCGGCCGGGCTCGGTCGTCGCGCCCGCCCGCAGCCGGTCGACGCCCTCGGCCCACGCCGTACGCCGGGGCGGAGCGCCGTCGGGCAGCGGTCGCGCGGCCGGCCTCGGCGCCGGTACTCCGGCCTGCGCCGGCACCGCCGGCGGCACGCCCGGCCCGGCCGGCGCAGCCGGCGCCGCACCGCCCTGCTGCGGGTGTGTCACGTGACCTCCCCCATGGTCCTCCGTCGGCCACCCCGCCCCGCCGCACTGACGGGCGCGGACGGAGAGGCACGGGCGCAAGTATCGCCGCCGCGACGGACATCCGCACAGGCCTTGACTCGATCTTGTGCGGATCGCGGCCCACCTGTCCGGTTCCGGCGCAGCGCACGACTCCCCGCACCACCCCCTGCCCATGAATACGCGCGCAGGATCCGTTCGGTTCCCACCCGTGCCCAGGTGGCGCGCCCCGCGCGCGGGAGCACACGTCCCCGCGCGCGGGGCTCACTCCCCTTCGTAGAAGGCGCGCACGCGCGCGTGGGCCTCGTCGGGGGCCCGCACGTGATCGAGGCCGAGGAGGGCGGCGCCCAGCACGGGGGAGGCCGTGACCACCCTGGGGACCGCCTTGGGCGCGCGGTCGGCCAGCAGTTCGCCGATCCGGTCGTCCAGCTGGGGGTGCCGGGCGGCGAGGATGCCGCCGCCGAGCAGGACGGGCGCCTCCTCGTCCAGCAGGTCCAGGCGGGTCAGGGCCACCGTCGCCATGGCGACCACCTCGTCCGCGAGCCGGTCGACGAGCGCGCGGGCCACCGGGTCGCCGTCCGCCGCGGTGGCGAACAGCACCGGGGTCAGCTCGTGCCGCCGGGCGTTGCCGATGTGTTCCAGATGCAGAGCCTCGATCAGCGCGTACATGGAGCCGAGGCCGAAGTGGGCCGGGAGGGTGCGGGCGAGGGCCGTGGGCCCGCCCCGCCCGTCCTCGGCGCGCGCCGCGTGCCACAGGGCCTCCTCCGCCAGGCCCCAGCCGCCGCCCCAGTCGCCGGAGATCCGGCCGAGCGCCGGGAAGCGGGCGGTACGGCCGTCGGGCCGCATGCCCACGCAGTTGATCCCGGCACCGCACACCACGGCGACCCCGCGCGGTTCGGCGATCCCGGCCCGCAGGATCGCGAAGGTGTCGTTGCGTACCTCCACGCTCGCGCCCCATCCGCGCGCCCGGAGCGCCCCCGCCAGCTGCTCCTCCTCCACCGGCAGATCGGCGTTGGCGAGACAGGCGGAGACATGGGCGACGGAGGTGACGTCCGCCGTGGCGAACGCCCGGTGGACCGCGTCGGCGACGGCGTCCACGGCCGTCTCGACGCCCACCGCGGGAGGCCGGAACCCGCCGCCGCGCGCCGTGGCGAGGACCTTCCCGCCGGCCGTCACGACCGCGACGTCCGTCTTGCTGTTCCCCGCGTCGACGGCGAGGACGCTCGCGGTCATGCCCACGCGAGGTGCTCCCGGTTGTGCGCGATCAGCAGGTCGGTGAGGGCGTCGGCGGACGCGTACCGGCCGACCAGCGGGTGCGCGAGCAGCGCGCGGAACACCCGGTCGCGGCCACCGCGCAGGGCAGCATCGAGCGCCAGGTCCTCGTAGGCGCTCACGCCCGCCATCAGCCCCGCGTACAGCGGGTCCACGGCCGGCACCGGCAGCGGCGTCGGCCCCTTGGCGCCGACCGCCGCCTGCACCTCGATCACCGCGTCGTCCGGCAGGAAGGGCAGCGTGCCCCGGTTGTACGTGTTCACCACCTGGTACGGGCTGCCGCCCCCGCCGAGCAGCGCGGCCGCCAGGTCCACGGCCGCCTCCGAGTAGTACGCGCCGCCGCGCTTCGCCAGCAGCTCCGGCTTCTCGTCCAGCGACGGGTCGCCGTACATCCGGAGCAACTGCTTCTCCATCTCGGCGACTTCGGCGGCGCGGGACGGCTTGGTGCGCAGCTCGCGCACGACCTCGTCGTGCGCGTAGTAGTAGCGCAGGTAGTACGACGGGACGACACCGAGGCGGTCGACGAGGCCGCGCGGCAGGTGCAGGTCGCCGGCGATGGCGTCGCCGTGCTCGGTGAGCAGCCGCGGCAGGACGTTCTCGCCCTCCGGACCGCCGAGCCGCACGGCGGTCTCCCAGGTGAGGTGGTTCAGGCCCACGTGGTCCAGGTGCACGTCGGCGGGGGAGACCCCGAGCAGTCCGGCGAACTTCCGCTGGAAGCCGATCGCGACGTTGCACAGCCCGACCGTCCTGTGCCCCGCCTGGAGCAGGGCGCGGGTGACGATGCCGACCGGATTGGTGAAGTCGATGATCCAGGCGTCCGGATTCGTCCGGCGGACCCGCTCGGCGATGTCCAGCACCACCGGCACGGTGCGCAGCGCCTTGGCGAGGCCGCCCGCGCCCGTCGTCTCCTGGCCGACGCAGCCGCACTCCAGCGGCCACGTCTCGTCCTCGTTGCGGGCGGTCTGTCCGCCGACGCGCAGTTGCAGCAGCACGGCGTCCGCGCCCTCGACCCCCGCGTCCAGGTCGGACGTGGTGACGATCCTCCCGGGGTGCCCCAGCCTGGCGAAGATCCGCCGGGCGAGGCCGCCCACCAGTTCGAGGCGGTCGGCGGCCGGGTCGACGAGCACCAGTTCCTCCACGGGCAGGGTGTCCCGCAGCCGGGCGAAGCCGTCGATGAGTTCAGGGGTGTACGTGGAGCCCCCGCCCACTACTGCCAGTTTCATAGTCAGCCCTTCACTCCGGTCAGCGTGACACCCTCGACGAACGCCTTCTGCGCGAAGAAGAACACGAGGATCACGGGGGCCATGACCAGGACGGTCGCGGCCATGGTGAGATTCCAGTCGGTGTGGTGCGCGCCCTTGAACGACTCCAGGCCGTAACTCAGTGTCCAGGCACCGGGGTTCTCGGACGCGTAGATCTGCGGGCCGAAGTAGTCGTTCCAGGCGTAGAAGAACTGGAAGAGCGCGACGGCCGCGATGCCGGGCTTCGCCATCGGCAGGACGACCCTCAGCAGCGTCCTGAGGTCACCGCAGCCGTCGACCTTCGCCGCGTCGAGGTACTCGTTCGGGATGGTCGTCAGGAACTGGCGCAGCAGGAAGATGGAGAACGCGTCCCCGAACGCCATCGGGACGATCAGCGGCCACAGTGTGCCGGACAGGTCCAGCTGCTTCGCCCAGAACAGGTACATCGGGATGACGACGACCTGCGGCGGCAGCATCATCATCGAGATGACCAGCATCAGGGACAGATTCCGGCCCCGGAAGCGGAACTTGGCGAGCGCGTACGCCACCGGGACCGACGAGACGACGGTCAGGACGGTGCCGAGGCCGGCGTAGAGCAGCGTGTTCTTCCACCAGGTCAGGAAGCCGGGGGTGTCGAAGACCTTCCGGTAGTTGCCCCACTCCCAGGTGTGCGGGATCAGGTCCCGGCTGAGTGCCTGGGTGTCGCTCATCAGCGAGGTCAGGAAGACGAACACGAAGGGAAGGACGAAGAAGAGCGCCGCCGCCACGCCCAGCGCGTGCACGGCGACCCACTCCAGGAGGACCCGGCGGCGGGCGGTGCGTTCGGCGGGGGAGACGGGGCGGGGCCCCGACTCCACCGGCTTGTCGAGTACGTGGGTCATGGGTCAGTCACCTGCCTGGATGAGGCCGCCCCGGCGCCGCATCAGGAACGCGGTGAACACCATGGACAGGGCGAACAGCACGAGCGCGACCACACAGGCGGAGCCGTAGTCGAAGCGCTGGAAGCCGAGGTTGTAGACGAGCTGCGGCAGGGTGAGCGTCGACCTGTCCGGGTAGCCGGGCTCGAACTGTGTGCCCGCGCCCTGGATGACCCCGGACGCGACCTTCCCGGCGATCAGCGGCTGCGTGTAGTACTGCATGGTCTGGATCACGCCGGTGACCACGGCGAACATCACGATCGGCGAGATGTTCGGCAGGGTCACGTACCGGAACCGCTGCCACGCGGACGTGCCGTCCAGCTCCGCCGCCTCGTACTGCTCCCTCGGCACGTCGAGCAGCGCCGCCATGAAGATGACCATGAGGTCGCCGACGCCCCACAGGGCGAGCACGGTGAGGGCGGGCTTGGACCAGGAGGGGTCGTTGAACCAGCCCGGTGCCGGGATCCCGATGCCCTCCAGGATCGCGTTGACCGGTCCCGTGCCCGGGTTGAGCAGGAAGGCGAAGGCCATCGTGGCGGCGACGGGCGGGGCCAGATAGGGCAGGTAGAAGAGCGTGCGGAACACGCCCGTGCCGGTCCTGATCTTCGTGATCAGCAGCCCGACCCCGAGCCCGAACAGGACACGGAGGCTGACCATGACGACGACGAGGTACAGCGTGTTCTTCAACGCGGGCCACAACAAGGGGTAGTTCTGGAAGACGTAGACCCAGTTCTTCGTCCCGCTCCACGTCGGGGGCCTGAAGCCGTCGTAGTGCATGAAGGAGAAGTAGACCGTCGAGATCAGCGGATAGGCGAAGAAGACCGCGAAGCCGATGAGCCAGGGCGACATGAAGGCGGCCGTGCGCAGCGCCGCCCGGCGGCGCTTGGCGCGCAGTGTGTACGTGGCGCTCATGAGGATGTCACTTCGCCTGGGCGATGTCCGTGTCGATCTGCGCGGCGGTCTTCTTCAGGCCCGCCGCCAGATCCCTGGCCTTGCCGCTCTCGTAGTCGTAGCCGAACTGCTGGATCGACACGAGGTAGGTACCGCCGTTGACCGACGCCGGGGTCGTCGTCGAGTCGGGGTTCGAGGCGATGTCCAGGAACGTCTTGAAGCGCGGGTCGTACTTCAGCTTCGGCGACTTGAGGGCGGCCAGCGTGGACGGCACGTTGTGGATGGCGTTGGCGAAGCCGACCACCGCGTCCGTGTCCGTGGTCATGTACTTCAGCAGCTCCCAGGCCGCGTTCTGCTTCTTGCTGGTGGCAGCGATTCCCGCGACGGCGCCGGTGATGTAGCCCTTGCCGTACTGGTCGGCCTGGTCGTCGGGCACGGGCAGGGGGGCGACGCCGATCTCGAAGCCGGGCTTCGTCTTCTCGGCCATGCCGAGCCGCCACTCGCCGTCCAGCTGCATCGCGACCTGGCCGGTGTGGAAGGGGTGCTTGGGGCCCCATTCGTCACCGAGCCCGGACCGGTACTTCTCCAGCCTCCGATAGCCGCCGAGTCCGTCGACCAGCCGCTTCTGCAGGGTGAACGCTTCCTTGAACGCCGGGTCCTTGGCGATGTTGGACTTGCCGTTCCGGTCGAAGTACGTCGGCGAGAACTGCCCCAGATAGTGCTCGGTGGTCGACTCCCAGCCGTGGTAGTTCGGCATGAAGCCGAGCTGGGAGTACGAGTCCCCCTTGGTGACGGTGAGCTTCTTGGCGGCCTTCTCGAACTCGGACCAGGTCCTCGGCGGGCTCGTGAGGCCGGCCTTCTCGAACGCGGTCTTGTTGTAGTACAGCCCGTACGCGTCGCCGAGCATCGGCACCGTGCAGCGGTTGCCTTCGAACCGGGTGTACGCGTTCATCGCCTTCGGGAACGTCTTCTCCGGGTCGGGTCCCGCCTTCTCGAAGAACGGGTCGAGGTCGACGAAGGCGCCGGAGGAGCAGAACTTGCCCACGTTGTTCGTGGTGAAGGAGGAGACGACGTCGGGGGCCTTGTCGCCACCCGCGCGCAGCGCCTGGTTGGTCTTGTCGTCCGTCATGTTGCCGACGACGTTCACATGGATGTTGGGGTGTGCCTTCTCGAAGCCCGCGACCAGTGACTTCACGGCCTCGACCTCGGCGGGCGCACTCCAGGCGTGCCAGAAGTTGAGCGTCGTCTCCCGGGAGGCGTCGTCGCTCGCCCCCCCGTCGGACTGGCCGGTACACGCGGTGGTGAGGAGGGCCATCGAGGCGGAGACGGCCAGCGCGACGGCCGCTTTCCGGGATATTTCGGGCATGGCGGGGTCTCCCTTGGACGGGCGGGACTGCAGGGGACGCGGGGGTGAGGCGGGTACGGCGGGATGGGTTCAGCGCGAGGTGTCGAAGACCTCGTCGCGGGTGGCCGCGAGCGCGCTCTCCAGCGCGCCGCGCAGCACGGGGTGTTCACGGACGTCACCGACGACGAGGCGCGGCCGGGACGCGGCCAGCTCCTCCAGCTCGGCCTGGACCAGGGCCCGCAGCGGCTCACCGCCGGCGGTGAGGGAGGCGCCGCTGAGCACGACGAGTTCGGGGTCGAGCACGGAGACGAGCGAGGCGAGACCGGTGGCCAGCCCGGTCGCGTACGTCTCCAGCAGGCGCAGGTGCGCTCCCTCGTGCACGGCGGCGGCCCGGGCGACGAGGGCGGCGGCGACCTCGGCGTACGGCCCGCTCGGCACGGGCCGGATGCCCAGCTCGCGGGCCAGCGCCGGGAGTGCCTGGGAGCCTGCCAGTTCCTGGTAGCCGCCGCTGTTGGCGCGGGTGACGTGGCGGACCAGGGGCGCGCCGGGCACCGGCAGGAAGCCGACCTCGCCGGCGCCGCCGGTCCAGCCGCGGTGCAGCCGGCCGCCGAGGACGAGCGCGGCACCGAGGCCGCCCTCGCTCCACAGCAGGACGAAGTCCTCGTGGCCGCGGGCCGCGCCGAGCCGCTGTTCGGCGACGGCGACGAGATTGACGTCGTTCTCGTACTCGACGGGCATCGGCAGCGCGGCGGCCAGCTCGTCGAGGATGCTGGGGGAGTGCCATCCGGGCAGGTGCGAGGCGTAGCGCAGCCGTCCGGTGTTGGGGTCGAAGGCGCCCGGGGTCGCGATGACGAGGCGGTGGACGTCGTCCCGGGTGAGCCCCGCGGCCTTCACGGCCCCGTCCAGCGCGTCGGTGACCTGCCGGACGACGGGGTGGGCGGGGCGCCGGCCGGGCGTGGGCAGCTCGTACTCACCCACGGTCCGTCCCGTCATGTCCGCGACGGCGGCCCGGATGCGCGCGGGGGTGACGTCCAGCCCCGCCGCGTGGGCGGCGCGGGGATTGACGGCGTACAGCTGCGCGTTCGGGCCCGGGCGTCCCTCGCTGGTCCCGGTGGCGAGCACGAGGCCGGCGGCCTCCAGGCGGGCCAGGAGCTGGGAGGCGGTGGGCTTGGACAGCCCGGTCAGCTTCCCGATCCGGGTGCGGGACAGGGGGCCGTGCTCCAGCAGGAGATCGAGGGCGGCACGGTCGTTCATGGCGCGCAGGACGCGCGGAGTTCCCGGCGTACCGGCTGATCCGGCCATGTCTGTCCCCACCTGCCTCTCGGCTGCCCAGCTTTCCAGTGACGCGGCGGGGAAGTCCACACGGGGGCCGGGGCCACCGCATCGCCCATCACTGTTAGGAAAGTTTCCAGTTCGGTGAGAGGAACGTATGCGCGGTGCCGCCGGGGCGTCAAGAGAAACCGCCCCCGCGGCAACAGAGTCGTTACCTGCGGGGGCGCGGATCAATGGGGTGGGGCGGCGGATCACGTGGGCGGGTGCGTGGACGCGAGGGGCTCGGGTTCGGCGGAGGGGCCTCGGGTACGGCGGAGGGGCGCCCGGAGTGTTCCGGGCGCCCCTCCTGCGGTCCGTGCGGGGTCTACCTCTGCCGGGGCGCGATCGGTGACGCGGCCTCCGACTGCGGGGAGGCGGAGTTCGCGTACACCGAGGGGGCCGCCACCGCCGCCGTCGGGTCCGGGGCGGGGAGCTCCTCCGGCTGCACCGTGGAGCCGCCGACGATCCGGATGTCGGCCTCATCGAAGGCCCGCTTGATGCGCCAGCGCAGCTCGCGCTCCACGGTCAGGGCCTTGCCGGGCATCGTCTTGGCCGAGACCCGGACGACCATCGAGTCCAGCAGGACGCTGTCGAGGCCCAGCACCTCGATCGGGCCCCACAGCAGCTCGTTCCAGGGTTCCGCCTTGCTCATGTCCTCGGCGACCTGGTTGAGCACGGAACGGACGCGGTCCAGGTCCTCCGCGGCGCTGACGGTGACGTCGACGCCCGCTGTGGCCCAGCCCTGCGAGAGGTTGCCGATGCGCTTGACCTCGCCGTTGCGGACGTACCAGATCTCACCGTTGTCGCCGCGCAGTTTGGTGACGCGCAGGCCGACCTCGATCACCTCGCCCGAGGCCACCCCGGCGTCGATGGTGTCACCGACGCCGTACTGGTCCTCCAGGATCATGAACACGCCGGACAGGAAGTCGGTGACCAGGTTGCGGGCACCGAAACCGATGGCCACACCGGCCACACCGGCGGAGGCGAGCAGCGGCGCGAGGTTGATCTCGAACGTGCCGAGGATCATCAGCGCGGCCGTACCCAGGATCAGGAAGGACGCGACCGAGCGCAGTACCGAACCTATGGCCTGGGACCGCTGCCGGCGCCGTTCCACGTTCACCAGGAGACCGCCGAGCGCGGTGCCGTCGACGGCCTGCGCCGTCCGGTTCATCCGTTCTATGAACTTGGTGATCGCCCGGCGCACCGCGATTCTCAGGGCCACCGCGATGACGACGATGAGCAGGACGCGCAGGCCGATGCTGAGCCAGGTGGACCAGTTCTGCTCGACCCAGCTGGCGGCGTTGGTCGCGCTCTCCTGGGCGTCCTGGAGCGGGTCGGCCGTCGTCGACGGTGAAGGCGACGGCGTGGCTGCGGCCGGCAGGACGGACAAGAACACGGGGGTACCTCCAGGCGTAGCGGTCCGCCCGCGGCCGGAAATCACGAGAGGGACACCGTCGGGCAGACCCACCACACTAACGGGGCATCGTGTGTGGATCGTTGCGATGCCCGGGGGAGGGACTGTGCTCACCTGGGGATGAACGAGGTGTGGTCGAAAACACTCCCAGCCCGTTACCGGGACATGGTGGCGCTTCCACCAGGCATGAGGGGACACTGGCCACAGATCGTCCCGGCGCGAGCCACGCGCCGCCGGCGTACAAGGAGGCATCCGTGCCGCATGTCCTGGTCCTCAACGCGTCGTACGAGCCACTCGGCGTCGTACCGCTCCGCCGCGCGCTCGTCCTCGTCCTTGAGAACAAGGCCGTCTGTCTCGAGGAATCCGGCGCCTTCATGCACAGCGCGACCGTGACTGTCCCCGCACCCAGCGTGGTCCGGCTGAAGAGGTTCGTCCGGGTCCCCTACCGGGGCCCCGTCCCGCTGACCAGGCGAGCTCTCTTCGCCCGGGACGGCGGCCGGTGCATGTACTGCGGTGGCATCGCCACCAGCGTCGACCACGTCATCCCGCGCAGCCGCGGGGGTCAGCACGTCTGGGACAACGTGGTGGCGTCCTGCCGCCGCTGCAACCACGTCAAGGCCGACCGCCATCTGGTCGAGATCGGCTGGCGGCTGCGCCACAAACCCGCCCCGCCGACGGGGCTCGCCTGGCGCATCATCGGAACCGGCCATCGCGACCCGCGCTGGCTGCCCTACCTGCAGCCGTACGGCGCCGAGGACGCGATGGCCCGGATCGACGGCATCTCCGCCTGACGATCCGGGCTTTTGCACATCCCCGGCCCGGCCTGCGGCACACGGTTCCGCCCGGCCTGCCCGCACACCCGTGCCCGGCCGGCCGCGCACGGCCCCGCGTCAGCCGCGGGGCCCTTCGGGGCGGGCACCGCGCACCGCGCAGAGCGCCAGCCCGGTCACGAACAGTGCCAGCGCCACGGCCCACGCACCCGGCTGCGGCCCCGTCTGCATGGGCCACGCCAGGACTGTCTCGTTTCTCACACGGGGCGCGGACGCCGACAGATACATCCCGCTGAAGTACAGCGTCGTCGGCAGCCAGCTCGCCCGGGCCCCGAACACCGCCGCCGACACCGCCGTGAGCCCGACCGCGCCGAGCGTGTTGCGGACCATCGCCGCCGCGCCGAACACGTCGGCGTGCCCCGGCACCGCGAGGGCGAGGAGCAGCGCCGCGAGCGCGCTGAGCACCAGCAGATGGGCCAGTCGCCGGGGCCACCAGGGGCGTACGGCGGTGTCGTCCAGGTCCCGCGTGGACGAGTGGAGGCTCACCCCGATCGCCGCCGAGGCCAGCAGTGGGGCGAGGGAGAGCAGCGGGACCCTGCGGTACGGGTCCAGATAGGTCTCCGGGCGGCTCGCCGCCCAGAGGGTGAGCAGCGCGGTGCAGACCAGCGCGGCCACGGTCACCGGCAGGTCGCGGGAACGGGCGTACAGGACGAGGGGGCCCGGCGGGCGGAGGCTGTTCACAGGGACGGGACCTCGCTCGGGGCCGGGTCGCACGCACGGGCCGTCGCGAAGTAGCGGCCGAGCCAGGGGCGGCGCTCGGCGTCGGTCATGGCGGCCAGCCGGGCGTATGCCTCGTCCTCGGCGCGGAAACGGGCGGTCTCCCCCTGGTCGCCGCTCGTGCGCGCCCACTCCGCGAGATCCGCCGGCAGGCGGCGGGCCATCGGATCGGGGGCCAGCCAGCGGAGCACGGCCTCGTCGGTCACCCGGACCCGCCGTGCCGAGGGCGTCCCGTCGCAGTCCCAGCGGACCAGCGCGTGCGCGGCCTGCCAGGCGTACCGTTCCGGGTCGGTCACCTCGCCGCGTACGACACCCCAGCCGAACGGCGTGAGCATCGGGAGTTCCGCCTCGTCCCCGCGCGGGCGGCGTCCGAGGTCCTCGAAGCGCACCGGCAGGTTCCGTACGCCCTCCAGGCGGCCGGTGAGACCGGACAGCGCGTCCGTGACCTCTGGCAGCAGGCCGGGACGGGTGGCGTTGACGCACACGTGCGGGGTGACCGACGTGTCGCACACCTGCCGGCGGAACGCGGGGTTGTCGCGCAGCAGGCCGTCACCCGTCTGGACGAGGAGGACGGCGGCGACCAGCGCGGCGCCGAGCGGCAGCAGCGCGGTCGCCCGGCGGCGCGCGGTGTGGACCAGGACCGCGGCGGCGGCGAGAGCGGCCGCCCACAGCACGGAGACGAGCGGATACCACCACAGGGGCAGCTCGCTGTCGTCGTTGCCCTGCACATGCGCGAACACCAGGTGGCGCAGGCCGGACTGCGAGGTGCCCAGGGTGCCGGCGAGGACGTATCCGCAGATCGCCAGCGCGGGCGCGGTCAGCCGCCACGGCAGCACGCGTCCGGCCACGTGCCCGAGCACCGTGCACGCGCCGACGGAGAGGGCGGTCCCCGCGGGGACGGCCGGGGCCGGGCCGCCCGCCGACGCGTAGGGCGCGCAGGCGAGCAGCGCGCCGGCCGCCGCCGCCAGACAGGCCGCGGTCAGCCAGCAGGCGAGCGGCAGCGCCGCCGTCAGGAGCTGGGCCAGCGGGCCACGCGCGGTCGAGGCACGCAGTTCCGTCGTCCCCAGTCGGCGTTCCCGTCCGCCGTGCCAGGCGCCCGCGGCCAGCGCGAAGGGGGCGCCGATCATGGCCGCTGCGGCGCTCAGCCTGGTGGTCGTCTCGCCCCAGCTGCCCTGCCACTGGGACGCGGTCGCCACCAGGGGCCACGCCAGCGCGACCAGCAGCGCGGCACCCGCCCAGGGGGCGAAGCCCCGCAGGAACTCGGTGCGCAGCGGGTGGGGTGCGGGTGCGGCATCGGCCGCGGGCGTCGTGCGGGGCGGACGAACGGGTGCCGCGCGGTACCCGGCGGAGGCCGGCCGGGTCCCTGCGGTCATCGGCCGGCCTCCGCAGGGGTGCACGCGCGGTGGGCCCGCAGGGCCGCTGTGTACCCGCGCTCGATGGCGTTGCCGTCGGAGTCCGCGCCGTCCGCGCCAAGGGCGGCCAGCGACGGCGGGGTGCCGCGGTAGGCGACCCGGCCCGCCTCGATCAATGTGACGTCCGTGCAGGCGGCTGCCACGTCCTCCACCAGGTGGGTCGAGACGAGCACCGTGGCCGTCCCGCCGAGGTCCCGCAGCAGCGCGCGGAACTCGACGCGCTGCTCGGGGTCCAGTCCCGCGGTGGGTTCGTCGAGGAGCAGGACCCGGGGGTCGTTCACGATGGCCTGCGCGATGCCGACGCGGCGGATCATCCCGCCGGAGAGCGTCCTCACCTTCGCGTCGATGCGGTCGGCGAGCCCGACCCGGGTCACCGCGCGCTCGACCGCGGCCGGGGTGGCCGCGGCCGGCATCTCCTTCAGCCAGGCCACGTACGCCACGAACTCCCGCACCGTGAATCCCGGGTAGTACCCGAACTCCTGCGGCAGATAGCCCAGTTCCCGGCGGACCGCGCCGCGCTCCCGGTGGCGGCCGAGGTCGCTGCCGAGCATCTCCACCCGGCCCGAGGCGGGCTCCGCGACCGTCGCGAGGACACGGATGAGGGAGGTCTTGCCGGCCCCGTTCGGACCGAGCAGCCCGTGGACGCCGGGGCCGAAGTCGAGGTCGACGGCGTCCAGGGCGACGGTCCCGCGATGGCGGACGGTCAGGCCGCGGACATGGATGGACGAGGGGCCGGACGGCGTGCCGGTGCCGGTTCTGGTTCTGGTGGGACCGGTGGTTCGGGCCGTGGTGGCGTCGGTGGTTCCGGGGGTCACATCGTCTCCAGACGGTCGTACGCGGTACGGCGCGCGGCGAGAAGCAGGGCGCAGAGCGCGGAGCCCGCCGCCCAGGCCCACTGCGGCGGGGCGCCGGTGAAGTAGAGGGAGAGCTGCTGGGTGAGACGGGCCGTCAGACCCGCACCCGTGTCCGCCAGGACGGGCCCGGCCAGCGCGAGCACCCAGCCGGCGCCCACCACCGCCGAGGCGGCCCGGCAGCCCACGTACCCCGACAGTGCCAGCGTGGCCAGCGTCAGGGCGAGGCCGGGCAGCAGCCAGGCGGCCGCCGGGGGCGCCTGCGGCAGCCGCGGATCGCCGGCCGGGAGCAGGAGGCCCGCCGCCGTCAGCAGGGGCAGGCTCACCGCGAGGACCGCGGCTGTCCGCGTGAGCACCAGCCGCAGCCCGCCGGCGGGCGACGCCGCGGCGATCTCGTGCAGGGGATCGGCGTGCCGCCCGTAGGAGAGTGCGACTCCGGCTACGGGGACGACCGGCGCGACGGCGAGCAGCAGCGGACGCGCCCCGTCGAATCCACCGCCGTACGCGAGGACGAGCGCCCCCACGGCCACGAGCACCACCGCCCCCGCCCAGGCCCCGCGCAACGCGGGGCCCGCGGCCCACAGGGCGCGTCCGGTCCGCGCCCCGGCGGTACGGGCCTGCGTCAGCCTTCTCCCGGCGGTACGGACCTGCGTCAGCCGTTTCCCGGCGGCTCGGATCTGCTCGGGCCGTTGCTCGGCGGTGGGCACCTGAGCCGGCCGTCCCTCGACGGTGCGGACCTGCGCGGGCCGTCCCCCGACGGTCCGGGCGTGCGTGAGCCGTCCTCCAACGGTTCGGAACCGCCCGGGCCGCCGTCCCGCGGTGCGGATCTGCCCGAGCCGCCGTCCCGCGGTGCGGATCTGCCCGAGCCGCCCCCCGGCGGTTCGGACGAGGCCGGGCGCGGTGTCGACCGGGACCGGCGCGGGCAGCGGCGTCCCCGGCGCGGTGCCGGCGGGCACCGGTGCCGACCGCGGGTCTGCCGCGTGCAGGACCGCGTCGCGTACCTCCGCAAGCACCGTCCCCGCCGCTCCCGCCCGTGCCGCGCGCGACGCCCGGACGGCGCACGGGGTGCAGCCCTCCAGGTGTTTCTCCAGGGACCAGGCGTCCGTCTCCGGCAGGGAGCCGTCCGTGTAGCGGGTGATCAGGTCGTCGGGTGCGTGCCAGCCGGTCATGCCGGACCTCCCAGCGTGGCCGGGCCCGGCGCCGGGACCGGGGACGGGTTCAGATGGGCGAGGGCCGCCCGGAGTTCGGCGCGGGCGCGCATGGCGCGGGTCTTGACCGTGCCCTCGGGGATGCCGAGGAGCCGGGCCGTCTCCCGGGTGGTCAGTCCGTCGACCACCGTCGCCCGCAGCACCTCGCGCAGCTCGGGCGAGATGCGGTCCAGCGCCGCGCCGACGTCCCCGTACTCCAGTCCGGCCAGCACCCGTTCCTCGGCGGAGGCCGCCGGCGCCGGTGCCTCGTACTCCACCCGCGCGGCCCGCTCCTGCACCCGGCGCGCGTCCACCAGCCGCCGGGCCGCGATCGTCCACAGCCAGCCGCCGGCCTCCTCGCCCCGGTGGGCGGCCGCCGACCGCCACACGGTCACGAAGGTGTCCTGGAGCACCTCGCGCACGACCTCGGGGTCCGCGCACCGCCGGGTCAGCCGCGTGTGCAGCCAGCCGGCGTGCCGGTCGTACAGCGCGGCCATCGCCGCCGAGTCCCCGTCCGCGACGGCCCGCAGCAGCGCCGCGTCCGTCGCGTCCTCCCGGTGGCCCCCCATGGGGCGGAACAGTCTCACACCCCGTCTATCGACCCCCGCGGCGTTACCGGTTCACCGCGCGGCCCGCCGGTCCCGCCCGGTGTTCCTCGCACCGGGGCACGCCGTACGCTCCGGACGTCACGTCACCGGGCCACGCCGTACCGCCCGGACGTCACCGTGCCGCGCCGCAGGCCACCGGACGTCACCGTGCCACGCCGTACGCCTCCACCGACCACAGCGAGTAGCCGTACCGCGTCGCCCGCCGCGCTCCCTGGACGCGCACGAACCGCACGTCCCGTTCGTCCATGCGCACCGACTCGCGGCCACCCCGCCCGTCCCGCACCTCCGAGGCCGTCCGCCAGGTGCGGCCGTCTCCGGAAACCTGGATCCGGTACGTGGAGGCGTATGCGTCCTGCCAGCGCAGCACCACTTGGCCCAGGCGCACCGGAGCGGCCAGTTCCATCTGCCACCAGGCGTCGTCCCGGGCGGGCGAGGACCAGCGCGTCCCCCGGTCGCCGTCGTTCGCCGCCGACGCCGGGAAGTCCGCCGTCTCGTCGCCCGAGGAGCGTGCCCTCGCGTTCCGGGCGAGGTCGGGTCCCTCCGTGCGGGGAAACGCGCGGACCGTGAAGGCGCGGGTCACCCCGCCGAAACCGACCGTCACCACGTACGTGCCCGAGGGCGTCCGGGCCGGGACGGTGATCTCGACCGGGACGTCGAGCCGCGTGCCGCGCCGCAGGAGCTCCGTCGCCGGGACCCGCGCCCTGACACCCTTGGGTGCCTTCACGGTGAGCTTCCCGCGGACGTCGGACGGGCGCAGGGGGACGAGCCGCGCCGTCACCGACCCGGTGCCGCCGATGGCCACGTCCGTCCGCGTGCGCCCCAACTCCAGTTTCGCGAGGGGGGAGTCGGCGAACCACGGCACGAGGTGCCGTACGTGCGAGGACCCCGCCCCGGTCACCCGCAGGGCGTCCGTGCGCACCGTCGCGGAGATCTCCGTCGCGCCGCCCGGCGCGAGCGTGCCGAGACGCCGCCAGCCCTCGCCGGGAACGTACGCCTCGACGGTTCCGGGCGTCCCGGGATCGGCGAGCACGGTGACCGCGGCGAGGGGGCGGGTGTGCGGCAGGCGGACGGTGCGCCCGCCCGCCGCCCGGCCGTGCTCGGCGGAGGAACCGGGCTCCGCCGACGAGTCGCGCCCGGTCGCGGCGTCGTGACCGGCCGGTGCGTCGTCCCGCACCGCGGACTCGTGATCGAGACCAGCCCAGGCCTCGTACGCCTGTTGCGCCCGGGTCAGGAAGGGGTCGAGGACGCCCTTGCCGACCGTGACCCGGCTCCTGCGCAGTTCGGCGCGCAGGCCGTCGAGGGTGCGGTAGGACTGCCAGGCCGTCGTCGCGTCGCCGCCCGCCTGCGCGCGCAGCATGGTGACGGCGGTGTCGCCCGCGTCCCCGTAGCGCGCCAACTGCCGGCTCCACGGCCGTACTTCGGTGGCCAGCGAGCGGCCGGGCAGGTGCCCGGGTGTCCCGCGCATCACGGCGAACGCGTCCCGCAGCCGCCGCGCCGCCTTGTCCGCCGCCGCGCTGTCCGGTGTCGCGCGGGTCTTGTAGAAGGCCGCGACGAGCGGGCGCAGGTATGCCGACTCGTCGCCGCGCAGGACCGACGACGCGTCGTTCCCGGCCAGCGCGCTCAACGCCCGCTCGCCCCGCGCGTCACCGTCGGCGAGGTCGCCGATCGCGGCCCGCCAGGAGTCCTGGGGGCGGTAGTCGCGGGGATTCCAGGCGTAGTCGGCGGCGGTGAAGAGGGGGACGCGGGACGCCTCCGCCTGGCGCATCGCGTTGGCGAGCAGGCCCGCCGAACCCGTCGCGACCGCGGGCTCGCGGCCCTGGTACGGGCCGAGGAAGATCCGGTCCTGTGCGTAGTCGTTGACCGGGTAGTTGTCCATCGTGACCAGCGGATGCCCGAACGCGTCCCGGGCGGCGGCGAGTTCTCGGCCCGTGATGGTGCGCGGCACGACACCGACGCCCGTCCACGCGACCTCGACGGCGTCGTCCAGCACGCTCGCCAGCGCCCGCCGGTACGCGGTCGGGCCGTCCTGGTAGTACTCGGTCGGCATCAGCGACAACGCCGGTGCGTCCGGGTGGAGTCCGGCCAGCCGCCGGGCCACCGCGTTCGCCACCCGGGCCTGCGCCCGCGCCGCGGACTCCGGCCCCGAGCCGAACTCCTCCGCGTCCGCCGCGCAGTGCCACTCGCTGTAACTGACGTCCTGGAACTGGAGCTGGAACGCGCGGAAGCCCAGCGCCCACATGGTGTCCAGCTTGCGTGTCAGGGCATCGACGTCGGCGTCCGACGAGAAGCACATCGCCTGCCCCGGGGCAACGGCCCAGGCCGGGGTGACGTGATCGCGGACCGCCCGGCCCGTCAACTCGCGGAAGTCGGCGCGCTGTCGGGCCGGATACGGCTCACGCCAGCGCGCCTGGCGGTAGAGGTCGTCGCCGGGCGCGTACAGATAGCGGTTCTGTTTGGTGCGGCCCATGAAGTCCAGCTGCGCCAGGCGCTGTTCCTGGGTCCACGGGGTGCCGTAGAAGCCCTCGGTCGTGCCCCGGACCGCCGTACCCGGCCAGTCGCGGACCAGGACGCCCGCGACGCGCCCGTCGCCGTCGATCAGCTGGCGCAGCGTCTGCACGGCGTGGAAGAGGCCGTCCTCGCCCGCTCCGGCGAGCGCGACCGTGGCCCGGCCCCCGGCCCGGCCGACGGCCAGCCGGTAGCCGCCGGAGGGGAGATCGGCGCGGGGTGGCGCGCCGAGGGCGGCGAGGGCCTTGTCCAGGGGGGTCGCGGCGCGGACACCGAGGGCGTGCGCACCGTCGGTCGCCGCGCTTCCGGCGTGCCCGCCGAAGGGGTACGCGCTCCTGCCGTCCCCGGCACCACCGCGACCGCCACCGTCGCGGCCGCCGGGGCCCGCGGTGCGACCCGAGCCGGTGGTGCCGGTCGAGCCCGCGGTGCCGCCCGGGCGCTTCGGTCCGGTGGGCTTCCTGGCGCGGTCGGTGCCCGCCGTTCCGCTGCCCGGTGTCTGACCGCCGTGCGCCGACTCGCCGTACGAAGGCAGGCCGTGCGCCGACTCGCCGTGCGCCGTCTCGTACGTCGGCCTGTCGTGCGCCGACTCCGCGCCCGCGCGCACCACCAGTGCGCCCGCGCGCAACGCGTCCGCGGGGAGCGGGTCGCTGTCACCCACCGTCGTGACCTTCCGCGCGCCGGCCTGCCACAGCAGCGCCCGCAACGCGTCCAGGGCGTACGGATCGGCCACCGCGTCGGCAACCAGGATCACCTCGTCCGTCACCGTGACGGCAAAACCGCCCGCGCTCAGGGACTGCGGGCGCGGCCAGACCGACGGCAGGGCCTCCGCGCGCGGCGCCTCCGCGGCGGCGGCAGCCCGAACCCGGGCGCCTGCGGCACCCGGCGCCGCGGAGGCACCCGGCGCCACGCCCAGCGCACTCGCGGCGAGGACGAACGCGAGCACGGCGGCACCCTGCCCCCGGCGGAGCGGAACGGCACCCGGCCCCCGCCGCACGGTCCCCCGTCCCCGCCGAAGCTGTACGGCTCCCATCCCGCGCCGGAGCTGCAACAACAGCCCCTCCCTTGTCGTTCGGCTCCCCCGCACGGCTCGGCCGGGGCGGCACCGACCCCACCATTCACGTGGTCGCAGTGTCAACGGAACCGGCCGACGCGCCGCGACGCCTCTGCCGGGCGCGGGGGTCCCGGCGCGCCGTGCGGCGGCGCTCCGGCAGCACCCGACCGGCTTCTGGTGGCATGGCCACTCCTGACACAGAATGTGACCAAGAACACCTTGAGTGTGCGTGGACGTCTGCGGCCGCGCTCATTGGGTAGGGCTGCGACAACCCGCGCCCGCCGCACGACGACAAGGAGACCCCCGTGGCCGCTTCGGCACACCTTCTGCTCTCGGCCCTCTCCAAACCCTCGGCGGAGTGCTCCGCCGATGCCCGCGACGCCGGCCTCCGGCCGAAACAGCGGGGAGCCCGGCCCGCCCGAGTCCCCGAGCGGGACACGCTCGGCGTTGCTCCGCAGGAGTGCGACAGCGCCGAAGGTTCCTGGGGCGAGGCACCGCTCACCAGTGAGCCGCCGCTGCCCGACGCCGAGCCGCTGACCAGCGAGCCGCCCCTCCCCGACGCCGCCCCCCTGACCAGCGAGCCGACCTCGACCGGCGCCGCAGCGGGGGTCTAGATGGCCCCGGCCGAGCCCGTCGAGAACCCGCCGTCCGACGCCGCGTCCGCCCCGCCCGCCGAGCCCGCCGAGAACCCGCCGTCCGACGCCGCGTCCGCCCCGCCCGCCGAGCCCGTCGAGAACCCGCCGTCCCGCACCGCGTCGGCCCCGCGGACCGAAGCCGCCGAAGCCGCCGAGGCCGAGTCCGCCGGGACACCGCTGTCGCGGCTGGCCTCCCTGCACGGCGTCGCCACCTCCTACCGCCCCTCCACGGACCGCACGGTCCCCGCCTCGGACACCGCGGTCGTCGCGGCCCTCGCGGCCCTGGGCGTCGACGCGAGCACCCCGCAGGCCGTCCGCGCCGCCCTCGCGTCCCGGGAGGCCGAACTGCACGAGCGGCTGCTGCCCCCGACCGTCGTGTCCTGGGGAGGCCGCGCGCCCGCCGCGCTCGACGGTCTGCCGGACGGCACCAGGCTGCGCGTCGAGACCGAGCAGGGCGAGACCCGCACCTCCGCCCTGGACCTCCCGGCCGGCATCCACACCCTGTGCGTCACCGCACCCGACGGCCGCACCGCCGACGCCCACCTCGTGGCCGCCCCCGCCCGGCTGCCCGCCCCGCCCGGACGCACGTACGGACTGCTCGTCCAGCTCTACTCCCTGCTCTCCCGCCGTTCCTGGGGCATGGGCGACCTCGGCGACCTGAGCGAGCTGACCACCTGGGCGGGCCGCGCGCTCGGCGCCGGATTCGTACAGCTCAACCCGCTGCACGCGGCCGTGCCCGGCACCCCCACCGACCCCTCCCCCTACCGGCCCTCCTCGCGCCGCTTCCCCGACCCGGTGCACCTGCGCGTCGAGGACGTCCCCGAGTTCGCCCACGCCGGCGACCGCGACCGGCTCGACGACCTGCTCCGCCGCGCCGATGCCCTGCGCGACTCCGTCCTGAACAAGGGCGCGCTGATCGACCGCGACGCCGTGTGGGACCTCAAGCGCGAGGCACTCGAACTGGTCCGCGCCGTGCCGCTCGGCCCCGGACGGCAGGCCGCCCACGGCGACTTCCTCGCCCGGGAGGGCACCGCCCTGGAGGACCACGCCACGTGGTGCGCGCTGGCCGAGGTGCACGGCTCCGACTGGCACCGGTGGTCGGCCGGACTGCGCGACCCGCGCTCGGCCGAGACCGCCCGCGCCCGGACCGGACTGGCGGACCGCGTCGACTTCCACACGTGGCTGGCCTGGCTCACCGACGCCCAGCTCACCGCCGCCCAGCGCGCCGCCCGCGACGCCGGCATGGACATCGGCCTCGTCCACGACCTCGCGGTCGGCGTCCACCCGGGCGGCGCCGACGCCTGGGCACAGCAGGAGCACTTCGCCGCCGGAATGACCGTGGGCGCCCCACCGGACGCCTTCAACGCGCTGGGCCAGGACTGGAGCCTGCCGCCCTGGCGCCCCGACCGGCTGGCCGAGTCCGGCTACGCCCCGTACCGCCGGCTGCTGCGCGCCCTCTTCCGCTACGCGGGCGCCCTGCGTATCGACCACGTCATGGGCCTGTTCCGGCTCTGGTGGATCCCGCAGGGCCGGCCGCCCACCGAGGGCACCTACGTCCGCTACGACGCCGAGGCCATGCTCGCCGTCCTCGTACTGGAGGCATCGCGTGCCGGGGCACTGGTGATCGGCGAGGACCTCGGCACCGTCGAGCCGGGCGTGCGGGAGGCCCTGCAGGAGCGCGGGGTGCTCGGCACCTCCGTCCTGTGGTTCGAACGGGACTGGGCCGGCGACGGCCTGCCGCTGCCGCCCGAACGCTGGCGCGCCGACTGCCTGGCCACCGCCACCACGCACGACCTCCCGTCCACCGCCGCCCGTCTCACCGGCGAGCACGTGGAACTCCGCGACAGCCTGGGCCTGTTGACCCGGCCCCTGGCGCAGGAGCGGGCCGAGGCGGCCGCGGACACGGGGGAGTGGCTGGCACTGCTGGCCCGGCTCGGACTGCTGAAGGGCGACGGCGGGGGCGGGGCTGAGGGTGAGCCCAAGGGCTGGGGCGGGGCTGAGGGTGAATCCAGGGGCTGGGGCGAGGGTGGGGGTGAGCCCGGGGGCGGAGGAATCTCGTCGGCGTCCGAGGAGGCCGAGATCCAGGCGGTGCACCGGTTCCTGCTGCGCACGCCGGCCCGGATGGTCGGCGTCTGGCTGCCGGACACCGTCGGGGACCGGCGCCCGCAGAACCTGCCCGGCACCTGGGACCAGTATCCGAACTGGCGACTGCCCATCGCCGACGCCGGGGGCCGTCCCGTCACGCTGGAGGAACTGGCCGCGTCACCCCGGCTGCACGCCCTCCTGGACGTGCTGCGGCCGAGTCCGGCGCCCCCGGCGTCCGCTGCCGCACCCGGCACCCCTGACGCCTGACGCCGCGGATGTCCGTCCGGCCCGGGGGCGTGCCTCGCGTGCTCCCCGGACCGCCGGCCGGGCCCCGGCCCATGAGCCCCTCGTACGGCACCCGGGTCCTTCCTATGGCACCCCGGGCGCGCGGCCGCTCCGGGCGTTCGCTACGTTTGCACCGTGGACAAGAAGAACGCCCTGCGCGCCGGCGCCCTGGCTGCCGGTACGACGCTGATGATGCTGCTCATGTCGTCCCCCGCGCTCGCGCTCACCCGCGACGACGGTGACGACCCCGGCAAGGGCCTGAGCGTGATCGACACGCTGGGTCTCTACGTCGCGGCGCCGATCGTGCTGTTCCTGGTCATCGCCGGACTCGTGATGGTCCTCGACAAGTCCCAGAAGCAGCACAGGCACGAGAAGCAGGGCTGACCGCCGCCGTCCGCCTCTGATCTTCCCCGCCGAGGGAGTCCGCACCCATGGGGTGTACGGGCTCCCTCTACGCGTTTCCCGCCGGCCGTACGCGCGTACGGCCGGCCCACGCCGTGCCTGCGGGTGCGGTGCCGTACCAGGCTGTGTCTGCGGGTGCGGCCCGATTCGAGCTGTGTCTGCGGGTGCGGCCCGGTTCGGTACCGGGCCGAGCGCGACCCGGCCGGCACGTCCGTGCCTGCGCAGCAGCGGCGGCATCGTCCGGCCGCGGCAGATGTCAGCTCGTGGTACCGGCGAGCAACCGGCGCAGCAGATCGGCCAGTTGGGCCGCCTGCTTGGGGTCGAGTGCGTCGAGCGCCGAGGTCTGGACGGCGAGGCCCGCGCCCACCGCCTCGTCGATCAGGCGGTACCCCTCGTCCGTGAGGGTCACCTGGAGCCCTCGCCGGTCGTGCGGATCGGGGGACCTGCGCAGCAGCCCCGCGCGCTCCAGCTTGTCGAGGCGGCCGGTCATTCCGCCGGTGGTGAGCATGAGCGTCGCCGAGAGCTGGCGGGGCGAGAGCGTGTAGGGCTCACCGGAGCGGCGCAGGGTGGCGAGTACGTCGAACTCGCCGCGGGAGATCCCGAACCGCGTGTACGCCCGCTCCATGCGGTCGCCCATCGCCCGTGAGAGGCGGAAGACGCGGCCGAAGACCTCCATGGCCCTGGTGTCGAGGTCGGGCCGTACGTCGGCCCACTGCTCGACGATCGCGTCGACTTCGTCCTGGCTCGGCGGGTTCCCGGTCATGGGGGGAGTATCCGCCCGTGCGTCGGTCGGTCGCAAGAAAGTAGCTTGACGATAAGTCGCTTAGCGCTAAGCTACTTTCTACTGACTTACTTTCCGCCGACGCGTCCAGGCGTCGGCCCACCTTGCGGAGGGCGCCGTCATGACGGACGCGACACCCGGCTCCACGGGCACCACCGGACGGCGGTCCGCGACCGTCCTGCTGACCGCCCTGGCCCCGGTCTCCTGGGGCAGCACCTACGCCGTCACCACCGAGTTCCTGCCGGCCGACCGCCCGCTGTTCACCGGGCTGATGCGCGCCCTGCCCGCCGGGCTCGTGCTCCTCGCGCTGGCCCGGGTGCTGCCGCGCGGCGTCTGGTGGTGGAAGTCGGCGGTCCTGGGCGCGCTGAACATCGGGGCGTTCTTCCCGCTGCTCTTCCTCTCCGCGTACCGGCTGCCCGGCGGGATGGCCGCGGTCGTCGGCTCGGTCGGCCCGCTGTTCGTGGCCGGGCTCGCCGCGCTGCTGCTGGGGGAGCGGCCCACCGTACGCACCCTGCTCACCGGGATCGCCGCCGCCCTGGGGGTCAGCCTGGTGGTGCTCCAGGCGGCCGGGGCGCTGGACACCCTGGGCGTCCTCGCCGCCCTCGCCTCGACCGCGTCGATGTCGACCGGGACGGTGCTGACCAAGCGGTGGGGGCGCCCCGACGGCGTCGGCCCCCTGGCGCTGACCGCCTGGCAGCTCACGGCCGGCGGACTGCTGATCGCCCCGCTCGCGCTCCTCGTCGAGGGCGCGCCGCCCGCGCTCGACGGGCGGGCGGTCGGCGGGTACCTCTACCTGGCGCTGGCGAACACGGCGGTCGCGTACTGGCTCTGGTTCCGCGGCATCGGCCGGCTGACCGCCACCCAGGTCACCTTCCTCGGCCCGCTCTCGCCGCTCACCGCGGCCGTCATCGGCTGGGCGGCGCTCGGCCAGACGCTGATGCCGCTCCAACTAGTCGGCATGGCCCTGGCGTTCGCGGCGACGGTGGCGGGCCAGCGGGCACCCCGCCGCACCACCGGTCCGGCCGCCACGCCCCACCCGGTCACCGGCACCCCGGTCACCGGCACCCCCACCACCCTTGCTGTCCCCGCCGTCCCCGCTTCCGACACCGTCGCCCCGGGGTGACCTCCGTACCGTCCGAGTCGCGGACTCCGCGACGGCGCGGCAACCGGGAGGGGGCGCCCGGCACATCGCCGGGGCCCCCTCTCAACTGCGACAGGTCACGCCACGTCCGCCGTACGACGGCTCAGAGCACGTCCGCCGTAGGACGGCTCACGCCGCCACCGCCGTGCAACGCCTCACGACGCCGCCGCGTCCGCCGCCTGGGCCTTCAGGGCCCGTTCGACGCCCGAGCGGGCCTCCGAGATCAGCCGCTGAAGGGCCGCGTTCGGCTCCGCGGTGGCCAGCCACGCGTCCGTCTTCGCGAGGGTGTCCTCGCTGACCTGCACGGACGGGTACAGGCCCACCGCGATCTGCTGGGCCATCTCGTGCGAGCGGGACTCCCAGACGTCCTTGACCACGGCGAAGAACCTGTCCGTGTACGGGGCCAGCAGCTCCCGCTGCCCGGTCTGCACGAAACCGCCGATCACCGCCTCCTGCACGGCGTTCGGGAGCTTGTCGGACTCCACGACCGAGGCCCAGGCCTCCGCCTTCGCCTCCTCGGTCGGCCGGGCCGCACGGGCCGTCGCCGCGTGCCGTTCGCCGGCCGCCGTGCGGTCGCGCTCGTACTCGCTCGCGATCTCCGCCTCGCCGAAGCGGCCGACCGCGGCGAGCCGCTGCACGAACGCCCAGCGCAGCTCGGTGTCGACGGCCAGGCCCTCGATGGTCTCCCGGTCGTCGAGCAGGGACTCCAGGAGGTCCAGCTGCTCCGGCGTCCGGGCGGTCGCCGCGAAGGCGCGCGCCCAGGCGAGCTGGTGGTCGCTGCCCGGCTGCGCGGTGCGCAGGTGGGCGAGCGTCGCCTCGGTCCAGCGGGCCAGCAGCGTCTCGCGGGCGGCCGGGTCCGCGTACTGCTCGATCGCCAGCTTGACCTGGCGGTGCAGCGACTGCACCACGCCGATGTCGGACTCCTTGCCGATGCCGGCGAGGACGAGGGAGACGTAGTCGCGGGTCGCGAGCTCCGCGTCACGCGTCATGTCCCACGCCGACGCCCAGCACAGGGCGCGCGGCAGCGACGACTCGAAGTCGCCCAGGTGCTCCGTCACGAACGCGAGGGACTGCTCGTCCAGGCGCACCTTCGCGTACGACAGGTCGTCGTCGTTGAGCAGGACCACCGCCGGACGGCGCTTGCCCACCAGCTGCGGTACGTCGGTCAGTTCGCCGTCGACGTCGAGTTCGACGCGCTCACCGCGCACCAGCTTGCCGCTCGCGTCGAGGTCGTACAGGCCGACCGCGATGCGGTGCGGACGCAGCGTCGGCTCACCCTTCGCGCCGGCGGGCAGCGCGGGAGCCTCCTGGCGGATCGCGAAGGCGGTGATGACGCCGTCGGCGTCGGTCTCGAGCCGCGGCCGCAGGACGTTGATGCCGGCCGTCCGGAGCCACTTCTCGGACCAGGTGCCGAGGTCGCGGCCGCTGGTCTCCTCCAGCTTGCCGAGCAGGTCCGACAGCCGGGTGTTCCCGAACGCGTGGGCCTTGAAGTAGGCCTGCACACCGCTGAAGAACTCATCCATGCCGACGTAGGCGACGAGCTGCTTGAGGACGGAGGCGCCCTTGGCGTACGTGATGCCGTCGAAGTTGACCAGGACGTCGTCCAGGTCGCGGATCTCGGCCATGATCGGGTGCGTGGACGGCAGCTGGTCCTGGCGGTACGCCCACGTCTTCATGGAGTTCGCGAACGTCGTCCACGACTGCGGCCAGCGCGAGTCGGGGTGGTACGCCTGACAGGCGATCGAGGTGTACGTCGCGAACGACTCGTTGAGCCACAGGTCGTTCCACCACTCCATGGTCACGAGGTCGCCGAACCACATGTGGGCCAGCTCGTGCAGGATGGTCTCGGCCCGGACCTCGTACGCGGCGTCGGTCACCTTGGACCGGAACACGTACTGGTCGCGGATGGTGACGGCGCCCGCGTTCTCCATCGCGCCCGCGTTGAACTCCGGCACGAAGAGCTGGTCGTACTTCTCGAACGGGTACGCGTAGTCGAACTTCTCCTGGAACCACTCGAAGCCCTGCCGGGTGACCTCGAAGATGGCGTCGGAGTCGAGGAACCCGGCCAGCGAGGGCCGGCAGTAGATGCCGAGCGGCACCGACTGCCCGTCCTTCTCGTACACGCTGTGGACGCTGTGGTACGGCCCGGCGATCAGCGCGGTGATGTACGTGGAGATGCGGGGCGTGGGCTTGAAGGTCCAGACGTCGTCGCTGGGCTCCGGCGTCGGCGAGTTCGAGATGACGGTCCAGCCGGAGGGCGCCTTCACGGTGAACTGGAAGGTGGCCTTCAGATCGGGCTGCTCGAACGAGGCGAAGACCCGGCGGGCGTCCGGCACCTCGAACTGGGTGTAGAGGTAGGCCTGCTGGTCGACGGGGTCGACGAACCGGTGCAGCCCTTCGCCGGTGTTGGTGTACTCGCAGTCCGCCACGACCCGCAGGACGTTGCGTCCCTCCAGCAGGCCGGGCAGCGTGATCCGCGAGTCCTTGAAGACCTC
The DNA here is from genome assembly GCF_056387915.1 of Streptomyces sp. GLSS-08. NCBI lineage: Bacteria > Bacillati > Actinomycetota > Actinomycetes > Kitasatosporales > Streptomycetaceae > Streptomyces > Streptomyces sp. GLSS-08. The sequence goes on from NZ_JBWJAQ010000004.1 coordinate 379,934, forward strand.
GGAGGGGTCCAGCGGGTCGCCGTTGAGGATGACCTCGTGGACGGCCGGGGCGACCAGGTCGATGAAGGACTCCGCGCCGGTCTCGGCGGAGTCGAAGCGCACCGTGGTCACGGACCGGTAGGTGCCGCCCCCACTCCCGGCTCCGTTCGGGGTGGTGCCCCCGCTCTGCGCGTCGGAGAGGTCGAGTTCGATCTCGTACGAGTCCACGCTCAGCAGCTTCGCCCGCTGCTGTGCCTCTTCCCGGGTCAGGTTTGTGCCAGGCACGCGGTCATCTCCTCGTTATGTGTGGGTCGCGTCATCCTTCCATGGGAACTGCGCGGAACGCGATGTCCGTTTCCCGCCGGTAAGGCGGCCGCCCGGAGGCGAGTCTTCAGGCATGACGACCTGTACCGCACGACCCGTCGAGCAGACGGTGCTCAAGGAACTCCGGGACCGGGACGACGCCGGACGGCCCCTCGCTCCGTACCCGGACGAGGAGGGCGGGGCGCCCCTGCGCTGCTGTCTGCGCCCCAGTGTGCCGGGGGAGCGGATCGCCCTCGTCTCCTACGCGCCGCTGCGGCGGTGGGCGGCCGCGACGTGGGCGCGGCCCGGAGCCTACGACGAGCAGGGGCCGGTCTTCATCCACGCCGGGGAGTGCGCGGGGCCTGAGCCCGGCGCAGAGCGGTATCCCCTGGCCCGGCCGGGTGCCCTGCGGGTCCTCAGGCGGTACTCCGCAGAGGGGCACATCCTGGGCGGGCGCCTGCTGGAGATCCCCCGGGACGCCGAGGCGGCGCTCGACGGGGCCCTCGCCGACGCCTTCGCCGACCCGCGGGTCGCCCTGGTCCACGTCAGGGCCGTGGAGTACGGGTGCTTCCTCTACGAGGTACGGCGGCCCTGAAGGAGCCTCGGGCACCGGGACGGCTCCCGCTGCTCGGACGCCGCGGTGGCCGGGACCCTCGCCGGGGTCCCGGCCACCGCGGACCCGCGTCAGTCCTTCAGCTCGGCGGCGACCAGCTCCGCGATCTGGACCGCGTTCAGGGCGGCGCCCTTGCGGAGGTTGTCGCTGGAGACGAAGAGGGCCAGGCCGTGGTCGACGGTCTCGTCGGGGCGGATACGGCCGACGTACGAGGCGTCCTGGCCGGCCGCCTCCAGCGGCGTCGGGATGTCCGAGAGGACGACACCCGGGGCGCCGGCGAGCAGCTCGGTGGCGCGCTGCGGAGACAGCGGACGCGCGAAGCGGGCGTTCACCTGGAGGGAGTGGCCGGAGAAGACGGGCACGCGCACACAGGTGCCGGAGACCTTGAGACCGGGGATCTCCAGGATCTTGCGGGACTCGTTGCGGAGCTTCTGCTCCTCGTCGGTCTCGTTCAGGCCGTCGTCGACGACGTTGCCGGCGAGGGGGAGCACGTTGAAGGCGATGGGACGCTTGTAGACCTGCGGCTCGGGGAATTCGACCGCGCCGCCGTCGTGGGTCAGCCTGTCGGCGTCGGCGACGACCTTCTGCGCCTGGCCGTGCAGCTCCGCCACGCCCGCGAGACCGGAACCGGACACCGCCTGGTAGGTGGCGACGACCAGCGCCTCCAGGCCCGCCTCCTCGTGCAGCGGCTTCAGGACCGGCATCGCGGCCATCGTCGTGCAGTTCGGGTTGGCGATGATGCCCTTGGGGCGGTCGGTGATCGCGTGCGGGTTCACCTCGGAGACGACCAGCGGGACCTCGGGGTCCTTGCGCCAGGCCGACGAGTTGTCGATCACCACGGCGCCCTGCGAGGCGACCTTCTCCGCGAGCGCCTTCGAGGTGGCACCGCCCGCCGAGAAGAGCACGATGTCCAGGCCGGTGTAGTCGGCGGTGGACGCGTCCTCCACGGTCACGGCCGTGCCCTTGAAGTCGATCGTCGAACCCGCCGACCGTGCCGAGGCGAACAGGCGCAGCGTCTCGACGGGGAAGTCCCGCTCGACGAGAATCCTGCGCATGACCGTGCCGACCTGACCGGTGGCTCCGACGATTCCTACCTTCACGACGACTCCTAGCGTGCTTTTCCTGCGTACGGACGACAGGTCCCAGTGAACCCATCATGCGTCTCACCAGGCCCCGTGTGTCCAATCCATTGCCCGAGGAATGGGATGGCGCCTGTGACGTACCCCTCGGGCGGCCCCGCGCGGGTGACCCACGCCCCGGCGAACGTTTCGGCCCGCGCCGGCGTCGTAGAGGAAACGCGGCGAGGGGAGGGGTGACGGTGCTGCGCAGAAGGACGCGGCGCGTCCAGGGGGCGGACGACCCCCTGGACGCGGCCCAGGAGCGCCGGGTGCGTGCGGTGCTCGCGCTCGGCGGGGTGCCGCAGGCGGACCTGCCGGACGGGGTGCAGCAGGTCCGCCTGCGGCTGCTGGAACAAGGCGGGCGACACGCCGGCGGACTCGCCCGAGATGCGCGTCGCCTGTTCGCGGGTCCTCGTGGAGGGGACCGTGGTGAGCATCGCGCCAGGGACGGACGGGGACGTCCGGGTCGTGCTGAAGGTGAGGCGCTACTACCGGCCGCAGGCGTCGGTGAAGGACCGGCCGACGCTCACCGTCACCCTGGACGGCGGCGCGCGCGAGAACCTGAAGCCAGGCGTGTACACGCTCGTCCGGATCCCGGTGCGTCCGCAGGACGGGCAGGACTGGGAGGTCGGCCGGGGTGTCGGCGACGCGCGCAAGGAGCTGCTGAGGGCGCTGCCCGGTGCCGATGGGCTGACCTGCCAGGAGTCCCGGCGGGGCACCGGCTGACGGCGACGCGAAGGGGCGGGCGCCCGCGAGGACGCCCGCCCCTCCTGCCGTCACCCGTCGGTTACGGGGTGACCTTCTCGATCTTGACGCTGCCGAGGCCCGCGACCGTGCCGCGGGCGTTCACCAGCTGGACCTGGCCGAAGAACTCGCGGCCCTCGGGGGCCGCGGCGGCGGCGGTGACCGAGGCGGACACCGTCGCCGAGTCACCCGTGCCGAGCTTGACCGGCGCGGACCCGTCGACGCTGACCTCGCCGAGCGAGGACGAGAAGAACACGTCCTGGTAGTCGTACGCCGTGGAGCCCGAGGGAACCGCGTAGCCCACGACCTCGATGGTGTACGTCCCGGCGGCCGGGGAGGGCACGGAGACGGCCTCCTCGGAGTCGCCGTCCGCCGACGAGCCGACCGTCGTCCCGGCGGCGTTCTTCACCGTCAGGTCCAGGTCGGCGGCCGTGTCGGAGACCTTGCCGATGGCCACGTCGAGCGACTTGGCGCCCGCGGGCACCTCGACCGTGGTGGTCTGCGTCGCGCCCTCGGTGATGGTCGGCCGTGCCGTCTTGGAGGAGCCGAGCGGGCCGCCCTTGAGCGAGCCGTCGAGCGCCGCGAGGTTGTTCGTCACCTTCCAGGAGGCGGCGGCCGGGGTGCCGACCTTCGCCTCGGGGACCGTGACGACGGCCGGGTCGAAGGCCGCGCCGAACACGGCGACGTCCAGCTTGTACGGGTTGTCGAGCAGCGGCGACGTACGGCGCGACTCGACCTCGATCTCCCAGACGCCGGCCTGCGGGTCTGCGTACGCGCGCACGTCGGGCTTGCAGCCGTTGCCGCCGAGGTAGTTGTTGTAGCAGTACGGCGTCGAGGTGTTGTCGACCGGAACGCCGTACGGGTGGATGGAGATGAAGCGCGTCTGGCTCTTGTCCTTCAGCCCGCTCATCGCGACCTCGAGGGACTTGGCGCCCTCGGGGACCGTCACGAAGTACGACGTGCTGCTGTTGCGCTGCACCGAACCCGACGCGGAGTACGTGTACTTGACCGGCGCGGCGACGACGACGGTCGACAGGACCTGCTTGTCGATGCCCTCGGTGCGCGGGTCGTCGACCTCGAGGATCGCGCTCTTGATGCCGGCCGAGGACGGCTTGGCGGCGATCTTGATGGTGACCGGCGTGTTCAGCGGCAGCGAGACCTCGTCGGAGCTCGCGATGCGGAAGGTGCGGCCCGCGTTGTTCTCCAGGTGCAGCTCGTGGCGGAGCGCCCGGTCGGGGCCCGACGTACGGGTGATGGTCACGTCGTACGTCTTGGACTGGCCGGCCTTGAGGCCGCCCTCACGGTCGTACAGGCCCGTGCCGAAGCCCGGCGTCTTCAGGGCGTAGTCGACCGCCGTGTCGACCGGTGCCTTGACCGCGTAGGTGTGCGCGGTGGCGTCGTCCTTGATGGACTCCCAAGCGTCCCCGATGTTGATGAGGCCCGCACCCTCCTCGTACGCCTGCACACCCTTGATGTGGTCGGCGGTGGAGTTCAGCGCGGTGCGCAGCGTGGCCGGGGTGAGGTCGATGCCCTTCTGCTTCGCGGCGCTCAGCAGCAGCGCCGAGGCGCCCGCGGCCTGCGGGGAGGCCATCGACGTGCCCTGGAGCATCGAATAGCCCGCGGGCAGCGTGTAGCCGGCCTCCGCGACGGGGCTGCCGGGCAGCCAGGTCTGCGTGGTGTTGATCGAGGCGCCGGGCGCGCTGAGCGTCGGCGTGAAGCCGCCGTCCTCACGCGGGCCGCGCGAGGAGAAGGGCATCATCGCGTACGGCTTCTCCACCTGGGAGCCGTAGTTGGCGGCCCAGGTCTTCCTGGAGATGGCCGCTCCGACGGAGATGACCTTGTCGGCCAGACCGGGGTCGCCGATGGTGTTGGCGCCGGGGCCGGAGTTGCCCGCGGAGATCACCAGCTGGACGCCGTACGTGTCGATGAGACGCGTGTAGAGCTCGGCGCGCGCGTTGTTGCCGTCGTTGAGCGCCGGCAGACCGCCGATGGACATGTTCACGATGTCGACGCCGCGGTTGGCGACGAGGTCGATCATGCCCTCGGTGAGCGCGACGTTGGTGCAGCCGCCGGTCCAGGTGCAGGCGCGCGAGGAGACGAGCTTGGCGCCCGGCGCGGCGCCGTTCATCTTGCCGCCGAACAGGCCGTGCGCGGCGGTGATGCCCGCGACGTGCGTGCCGTGCTCGGACTCGATGATGCCGATGTTGACGAAGTCGGCCTTCTTGCCGACCCAGTCGCCGCCGTAGGGGTCGGTCGGCACGTCCTTGCGGATCTCGACGACGAACGGCTGCCGCTCGACGACGTCGGTCGCCGGGTTGTCGGTGCCGAAGTAGCCGGTCTGGAAGCCGTCCTTGTAGGGCTTCATCGACGCGTCGTCGGTGAAGTCCTGGTTGTTGTTCAGGTCGACGCGGACCGTGCCGGCCTTGGCGTCGTACAGCAGACCCCAGGCGTCGGTCGTGTCGCCGTCGCGGTTCGCGTCGCCGTTGGCGTCGCCGCCGACGGAGGCGGACTCGCGGAAGATGCTGACCTGGTAGTCGCCCGCCGGGGCCTTCCAGGTGGCGCCGCCGTAGGTGAAGACGGGGCCGGTGACCGGGTTGGTCATCCGGCGCCAGGTGAGGTCGCTGTCGGTGATCGGGTCGGTCGCGGTGACCCAGTCGACGATCTTGCGCTCACCGGTGGTGGTCTTCTGCAACGCCGGGTGCCCGAGGTCGACACCGGAGTCGAGGATGCCGATGGTGATGCCCCGGCCGTCCGCCTTCGGGTGTTCCCGCACGAAGTCGACGGCGCCCGTCTCGAAGGACGGGTTGTACGGGTTCTCGGCGGGCGTGCTCTTGGAGGGGGCCGGGTAGGCGGCCGTCGCGGTGGCCTGCTCCTTGGCGCCCTTGGCCGTGTCGGCGCTCGGGGCCGGGTCGTCGAGCGCGATCTCCTGGCGCAGGTCGATGCCGTGCACGGAGGTGAGCTTCGCGGCGGCGGCGATGGCCGCGTCGGCCTTCGCGGTCGGCACCGTGGCGCGGACGTAGCCGACCTTGTCGTAGGTGCGGCCCACGGAGCCGCCCTTCACCGCGTCCAGCCGGTCGGCGACCTGCTCGGTCTGCCCGGGGGCGGTGGCGATCATCATCGTGACGTTCTTGGCGCCCTCGGCCTTGGCCTCCGTGAGGAGGTCGGCGTCGGCCGAACCGAGCTTGGCGCTCGCGGACTTGGTGCCCGGGTCCGGTGTGGCGGGTGCGTGGTCCGCGGAGAAGGCCATGGGTATCGGCCCGGCCGCGGAGAGCGCGGCCATCAGGCCTGCGGCCACGGCCACGCGGGCCACGCGTCTCGCGCCCGATATCGGAGCGCGCTGAGGTTCGGGGGTCATCAGCTATCCCTTGTAGGTAAAGGAACGAGCGTGGAGCGAACGGACCCGGGATGAATCGGGCCGATCACATCAGTCCGGTATGTGAACCCGGAAGACCGCTCAGCTTTACCCAAGGGGCACTTGTTTGGGGAGAGTTGACCGTGGCGGGATGAGGGCATGGCGTACTTCCGCCATACGCCACGGCGGTCATAGCGGGACACGGAGGGGCGTTCCCGGCGGCTTGGCGCCGACCGGGCGCGGGTCTCAGCCGTCCTTCGTGCGCGCGTAGTGGCGGGACGCCTTCGCCCGGTTACCGCACGCCGCCATCGAGCACCAACGGCGGGTGCCGTTCCGCGAGGTGTCGAAGAAGTGCAGGATGCACGAGCCGTGGGCACAGCGCCGGATGCGGTCGGGGGCGGCGGCGAGCAGCTCCAGGTAGTCGCGTGCGGCGAGCCAGGCGGGGCCCCACGCGCCGTCCTCGAACTCGGCGCTCTCGCCGGGCCCGCGCGGGGTCAGCCTCACCCTGACGCGCCCGTGCGCGAGGACCGCGTCGATGCGGTCCGCCCCGTCCTCCAGGGAGCCGTCGACGGCGGCGCGCAGGGCGTCGCGGGTGTGCAGGAGGTGTCGCAGGGTGGCGTCGTCGGCCGGGAAGTCCAGGCCGTTGGCTCGCAGCCACACCGTCAGGCCGTCGGTGTCCGTGAGCAGGTCCCGCACGGAGCCCTCGTGCATCCAGCGGGTGTTGAGCAGGTCGAGGGAGAGGGGCTCGCCGGTGAGCGGGCGCGGGTCCGGCGCGCTGGGCGCGGGGGACGCCGGGGACGCGGGGGTCATGGGGGCTCCCTTCACTGCTAACCGGTCAAGACTACGTGACCGGTTGCGTCCCCGCTGTCTAACCTCTAATCTCCATTACAAGGGTTAGCCCTCGGTTTCGGGGGCCCCACCGACGGAGGGGACTGTCATGACACCGCGCACCGGCCACATCGGCCTCAGCGTCACCGACCTCGACCGCTCGCTCGGCTTCTACCGGGACGTCCTCGGCTTCGGCGTGATCGCCGAGGGCAGGGAAGAGGGCCGCGAGTACGCGTTCCTGGGGGAGGGCGGCAGCCCCGCGCTCACGCTCTGGCAGCAGGCCGAGGGCCCGTACGACCGCGGCCGTGCCGGCCTCCACCACCTGGCGTTCGAGGCGGACTCGGTCGAGCGGGTCAGGGAGCACGAGACGGCGCTGCGCGCCTACGGCGTCGAGTTCGCGTACGAGGGCGTGGTCGCCCACCGGGAGGGCTCGGCCTCCGGCGGCATCTTCTTCCACGACCCCGACGGCACCCGCCTGGAGATCTACGCGCCCCAGGGCGCCGAGGAGGCGCCGACGCCCTCGTCCTCGGCTCCGACCTGCGGTTTCTTCTAGGAGAGGGGCGCGTCGTGACGTACCACCCCGGTTCACGCGCCGTGCAGGAGCGGGTCGGTGTCCGCGACCTCGCCGACCACGTGGGGCAGTCGATCGGCCAGGGCATCCGGCCCGTGGCGGCCGCCTTCCTGGAGCAGCAGCCGATGCTGGTGCTCGGCGCCGCCGACCCGGCGGGCGGCGGGGTGTGGGCGTCCCTGGTCACCGGCCGGCCCGGCTTCGTCCGAGCCACCGGGCCCCGCCTGATCTCCGTCGCGGGCGAGGTCCGCCCCGGTGACCCGCTGGCGGACGCGCTCTCCGCGCCGGGCACGGCGGTGGGCACCCTCGCCCTCGACCCGCGCACCCGCCGCCGGATGCGCCTCAACGGCCGGGCGCGCCCCACGCCCCGCGGCCTGGCCGTCGAGGCCGACCAGGTCTTCGCCAACTGCCCCAAGTACCTCCAGCGGAGGGAGAAGTACGAGACCGTCGACCGTGCTCCCCGGACGGCCCGCCACGGCCGCGAACTCAACCCCGGCCAGCGGGAGTTCATCGCCACCGCCGACACCTTCTTCCTGGCGAGCGTGCACCCGCGCGGCGCCGACGTGAGCCACCGGGGCGGCAACCCCGGCTTCGTGCACGCCGATTCACCCCACGAGCTCGCCTGGCGCGACTACCCGGGCAACTCGATGTTCCTGACCCTCGGCAACCTGGAGGCGGACCCGCGGGCGGGACTGCTCTTCCTCGACTGGTCGTCCGGGACACTGCTCCAGCTCACGGGCACCGCCCGCACGGAGTACGGCCCCGCCGGCGAGCGGACCGTCCGCTTCGCCGTCGCCGAGGCCGTGGAGACCGCCGGCGGCAGCCCGTTGAGCTGGTCACCGCCCGCCCTCTCACCGGCCAACCCGGTCCTGCCGTAACGTCGTCGCATGCACGAGGAGTTGCGGGTGGCGGCCTACGCCGTGTGTGTACGGGACGGTCGGCTGCTGCTGGCCCGCTGGGTGGCCGGCGACGGCAGCAAGCGGTGGACCCTGCCCGGCGGCGGCATGGACCACGGCGAGGACCCCTACGACACCCTCGTCCGCGAGGCCGAGGAGGAGACCGGCTACGCCGTGGAGCCCGTCACCCTCCTCGGCGTCGACTCCGTCCGCCGCGCCTACCCGCGCCGGCTGGGCAGGACCGCCGACTTCCACGGGCTGCGCATCGTCTACGAGGCCCGGATCACCGGCGGCGAACTGCGCCACGAGACCCACGGCTCCACCGACATGGCGGCCTGGCACCCACTGGACGCGGTGCCCGCGCTGGAGCGCGTCGAACTGGTCGACGTCGGCCTCGCCCTGTGGCGCGGGCGCCCGGCCTCGGGACGGCCCGCCGACGCCGGAACATAGGCCGTGTACCCCGGAAGATGAACGCAAAGTGACCGCCTCCCGGCCGTTCGGAGAGGGGCCCGTGGCCGCCCAGGGCACACGGAGATCCACGTACGGTGATCGGCGTTGCGCGTTGCTGTCGAGTTAACGCGCAGGTCATTCCCAGTGCCAACGATCCAGTGTGAGCGGGGATTTCGTGAGACGAGACCCCGCGACCACTGCCGACGCGTTCGTACCCGGGGAGATCGCGCCATGTCGCGCATACGCTCTGTCGCCACAGCCGCCGCCTCCGCCACCACCGCATCCCTCGACCGCCGCGCCCTGCTCGCCGCCGCCGGCGCGGTCTCCCTCTCCGCGGGCGTCGGGTACGCGCTGCGGCCCACCGCCGAGGCACACGCCGCCGCCGGCCAGGCACCGGCCGCCGCGGGCCAGGCACCCGTCGCCATGTCGCGCCGGGCGCCCGCCGTGCCCCTGGCGCCCTACACGCGCGGCACCACCCTGGGCTCGGTCGCGGCGCCCCGCGCCGGTTCCGGCTACCGGCGGCTCGGCGACGGCCCCGCCTGGCCGCGGGTCGTACGCGGCGAGCTGGCCGCACCGAGGACGGGCCGCGCCGGACGGCGCACCGCACTCGCCGCCTTCGTCCAGTTCACCGACCTGCATCTGGTCGACGTGCAGCACCCGCTGCGCTACGAGTACCTGCGCGCCCAGACCGCCAGCGCCTGGCGCCCCCAGGAAGCCCTGTCGGTGGCCGGCGCGGTCTCCCTCGTCGAGCGGGTCAACAGCCTGCGGGGAGCCCCCGTCACCGGCTCCCCGCTCCACTTCGTCATGACCACCGGCGACAACACCGACAACAACTCCAAGACGGAACTCGACTGGTTCCTCAAGGTGATGAGCGGCGGCCGCATCACCCCCAACTCCGGGGACCCGCGCCACTACGAAGGCGTCCAGAACAGCGACCTCAAGCTGTACTGGCAGCCCGACACGGCCCTGCGCGACGCCGACAAGCAGCACGGCTTCCCGCGCATCCGGGGCTTTCTCGACGCGGCCGTCCGCGAGCTGCGCAGCCCCGGCCTAGGCCTGCCGTGGTACTCCACTGTCGGCAACCACGACGCCCTGCCCGGCGGCTGCTACGCGCCCGGCGACTCCTTCTTCGCGGACTTCGCCGTCGGCGGCAGGAAACTGATGACCCTCGACGAGACCGTGGGCGCCGCCCTCTGGAAGAACGTCAAGCAGGGCGGCGACCCCAAGGGTGTCGACTTCCGGGCGATGCTCAAGTCCCAGGCCCGCCACATGCGTGCGGTCACCCCCGACGAGGCGCGCGCGCCCTTCACCCCGGCCGAGTACCTCGCCGCGCACCTCGACCCCGCCCACACCGGCCCCGGCCCGGTCGGCCACGGCTACTCCCAGGCCAACCTCGCCGCGGGCACCCAGTACTACGCCTTCCGCATCGCCGACGACGTCCTCGGCGTCAGCCTCGACTCGACCGACCCCGGCGGTCACTACGAGGGCTCGGTCGGCACGGCCCAGCTGCGCTGGCTGGAGCGGACACTGCGCGACAACAAGGACTCGTACGTCATCGTCTTCAGCCACCACACCAGCAAGACCATGCGCAACCTGCGCGCCGACCCCGCGCACCCCGGCGAGAAGCGCCACGGCGGCGCCGAACTGCTCGCCCTCCTCGGCGGCCACCGCAACGTGCTGGCCTGGGTCAACGGCCACAGCCACAAGAACGACATCACCCCGCACACCGCGTCCGGCGGCGGCTCCTTCTGGGAGATCTCCACCGCCTCGCACGTCGACTTCCCCCAACTCGCCCGCGTCATCGAGGTCGTGGACAACAAGGACGGCACGGTCTCCCTCTTCACCACCCTCGTCGAGTCCGCGGCCCCGCACCGCACGGACTACGCCGACCTCACCCAGACGGGCCTCGCGGCGCTCTACCGCGAACTGTCCTTCAACGCACCGGGCGCCCGCACCGACCTGTCCGGCGCGCCCGGCGACCGCAACACCGAACTGGTGCTCAAGAAGGGCTGAAACGCACTCAACCGCCCGGGCGGCAGGCAACTGCCGCCCCGTCCGCCGGGTCCCTCCCCCTGACCGTGCACATTTACGGGAACAGGACGATGGGGGAACACATGTCAGTGCGTACGGGACTGGTGGGGGCGACCGCGGTGGCGGTGGCCGTGACGCTGGCGGGGTCCGCGGCGGCGGCGCCCGCCGGACGGGACCACACGCCGACCAGGCAGGCCATGGACGCCGCCGTACGGGACGGCGTCCCGGGCGTCACCGCCCGGGCCGGGGACGAGCACGGCACCTGGAAGGCGGCCTCGGGAACCGGCGACCTGAGGACGGGCGCGCCCCGCCGCGCCGACGACCGGTACCGCGTCGGCAGCATCACCAAGACCTTCGTCGCGACGGTCCTGCTCCAACTGGAGGCGGAGGGCCGGCTGTCCCTGGACGACACCGTCGACGAGTGGCTCCCTGGCATGGTGCGGGGCCACGGCCACGACGGCGGCCGCATCACGCTGCGCCAACTCCTCAACCACACCAGCGGCATCTACAACGTCACGGAGGACGAGGGCTTCGCCCGCACCCACTTCCTCAAGGACGGCTTCCTCCGGCACCGCTTCGACACGGTGACACCCCGGCAGCTCGTCGGCCTCGCCATGCAGCACGAGCCGCACTTCGCCCCGGGCACGTCCTGGCACTACTCCAACACCAACTACGTTCTCGCCGGCCTGGTGATCGAGAAGGCCACCGGTCACCCGTACGCGACCGAGATCCGCCGCCGCGTCATCGAGCCGCTCGGGCTGCGCGCCACCCTCGTACCCGGCACGTACCCCAAGGTGCCCGGGCCCAGCAGCCGCGCCTACGGCAAGCTCGCCGCCACGACGACCGGGCCGACGTACGACGTCACCGAACTCAACCCCTCGCTCGCCTCCTCCGCGGGCGAGATGATCGCCGACTCCCGTGACCTGAACCGCTTCTACTCCGCGCTGCTGCGCGGCAGGCTCCTCCCGCCGAAGCAGCTCAGGGAGATGAAGACCACCGTCCGGGTCGACGAGATCCCGGGCGCCGGCTACGGCCTGGGCCTCATCGACCGCGAACTGAGCTGCGGCGTCCACGTCTGGGGCCACGGCGGCGGCATCCACGGCTCCACCTCGGAAGCCGTCACCACCGCCGACGGCCGGCACTCCCTCGCCTTCAACTTCAACGGCGACTGGTCGGGGGACAGCAACGCCGTGATCGAGGCGGAGTACTGCGGCAAGTAGCCCCCCCGGGGACGGGCCGCACGCACGAGGAGGGGCCGCCGGCGGTCCGGTGGCCCCTCCTCTCCCCTCCGGGTGTCCGCGGTCCGTCACTACCGGGGCAGCACCACGACATACGCCGCCGGATCACGGTCGCCCGCCGCCATCAGCGCGGTGCGCACGACCGCCGCCTGCTGCTCCCTCGCGTCCCGCAGCTTGCGCGGGGTGATGTGGACGACCGTGATGCCCAGCCGCTCCAGGTGCTCCCGCTTACGGGCGTACTCCGACCACAGCGCGTCGTCGTCCTGCCCGAGGCCCTGGCGGGGCGCGCGGGTGTCCAGCTCCACCGCCACCGCCTGCTCGGGCCAGTACGCGTCGAGACCGCCCAGGTGCGGGCCGCCCGGCAGCCGCAGGTCCACGTTCCACACCGGGTCGGGCAGGCCGTACTCGCGCACCATGCGGTGCAGGCGGTCCTCGGCGATCGAACGGCCCTCCGCCAGCAGCGAGTCCACGGCGTCCACCACGTGCGGCCGGTTCAGCAGCCGGGCCTGCGTCAGCTCCCGGACCAGCGCGGCGGGTTCGCAGTGGCCGCCGCGCACCGCCTCCGTGAGCAGCCTGCGCACCGTGGCCGCGTCCGACGGCTCCGCCACGGCGTCGGCGACGGCCCGCGGCACCGGGGCGAGCGGCACACCCGCGACCTGCTCGGGGACCGGCAGCACCGCGGTGCGCACGATCCGCGCGCAGCCCGTCGAGCGCAGCCGCCGCAGCCGGGGGACCAGGACGTCGATCCGCTCCAGGGAGGACAGCGGGGGCGTGCCGGAGAAGCCGTGCAGTGCGAGGGCGGCGAGACCGGTGACCAACACGTCCGGGTACGCCGGACGGCGCGGCTCCTCTGCACCCGGCTGGACCGGGACACCGGGCGCCGCCGCCCGCAGCGGGGAGCGGGCCGCGTACATCAGGACCGCGTGCAGCCGCTCCTCGCCGGAGGGCGCGCCCGGGTGCAGGACGTGGACCCCGGGAAGGATCTGCTGCCAGGCGCCGCCCGGGCGGCACTGCTCGTTCACCTCGGCGGCGGTCACACCGCGCGCCCGCAGCTGCGCGGTGGTCAGCACGCGCCGCTGCACCTCGGACAGGTGACGGAGGGGGCGGGGGGAGAGCGGGGTGTTGTGCGTCATGACCCCGAGCTTTCCGCCCGCGACCCGTTCCTTAACCGCTGTTACACGTCCGTCGACGAATCCGGACAAGCCCGTCCTAAAGTACGGACGTTCGACTGCCGAAAACGGCAGGTCCGGCCAGGGAGCCGACGGAGTTGCGGCCGTGCGTACAGGTATCCGGTAACCGCCGCTCTCGTAGCGACGGAGGGCACCGGCGAGACCGGTGCCCTCCGGGGAGCCGGGACGGCTAGCCGGCGGCCGCGTCGCACGCCTGGGCGCGCAGTGAGCGCGCCAGGTCGTCCCGTGCCTCCAGGACCAGGCGGCGCAGCGCGGGCGGCGCCCCCTCGTGCGCGGACAGCCACGCGTCCGTCGCGTCCAGCGTCATGGGCGAGTCCTGCAGGGCCGGGAACAGGCCCCGGACCACGTCCATCCCGATCTGGATGGAACGCTCCGCCCACACGCGCTCGATCGCCTCGAAGTACTTCGCGGTGTACGGCGCGGTCAGTTCGCGCTGGGACGGCCGGCCGAAGCCCGCGATGGTCGCCTCGACCAGCGCGTTCGACAGCGCGTCGGACTCCACGACGGACGCCCAGGCCTGCGCCTTGACCGCCGCCGACGGGCGGGCCGCAAGGCAGCGCACCTGGTGCCGCTTGCCGGACGCGGTGTCGTCCCGGGCCAGCTCGGCGGCCAGCACCGACTCGTCGGCCTCACCGGCCGCGGCGAGCGGCTCCAGGAACGCCCACCGCAGCTCCTGGTCGACGTCCAGGCCGTCGATCCTGGCCGTGCCCTCCACCAGCCCCTTCAGCAGCTGGAGATCGCCCGCGCCGGACGCGACGCGGGCGAGGAACCGGGCCCAGGTGAGCTGTTCCTGGCTGCCCGGCTCGGAGATCCGCAGCTCCTTCAGCGCGCCGTCCGCGAGCAGCCGGCCGCCCTCGGGCCGCCAGACGGGCGCCGCGTAGTGGGTGAGCGCCGAGTGCGCCCAGGCGTGCAGCATCTGGAGCACGCCGATGTCGGACTCGCGCCCGGCGAACCGCAGCACCAGCCCGATGAAGTCCCGGGCCGGCATGAGCCCGTCGCGGGTGAGGTTCCACAGGGCCGACCAGCACAGGGCGCGGGCGAGCGGGTCGGCGATCTCGCCCAGCCGCTCCCGCAGCGTCGCCAGCGAGTTCTCGTCGAAGCGCACCTTGCAGTACGTCAGGTCGTCGTCGTTGACCAGGACCAGGTCGGGCGCCTCGGCACCGGCGAGTTCGCCGACGACGGTGCGCGGGCCCTCGACGTCCACCTCGGCGCGCGCGTACCGCTCCACGGCACCGCCGGACGAGCGCCGGTACAGGCCCACCGCCACCCGGTGCGGCCGCACCTCGGGGTGCGACTCCGGTGCCTCCTGGACGACGGCCAGCTCCGTGATCCGGCCCTCCGCGTTCAGGATCACCTGCGGGGTAAGGGAGTTGACGCCGGCGGTCTGCAGCCAGGCCCGCGACCAGGCGGCCAGGTCGCGTCCGCTGGTCTCCTCCAGCACCGTCAGCAGGTCGCCCAGGCGCGTGTTGCCGTACGCGTGCCGCTTGAAGTAGCGGCGGGCGCCTTCGAGGAACGCGTCCCGGCCGACGTACGCCACCAGCTGCTTGAGCACGGACGCGCCCTTGGCGTACGTGATGCCGTCGAAGTTGAGTTTGGCGTCCTCCAGGTCACGGATGTCGGCCGTGACCGGATGCGTGGACGGCAGCTGGTCGGCGCGGTACGCCCACGCCTTGCGGTTGTTGGCGAAGGTGATCCAGCCGTCGGTGAACCGGGTCGCCTCGACCATCGAGAAGCTGCCCATGAAGTCGGCGAAGGACTCCTTGAGCCACAGGTCGTCCCACCACCGCATGGTGACCAGGTCGCCGAACCACATGTGCGCCATCTCGTGCAGGACGACATTGGCGCGCCGCTCGTACGACGCCTGCGTCACCTTGCCGCGGAAGATGAACTCCTCCCGGAAGGTGACGAGTCCGGGGTTCTCCATCGCGCCGAGGTTGTACTCGGGCACGAAAGCCTGGTCGTACTTCCCGAAGGGGTACGGGTAGTCGAAGTGGTCGTGGAAGAAGTCCAGGCCCTGCTTGGTGACGAGGAAGACGTCGTCCGCGTCGAAGTGCGGGGCGAGGCCCTTGCGGCACATCGCGCCGAGCGGGATCTCCAGCGTCGTACCGTCGTCGAAGGTGCGCAGGTAGCGGTCCGTGACGTAGTGGTACGGACCGACGACGAACGCCGTGATGTACGTCGAGATCGGCTTCGTCTCGGTGAACTTCCATACCCCGTCCGTCAGTTCGCCGATGCCGTTGCTCCACGCCGTCCAGCCCTCGGGGGCCCGCACCTCGGCACGGAAGGGCGCCTTGAGGTCGGGCTGCTCGAAGGTGGCGAAGACCCGGCGGGAGTCGGCGGGCTCGTACTGCGTGTACAGGTAGACCTCGCCGTCCTCCGGGTCGACGAAGCGGTGCATGCCCTCGCCGGTACGGGAGTAGGCGCACTGGGCGTCGACGACCAGCACGTTCTCGGCGGCGAGGTCCTCCAGCCGGATCCGCGCACCGTCGAAGACGGCACCGGGGTCCAGGTCCCGGCCGTTCAGCGAGACGGCGGTCACGCTCGGGGCGATCAGGTCGGCGAACGTGGCGGCGCCGGGCTCGGCGCAGCGGAACCGGACGGTGGTCACGGACCGGAAGGTGCGCGGCTCGCTCCCGGCGTCCCCCACGGCGGACCGCAGGTCGAGGGACACCTCGTACCCGTCGACGGACAGCAGCGCGGCCCGCTCCCGGGCTTCGTCGCGGGACAGATTCTCACCGGGCACGGGCGGCACTCCTTCGTGACGTGATCGGTACGCGTGAACAGGACCGATCCTGCCATGTGCTCCTGACCGCGGGCACCCGGGAATGGCCGGGGCGCGTGCCGGTGTTGCCCTGGGGAAACAGACCTCACGAGGAGAGCCATGTCCGAGAAGACTCCTGTCGACTTCTGGTTCGACCCGCTGTGCCCCTGGGCCTGGATGACCTCGCGCTGGGTGCTGGAAGTGGAGAAGATCCGCGACATCGAGGTCCGCTGGCACGTGATGAGCCTCGCCGTCCTGAACGAGTCGAGGCTGGACGAGCTGCCCGAGGAGTACCGCGAGCTGCTCTCCACCAAGGCGTGGGCCCCGGTCCGCGTGGTCACGGCGGCCTGGCAGAAGCACGGCGACGACGTCCTCGGCCCGCTCTACACCGCGCTCGGCACCCGTTTCCACAACCAGGGCGAGGACGCGACCCGCGAGGCGATCGCGGCGGCGCTCGCCGACGCCGGTCTCCCGGCGGACCTGATCGACTACGCCGACCAGGAGGACTTCGAGTTCGACGCGCAGCTGCGCGCCTCCCACAAGGAGGGCATCGACAAGGTCGGCCAGGACGTCGGCACCCCGGTGATCGCCGTTCCGGGCGCGAACGGCGAGCAGATCGCGTTCTTCGGGCCGGTGGTCACCCCGGCCCCCCAGGGCGAGGACGCGGGCAAGCTGTGGGACGGCACCCTGCTGGTCGCCTCGGTCCCCGGCTTCTACGAGATCAAGCGCACGCGCACCAAGGGCCCGGACTTCAGCAACCTGTGAGCCACCGGGGTCGCCCGTGCCGCCCGGCCGGAGCGCGCCCCGTGCGCGAGGCCCCCGCGAGTCACGTCCTCGCGGGGGCCTCACGTCTTTTCCGCCTGCGCGTGAAGGGTGAGAAGACGATCACGAGCAGGACGATGGGGGGTCCCTTCAGGGAGCGAGCAGCAGCACGTCCGTGCGGGACGCGGCGGCGGCGTACCGGCGGGCGACGTCCTGCCAGTCGACGACCTGCCACATGGCCTCGACGAAGTCGGCCT
Source organism: Streptomyces sp. GLSS-08 (assembly GCF_056387915.1). NCBI lineage: Bacteria > Bacillati > Actinomycetota > Actinomycetes > Kitasatosporales > Streptomycetaceae > Streptomyces > Streptomyces sp. GLSS-08. Next base: position 397,024 of record NZ_JBWJAQ010000004.1, read on the forward strand.
TCTGGTTGCGGTACTGCAGGTAGAAGGCGTGCTCCCAGGCGTCGAAGACGAGGATCGGGGTCGCGCCCTGGCCCACGTTGCCCTGGTGGTCGTAGACCTGCTCGACGATCAGCCTGCCGCTGAGCGGCTCGTACGCGAGGACGCCCCAGCCCGAACCCTGCGTGGTCGCCGCGGCCTTCGACAGCTGCGCCTTGAAGGCCCGGAACGAGCCGAAGGACTCGGTGATCGCGTCGGCCAGCTCGCCCACGCCGTCCGCGGCCAGCGGTTCGCCGCCGCCCCCGCCGGTCATGTTGTGCCAGTAGATCGAGTGCAGGATGTGCCCGGACAGGTGGAACGCCAGGCTCTTCTCCAGGCCGTTGACCGCGCCCCACGTCTCCTTGTCACGCGCCTCCGCGAGCTGCTCCAGCGTGTCGTTGGCCCCTTTCACGTACGCCGCGTGGTGCTTGTCGTGGTGCAGCTCGATGATCTCGGGGCTGATCACGGGCGCGAGCGCGGCGTAGTCGTACGGCAGCTCGGGAAGTGTGTAGACGGCCATGCCAGGGATCCCCTCCGACGTCTTGTTGCAAGTTACTTGCAACTGCACGCTAACAGCAAGAGTCTCGCTCCATCCGCCGGGACATGCGCAGGGGCCCCGCACGGAAAGGGCCTGCGGCATGCGCAAGGGCCCCCGCACGGACCGTCTCCGTGCGAGGGCCCCTATGGGCGCCGGGTCAGCCGCGGGCGCGCGTCCGCTGCCGGACGTAGCCGACGGCCGCCAGGAACGCCGTCATCCCGCCCGTCGAGTACAGCTGCACCCGGGTGTCCGGCTGCCGCGCCATCAGGACGAGGATCGCGGCCATCGCCGCCAGCGCCACCCAGGTCAGCACCGGGAACGCCCACATCCGCACCGCGAGCCGCTCCGGCGCCTCCCGCTCCAGCGTGCGCCGCAGCCGCAGCTGCGCCACCGCGATGAAGATCCAGACGACCAGGATCACCGCGCCGATCATGTTCAGCAGCCACGGGAAGACGTCGTCGGGCCGCCAGTAGCTGAGCAGCACGCAGCCGAAGCCGAACACGGAGGAGGCCAGCACCGCGGCCCGCGGTACGCCGCCGGAGACCCGGCCGAGCGTCTTCGGCCCCTGCCCCCGCTCCACCAGCGAGTACGCGATGCGCGAGGCGCCGTAGACGTTCGCGTTCATCGCCGAGAGCAGGGCCACCAGGACGACCACGTTCATCAGCTGCGCGGCGCCCGGGATGCCCAGCTGGTCGAGGGCGGCGACGTACGGGCCCTTCTCGACGACCTCGTCGGAGTCCCACGGGACGAGCGTCACGATGAGCGCCATCGAGCCGATGTAGAAGAGCGCGATGCGCCACATCGCGGTGCGCACGGCCCGCGCGACGCCCTGGACCGGGTTCTCGGACTCGGCCGCCGCGATGGTCACGGTCTCCAGGCCGCCGTACGCGAAGACGGACGCGAGCAGGCCGATGACCAGCCCCTCGCTGCCGTTCGGCAGGAAGCCGCCCTCGCCGGTGAGATGCGCCGTGCCGGGGGAGTCGGTGCCGGGCAGCAGTCCGGCGACGGCCAGCACCCCGAGCGCCAGGAACAGGGTGATCGCACCGACCTTGAGTGCGGCGAACCAGAACTCGAACTCGCCGAAGTTCTTCACGGCCGCGAGGTTGGCCGCGCAGAAGGCGACCATGAACAGCGCCACCCAGGCCCACTCCGGCGTACCGGGCAGCCAGCCGGTGACGATCTTCGCGGCGCCGATGCCCTCCAGTCCGACGGCCGTGCACAGCAGCACCCAGAACGACCAGCCGGAGGCGAAGCCCGCCCATGGTCCGATCGCCCGCTCGGTGTGCGCGGAGAAGGAGCCGGACGAGGGGTGAGCGGCCGACATCTCGCCCAGCATGCGCATCACCAGCATGACGAGCAGACCGGAGACGGCGTACGCGACGACGATCGACGGGCCGGCGGCGGCGATGCCCGCGCCGGACCCGACGAACAGGCCCGCCCCGATCACCCCGCCGAGAGCGATCATCGACAGGTGGCGCTGCTTGAGTCCGTGCGAGAGCGGCGGTGCCGGGTCGGCGGTGGCGTCGTCGGGTCGGTCGACGCCGCTGTCGGGAGCGGTCCGGGACATGGCGTGGGGGAGTCCGTTACGTGAGACGGGGCAAAAACGCCCACAGTCTGGGCAGTCCCCCCGCCCGACGAAGGAACTGCCCAACATGCGGACACCCACGATACGGAACGTGAGGGTCCGGTTACCTGGCGGGTATCAGGCGGCCACCGGCACGGGCGCGGGCACGGCGACGGGCGTGTAGTGCGAGGCGTCGCCCGTGATCGCGTGGCTCTCCCGGCCGTCGACACCGACCGGCACGTCACCGGCGACCGTCACCCGGTGCAGCCGGCGCGGCAGACCGTCGTAGTTGTCAATGGCGTAGTGCTGGGTGATCCGGTTGTCGAAGAGGACGAGCTGGTCCGGGGACCAGCGCCAGCGAAGCACGTTCTCCGGCCGGGTCACGTACGACTGGAGCAGTTCCAGCAGCTTGCGGGACTCCGCCGCCGACAGGCCGACGATCCGCTGCGCGAAGCCGCCGATGAACAGGCCGCGTTCACCGGTCAGCGGGTGCACCCGGACGACCGGATGGGCCGTGCGGTACACGATGGACGTGAACTGGGCGCGCTGCCCGGCCGTTTCCTCGTCGATCTCCTCGTCCGGCACGGCGTAGTCGTAGTCGTTGGTGTGCTCGGCCCACAGGGTGTCGGCCAGCGAGCGCAGCGGGCCGGGCAGGTCGCGGTACGCGGCGGCGGAGCTGGCGATCAGCGTCTCCCCTCCGTACGGCGGCACCGTGATGCTGCGCAGGGTGCTGGCCTGCGGCGGGTTGAGGACGAAGGTGACGTCCGTGTGCCAGTGGTTGGCGCGACCGTGCTCGCTGTCGACGGCGAGCACGTTCGGGGCGCCGTCGACGGCGGGCACCGTGGGGTGCGCGGTGGTGAGGTCGCCGAAGTGCCGGGCGAAGGCCTGCTGGCCCGCGTCGTCCAGTCCGGCGGCGTCGAACACCAGCGCCTTGTGCCGGCCGAGGGCCTCGCGCAGGATCGCGACGGTCTCCTCGTCCAGGGGTTGTGCGAGGTCGACGCCGGACACCTCGGCGCCGATGCGGGCGGTCACCTTGCGGATCTCGATCTCGGGCATGGGGGACGGTCCTTTCGAGGGTGGCTCGGGAGGGGACGGGCGGACGGGCAGCGGTGGCGCTCAGTGCGCGGCGAGGGCCGGCGCGGCGGCGTACTGGTTGACGGGGCGCGGCAGTCCGTAGCGCTCGCGCAGGGTCTGGCGCGGGCCGTACTCCGCGCGGAGCAGTCCGCGGGCGCGGAGGACCGGCACCACGTGGTCGACGAAGAGTTCGAGGCCGGACGGCAGCACGGCGGGCATGATGTTGAAGCCGTCGGCGGCACCGAGCCGGAACCACTCCTCGATCGCGTCGGCCACCTGCTCCGGAGTGCCGGCGAACGTCAGATGGCCGCGCCCGCCGCCGAGCCGGCCGATGAGCTCGCGGACGGTCAGCCGCTCGCGGCGGGCGAGTTCCACCACGAGCGTGTAGCGGCTCTTGGCCCCCTCGATGGCGCTCTCCGGCGGCAGGTCGGCGGGCAGCCGCGCGTCGAGTTCGAGCGTGCCGGGCTCCACCCGCAGCAGGTCTTCCAGCCGGGCCAGTCCGTGCTCGTACACGATGTGGTCCTCGAGGACCGCCTCGTGCCGACGGGCCTCGGCCTCCGTGGAGCCGATCACGGGGACGATCCCGGGCAGGATCTTGATGTGGTCGCGGTCCCGGCCGGCCCGCTCGGTACGGGCCTTGAGGTCGGCGTAGAACGCCTGCGCGTCGGCCAGGGTCTGCTGGGCGGTGAAGACCGCCTCCGCGTACCGGGCCGCGAACCGTCTGCCGTTCTCGGACGAGCCCGCCTGGACGAGCAGCGGGTAACCCTGCGGTGTGCGCGGCACGTTGAGCGCGCCTTCGACGCTGAAGTACGTCCCCCGGTGCCGCGGCGGGTGGATCTTGTGCTCGTCGCCCCAGACCCCGGCGGCCTTGTCCGCGACGACCAGGTCGTCCTCCCAGCTGTCCCAGAGCTTGAGCGCCACGTCCAGGAACTCGGCGGCGCGCTCGTAGCGGGTGGCGTGGGCCGGCTGGTCGTCGAGGCCGAAGTTGCGGGCGGCCTCGGCTCCTGCGGTGGTCACGATGTTCCAGCCGGCGCGCCCGCCGCTGAGGTGGTCGAGAGAGGCGAGCCTGCGGGCCAGGTTGTAGGGCGAGTTGTAGGAGGTCGACGCGGTGGCGATCAGGCCGATGTGTTCGGTGACGGTGGCCAGCGCGGTGAGCAGGGTGATGGGTTCCAGGGCGCCGGACGGCCGCTGGCCGACGCTGTTGAAGAGCACCGGACCGTCGGCGAGGAACAGGGAGTCGAAGGTGCCGCGTTCGGCGGTGCGGGCGAGGTCGCGGTAGTGGGCCAGATCAACGCTCGCGTGCGGGTTGCTCTCGGGCAGTCGCCAGGAGGCCTCGTGGTGGCCGGTGTTCATCAGGAAGGCGTTGAGGTGCAGTCGGCGCTCGGTCACTGGGTTCTCTCCTGGTCGGGCACGTCGTCCGCCTGGTCCACGTGCTGTTGTGCCGGGGTCTCCCGCCGCCCCGGGCTCTTCTCGTGTCCGGTCACGCCGAGCGCGCCGAGCAGCAGTTCGCGGTACTCGCCGAGCAGCGGATCGCGGTACGAGCGCGGATGCGGACGCTCGATCGTCAGGTCGAGGCCGATGCGGCCCCGGTCGAGGACGAGGACCCGGTCGGCGAGCACGATCGCCTCGTCCACGTCGTGGGTGACGAGGAGGACGGAGGGCCGGTGCCGTTCCCACAGCTCGCGCAGCAGGGTGTGCATCCGGATCCGGGTGAGTGCGTCCAGTGCGCCGAACGGCTCGTCGGCCAGCAGGAGTTCGGGATCCCGCACCAGGGAGCGGGCCAGCGCGGCGCGTTGTGCCTCACCGCCGGACAGCTCGCTCGGCCAGGCCCGTTCGCGTCCCGCGAGTCCCACCTCGGCGAGGGCGGCGCGACCGCGCAGCGCGGCCTCCTTGCCGTCCGTGCCGAGCAGCACGTTGTCGAGCACCCGGCGCCAGGGCAGCAGCCGTGAGTCCTGGAAGACCACGGACACCCGCTCCGGCGCGCTCAGTTCACCGCTGCCGGTGACGCTGTGGTCGAGTCCTGCGATGGCGCGCAGCAGGGTGCTCTTGCCGGAACCGCTGTGCCCGAGGAGGGCGGTGAACTGGCCGGGCGGAAGATCGAGGTCGATGCCGTCGAGGACGGTGCGCTCCTCGAAGGAGCGGGTCAGGCCCCGGAGCCGGACGGCCGGCCGGGTCAGTTGCTCAGTGTGCGTCGCCATGACAGCACCCTCCGTTCGACGAGGCGGACCGCGGTGTCGGAGACCAGGCCGAAGACGCCGTAGATCAGCAGGCCGACGAGGATGACGTCCGTCTGGCCGTAGTTCTGGGCCTGGAACATGAGATAGCCGAGGCCGCTGGTGGCGTTGATCTGCTCCAGGACGACCAGCGACAGCCAGGAGCCGGTCACCCCGAGCCGCAGCCCGACGAAGAAGCCGGGCAGCGCTCCGGGGACGACGATCTGCCGGACGAAGCGGAGCCTGGACAGGCCCTGCACCTCGGCGAGTTCGACATAGCGGTGGTCGATGCCGGACAGGGCGGCGTGCAGGTTGAGGTAGATCGGGATGTAGACGACGATGGCGATGATCGCGATCTTGAACGTCTCGCCGATGCCGAGCCACAGGATGAACAACGGGATCAGCCCGAGGGTGGGGATCGCCCGGTTGAGCTGCACGGTCCCGTCGATCAGCGCCTCGCCGACCCGGCTGAGCCCGGCGGCCAGGGCGAGCGTCACCCCGGCGGTCAGCCCGAGGGCGAACCCGTAGGCGGCGCGGCGGAGCGAGGTCAGTACATCGGTGGGGAGCGTGCCGTCCGTCCACAGATGCCCCGCGGTGCGCAGGACGGTCCAGGGCGCCGGGATCGCACCGGGGTCCAGCTGTCCCGCGGCGGACGCGAGGGCCCACAGCGCGGCGAAGAGCGCGGGGCCGATGATCCGGGAGGCGGGCAGCCGCTTGCCGGGGGCCAGGCCGCGGCGCCGGGTGCGGCGGTCCCGGCCGGGAGTCCCGGCGGGTGCGGCGGCGGGGGAGACGGCTGCCGGTGCCGGTGCGGTGGTCGTCACGGCGCTCACCTCCGGTACTCGGCCGGCACGGCCTTGGCGGCGATGCCCTCGAAACGGCGGTCGAAGAGGGAGCCGACCTTGAACGCCTTCACGAAACCGCCCTCGGCCAGCAGGTCGGCCGTCTCCTGCTCCCAGGCCACTGCCTTGTCCCAACTCGGCGGAAAATACGGCTTGTTCGCCAGCTCCGTGATGGACTTCGCCTGGGCGAGGCTGAGGTTCTGCGTCTTGACGTAGAACTCCTCGTTCCAGGCGTCGGGGTGCTCGTAGGCCCACACCTGGCCCTTGGCCCAGTGCGGGATGTACGCGGCGACGGCGGCGGCCTTGGCGGGGTCGGACAGCACCGGGGTGGGCGCCCACAGCAGGTTGAGCAGGTCGACGACATCGGTCTTGATGGTGTGCGCGCCCTTGGCCCGGTACTGCTTCAGGTAGGCCGGCGCCTGGCTGTTGGCGAGCGGGGCGATGTCCACCTGCCCGGCCTGGAGCGCGGTGAGGAACTGGTTGCTGGTCAACGGCACCAGCTCCACGTCGTCGTACGCCAGCCCGGCCTTCTTCAGGGCGCGCAGAAGGACGACGCCCTGCGCCTGACCCTGCGAGAACGCGAGCCGCCGGCCCTTGAAGTCCCGCACGTCCTCGATGTCGCTGCCGGGCTTGGTGGCGAAGAGGTAGTTGGGCTTGCGGGTGACGTTGATCGCGACGATCTTCGCGTCGAAGCCCTGGTAGTGCGCCTGGATCGGCGGGATGCCCGCGTTGTTGGCGAGGTCGAGGGACTTGGCTCGGAAGGCGTTGATGACGTCGGGACCGGCGCCGATGTTGGGCCAGTCGGTGACCGTGAACGGCAGGTCGGACAGGCCCGCCAGCTTGAACTGGAGTTGCTGGACACCCTGGTAGGAGGCGATCTTCAGGCGGGTGCCGGCCGGGACGTCGGAGGACAGCGGGGCGGTCGCGGACCGCTTGGTGCCGGTGTCGGCGGCGCTGCTGCCCGCGCAGCCGCTGAGCCCGGCCGCGGCGGCGGCGCCGAGCAGGGAGGACAGGAACAGCCGTCGGTCTACACCGGACGCGGGCAGTGGTGGCATGGCGGGGCTCCGTGAGGTCGGGACGAGGGGGCGCGCGGTTCCGGGCAGGGCGAAGCGGACGGAGGAGTCCGCGCGCAGGAAGAGGCACGCGCAGGAAGAGGCACGCGCCGAAAGCGCGGCCGGACAAGAGGCGGAAGAAGAGATCGGGAGGGGCCGGCCGAGGGACCGGCGGGATGCCCTGACGCCCAGGGGTCCGCTCCGGGAAGGCAGCGGCCGGGTCCCGCGCTCCGGAAGGAAGCGGCCCGAGAGGACGTCAGAACGTCAGAACGTCAGAACGTCGGAAGGTCAGTGCCTCAGCAACACAGCGTGCGGCCGACCCGCATCAGGTCGACGACGCGGCACTTGGTGAGCGGAACCCGCCGCGCCGGCGACAGCGCGCCACCGGCGTTCCGGTCGCGGCCCTGCCGCAACCGGAACACCGGGGAATGGTCCTGCGCGCTGCTCATGCAAAGGATGTTCCCGGCCACGCGTGACGCCTGTCAACATTCCGAGTTTCTGAATTAAGTCGGCCCGGGTGGCGTGCCCAACGGGTCCCGGTAGAGCACGTCGAGAGCCACCGAGCCGCCCGCCACGGCCAGCACCGAGTCCGGGAAGCTGGTCGGCACGACCGCCGCCGCCCGCTCCGCACCCACCTCCTCCCGCAGCGCGGCCAGGCAGTCCTCCCGGTGGACGACGCCGACCTCGGTGACGACGACGGTGTCCGGATTCAGCACGTCGAGGAGCAGCGCCGCCGCCCGGCCGACCAGCCGGGCCCGCTCCAGAAGCAGACGCACGGCGACCGGATCGCCACCGGCCGCGGCACCGACCACGTGCATCGGGTTCACCGTGTCGGCGACCCCCTCCGCACGGGCCCGGCGGCACAGCGTCCGCTCGCTCAGCTCGGCCTGCAGGCAGCCGGTCCGGCCGCACCCGCACGCCTCGGTGCCGCCCGCCAGCGGCAGATGCGCGATCGCCCCGGCCTGCGAGCGGGGGCCGTGGTGCACCTCGTCGTTGGTGGCGAAGGCGGCGTCCACCACATTGCCGACGAACAGGTGCAGGACGCTCCGGCTGCCCCGCGCCCGCCCGAACAGCCGCTCCGCGTTGACCAGCGCCCGCGCGTGCCCGTCCACGTGCACCGGCAGCCCGGTGCGCGCCCCGACCGCCTCCCGCACGGCCACGTCACGCCAGCCGAGGAGGGGGTGCTCCACGACGGTCCCGGAGTCCCTGTCCACCCAGCCCCCGGCCGCCACGCCCACCCCCAGCGGAGTGCGTCCCGGCGCGCCGGCCAGCAGCGCGCCCAGTCCGTCCGCGGCGTTCGCCAGCACCCGGCCCGGTTCGGTGCCGTCGTGCCGCAGCCGCCGTTCAGCGACGACCCGGCCGCGCAGGTCGAGCAGCGCCACCGTGGTGTACGGCACCGCCACGTGCACTCCGCCGACCACGAAGCGGGAGTCGTCCAGGTCCACGGGCTGATGCGGACGCCCGACGCCGTTCGGCCGCCGGGGCAGCGGCGCCTCCCGGATCAGGCCGAGCGCGGCGAACCGGCCGCAGTAGTCGCTCACCGACGCCGGGGAGAGGCCGGTCAGGCGGGCGATGGTGCTGCGCGCCACGGGCCCGTGTTCCAGTACGGACCGCAGGATCGCGCTGGCGCTGGTCCTGCGCCGGTCACTGTCGACGGCGCGCCGGACGTGCGCGGGCGCCGCGGGGGGTGGGGGAGAAGGGGTGAGGGAGCGGGGCATGGGAGACGTCCTCGGAGTCGGTCCGGCACTGCGCCTGGTGGTCTCGGCGAGCCGGATCCGCTCCGCCCGCCTCAGCCCGGACGACAGGTGGCCGTGCCCTGGCGGCGCAGGTCGACATAGCGACGCGACGCGAAGTTCTCGGACTGGGCGGTCATGTCCCGGAGCGTAGAGCCTGCCCGGCGGTTCCGGCCAGGCCCCGGCGCCCGGGACGCACCAAAGGCGAGGCGGAGGCCTTTGGCGGGTCCCTACAGTCCCGGTCCACCCGTCCCCGTGGGCAAACCGACCCCACCACAGTGACCAGCATCACGCTGCCGTGGGTGTCCCCGGCGTTCTTTGTCGGAAGGGCACCAAGCGCACGTTCCCCCCTTTGTCGAGCGCTGACGGTGATCGGCCCAAGTGCCCTGGGATAGCGTCACGGTGTCCCGAACCGTGAGAAGCCGCCGGAGTCCCCATGAGTACCGCTGTCGTGACCGCCCGCCCCCGCCCGGTCCTCGCCGACCTGCTGCCCGCCTCCCGCGTCAGGGACGTGGCGCTCGTGGCCGGCGGTGCCGCGCTCACCGGGCTCGCCGCCCAGCTCTCCGTGCCCGTGCCGGGCTCCCCGGTGCCGGTGACCGGCCAGACCTTCGCGGCGCTCCTCGTCGGCACCGCGCTCGGCGCGGGCCGCGGCCTGTTCTCCCTCGCCCTGTACGCGCTGCTGGGCCTTGCCGGTGTCCCGTGGTTCGCCGAGGGCGGCTCGGGCGTCACCGTGTCGTTCGGCTACATCCTCGGCATGCTCCTGGCCGCCACCGTCGTGGGCGCGCTCGCCCGCCGCGGCGCCGACCGCTCGGTCCTGCGCATGGCGGGCACGATGCTCCTCGGCGAGGCGATCATCTACGCGATCGGCGTCCCCTACCTGGCCTTCGCCGCCGACATGTCGCTCACCGCGGCGATCGCGGCGGGCCTCACCCCGTTCCTGATCGGCGACGCCCTCAAGGCCGCCCTGGCGATGGGCGTGCTGCCGACCGCCTGGAAGTTCCTCGACCGCTGATCCCTCAGGCACCCCCGAAGAGGTTCGCCGGGTCGTACACCGACTTCAGCCCGGCGAGCCTCTCGCGCGTTCCGGGGTCGTACAGCCCGTCCAAGCGGTCGCCGGCCCCGAACGCGAAGTTGCGCATGCGCCCGGTCGTCCACGGCTCCAGCAGGGCGAAGGCCGGATCCAGCAGGGCGCGTGCCCGTGTCCGGTCGGCCATCGCCAGCAGCCGGACCAGGAAACGCCCCGCTCGGTGCGGCACGGAGTTCGGCGCGGGCCGGGTCAGCGCCCCGCCCAGGTGGTTGATCTGCACGGCGCACATGACGGGTGCCTGCGGCCCCGTCAGGGCGAGCAGCGCGGACACCGCCTCGACGTCCAGCTCCCGCAGCACCGCGTTGTCCCCGTAGTACGTGTGCGGGAAGTCCGGATCGCTGTGGATGGTGTGGCTCTCGGAGTACGGCATCTCGCGCAGCGAGTCCGTGAGCGCCGGGCCGATCCCCCGCAGCGGGGCGACGAGTTGCTCGCCCTCGGCGGCCGGACCCGGGTGGGCGACGCGTACGGACACGGCGTACCGTCCGCGCAGCCGCGGCGGCAGCCCCGGCACGTCCGGGTACGGCACGGCGGCGAACGACGAGGTCAGGCCGTCGGGGACCGTCCGCGTCCAGCGCTCGTACGCCCGCAGCGCGGACGCCGGGTCGACCTCGCGCCCGTCGAAGGCGAGCGAGCCGCCGTACAGCCGGGTCACCGGCACGAGCTCCGTCTCCAGTGCGGTGACGATGCCGAGGTGGTGCCCGCCGCCGAGCAGGGCCCAGTACAGGCCGGGATCCGACGCCCGGGTCACCCGGCGGAGCCGCCCGTCCCCGGTGACCACGTCCAGCGAACGTACGTGATCGGCCGCGTACCCGAACTCCCGTGCCAGGATGCCCAGTCCGCCGCCCAGCGTGTACGAGACGGCGCCCACGCCCGGCGCCGACCCGTTGAGCGGGGCCAGCCCGGAAGGCCCGGCCGCCGCGATCACGTCGGCCCAGCGGACGCCGGCCTGGACACGGGCGGTGCGGGCCCGGGCGTCGACCGTGACGCCGGCCATGCGCCGCGTCGTGACGAGTACCCCGCCCTGCGAGTCGCCCGGCAGCCCGTGCCCGGTGGCCTGGACGCCGACCGGCAGGCCCGCCGCCGCGGCGTGACGCACCGCGGCGGCCACGTCGTCGGCGCCGGCCGCCGCGAAGACGACGGCGGGCCGCTGCGTGAAACCGGTCTGGAATCCTGCGAGTTCGTCCTCGTAGCCCGCGTCGCCGGGCCGCAGGACGAGCCTGCTGTGGGTACTGTCCACGGTGTTCATGGACGGCATCGTGCCCGCATAACCTGACAGGTGCCGTCAGGTTACCGAGGGGCGGTGCGGGCCGGGCACCGCGTACGGCCTCCCGGCCCGCCCCACGTGCGGATACGGCCGCCCCACGTGCTCGTACGGCTTCCGCTCAGCCGCTCAGACCGGCTGCTGCCCCGCCCCGCCGCGGACGCCGTCGGGTCGTCCACCACAGGCCGGCCGCACCCGCGCCGACGAGTGCGGCGCCGGCCGCGCCGAGCGGCACGACCCGGTCCGCGGGGCCGGTCCTGGGCAGCTCGTCGCCGTCGGGCGCCACCGGAGTGTTGTCGGTGCCGAGCAGCAATGGAGTGGCCGGTGCGTTCGGCGACGGATTCGTCGTACCGAACGGCACCGGACCCTGCTGCCAGTACGTCTTCTTCCCGGCGCCGTCCTGGACCGGCAGGCAGAGTTCTCCGGCCTTCTTCAGATCGAACGTCGCGTCGACGTCGTAGGACTTCGTGGCACCGGCCGCCAGCTTGCCCACGGCGCAACTGAAACCACTGTTCGATTTCGCGGGAAGATCCTCGGCGGCGATGGCGGAACACCCCTCGACATTCTTGACGCGCAGGCCGTCGAAACCGACCACCAATAGCCGGAGGGTGTCGCTCTCCTTGGTCCCCTCGTTCTTCACCGTGGCGGTGATCGATGTTTTCAGCGAGCTGTTGTCGACCGAGATCCTCCCGGGCAGCCGCGTGATCGGCCGCACGCCCGCGGGCGCCTCGTCCACCGCCTTTCCCCCCTTGCTGCTTCCCGGCCCCGTGTCGTCCGCGACGGCGGAACAGGAAAGGATCAGCACGGCCGAGAAAGATGCCGTGAGCAGCGATCCCGCGATGGTCGTCGTGCGACGAGAACTCATGTTCGTCCCCCTTGGCTGCGCCTGAATTCGCAGTACTTGAAGAGGTACCACAAGATTTCTCCGCACTATGCTGGTACGGCGTGAAGTGTGACCATTGTGTTTCCGCTGTTACGGACGTCCGTGGCGCGTGTGAAGGGGGTGCAGGGGATTGCCGGGAAATGCGTACGACGGTGTTCCGGGATTATTGGTGACCGGTCGTTATCGGCTGGTCGAAAGCATAGGCCAGGGGGGAATGGGGCGGGTGTGGCGAGCATCCGACGACATGCTCGGCCGATGGGTGGCCGTCAAGGAAATGCGGATCGACGGACTCGACCCGAAGGACACCCGCACCCGCCGGGAACGCACCTTGCGCGAAGCCAGGGCCACGGCTCGGATGGACCATCCCAACGTCGTCCGCATCTACGACGTGGTGGACGAGGGCGAACGGCTCTGGATCGTCATGGAACTGGTCGTCGGCCGCTCCCTCGAACAGATCGTGGCGGCGGACGGCCCGCTCACCGTGCGCGAGGCGGCGCGGCTCGGGCTCGGACTGGTCGCGGCGCTGCGCCAGGTGCATGCCGGGGGCGTCCTGCACCGCGACATCAAGCCGGGCAACGTCCTCGTCGAGCGACGCGGCCACCGCGTCGTCCTCACCGACTTCGGCATCGCCGCGATGCAGGACGCGAAGGCGCTCACGATGGCCGGGATGCTCGTCGGTTCCCCCGACTACATGGCACCCGAGCGGGTGTCGGGGCAGCCGCAGGGCCCACCGTCCGACGTGTGGTCCCTCGGCGCGACGCTGTGCGCGGCGCTCGGCGGACGCTCCCCGTTCTCCCGCTCGACGACTTTGGCGACGCTGCACGCCGTGCTGTACGAGCAGCCCGAACTGCCCCTGTCAGCAGGGGACTTGAGGGACATCCTGGCAGCCCTGCTGGAGAAGGATCCGTCGACTCGCCCCGGCCTCGCGGCACTCGAGTCGGCCCTGACACCGATCGCCTGCCCGGCGACCGGGACCCGTCCCGGACCGGCGCCCGACGAAGTACCCCGGCCCACACCGGATACGACGAGCAACCCCGGCGGGATGGGGTTGCGGCAGCCACAGCCAAGGACCGACGGCGGCCCGCAGCAGGCACCGAAGCCTGGAACCGACCCCGACCCCGACCCCGACCCCGACCCCGAGGGGGCTTCCCGCGCAGCCCCGGAGGTGGCCCCCGGCCCCGGCTCCGAAACGGCTTCCCGCCCGTACCCGGAGATGGCCCCCGACCCCGAGCAGGAGCTGAGGCCTGGGACAGGCCGCGGCCCGGAGCCGGAGCCGGGGACCGACCTCGGCCCAAACCCGGCGACGCTCCCTCGCCCCGTCCCGCAGGCCACCTTCCGCCCCGCCCCGGAGGCGGAGCGAACCCCCGGGGAAGGTCCGACGCGTGAAGCGCCGCAACCCGTGGGACCCGTCCCGCCCGCGCTCCGCACGGTGTCACCGACGCGTGCGCTCGGGCGGCCCGGCCCGGTCCAGGACGCGGTTCCGGTACGACGCACCCCGACCGTCACGGCCGGCCGCACTCCGGGGGCCGTCCCCGGCACCGACGCGAGCCGTGCAGCGGCAGCACCCCCACCAGAGACCCTCGCGCCCCCCGAGACGCCGACACGGGCCCGGCCGGCCGCGAAGCCGACCGAGCCGGCCACCATGCCCCCGGGCGAACTGCCTCCACCCGCCGCGTCGGCCCCCCGGCCGAGTTCGCGCCGCACGGTGCTCGCCGCCGGCGCGGCGGTCCTCGCGGGAGCCGCCGCCGCGCTCGTGCTCGCGGCGGCGGGCGGCTCTCTCGGCCGGGACGACGGCGCCTCTCCCTCGTCGCCGGTACCGTCCGTCACGGCGGACACCGGGACCGGCAACGGGACCCGCACCGGCACCGGGACAGGCGCCCCGTCGTCCGCCACGCCCACCGTCGCGGGCACCTCGCGCCCGCCGAGCCTGCCGCCGGGCGCACGCCGGGAGGCCGGAGGGTTCGCGTGGGTGACGCCGGAGGGCTGGCGACGGGACCTGAGAACGGGCGCCGAGGTGCACTACACCTCACCGGACGGCGGACAGGAACTGGTGGCCAGGTCGTCCCTGGCCCGCGGCGACCTGATGAGGACGTGGCGGACGTCGGAGCGGAACGCCCACCAGGGGCGGGACTACCGCAAGATCCGCCTGGAGGAGACGACGTTCCGGGGCCGGCCCGCGGTCGTCTGGGAGTACACGTTCGCGCTCAAGGGCGTGCGGTGGCACGCCCGTCTGCTCGGCTTCGAGGCCGAGGGCACGTCGTACCAGATCAACACCTGGTACCAACCCGGCATCGAGAGCCGGGCGTTGCGCACCTACGAAAAGGTCAAGAACAGCTTCACCGTCCTGTGAGGGCGCCGGCCCGGCAGAGCCGTACCCGCCCCCGCCGCAAGGCGCACGACACAAGGCGTCCGCCGCACGGCGCACGGGTGGGGCCCCGCGGCACACGCCGCGGGGCCCCACCCTCGCACTCCGGGGTACCGGTCACCCGGCCGTCAGCAGCCGGCGTCAGGCACCGGCCTCGGCCTGCGCCTCGTCCCGGGAGGCGTCCGTCACCGGCTGCGCGGGCCGGCCGGCACCCATCCGCTGGCGGACCAGCGCGATCGTCAGGACCACGGCCGCGACGAGCAGCGACAGCAGGACGGTCTCGCGTCCGTCGTGCTCCGTGTCCGTCAGCATGTAGCCGAGCACGAAGACGATCATCGCGGCGGTCGCCCAGGTGAGGTACGGGTACAGCCACATCCGCACGACCAGCTTCTCCGGCGCCTCACGCTGGATGATCTTGCGCATGCGCAGCTGGGAGAAGCAGATGGCCAGCCAGACGAACAGGGCCACCGCGCCGGAGGAGTTGACCAGGAAGAGGAAGACGGAGTCGGGGAACTTGTAGTTGAAGAAGACGGCGACGAAGCCGAACACCACCGAGACCACGATGGCGGTCATCGGCACACCCCGTGCCGTCGTCCGCGCGAACGCCTTCGGCGCGTCCCCGCGCTCACCGAGCGAGAACGCCATCCGGGAGGCCGTGTACAGACCGGAGTTGAGGCAGGACAGCACCGACGTCAGCACGATGAAGTTCATGATCTGACCGGCGTGCGCGATGCCCAGGGAGTTCAGCGCGGCGACGTAGGAGCCCTCGTCGGCGATGGCCTTGTCGTTCCACGGCAGGAGCGCGACGACGACGAGGATCGAGCCGAGGTAGAAGACGGCGATCCGCCAGATGATGCTGTTGGTGGACTTGGTGACCGCGCGCTGCGGGTCCTCGGACTCACCGGCCGCCAGCGTGGCGATCTCGCTGCCCATGAAGGAGAAGACCACCAGCAGGACACCGGTGAGGATCGCGCCGGGCCCGTGCGGGAGGAAGCCGCCGTGCTCGGTCAGGTTGCCGAGCCCCGCCTTGTCCGCGTCGACGCCGGGCAGCACGCCGAAGACGGCCAGACCGCCCACCACGATGAACGCGCCGATCGCGACGACCTTGATCCCGGCGAACCAGAACTCGAACTCGCCGTACGAGCCGACCGAGACCAGGTTGGTCGCGGTGAGCACCACCATCACGATGAGCGCCCAGCCCCACTGCGGAACGGCCGGCATCCACCCTTCGAGGATCTTGGCCCCGGCGGTGGCCTCCACGGCCAGCACCACCACCCAGAAGAACCAGTAGAGCCAGCCGATCGAGAAGCCGGCCCAGCGGCCCAGCGCGCGGTCGGCGTGCGCCGAGAACGAACCGGACGTCGGATTGGCCGCGGACATCTCGCCGAGCATCCGCATCACCAGCACGACGAGCGTGCCGACAAGGGCGTAGGACAGCAGGATGCCCGGGCCCGCGGTGGCGATGCCGGTGCTGGAGCCGACGAACAGTCCGGCTCCGATGACACCGCCGATGGCGATCATCGACAGGTGGCGGTTCTTCAGTCCGGCCTGGAGTCCGCCACCGGGTTCTCCGGGGCTCTCCGGGCCGTGTCCGGCCTTCGACAGGGTCGGCTGCGAGGTCATGGGACGAGTTCCTTTGTGCCGAGTGTGCAGATTTCCCGTACGAGCGGTGTACGGCTCCTCATACGAGCGGTGTACGAGTCGGTCCAGTGAAACGGAGGCCACGGAATTCGTGAACCTTTGATTCCGGATCGTTACTTGAGGTTTCCCTGAGGTTTAGTGGCTCAGGCCACTCTTTTCTCCGGCGGCACCCGGCGAGGCCGGACGGGTACGGGCGTGTCACACTCGGAGCATGCGCGTGTACCTCGGCTCCGATCATGCCGGTTTCGAACTGAAGAACCACCTCGTGGAGTGGCTCAAGGCGGCCGGCCACGAGCCCGTCGACTGCGGGCCGCTCATCTACGACGCCCAGGACGACTACCCGCCCTTCTGCCTGCGCGCGGCACAGCGCACGGCGGCGGACCCGGACTCCCTCGGCATCGTGATCGGCGGCTCCGGCAACGGCGAGCAGATCGCCGCGAACAAGGTGGCCGGCGTGCGCGCCGCCCTCGCCTGGAGCGAGGAGACCGCCTCGCTCGGCCGCCAGCACAACAACGCCAACGTGGTCGCGGTCGGCGCGCGCATGCACACGCAGGAGGAGGCGACGAAGTTCGTCGAGACCTTCCTCGGCACCCCGTTCTCGGGCGACGAGCGCCACGTCCGCCGCATCGACATGCTCTCCGCCTACGAGACCACCGGCGACCTCCCCGAGATCCCGCCCCACCACCCGCAGCAGTAGCGCTCCGCCAAGAACGCCGGACGGGAAGTCTCAGCCCGTCCGGCGTCCAGGAGTGAGCGAAGCGCGCCAGGGGGCGCGGGGGCACAGCCCCGGAAACGGGACGGGCAGGGGCGGAAGGGGTGAAAACCCACCCCCCAGGACGGACGACGCAGGAGGACCCCGTGCCCGAGGGGCACACGATTCACCGCCTGGCGGAGGACTGCGCCGCGGCCTTCGCCGGCCGCAGAACCCGCGTCACCAGCCCCCAGGGAAAATTCACGGACGCCGCGGCCCTGCTCGACGGCGCCGTCCTGGAATCCGCTGACGCCCACGGCAAACACCTCTTCCTCGGCTTCCGCGCAGCCGAGTGGATCCACATCCACCTCGGCCTCTTCGGCAAGGTCACCTTCGGCCCCGCCCCGGCCCCGCCGCCCACGGACACCGTCCGCCTCCGCCTCGCCGACGCCAGGTCGTACGTCGACCTGCGCGGCCCCACGACCTGCGCCCTGATCACCGACGCCGAGAAGCAGGCGATACACGGCCGCCTCGGCCCGGACCCGCTGCGCCCCGACGCCGACCCGGCCGGGGCCTACCGCCGGGTCTCCCGCAGCCGTACGACGATCGCCGCCCTGCTGATGGACCAGAAGGTGATCGCGGGCGTCGGCAACGTCTACCGCGCCGAGGTCCTCTTCCGGCACCGCATCGACCCGTACCGGCCGGGCAAGGACATCACCCCGGCCGAGTGGGACGCGATCTGGGCCGACCTGGCCGCCCTGATGCGCGAGGGCGTCCGCCACAACCGCATCGACACCGTCCGCCCGGAGCACACCCCCGAGGCCATGGGCCGCCCGCCGCGCGTCGACGACCACGGCGGCGAGGTCTACGTGTACCGCAGGGCCACCCTGCCCTGCCACGTCTGTGGCGGCGAGATCCGCACCGCCGGTCTCGCCGCCCGCAACCTGTTCTGGTGCCCGGCCTGCCAGACCGCGTGACGGTCACCGGACTCCGTGACGGTCACCGGACTCCGTGACGGTCATCAGACCCCGTGACGGTCACCGCATCCCGTGACCGTCAGAAGCCGTGCGGCAGCCACGGCGCGACCGCCGAGGTGAACCCCGCCGACGCCTCGGCCACCGCGTCCTGCCGCAGCTCCCGCACCAGCCCCGCCCCCGCGAGCGACGCCAGGGACACCCCGCCGAGGTACGCCGACCCCAACTCCTTCACGGACAGGGCGAGATCGGCCGCGTCCTCCGTGCGCACGCAGGACGCGCCCTTCGTGTCACCGGAGAGCCGCCAACGCCCCGCGTTCCAGGGGCAGAACGCGTCCTCGACCTCGAACACCACGTCCACCGGCGCCCGGTAGGTCCGCGCCGCCAGCGCGGCTCCGACGTCGACGAGCCGTACGTGCAGCGCGTCCCGCGTCCGCAGGTTGCAGCGCCGGATGTCGGACACCAGATGCTGCCACCCCTCGTCCACGGGACGGCCCCGGGTGCGCAGCGTGCTCGTCAGGTCGACGTCGAACAGGAACCGCCACAGCGCGGCCCGCACCAACGGGTCGAGCCCCTCCAGGTCCTCCAGGACGACCGTGCCGTTCTGCCCGGACGGAGTCCACTCGGGCTTGACCCGGAAGCGTGCGTAACCGGCGACCTCCCCGTCCCGCTCCGCGACCACGCACTGCAGCGCCGAGGCACCGCCCCGCTCACTCTCCGGGTCGAGCAGCGCGACCCGCTCCCAGCCGGGGCGGCGCGCCAGCATGCCCGGACGGCCGGGCACCAGCCGCGCGTACACCGCCTCGCACGCGTCGAGCACGTCGGCCGGCGGCGCGTACCGAAGGCGTACGTCATCGGTGCCGGGCGGCACGGACAGCCGCACCCGGGCGGTGTCGATCTCGGCGTTCACGTTCAGGGTGCCGGTGCCGTAGCCGAACCGGCCGTAGATCACCGGCTCCGAGGCGGTCAGGACGGCCACCGGCTCGCCCCACGAGCGGATGTCGTCCAGCTGCCGGCGCATCATCGACGTCAGTACCCCCCGCCGCCGGTGCGTCGCCGCGACGCTCACCATGGTGACGCCCGCGGCGGACACGCAGGCCCCGCCGGGTACCGAGAGGCCGAAGGTGAACGCGCCCGCGCTGCCGACGCACTCGTCGCCGTCCCAGACCCCGATGGCACGGTCGTACTCGGTGAGCGCACGCCCCAGCTCGCGCTCCTCCGACGACTCCTTCACCCCGCCGAAAGCCCGGATCAAATTGCCGTACCAGGCGTCCCACTCGGCCGGTTCGAGCACGCGCACATCAGTCGTCATGGGCCATGCCTATCAGGGCAATGCGGTGCGAGCGAGGGAATTTCGCCCGGGTTACCGGAACCGTTCTTCCGTGAAGTTCTCTGTGAATTTGAGCGCTCGGACGAGGGACAAGTGGGACCTCCCGTGCCAAGGGACTGGTCCGATGGATAGGGTCCCGAGCAATGGCAGCAGGACGAGGGCGGCGCACGGCCGCCGAGACGTTCACGGCCCGGTTGAAGAAACAGTGGCACCGGGTCCGCACCGCCCTGCGCAGATCCGCCGTCGACTACTTCCGCGGGGACGGTTCGGACTGGATCGCGCTGGTCGGTCTGCTCCTGACGATCCCGTTGATCGCGGCCACCACGATGGTCAACTCCGTGTGGTGCTCACCCGCCGCGCTGGTCCTGCCGATCGTCGCGGGCGGACTGCTGCTGCGGCCGGCGAGCCTGCTCGGTCTGTACGCCGCGGCGGCCACCGCGCTGATCGTGGAGTCGGTCAGGCTCGGCCCGTACACGCAGGGCCCGTCGCGGGTGACGCCGGGCGTCGTGCTCGTCGTCGCGGCCTGCGGCTTCTTCGGGCTGCTGATCGCCCAGTTCCGCAGCCGGGTCGGCGTGCCCTGGCGGCGTGGCGGCACCATGCTCTTCGACCTGCGCGAACGGATCCGGGTGCAGAGCAAGCTGCCCCAACTGCCGCAGGGCTGGCACCGGGAGATGGCGCTGCGCCCGGCGGGCGGGCAGTCGTTCTCCGGTGACTTCGTGGTGGCCGCCCGGACGAACGGCGGGCGCACCCTGGAGGTCGTCCTCACCGACGTCTCCGGCAAGGGCATGGACGCGGGATCGCGCGCGCTGCTCCTGTCGGGCGCCTTCGGCGGCCTGCTGGGATCGCTGCCGCCGCACGCCTTCCTGCCCGCGGCCAACGGCTACCTCCTGCGCCAGGACTGGGACGAGGGCTTCGCGACCTCGATCCACCTGGTCCTCGACCTTGACTCGGGCGACTACGAACTCTTCTCCGCCGGCCACCCACCGGGCCTCCAGCTCAGCGCGGGCAGCGGGCGCTGGGAGGAGAAGGTGGCCGAAGGCCCCCTCCTCGGGGTGTACGACGGCGCGCAGTTCGACCCCGTGAAGGGCTCGCTGCGCCCCGGAGACGTCCTGATGCTGTTCACCGACGGCCTCGTGGAGACCGCCGAACGCGACATCGTGGAGGGCATCGACCGGCTCACCGGAGAGGCCGACCGCTATGTGGGGGGCGGTTTCCACGGGGCCGCCTGGCATCTCATCGAGACGGTCGCGAAGGACGTCAACGACGACCGGGCCCTGCTGCTGATCTGCCGCGACGGACCCACGGCCGCCCGCTGAACGCCGGCGCCCCGGGGCGGACGGGGCTGGGGGACACTGGGGGAGTGACGCAGACTCTCCTGACCCTGGCCGAAGTCGAAGCCCTCGCCCGCAAGGCGCACGCCGCGCAGACCGACAAGGCGGGCCGGCCGTACGCGGAGCACCTCCAGGCCGTGGCCGAGGGGGTGCGCGAGCGCGGCGGCGACGAGGAGCAGCTTGCGGCGGCCTGGCTGCACGACGCCGTCGAGGACGACGCGCTGTCGCGGGAGTGGCTGAGCGGGGCCGCGCTGACCCCGCGCACCAAGGACATCGTCCTCGCGCTCACGAAGACCGAGGACGAGCCCCCGGAGTCGTACGCGGAACGCATCCGCTCGACTCCGGGGGCCCTGCTGGTGAAGGCGGCGGACCTGGCGCACAACGCCGACCCGGCCCGGCTCGCGGCCCTCGACGAGCACACCCGGGCCCGGCTGGCGAAGAAGTACGCCACGATGCGCGCACTGCTCGGCCTGCCGCCCTCGTGAGCCCCGCCCCGGAAGGACCGGTCACGCCGCCGATTTGACCCTGGCGCGCTCGCGGGCGAGCTCCGTCGCGTCCTGCCGGAAGGCCCACTCCATCTTCGGCTCCATCGCCCAGCGGAACACGCGCTGCACGGGCGGGGTGCACAGCACGGTGATGACCACGGCGGCGAAGAGCGTCGCCAGGATCTCGCCGTACGGCTTCTGCAACCAGGCGTAGCTGTCGTACCAGCCCCAGAAACGGGAGCCCTTGGCGAGGAAGCCGTGCAGCAGGTAGCCGTACAGCGTGCCCGCGCCCAGCACCGTGAACCACATCTTCCGGCGCGGCACCCAGGCGAAGAAGCACGAGGTGAGGACCATCGAACTGCCGAACAGCGCGAGCGTCATCACGACACCGGCCCACCACGGGGCACCCAGTTCCTGAGCGCTGTCACGGTGGTAGAACCAGGCCGAGTTCATCCGCGGCCCCACCCAGTACGCCACCGCCAGCGCGGCCGCGAAGAGCGGCAGCGACAGGACGCGGACCTCGCGGCGCCGCATCAGCTGGAAGTACTCGGGCTTCATGAACAGGCCCATGACGAAGAACGGCAAGAACTGCAGCACCCGTTGCAGGTCGAGGTCGTCGCCTATGTCGGGCGAGACCGAGGCCAGGACGGCGACGGCCAGCGCGAGCGGCACCGGCCAACGCACGACCTTCCACAGCGGGGTGGTCAGCCGCCACACGAACAGCGCGACCAGGAACCAGGTGAGGTACCAGGGGTCGAGCAGGCTGATCGGGTGCGTCGGGTCGTCGTCCGCGTACCGCTTGAAGAAGGAGTACGCGACCTCGAAGAGCACGTACGGCACGGCGACGCCGGTCACCAGCCGCCTGAGCCGGTCGGCGCGCATGTCGAAACTGCGGGAGAAATAGCCGGAGATGAGGATGAACGCCGGCATGTGGAACGTGTAGACGACCATGTACAGCGCCTCCGCGGCGCGGCTGTGGTCGGTCAGCGGTTCCCACGCGTGACCCATCGCGACGAGGACGATCGCCAGGTACTTGGCGTTGTCGAAGAACGCGTCACGCTGTTTGAGCGGCTTGCCCGCGGGGGAGGCGGTCGTGGCGACCGGCTGTGCGGGGTGGGGCGAGCGCGGACTCGGCACTCCGTCCGCCGGCTGCTGTGCCGGGGGGAGCGGCGCTCTGTCGTGGCCGTACGGACGCAACGAGTTCGTCACAGGCCCTCCCGCCAGGAACTCGGCGGGACGGTCCATGACCTCGCTGCACTTGCGGGGGACGAGGCAGCGTGGAACATCTGAGGCACCCTAGCGTTGTCTGTGGGATTCCGTGAAACCCCTGGGTGTGATTACCGCTTTCGCCTGCGCGTACCCCGGATTCGGGGAAGTCAACATGCGAATGGACACACTGTCCGATCATCGATCGGCAGGGCCTGTCAGCCTGTTGTGTCCCACTTCATCCTGACTAAATAGTGCATAACACTCGCGGGCGACTCTGGCGGAATGTCCGCTTCCATTGGTCTTTTCTTACCTGTGCTCGATGCCGTGGTGTGCCCGCCGCGACAATTCGAATTACCTGCGAACAGGGTGTGTGGACATGGAAACGATCACTTTGAATTCCCGGCGCGGGGGCACCGCCGAATTGCCGTGCGGAGGCCCGCGGCCGGGTCCCGCGGGGCAGGCGCGGCGGCGCGGGACCCGGGTCTCCTTCGCCGACGTTGCCTCAGCGGCCGCATACGGGGGGCCTGTTGGTGGCACGATGGTTCTGGCGGGGGTGCGCGGGGCTGGCGCTCCCGGGCCGGTAGAGCGGAACCGACCGTAGGGTGTGATCAGTTGTGGCCATTTCGCTGTCAGTGGTGCTGCTGTTGGCGATCATCCTGGTGGTGTTGATCCGAGGGGGGTCGATCAAGGCGGGGCCGGCCATCGTGGCGGTGCTCTTCGGCTTCTTCCTCGCCTCGACCGGGATGGCTCCGTCCATCAACCGGTTCCTGAACTCGATAGCGGAGACCATCAACTCGATCAGCTTCTGACCGGACGGGACGCTCCCCGGGCACCCGACCCCGCCCGGGCGGGCTCCGCGTCTTCGCGCACGCGCGGACCGACGGCCCCCGCCACCGCTCGTGGGCGCCGTCGGCCGACCGGTCGTAGGCCCCGCCGGTCGCGGACGGCGGCCCGCACGCCCCCGGGGCGGCCTGTCTCGAAGTCGTGTGTGGGCTTGTGCCAATATCGCGGGATGCTGCGACTCACCGATTTCATCATCGACTGCCCGGACACGATGAAGCTGGCGGCTTTCTACTCCGAGGTGACGGGCCGTCCGGTCAAGGAAGGCAGCTCCGAGGACTGGGCCGGCATCCAGTTCGGCGAGATCGAGCTGGCATTCATCCGGGTGGACGACTACCGCGCTCCGCAGTGGCCCGACAGCGAGCACCCCAAGCAGTTCCACCTCGACTTCGAAGTGGACGAGATCGAGCCCGAGCAGCGCCGCGTCCTCGACCTCGGCGCGACGCTGAGGCAGGACTTCATCGGCCCCAACGGCTACGGCTGGCAGGTCTACACCGACCCGGTCGGCCACCCCTTCTGCCTGTGCCGCAACAAGGGCGTCATTTGGACCGACCAGGGCCCGGTCTGGCCCGAGCGCGACTGATCAGCCGCCCACTGCCTCACCCGCTCATCTTCGCCCGGGTCGAGGGTGGCGGCATGTTCTTGATCGGGCCGAAGGCGGGTGCGCAGCCGGCGGAGCGGTGCGCAGCCGGGGCTTGATGACGCAGACAAGGGCCAGGCGGAGGAATGATCCTCTGACCTGGCCCTACGTCATATGGAGCGGGCGACGGGAATCGAACCCGCGTAGCTAGTTTGGAAGATCGCGTATGCGGATGGTGTCTGACCTGGCGAGACGTTGACCTGCGCCTATCGAGTCCGGTCGCCGCGATTCCCCGCTGTTCCCCGCCTCCCGCCCTTGGATCGGGCACGTAGGGGGCACGTGGAGCCCTCTGTCGCCCTGTGAGAGTTCGGACGCCCACG
This sequence comes from Streptomyces sp. GLSS-08, assembly GCF_056387915.1. NCBI lineage: Bacteria > Bacillati > Actinomycetota > Actinomycetes > Kitasatosporales > Streptomycetaceae > Streptomyces > Streptomyces sp. GLSS-08. The sequence continues at coordinate 421,109 of NZ_JBWJAQ010000004.1, forward strand.
GTACCCGGCGTTGGGCTCTTCGGCCCTCACGCGAGCGCACAGGGGCTTTGCAGCAAGGGCTTCCCTCACTCCTCGATCCAGTCGTCTGCAACTGCGCGGATGAAGGCCACTAGATCGGCTTCTCGGGGAGGGATGCGTGTGGGATGGCGTGCAGCGAAGATCGAGTAGTAGCGGGCCACTCGTGCTCGAAGCTCCTCGCCCTGGGCTTGCATCGCAACCACAGCAAGGCTTACCTGCCCCGGCTCCCCGTATGCGCGGACAGGGCGTCCACGGCCGTCGTAACCCTCTACGTACTCGTCTACCGAATCGATCAGCTCATCGGCTACAGCTGGTTCATGCAGGACGAACATGCGGCCTTCCTCGTCGAAGAGCAGCACAGGGTCTGTCGGCTCGATCACCGTTGGCCCTTCTGCGCGACCGAAGGCACTGCCACCTCGGTGCGCTGCTGCCCGATGACGGCAGCCTCGCGGAGCCGCGCCCTGCGACGGGCCTCGATGTCTGCTCTCAGCTCCCCAGGAGTGGGCCAAGGTGCCCGGCGGTGGATCATGCGATGACAATTCGCGCAGATGAGGGCAAGATCACTGAGCTTGGTCTTTCCCTCGCCAGCCTCGTGCAGCGGCACGACGTGATGGCACTCGACGTATCCAGCTCCGCGCTCGCCGTAGACCTCCCCGAAGTCGAAGCCGCATGCCTCGCAGGCGAGGGTGCCGCCTTTCCGGAGAACGGACTCGATCTTCTTCTTACGCAGCCCGCCGTTTCGCTCCCTCGCCCGGTGCCGACGCAGCAGCAACCGCCCTTCGGGCGCGCTGAAGTCCTCATCAAGGTCGTCCTCCGCCTGGGCGAGGTCCTGGAGGTCGCCAGCGCTGATGCCCTCCCGGATGAGGTGTGCCACCTCGGTCATCTCGTCCGAGCGTGCAAGGAACTCGTGCAGCACCTCAACGTCGAGGGCGCCGCCCTTCGTGGGCTTGCCGCGGTAGTCGGGGTGCCGGGTAGCGATGTCGAACGTCTTGCGGGCCACGCCGTTGGGGTTGCGGAACGTCTCGTTGCGGTCCGCGTCCGCATGGATGGGCAGAAGCTGGAGCAGGGCCGACAGTTCGATAACCCGACTGTCCTGCGCGTCGAGTCCCTTCCAGCCGTTCGCCATGACCAGGTCGCACGCGAGGATGATCTCGTCACGCGCCCAGTCGGGATTCTGGACGGCCTTGACCTCGAAGCCGAGGCGCTTCAACCAGGAGGCTGCGTGATCCTTACCGCCGCTGAACTCGCCGGGCGCCAGGGCTCGTCCCTGGTCCCATTTGTGCGCTACTCCGGCGATGGCCTTCGAGTCGTACTCCTGCCCGTCGTGCACGAGGACGTATGAACGGGCTTTGCCGAAGTGGTACTCCTCCAGGAACGCCTCGCGGCCCACCTCGTCGTGCTCGGCGATCGCCTTGAGCACAGACTCTCGTGTGATTGCCCCTCTATGCATGGCCGAAGGGTACGGCTGGTCGCTGACACCTGTGTCGCGGTGCTGACGGTAACGGTGGTTGTGCCGCGCGATCACGGTCAGCTGGGGGAGCTGTACAAGGTCGCTCGGATGTGATTAAGTATTCGCCGCGCTGTATCCCAAAATCCCGGCTTCGGCCGCCAACTCCCCCTAACGCAGCGCTGAAGGGCACAACTATGCCTAAGGCTCGGTACACGTTCGAGCTGCCTGAGCATGACGTCGATTACGGTGTCGAGGTTTCGATCAAGGACCTCAACATCGATCCGCAGGCTCAGAGGACTCTTAACGAGCGGCGTGCGCAGAACATCGCCAACAACATGGTGCGCGAGGCGATCGGTTCCATCATCGTGTCGAAGCGTCCCAACGGCGACCTCTACATTGTCGACGGACAGCACCGGTGGCGGGCCTGCGCTCTTGCGGGCATCTCGACCATCATGGCGGAGATCCACCACGGTCTGTCGCAGGCGCAGGAAGCCATCCTCTTCCTGATCAAGAACAGGGAATCCCACAAGCCCCGTCCCATCGACGAATACCACGTGGGCCTCACCGGCGGTGTCCCCCTCTTCGTCGACACGGACAGGATCCTCGACAAGCACGGACTCACATTGGGCTCCACGTCCACGAACGGAGTGGGTGCGGTCTCCGGTGTCCTGCAGATCGTCGACCGCTACGGAGCCTCCGTCTTCGACCGCACGCTCACCGTGGCCGAGGATTCCTGGGAGCGTTCCGCGGAGACGTGGGACGGCATGCTCCTGGGCGGCATCGGCATGTTCCTCGGCCGGTGGGGCGACCTGGTCGACGACAAGGAACTCGCTCGGAAGATCCAGGCCATGGGCTCTGCCGCCAAGTGGCGCTCCGAGATCCTCAGCCAGTCGTCGCGAGGCGGATTCAACAACAGCGGCACGGGATCCCGTGTGGCGACGGCTTACCGTCTCGTCGGACACGCGTGGAACAGGGGCCGCAAGGCCGAGAACCGCATCGAGGCGTAACTCGACGCTTAGCCGGCGCCTTCGCAATCTTCGAAGGCGATAGTTCACCGGCTTGACCTGAGCGCGCGCTGCTCACTTCGTGTGCCCATGTAGTCCTTGTGGTGCCACGACCAGGTCAGCGTCCTGTCGAAATGAGAGCTATCCGGCGTGTGTGACCGGTGTGCCCATTCTCGCTACGCATTGAGACGTTTTCACCATTATGTGAAGCGGGAAGTCGATGCTGCTCGCGTCTTGCCGACCTCATCGAAAAGGGTCCGAAGTCGTGTTCTTCCAGCTCTTTGACGGTGCGTCCGTGGGGACCATCGTTGTTGCCGGCATCGCTTGCGCGATGCTTGCCGTAGCCCGGGTGGTCAGGAACCTCCCCAAGGATTCGATCAGTAAGTTCTTCGAGCATCGGACGACCAAGTACCAGATCATCGCCGGGGATACGAAGGGTCGTGTAGCGGTGGTCCAGAAACAGCGGCTGATGTTCCTTGCCTTCGTATGCGTGTGTGTCGCTGTCGTGGTGCTGGCCCTCGTCAGTGCGGCGGATGACAAAGCTCAGGCACCTGTCTCGCCGTCGACGCCAGTGACCGCGGAAGCTTCGCCGGCGGCTCGGTAGCTTCGAGTCCTGCCTGAGGGGTGCGTCGCTCTGAGCGAGGCACCCCGTTTCACTACACACCCCCAGCTCCCATCCCGTCTGCCGTCGACCCACACACCGTGGAGCGGGCGTGGTTCAGGGCGTCAAGGTGGAGCGCGCCACTGTACGAACGACCTTGACGCCCTGGGCCGCGTCTGCTCGGCTCTGCCTGGGTCGATGGTGGACGGGATGGGAGCACCCCGCGCACGACCCCTACGGGCCCGCAGTCGGGAACGGCGCCCCCTCCATCCCGGTGCCGGCCGATCCCCCGCCGGAGGCATCGCTTTGACCGCGGGCCTCGCAATGCGGTGATCGACTCATGGCCACCGGCCCTATCCACATGTGGGCGCGCGTCGGCGGCGGCAGCGCCGAGCGGGCCGAAGGCAGGAGCGCGGGCGCAGCCAGAGCCGGGAAGCGCGCCCGGCGGAGCGGAGCGCAGCCGGGGCTTGATGAGGTAGAGAAACCTGTAACAGCTTATGGCCGATGAGGGCGTTGGCCATGGTCCTCCTAGCTCAGGGCGAGTGCGATGGCGTGCATGTCCTCTGTGATGGCTTCGGCTCCTGCTGCGGTCAACGCTTCGCGTTTACGGGGCTTGTTGGCGTAGCCGATTGCAGTTCCTCCCGCTGCGTGCGCGGCTTGGATGTCCGTCAAGGAGTCGCCGATCAGGACACAGGCGGTCGGCGCAACATCGAGCTGTTCGGCGGCGCGCAGCACGGCGCACGGGTTCGGCTTCATCAGGTCGGGTCGATGGAGCACGCGTCCAACCACGCCATCCACGAGGTACGACAGTCCGTGGAGATCGAAAAAGCTGCGGACACAGTCCGGGGAGTTATTAGTGACCACCGCGATCGGTCGGCCGGACTGCCTTGCCGCGACCATGGCTTCGACTCCACCCTTGGTCGGGTTGCCCGCTACCTGGACGGCCTCGATCTCTGCCGCGATCAAGGCATCCTCGACTCGGCTGCTCCACGATCTATCCGAGTCATGGGTAAGGCGCAAGACTTCGAGCGGATCGAAGACCCCTGCGAGTTTGGTTCGAAGCGTGGGGTCGTGCTCCGCCGCTAGACGGGTCAAGTCCCGGGCGACCTGTGGGGCGGGCAAACTTGCGAACACGTCGCACAGGGGTCCGTCGAAGTCGAACAAAACGGCCTCGGCGACGACGAGTGTCCTGGTCAGACTGTCACTGGGAATCAAGATCGAAATCCCTCGCGATCGTGTCCCACACGCTCTCGAACCACATATGCGCCTGCTGAACCTGCTGGGCGCCACTCGAAGAATCGCCCTCGTTCACAGCGTGGTGGAACAGGACGGTGTCCTTGCCCAGTAGGTCGTAGATCTCGATCGCCTGGCCCTGGGCGACGACCTTGTTGGGCTTGACCGGGTAGTACCCGAAGAACACGTCGGCGTCGTTGATCACATACAGCTTGAAGAACGCTGTCCCGCTGTGAACGCGAACCTCGACCTTCGTCTCGGGAACCAGCCCAAGCTGTTGCAGCTCGTTGATCGAGTCTCGGATACTCCGCGTGTAACCCAGCATGATGCCGCTCATGCGGGTGCGTAGCTTTTCATCGTCCCCGCCGTCCTCCCGGCGTACCGGCGCTGCGTGCGGCACCGACATGTCTGGGACGAGTATCCGGATCCGGATACTGCCGGGGGTCAGCCGACCGACTCTGATCTTGTCCAGCGGTTCTTGCAGAGCACCGTGCAGCGTCTCGCTGGAGAATCCTGAGAAGTCGATCGTTACGTGTTCGGCTGCGAACGCCTGCTCCACGTACGGTCGCAGGCCCGCCGGCCGTTCGGTCCGGTTACGGACATAGACCCCGCTGCCCTTGCGGGAGACCACCAGGCCCTCGTCTTCCAGTTCGCGCAACGCGCGCTGGATCGTCGCCCGGGCGAAGCCGTACAGCTCCGTCAGCTTCTGGTGCGAAGGGAGCTTCTCACCCGGCGCCAACTTCTTCGTGCGAATTGCAGCTCCGAGGCTGCTAGCGACCTGCTCATACGGCGGTCGCTCGTCGTCCGGGTCGAGTGGGTCCGGGTTGAAGGCCATGGCCCCGATCCTACGCGGCAGATCTGTCGTCAGGACAGCCAGGACAGTCAGGTATTGACATGGCTAGCCAGGATGCTTACGTTGGTCATGTAGCCAACAGGGCTAGCCAAGTCAGTCACGTGCCTGGAGGTAAGCATGCCGTCCTTCAAGATCGACCTTTCGACCGCTGTGGTGTTCGTGGCGACCGCCCCGGAGCCGAAGATGGTGAACAAGAAGACCGGTGAGCGGGCTGTGGACCGTGACACCAACGCCAGCCTGTCGACGGTGGGCCTGCTCGTCTCGGATGAGGGCGAGGGCAACCTGTACCAGGTGACCGTGCCGGAGACCGGGCTCCCTGAGGGTCTGGCGCCGGGTATGCCGGTGCGGGTGGTCGGGCTCAAGGCGCGTGACTGGGAGAACGAGTTCAACGGCCAGAAGCGGCACGGGATCTCCTTCCGTGCGGTCGCGATCACGGCGGCCTGACCATGACGGACGTGGCTACCTGGTTCGAGCTGGGCGGCGCTGCTGCTGGTACCGGTGGGCTCGGCTACGCGAAGTACAACGCCCCGCGCGTGTACTGGTCGCTAGTCGGTCTCCCGGTCACGTGGGGTCGGTTCACATGGACCTACCGGTCAACCATGGACGTGTGCGGTCTGACCGTTCGGCCGTCCGGCTTCCGCGCGTTCATGACCCGCAACGTGGCTCGTCGTGAGGTGCGGCCGGCGGCGCCGAAGGTCCGTCGCATCCGGGGAACGTCCACCGGTCTGCGGGTCACGCTGCGCCTTCCTGCCGGCTTGGAGCCCGCCGACATCGCCGCGTCCTCCGAGCGTCTACGTCACGCCTGGGGAGTCCGCTCGGTGATGGTGGGGGAGACCAAGCCCGGCTACGTGGAACTGCGGATGACCGGCTACGACGTACTCAACCGGGTGCGGATGCCGCGTAAGGCCAAGGCGCGTGATCTGGTGGTCCCGGTTGCGCTGTGCGAGGACGGCACGGTGTTTGAGCGGAACTATCGGGAGGTCCCGCACGCGCTGACCCTCGGGGCGAACCAGTCGGGCAAGTCGATGTATCAGCGCAACCTGATCAAGGAGCTGGCACAGCTCCCGGTCGGCTTGATCGGCATCGACTGCAAGCGCGGTGTCGAGCATGGCCGCTACGCGTCCCGGCTGTCGGCCCTAGCCACTGATCTGGCCTCCGCCGGCCGGCTGATCGATGGGCTGGTCACAGAGATGGAGGAGCGCTTCGACCTGCTCTCCCTCTACGGCGTGTCGGACCTGTGGGAGTTGCCTGAGCACGTCCGTCCAGTGCCTCTGGTGGTGCTGATCGATGAGGTGGCGGAACTGTTCTTCGTGATCTCCAAGAAGGATGAAGCGGAGCGGGACCGGGTGGTCATGCAGCTCGTGCGGCTGGGTCAGATGGCCCGCGCGATCGGCATCTACCTGGAGGTGTGCGGGCAGCGCTTCGGCTCCGACCAGGGCCGGGGTGCAACCGCACTGCGGGCTCAGCTCACCGGCCGTGTGGTGCACCGCGTCAACGACAAGGCAAGCGCGGACATGGGCCTGTCCGACATTGCCCCCGAGGCTGTCTTGGCGGCCACGATGATCCCTGCGAACCGCCCCGGCATCGCGGTAGCTGGTGACACCTCTGGTGGCTGGTCTCGCATCCGCACCCCAGAGATTTCCCCGGATGAGGCGGCGGCCGTCTGCCGGGAATTCGCCCACCTGACCCCGGAGCTGCCGTTCCTGGCCCCGTTCCGCCCGGTCGCTCAGATCATCCCGCCGATGCCCGCTGCGCCGCCGCTCGTGCGGCCCCGCCCGGTCACCGAGTAACACCTCTCGCACTCCGGTCGGCGTGACCGTCTCGCGCCAGGTCCCTACCCGAGCCATGCCGAAAACCGAAAGGACATCGCTCATGGCACGCAAGACCACGGTCAAGCCCTCGACCACCAAGCAGTGCCCGCCCTGCGGCGGCACCGGTGAGGTCTCCTGCACTGTTCGCGTCGGCCGCAAGCGCCGTGCCGTCGGACAGCAGACCGGTATGTGCCTGAACTGCATGGGCGCCGGCGAGATCCCCGCCACCGACTGACCGTCCGGGGCCGGGGCGGCCGGACACCCCTCCCCGTCCCGCCCCGGCCCAACACCGCGAAGGAGGTGAAGACCCGTGTCCCGCTCGATCCGCCTCGATGCCGTTCTCGTCCAGGCCGTGATTGCCGGTGCGCTGTCCTTCGCCCACCTGCACGACCTCGCTGCCGCTGCCGGACAAGACGGCTGGAAAGCCTGGGCCTACCCCGTCTCGGTTGACCTGCTCTTGGTCGCCGTGTGGCGTCGACTGCGCACTGAACGCTCCGTACTGGCCTGGCTGTGGTTCCTCGTGGCCCTGGTCGCCTCGCTCGGCGCGAACATCGCCACCGCCGGGCTCCTGGACTTGGAGCACGTCCCGGACTGGCTGCGCATCGTCGTGGCCGGTTGGCCCGCGCTGGCCTTCCTTGGCGGCACTCTCCTTGCCCACACGCCCGCCGGCCCCGTGCCCGCCTCGGAGCCTGACCCTAGGCCGGTCCCCGGGCCCGTGGTCGAACGCCCCGAGGCACCCGAGCCGGCTCCCGAGATCTCCGAGCCCGCACCGGCACCTGCGCTCCCGAAAGCAAGCGTCCCGAGCGTGCCCCCAGCCCTGGTGGACCACGCCCGGAAGATCGCGACCGAGCACCGCACCCGCACCGGCACGGACATCGACGCCGCGACCCTGCGCGCTCGCCTCGGGGTTACCGAGGACCTCGCCGGCGCGATCGTCGCCCAACTCGCCTGACAGAAAAGGAGGTAGATCCCGTGCGCCCGAACCGCTTCTACGACGTGATCCGTATCGGCCCCGTCAAGGTCGGCACGTTCAACAACGGACGCGGCCAGACCAAGCACACGGCCGCGTGCACCGCCCCGAACTGTGGCTTCTCTACCGAGCACGGCAACCGCTCGGCCGCCGAACTCGCCGCCCGCACGCACCGCTGCACCGCCTGAGGAGGGCTGAACCGTGCAGTTACCCGAGGACCAGATGCGCGCCGGTCACATCCCCGCCGACCTGTACCGGCAGATCCCGCCCGGTGCCGACCTGCGCAAGGTCGTGATCGTCCAGGAAGCACCCCGCTCCTACAAAGGCCCGATCATCCTCGCGCTGGTGGTCGCCGCCGGAACGATCGCGGTCCTGCTCGTGATCGCCTTCGTCGCCCAGATCGTCGCCGGTGCTGCCGTTGCGGTCCTGTCCGCCACGGGCGGGCTCAGCTACACGATCAACCGCAGCAAGAAGCGGGAGTTATCCCGCGCGGGCACTCGCCGGCGCTCCCGCTCGCCACGCAAGCATCCGGTTCGCTCCCGGCCTGTCCGGTCCCGGAGCCGCTACCGCAAGTGATGCCCTCCGGGGCGGCCTCAACCGCCAAGTATCCGCCGCCCCGGACGGCCGACCTCTTCCAGATCTCTCAACCCGAAAGGGCTCTCTCATCATGCCTCAGCCCGCCCCGAACCTGCCCGTCTGCCGGGACTGCGACGGCTTCCCTGTCGTTGCCATCACCACCGGCACCCGCCACCCGGACGGCTCCCGCGTCCTGCTTCGCGTCGTCTGCCGTACCTGTCAGGGCGCCGGCACCGCCCGCAGCGTTCGTCGACAGGCGGTGACCCTCTGATGCCCCGCCGCTGGAGCCTCGGTGTCGACCGCATCCTCTCCGACGGGCTGGACGGCGACTACGACCGCCTCAAGAAGACCGCTAAGGCGCATCGGCTGCACGACGGGGACGCCAAGTTGCCCCGCCCGAGCGGTGGGTCCAAGGGCCAGTCGCAGACCTCCAGCCGAGACGCCAACACCCCGCAGAAGCGTCGTTGGGGCTGGTGATCGGCATGGCTGTTCTGAATTGGCGCTCCGCCGATCACTACGACCACACCGGCGACCAGCCGTGCGTGCTCTGCGGCAAGCCCACCCCGCTGCGCTCGGACCGAGGCAAGCCCGTGCACAAGGTCTGCGCCGAGGACTGGATCGACCGCCACCCGCCGAAGGAAGACAACCAGTGACCGACACCGCTACCGCGGCCGGTCTGGATGCGGCCACCCTCGCCGACGTGCTGAGGGTGGCCGGCTCCACCGACTTCGACCGCTGGCAAGACCAGATCCGCCGTACCGGGGGATGCTCCGACCCGATTCGCCTGACCGGCGGAATCAAGACCATCGACCCGACGACGAAGACCGTCCTGCACGCGTACACGACCGAGACTGAGCCCGGCGGCACACTGCGCATCGCCTGCGGCAACCGCCGGGCTTCGCGCTGCCCCTCGTGCGCCTGGACCTACGCCGGCGACACCTACCACCTGATCCGCGCGGGCCTCGTGGGCGATCCCGCCAAGGGCACCCCCGAGACGATCCGCGACCACCCGCGCGTGTTCGCCACCCTCACCGCCCCGAGCTTCGGCCCCGTCCACAACCGACCCGGCGCCCGGCCCTGCCGCTGCGGCATCGGCCATGGTGAGGACGCACCGGAACTCGGCACCCCGCTCGACCCTGACCGCTACGACTACGCGGGCGCCGTGCTCTGGAACAACCACGCATCTGACCTGTGGCGCTACTTCACGATCTACCTCCGCCGCGAGATCGCCAAGCGCGCCGGCCTCACCCAGAAAGACGCCCGCGAACAGTCCCGGCTGTCCTTCGGCAAGGTCGCCGAATACCAAAAGCGCGGCGCCGTGCACTTCCATGCCGTCATCCGCTTCGACGGACCCGAAGGGCCCGACACCCCGCCCCCGGCCTGGGCAACCCTCAGCCTGCTCACGGACGCGATCCGCGCTGCTGCTGCCCGCGTCGCGGTCGACGTACCACCCGCCGGTGACGAATCGGCCCGCACCCTGCGCTGGGGCACACAGCTCGACGTTCAGCCCATCGGCGCCTTCGGCCAAGGCGAAGAGATCACCGAACTCGCCGTGGCTTCCTACGTCGCCAAGTACGCGACGAAAGCCGCCGAGACGACCGGCACCGTCGACCGCCGGATCGGCAACAAGGAAGCCCTCGTGCTCCTCGACGTGCCCGAGCATCCCCGCCGGCTGATCGAAGCCTGCCTCGACCTGCACGCCCTCTACCCGGACCGGAAGTTACGGGAGTGGGCCCACATGCTCGGCTTCCGCGGCCACTTCTCCACCAAATCCCGCCGCTACTCCACCACCCTCGGCGCTCTCCGCCAGGTCCGCGCCGACTACCGCGCAGCCCAGCAGCGCCAAGCCCTCGGCCTGCCCGACCCCGACGACAACCCGGAAGCGACCACCCTCGTGCTCTCCCACTGGGCCTACGCCGGCCACGGCTACACCCCCGGTGAGTCTTGGCTCGCGGCCAACATCCGCCGCGACATCCAACAGAACCGCGAGACCGCACGCGAAGCCCTGCAAGACCTCGACAGCCAAGGGGAGGACTGAACATGGATCGACTGCTGAACGTGGAACAGGTCGCCGAACTGCTGGGAACGACGGTGCGCTTCCCGCGGCGGCTGATCGAGGAACGGCGCGTCGAGTACGTGAAGGTCGGGAGGCACGTCCGCATCCGGGAGAGCGTCGTACGCGCGCTGATCGAGAGCAACACGGTGGCGCCTCGCCGTTCCTCCTCGTCGTTGCGGGCGGTCGCCTGATGGCCGGCAAGCGCCGACAGTTCGGTCGTGTCCGCAAGCTGCCGTCCGGCCGTTACCAAGCGCGCTACGCCGGTCCTGACGGGCAGCTCCGCCCGGCACCGGAGACCTTCCGCACCAAACGGGACGCGGATGACTGGCTGGCAGACAAACAGACCGAGTTGCGCCGCGGTGACTGGCACGACCCGGACGCCGGAAAGGTGGCCTTCGGTCCGTACGCCGTTGCCTGGATCACGGAACGCGAATTGACCACCACCACCCGGCAGCTCTACCGCTCGCTCCTGCGGCACCACCTCGAACCGACCTTCGGGGCGGTCAACGTCGCGGACATCTCGCCCCCGTTCGTGCGGCGTTGGCGTGCCGAGAAGCTCGCTGCCGGTACCGGGCCGACCACGGTGGCCAAGGCGTACGCCCTGCTGCGCGCGATCATGGGTACGGCCGTTGCCGACCAGATGATCCGGCGCAACCCGTGCACGATCAAGGGCGCCAGCACGGTACACACTCCGGAGCGCCCGACCGCCACGGTGCAGGAGGTCTACAGCCTGGCCGACGCCATCGATCCCCGGTACCGAGCGCTGGTGCTGATGGCCGGCTTCCTGGGCTTGCGCTGGGGCGAACTGATCGGCCTGCACCGCCGGGATGTCGACCTGGACGCCGGCGCGGTGCGCGTTCGCCGTGCTGTCGCAGAACTCATCAACGGGCAGCGCGAGATCAAGGCGCCCAAGAGCGCGGCCGGCAAGCGCACGGTGGCCATTCCGAGCGTGATTGTCGCCGACGTCCGTGATCACCTGGAGCGCTACGCGGAGCACGGCGCCGACGGCCGTGTCTTCATCGGGGCCAAGGGGGCGACCCCGCGCCGGAACCACTTCAACCGGCTGTGGCGCCGGGCGTGCGAGGACGCGGGGATCAAGGGTCTGCACTTCCATGATCTTCGGCACACGGGCAACACCCTCGCCGCGTCGACCGGGGCCAGCACCCGTGAACTGATGTCCCGCATGGGCCACAGCACCGCCCGCGCGGCCCTGATCTACCAGCACGCGAGCGCCGACCGTGACCGGCTGATCGCCGACGCGGTGAGCGGTCTGGTGGAGAAGGGGCGCCAGGGCGTGACGAAGCCGAAGAAGAAAGATCGAAAGCCCAAGGGGCACGCGGGGGACACACCGGACTGAACGGAGAGCCGGGATACGACAAGGGCCAGGCGGAGGAATGATCCTCTGACCTGGCCCTACGTCATGTGGAGCGGGCGACGGGAATCGAACCCGCGTAGCTAGTTTGGAAGACTAGGGCTCTACCATTGAGCTACGCCCGCACGGAGCGCGCCGCAGGTCAGTGACCGCGGCACGGAAGGCATCGTAGCGTCTCGCACCCCCTCGCCGCACACCCCGTCCGGCGCTTCGTCAGCCGGCGCCGCGAGCGCGGGGGAAATGGACCCGCCGGGAGGCCCGGGGGCATGTACCCTACGTGTCGCACCGACGGGGTGTGGCGCAGCTTGGTAGCGCGTCCGCTTTGGGAGCGGAAGGCCGTGGGTTCAAATCCCGCCACCCCGACCACCTGGACCGACGCCAGGACGGCTGGATCCGGCGGGCAGCGCCGGGCTTCACCGGTCTCCTTTTGGGGCGTGTACCGCCTGCGGCTAGTATGCAAACTGCGCGCCCGTATGTCTGCACTGTCACGTCTCTCAAGGGCCGCGAATCCGCAGAGGCTCTGCCCGACCGGCAGAGGCACGCAGAACCCCCAAGAAGTCAGCCACAAGGAGACCGAACCGTGAAGAGCGCCGTGGAGACCCTGAACCCGACTCGGGTTCGGCTCACTGTCGAGGTGCCCTTCGAGGAGCTCAAGGACAGCCTCGACGCGGCGTACAAGAAGATCAACCAGCAGGTCACGGTGAAGGGGTTCCGGAAGGGCAAGATCCCGGCCCGCATCATCGACCAGCGGTTCGGTCGTGGCGCCGTGCTCGAGGAAGCCGTCAACGACGCGCTCCCGAAGTTCTACACCGAAGCGGTCAACGAGGCTGAGCTGAACGTCCTCGGCCAGCCCGAGGTCGACATCACCGAGCTGAAGGACGGCGAGACGCTGAACTTCACCGCCGAGGTCGACGTCCGCCCGACCATCGAGATCCCGGACTACTCCGGCATCGAGGTCGAGGTCGACGCCATCGAGGTCAGCGACGAGGACGTCGACAAGGCCGTCACCGAGCTGCGCGAGCGCTTCGCCTCGACCTCCCCGGTCGAGCGCGCCGCCCAGGACGGAGACGTCGTCACCCTCGACCTGGAGGCCAAGGTCGACGGCGAGGTCCTCGAGGACGGCGTCGCGTCCGGCGTCTCCTACACCATCGGCTCCGGTGAGCTGCTGGAAGGCATCGACGAGGCCGTGACGGGCGTGGAGGCCGGTGGCGAGACCACCTTCACCTCCGAGCTCAAGGGCGGCTCGGCGGCCGGCAAGGAGGCCGAGGTCACCGTCAAGGTCACCCAGGTCGCCGCCCGCGAACTGCCCGAGCTGGACGACGACTTCGCGCAGCTCGCGTCCGAGTTCGACACCCTCGACGAGCTGAGGGCCGACAGCCGCAAGCGCCTCGAGAACATGAAGCAGTACGACCAGGCCACGCAGGCCCAGGAGCGCGTCCTGGAGAAGCTGCTCGAGCTGGTCGAGGTCCCGGTCCCCGAGAAGCTGCTCGAGGACGAGATCAACACCCGTAAGCACAACCTCGAGCACCACCAGCTCGGCCAGATGGGCCTCGACCTCGCGAAGTACCTGGAGATCCAGGGCAAGACCGAGGAGGAGTTCGTCGCGGAGACCAAGGAAGCCGCGGTCAAGGGCATCAAGACGCAGTTCGTCCTCGACGAGCTCGTCAACAAGGAGAAGCTGAACGTCAACCAGGAGGAGCTCACCGAGCACCTCATGCGGCGCGCCGCCTCCTCCGGCATGTCCCCCGACCAGTTCGCCCAGGCCGTCGTCGAGGGCGGCCAGGTTCCGATGCTCGTCGGCGAGGTCGCCCGCGGCAAGGCCCTCGCGGTCGTCGTCGAGGCCGCCACGGTCAAGGACACCAACGGCGAGATCGTCGACCTGGACGACGAGGACGAGACGGCCGAGACCGTCGAGGCCCCCGCCGAGTCCTCGGACGACGCCACCGAGGACAAGCCCGAGGCCTGACCGCCCCGCCAGTACGCCCGACGGGCCCCCGGGACATCTCATTGTCCCGGGGGCCCGTCGTGCGCCCTGAGGGGCGCGGGCAACGGCGTGCTCGGCCCACGTGGAGCCGCACCCGCCGACGGCCGGGACACGGCAGACGCGTCGGCGGCCCCGCAGGGGCCCTTCAGGGGCCCTTCAGGGGCGCGAGGAACTGCGCGACCAGCCCCCGACGACCCGCACCCGCCGGCGCGCGCAGCCTGTCGCAGACGCGGCCGCACGGCGGCGCCGGAGAAAGACGGTTCCCGTCGGACGGGGCCCACCCGAACCCCGCTCAGAGCCAGCGCAGCGCATGCGCTCACAGCGAACAGTTACCTCTGCGGGATTCCCCGGAGGGACCCGCGCGTTAGGGTCCATGAATACGAGGGCAGGGGAGTCCCCGAAGCCGCCCCGGGGCGGTGCGGGTGGGGCCCCAGGCCTGAGCAGAAGACGTGAGACGGCCCGGCGCCGTCGCAAGACGAGCAGGTGGATACGTGACGAATCTGATGCCCACAGCTGCCGGCGAGCCCATCGGTGGTGGCCTCGGCGACCAGGTCTACAACCGACTGCTCGGCGAGCGGATCATCTTCCTCGGCCAGGCGGTCGACGATGACATCGCCAACAAGATCACGGCGCAGCTGCTGCTCCTTGCCTCCGACCCGGACAAGGACATCTACCTCTACATCAACAGCCCCGGCGGCTCGATCACGGCCGGTATGGCGATCTACGACACCATGCAGTACATCAAGAACGACGTGGTGACCATCGCCATGGGCATGGCGGCCTCGATGGGCCAGTTCCTGCTCAGCGCCGGTACCCCCGGCAAGCGCTTCGCGCTGCCGAACGCCGAGATCCTGATCCACCAGCCCTCCGCGGGCCTCGCGGGCTCCGCGTCGGACATCAAGATCCACGCCGAGCGGCTGCTGCACACCAAGAAGCGGATGGCGGAGCTGACCGCCTTCCACACCGGCCAGAGCGTGGAGCAGATCACCCGCGACTCGGACCGCGACCGCTGGTTCGACCCGATCGAGGCCAAGGAGTACGGCCTCATCGACGACATCATGCCCACCGCAGCCGGCATGCCGGGCGGCGGCGGCACCGGGGCGGCGTAACCGGCTCACGCCGGCGCGCGCCGACGTACGCGGCACCCGGCCGCCGTACGCCGGTGCGCGAGCCCCTCAAGCCCCCAGGCGACCGCCTCAGGCCCCTTTCAGGCTTCCAGGAGACACAGTGAACGACTTCCCCGGCAGCGGCATCTACGCCCGCGCGCAGGCCGAGTACACCGGTCCTCGCGCGGAGTCCCGCTACGTCATCCCGCGCTTCGTCGAGCGCACCTCGCAGGGCGTGCGTGAGTACGACCCGTACGCGAAGCTCTTCGAGGAGCGCGTGATCTTCCTCGGCGTGCAGATCGACGACGCCTCCGCCAACGACGTCATGGCGCAGCTGCTGTGCCTGGAGTCGATGGACCCCGACCGTGACATCTCGGTCTACATCAACAGCCCCGGCGGCTCCTTCACGGCGCTCACGGCCATCTACGACACGATGCAGTTCGTGAAGCCGGACATCCAGACGGTCTGCATGGGCCAGGCCGCCTCCGCGGCCGCCATCCTGCTGGCCGCCGGTACGCCGGGCAAGCGCATGGCGCTGCCGAACGCGCGCGTGCTGATCCACCAGCCCTACAGCGAGACCGGCCGCGGCCAGGTCTCCGACCTCGAGATCGCGGCGAACGAGATCCTCCGGATGCGTTCGCAGCTGGAGGACATGCTGGCCAAGCACTCCACCACGCCGATCGAGAAGATCCGCGAGGACATCGAGCGCGACAAGATCCTCACGGCCGAGGACGCGCTCGCGTACGGCCTGATCGACCAGATCATCTCCACCCGGAAGATGAACAACTCGGCGGTTGCCTGACGCGAGGCTGTATCGTCTGCCGCTCCTTGGCACGGAGCACGTCAAAGTGAACCGTGCCAAGGGGGGCCCGAACGGGGGGCCCGGCAAGGTACCGTCGGACATAAGGCAGCACCAGGAGCCGCTGGACCTAGGCGTCTCCCAGGCGAAGGGGAAGCACACCGTGGCACGCATCGGTGACGGCGGCGATCTGCTCAAGTGCTCGTTCTGTGGCAAGAGCCAGAAGCAGGTCAAGAAGCTCATCGCAGGCCCCGGTGTCTACATCTGCGACGAGTGCATCGATCTCTGCAACGAGATCATCGAGGAAGAACTCGCGGAGACGAGCGAGGTCCGCTGGGAGGAACTCCCCAAGCCGCGCGAGATCTACGAGTTCCTCGAGGGGTACGTCGTGGGCCAGGAGGCCGCCAAGAAGGCGCTCTCGGTCGCGGTGTACAACCACTACAAGCGGGTCCAGGCCGGGGAGAACGGCGGCGCGCAGGGGCGTGACGACGCCATCGAGCTGGCGAAGTCGAACATCCTGCTGCTGGGCCCCACGGGCTCCGGCAAGACCCTCCTCGCCCAGACGCTGGCGCGCATGCTGAACGTCCCGTTCGCCATCGCCGACGCGACCGCGCTGACGGAGGCGGGATACGTCGGCGAGGACGTCGAGAACATTCTGCTGAAGCTCATCCAGGCGGCGGACTACGACGTCAAGAAGGCCGAGACCGGCATCATCTACATCGACGAGATCGACAAGGTCGCCCGCAAGAGCGAGAACCCGTCGATCACCCGTGATGTGAGCGGCGAGGGCGTGCAGCAGGCCCTGCTGAAGATCCTGGAGGGCACCACCGCCTCGGTCCCGCCGCAGGGCGGCCGCAAGCACCCCCACCAGGAGTTCATCCAGATCGACACGACGAACGTGCTGTTCATCGTGGGCGGTGCCTTCGCGGGCCTGGAGAAGATCATCGAGTCGCGGGCCGGCGCCAAGGGCATCGGCTTCGGCGCGACGATCCGCTCGAAGCGCGAGATCGAGTCCAAGGACCAGTTCGAGGCCGTCATGCCGGAAGACCTGGTGAAGTTCGGCATGATCCCCGAGTTCATCGGCCGGCTGCCCGTCATCACCTCGGTCCACAACCTGGACCGCGAGGCACTCCTCCAGATCCTGGTGGAGCCGCGCAACGCGCTGATGAAGCAGTACCAGCGTCTCTTCGAACTCGACGGTGTGGAGCTGGAGTTCGAGCGCGAGGCGCTGGAGGCCATCGCCGACCAGGCCATCCTCCGCCAGACCGGCGCCCGCGGACTGCGCGCCATCATGGAGGAGGTCCTGATGTCGGTGATGTACGAGGTCCCGTCCCGCAAGGATGTGGCCCGCGTCGTCATCACCGCGGACGTCGTTCACTCGAACGTGAACCCGACGCTGATCCCGAGGGACGCGCGCAACGGGCGCGGCCCGGGGGAGCAGAAGACGGCGTAGCCGCCGCAACGCGTACGCCGAAGGGGCCCCGGTCGATTGACCGGGGCCCCTTCGCCGTGCTGCGCGCCGGTCAGATCTTGACGCGGACTTCCTTGCGGACCTTAGCGGTGGTCTCGGCCACCTCCGCCGGGTCCGAACTCTTGCCCGCCGCCACGTCGGAGAACTCCATCGGCATCACGAAGCCGAGAGTGCTGTGGTCGGCCCAGACGCACCACGTCACCTGCATCGTCTTCGGCTGACCCGTGCTGGCGCCGGAGTTGTCCACCTTGGCCTCCTGGCACTTCAGGATGGCGCCCTCCAGCGAGCTGGGCTCGTACTCCTTCGGGCTGCCGAGGAAGGTGACGTCCTCGTCCTTGGAGTCGTCCTTCAGGAAGGAGAAGAACCCGTCGATGGCCTTGCCCGGGTCCTCGATGTCGCCGTAGACGCCACCGAAGGAGATCATCTTCCCGCCCAGCGGATTGTCCTTGTCGCCCGCCTGGTAGGACGCACTGACGTCCTTGGGGTTCTTCACGCCCCAGGACTCGGCGTCCTTCAGGTCGGACTTGGACATGCCGTCGTTGGCGTCGTTGCCCTTCTTGTACTCGGTGAGCAGAGTCGCCGGAGTCGTGAGCTTGTGAGGCCCGTCGTCCGCGACGTCCGCGCCGCCACCACCCGAACCGAGCAGGAAGTACGCGCCGACCGCGATCGCCGCCACGACCGCCACCGCGCCGATGATGAGCCCGGTCTTCTTCTTGCCGTCGGCGGGGGCGGGCGGCTGCGGGGCGCCGTAGGGCTGCTGGCCGTACGGCTGCTGGGGCGGAACACCGGGGGGAGCCTGCTGCGGATAGCCGGGGCCGGGCTGCTGGGGAGCCTGCGGCGGGTAGCCGTAACCGGGCTGGGGCGCCTGCGGCTGCTGACCGTACGGTCCGGGCTGCTGCGGCTGCCCGCCGTACGGGCCCGGCTGGTTGTAGCTCATTACTGGGTTCCCCTCCAGACATTCATGTGTTCCGAACATCCTGTCGCAAGGCCGTACGGCGCACGGTGCCGGGGGCCTCACCGTTACCAAAGAATCCGGTTTCGGGACGGGCCCGTGACACCTCTAAACTGGCTCCGTGACCGACAACGCTCAGCAGCAGCCGCCCGCATCCACTCCCGAACTGCCGACCCAGTACGCGCCGGCCGAGGTAGAGGGGAAGCTGTACGAGCGCTGGGTGGAGCGGGGGTACTTCACCGCGGACGCCAAGAGCGACAAGCCTCCGTACACCATCGTCATCCCCCCGCCGAACGTGACCGGCTCCCTGCACCTGGGCCACGCCTTCCAGCACACGCTCATGGACGCCCTGACGCGCCGTAAGCGCATGCAGGGCTTCGAGGCGCTGTGGCTGCCCGGCATGGACCACGCCGGCATCGCCACCCAGAACAAGGTCGAGCAGCAGCTCGCCGAGGAGGGCAAGTCCCGCCAGGACCTGGGGCGCGAGGAGTTCGTCGAGCGCGTCTGGCAGTGGAAGGAGGAGTACGGCGGCAAGATCCTCGGCCAGATGCGCCGGCTCGGCGACGGGGTGGACTGGTCGCGTGAGCGGTTCACCATGGACGAGGGCCTGTCCGAGGCCGTCCAGACGATCTTCAAGCGGCTGTTCGACGACGAGCTGATCTACCGTGCCGAGCGCATCATCAACTGGTGCCCGCGCTGTCTGACGGCGATCTCCGACATCGAGGTCGAGTACCAGGAGGACGACGGCGAGCTCGTCTCCATTCGGTACGGCGAGGGCGACGAGACGCTCGTCGTCGCCACCACCCGCGCCGAGACGATGCTCGGCGACACCGCCGTCGCAGTCCACCCCGACGACGAGCGCTACCGGCACCTGATCGGCAAGCGCATCAAGCTGCCGCTGACCGACCGCACCATCCCCGTCGTCGCGGACACGCACGTCGACCCCGAGTTCGGCACCGGCGCCGTCAAGGTCACCCCCGCCCACGACCCGAACGACTTCGCGATCGGCCAGCGCCACGGCCTGGAGTCGATCACGGTCATGGACGAGCGGGCAGTCATCACCGTCCACGGCCCCTTCCAGGGACTCGACCGCTACGAGGCCCGTTCCGCCATCGTCGGCGCGCTGCGCTCGCAGGGCCGGATCGTCGCCGAGAAGCGCCCGTACGTCCACTCCGTGGGCCACTGCTCGCGCTGCCGGACGACCGTCGAGCCGCGGCTGTCCATGCAGTGGTGGGTCAAGGTCGCCCCGCTGGCGAAGGCCGCCGGCGACGCCGTCCGCGACGGCCGCGTCGCGATCCACCCCGCCGACATGTCGAAGCGCTACTTCGACTGGGTCGACAACATGCACGACTGGTGCATCTCACGGCAGTTGTGGTGGGGCCACCGCATCCCCGTCTGGTACGGGCCCGAGGGCGAGGTCGTCTGCGTCGGCCCCGACGAGGAGCCGCCCGGCACGGAGGCCGAGGGCTGGACCCAGGACACCGACGTCCTGGACACCTGGTTCTCCTCCGGCCTGTGGCCGTTCTCCACGCTCGGCTGGCCGGAGCGCACCGCGGACCTGGAGAAGTTCTACTCCACCGACGTCCTGCTCACGGGACACGACATCATCTTCTTCTGGGTCGCCCGGATGATGATGTTCGGCCTGTACGCCATGGACGGCGAGGTCCCCTTCAAGACCATCGCGCTCACCGGCCTGGTCCGCGACGAGCGCGGCAAGAAGATGTCGAAGTCCTTCGGCAACGTGGTGGACCCGCTCGACTGGATGGACGCGTACGGCTCCGACGCCGTCCGCTTCACCCTGGCCCGCGGCGCCAACCCCGGCACGGACGTGCCGATCGGCGAGGACTGGGTCCAGGCCTCCCGCAATTTCGCCAACAAGATCTGGAACGCCACGCGGTTCGCGCTGATGAACGGCGCGACGGTCGAGGGCCCGCTGCCCGACGCCTCGCAGATGTCCGCGACGGACCGCTGGATCCTGTCCCGGCTGAACAAGACGGTCGCCGAAGTCGACGCCTTCTACGAGGACTTCCAGTTCGCGAAGCTCTCCGACGCCCTCTACCACTACGCGTGGGACGAGGTGTTCGACTGGTACGTCGAGCTGTCCAAGACGACATTCATGGCCGGCGGCGAGGCGGCAAAGGTCTCCGGACGGGTCCTCGGCGAGGTCCTGGACGTCACGCTGCGGCTGCTCCACCCGGTCGTCCCGTTCGTCACGGAGACCCTGTGGACGACCCTCACCGGCGGTGAGTCCGTCGTGATCGCCGACTGGCCGAAGGACAGCGGCTTCCGCGACGACGCTGCCGAGCGGGAGATCGAGACGCTCCAGCGGGTCATCACCGAGGTCCGCCGCTTCCGCGCCGACCAGGGTCTCCAGCCCGGCCAGCGCGTCCCGGCCCGGCTGACGCTCGACGGGACCGCCCTGGCCCCGCACGAGGCGGCCATCCGCCAGCTGCTGCGCCTCCAGCCGGAGGGCGAGGAGTTCACGGCCACGGCGACCCTGCCGGTCGGGGGAGCGCAGGTCGCGCTCGACCTCTCCGGCACGATCGACGTCGCCGCGGAGCGCAAGCGGCTGGCCAAGGACCTCGCCGCAGCCGAGAAGGAGAAGGCCCAGGCGAACGCCAAGCTGGGCAACGAGGCCTTCCTCGCGAAGGCCCCGGACCAGGTCGTGGAGAAGATCCGTACGCGGCTCGCCAAGGCCGACGAGGACATCGCCCGCATCCAGGCCCAGCTGGACCGGCTTCCGCAGGCCTAGGGCTTGTCGGACAGGTCCCAGCCGGTGCGTGCAGGCCCCCGGTGCCGAGGTGGCACCGGGGGCCTCGCTGTTCCCGCCCCCGGGGTGCGCCCCCGCGCCGGGTGTCGGCCGGGCTCCGTAGACTGGGCCCGTGAGTGAGCTCCCCCCGCACGACGACAGCAGCGAGTCCGACCCGCTCGATCCCTTCGACGAGATCGTCGCGCACGAGACCGAGCGCGACCCGGACCTCGCGGTGATCGAGGCCGGCAGCCGCACCCTGCGCACCCAGGGCGGTCTGCCGCAGTCGGACGTCCCCGCGCGCCCCGCCGACCCGGAGACCGACAGGGCGCTGCGCGCGGTCGAGGCCGACCTCGCCACGCGCTGGGGCGAGACCAAGCTGGAGCCCTCGGTCGACCGCATCGCCGCGCTGATGGACGTCCTCGGTGAGCCGCAGCGCGCGTACCCCTCCATCCACATCACGGGGACGAACGGCAAGACGTCCACCGCCCGCATGATCGAGGCCCTGCTCGGCGCCTTCGAGCTGCGCACCGGCAGGTACACGAGCCCGCACGTGCAGTCGGTCACCGAGCGCATCAGCCTGGACGGCGCGCCGGTCTCCGCGGAGCGGTTCATCGAGACGTACGGCGACATCAGGCCGTACGTCGAGATGGTCGACGCCCAGCAGGAGTACCGCCTGTCCTTCTTCGAGGTGCTGACCGGCATGGCGTACGCGGCCTTCGCGGACGCGCCCGTCGACGTGGCCGTGGTGGAGGTGGGGATGGGCGGCAGCTGGGACGCCACCAACGTCATCGACGGTGACGTCGCCGTGATCACGCCCATCGACCTCGACCACACCGACCGGCTCGGCTCCACGCCCGGCGAGATCGCCCAGGAGAAGGGCGGCATCGTCAAGCAGGACGCGACCGTCATCCTGGCGCAGCAGCCCGTGGACGCGGCGCAGGTCCTGCTGAAGAAGGCCGTCGAGGTGAACGCGACGGTGGCCAGGGAGGGCCTGGAGTTCGGCGTCGTCGCGCGCCATGTCGCCGTCGGCGGCCAGCTGCTGACCCTGCGCGGACTCGGCGGGGAGTACGAGGAGGTCTTCCTCCCGCTGCACGGCGCGTACCAGGCGCACAACGCCGCGGTGGCGCTCGCCGCGGTCGAGGCGTTCTTCGGCGTCGGCGCGGCCCACTCCCAGGGCCTGGACATCGACACCGTCCGCAAGGCGTTCGCCTCGGTCACCGCGCCGGGCCGCCTGGAAATCGTCCGTCGCTCGCCGACCGTCGTCCTGGACGCCGCGCACAACCCCGCGGGCGCCCGCGCCACCGCCGGAGCCGTCAGCGAGGTCTTCGACTTCAGCCGGCTGATCGGTGTGGTGGGCGCCAGCGGCGACAAGAACGTACGAGGGCTGCTGGAGGCCTTCGAGCCGATCTTTGCCGAGGTCGTGGTCACCCAGAACTCCAGCCATCGCGCGATGGACGCGGACGAGCTGGCCGGCATCGCCGTCGAGGTCTTCGGCGAGGACCGCGTCCAGGTGGAGCCCCGTCTGGACGACGCGCTGGAGGCGGCGATCACCCTCGCGGAGGAGGAGGGCGAGTTCGCCGGCGGCGGCGTCCTCGTCACCGGTTCCGTCATCACCGTCGGCGAGGCCCGACTGCTCCTGGGGAGGGGCTGATTGTGCGTACGCTCTGTGCGTCGACTCTGATCGGCGAGTTCTTCGTGATCGGCTTCGCCGGCCTGGTGGCCATGAAGGACCCGGCCCTGGACGTCGCCACGGTCTGGACGGTGAGCGGCATCGCCATGGTGCTGTGCGTGCTGTTCTGCGGTGTGATCACCCGGCCCGGCGGCGTCCAGCTCGGCTGGGCGCTGCAGATCGCCCTGATCGCCTCCGGCTTCGCCGTCCCCGCCATGTTCTTCATGGGCGCGGTCTTCGCGGCCCTGTGGTGGGCCTCGGTCCACTACGGGCGCAGGATCGACGAGGCGAAGGCGGCCCGCCTCGCGGCGCAGAGCGGGACGGGCACTCCGTCCGGCGTCTGACCGGGAGGGACCGTGCGCGTTTCCGGGCAGGGGAACGCCTGACACTGAGTAACGACGGCTCGGTGCGGCCCTGTAGCCTCTGAGCCCGCACACCATGTGATCGAAGGAGCCACCACCGTGAGCCAGCGCACCCTCGTCCTGCTCAAGCCGGACGCCGTCCGTCGCGGCCTGACCGGCGAGATCATCAGCCGTATCGAGCGCAAGGCCGGCTGGCAGATCACCGCGCTGGAACTGCGGACCCTGGACCAGGACACGCTGGAGCAGCACTACGGCGAGCACAAGGGCAAGCCCTTCTACGAGCCGCTGGTGGCCTTCATGGCCTCCGGTCCCGTCGTGGCGCTCGTCGTCGAGGGCGAGCGCGTCATCGAGGGTGTGCGGGCGCTGGCCGGTCCGACCGACCCGATCGCCGCCGCGCCCGGGTCCATCCGGGGGGACTTCGGAGTGATCGTCCGGGAGAACCTGATCCACGCCTCCGACTCCGAGGAGTCCGCCGAGCGTGAGCTGAAGATCTTCTTCCCCGGCCGGGTCTGACGCTCGTTCCCCCTCGGGAGCCCGCTTCTGGTGCGGTGGCCGGCGGACCCGCCCGGCACCCGTGTGCAACAGTTTTTCTGACGTCATGTCAGCAGTGGGGCCCGTTCGACCAGGGACGGCCGGAGTATTTCGGCCGTCCTCCGGCATATGCCGTGCCGATCGGGGGAACGCATGCCCCCGATGGCCCGTCTCCACAAGCGGGGCGCCGCCTCATCTGCTGACAATTGGCGAAGACCCTCGCGCAGTGTTCGTGCAGGCGCGTCTACGATGGAAGCCTTCACGTCACAGCACCCACCTCGCCGACCTAAAAAGCCATCAAAAGCTCCACTTGGGAAGGCCAGACGAATCCTGATGGGGAACTCAATGTCGTTCATCGGCCGTGACATGGCTGTCGACCTCGGGACCGCCAACACGCTGGTGTACGTCAGGGGTCGCGGGATCGTACTCAACGAACCGTCCGTCGTCGCGATCAACACCAACACCGGTGGCATCCTCGCGGTCGGCGCGGAAGCGAAGAAGATGATCGGACGGACCCCGGGCAACATCGTCGCGGTGCGTCCGCTGAAGGACGGCGTCATCGCCGACTTCGAGATCACCGAGCGCATGCTCCGCTACTTCATCCTGAAGATCCACAAGCGGCGTTACCTCGCTCGTCCTCGCGTCGTCGTCTGTGTGCCCTCGGGCATCACGGGCGTCGAGCGCCGCGCCGTCATCGAGGCCTCGTCCCAGGCGGGTGCCCGCCAGGTGCACATCATCGAGGAGCCCATGGCCGCGGCCATCGGCGCCGGCCTGCCGGTCCACGAGGCCACGGGCAACATGGTGGTGGACATCGGCGGCGGCACCACGGAGGTCGCGGTCATCTCACTCGGCGGCATCGTCACCGCCCAGTCCATCCGCGTCGCGGGCGACGAGCTGGACAACGCGATCATCCAGCACATCAAGAAGGAGTACAGCCTCCTTCTCGGTGAGCGGACGGCCGAGCAGATCAAGATCACGATCGGTTCCGCGTACGACCTCGACAATGACGAACACACCGAGATCCGCGGCCGGGACCTGGTCTCCGGACTGCCGAAGACCGTCGTCATCTCCGCGGCCGAGGTCCGCAAGGCCATCGAAGAGCCGGTCAACGCGATCGTCGACGCCGTGAAGACGACCCTCGACAAGTGCCCGCCGGAGCTGTCCGGCGACGTCATGGACCGCGGAATCGTTCTGACCGGCGGCGGAGCCCTGCTGCGCGGTCTCGACGAGCGGCTGCGCAGGGAGACCGGCATGCCGATCCACATCGCCGAGGACCCGCTGGACAGCGTGGCGCTCGGATCCGGCAAATGCGTCGAGGAGTTCGAGGCGCTGCAGCAGGTCCTGGACGCCCAGCCGCGCCGATGACACGACACTGCGATTCCGCCGTACGAGATGATCTCCTCTCGTACGGCGGATCGTTGATATAGAGGCATAAGCTCCCCCATGCCGCCCCGCGTCGCTCGCCGGGGCGTCAGCCACGAATTCCCGAACAATTCCGACGAGGAAGGCACGGCCGCCGCACGTGAGGGACACGAAAGAGAGCCGGCTGCTCCTGGTGCTGCTGATCGCCATCGCGTTCGCGTTGATCACGGTGGACATCCGCGGTGGGGAGGACTCACCGGTCGACGGTGCCCGGCATGCCGCGGCCACCGTCTTCGGCCCGATCGAGAACGGGGTGTCGTCCGCGGTCGACCCCGTCGGCAACGCGGTCGCCGCCGTCCGCGACTCGGGTGACCGGCACGACCGCATCGCCCAGCTGGAGCACGACAACGCGGCGCTGAAGGCGAAGCTCGGCAGCGACGACCGCAACCGCAGCCGGGTCAGGCAGCTCGACAAGATGCTCAAGACGGCGGGCGCCGGGCAGTACGGCATCAAGGGAGCCCAGGTCATCGCCATAGGAGCGGCCCAGGGCTTCTCCTGGACCGTCACCATCGACGTCGGCGCGAACGACGGCATCAGGCGCGACATGACCGTCCTCAACGGCGACGGCCTCGTCGGACGCGTCACGACCGTCGGCCCGAGCACCGCCACCGTGCTCCTCGCCAACGACCCCGACTTCACCGTCGGTACCCGCATGGAGTCCACCGACGAACTCGGCTTCGCCGACGGGCAGGGCGACCGCCCGCTGCGCGTCCAACTCCTCAACGGCAAGGCCAAGGTGGCCAAGGGCGACCGGCTGGTGACCTTCGGCTCGCAGCGCGACAAGCCGTTCGTGCCCGGCGTGCCGGTCGGCGTGATCTCCCGCGTCGACCCCTCCGGCGGCGACCTGACGCGCACGGTCTACGTGCGGCCGTTCGTCTCGTTCACCAAGCTCGACATCGTCGGCGTCGTCGTGGAGGCCCCGCGCAAGGACCCGCGCGACGAGGTGCTCCCGCCGAAGCCCAAACCCACCCCCACGCCGACGGTGACCGTGACGGTCACCCCCTCGGCGAACGCGCCCGTCGACGGCCAACAGCAGCAGTAGGAGCCGAATCCCATGCGTTTCAACCGGATGCTGCTCTCCACCACCCTGGTGGTCGTCGCCCTGGTCATCCAGGTGAGCGTCCTCGCCCGACTGCACCTCCCGGGCGCCGTCCCCGACCTGGCCCTCCTCACCGTGCTCGCCCTCGCCATGGTCTACGGCCACGTCGGCGGCGCCCTCGTCGGCTTCGGCGCGGGCCTGCTCGCCGACCTGGCCCCGCCCGCCGACCACGCGGCCGGGCGCTACGCCCTTGTGCTGTGCGTCATCGGCTACCTCGCCGGACTCGCGAAACCGGAGAACGGCCGGCTCAAGTCGGCGACCGGCCCGATGGCCGTCGTCGTCGCCGCCGCGATCGGCTCCACCCTGCTGTACGCGGGAGTCGGCGCCCTCGTCGGCGACACGGCCGCCCGCCATGTGGGCCTCGGCAGCCTGCTGTTCACCGCCGCCCTGTACGACCTGCTGCTCGCCCCGTTCGTGGTGCCCGGCCTGATGGCCCTGGCCCGGCGCGCCGAGAACGACCCGCTCGCCGACAGCAACGCCGCCAAGGCGGCCGACGTCTCCTCCGGCTGGCTGTCCTCCGGCACGGGCCTGCGCATCGGCAGCCAGCGCAGCGGCCTGCGGGTCAAGGCGGCCAGGGCGCGCGTCGCCCGCGCCGGACGCATCAAGGGGGTCAAGCGCCTGTGATCACCGGACAGCGAGAGCGACGGACGACCGCGCGCGCACAGCGACCTGCCGGCCGCGCCGTCCGCGCGCACCGGCCGGCCGCGCACGCGCACTACTCGCACACACACTGAGAGGGGGAGGCAGCCGCAGTGACCAACATCCCCGAGACCGGCCGGACCCCACGGGTCCAGATCCGGCTCGTCGTCATCCAGATCCTCGTGCTCTCCCTCCTCGGGACCCTCGGCGCACGGCTCTGGTACCTCCAGATCCGCAACGGCGACGAGTACGCCAAGGAAGCCTCGGGCAACCACGTCCAGCAGGTCGTCCAGCCCGCCGTGCGCGGCTCGATCCTGGACGCGCGCGGAGTGCCCATCGCCGACAACGAGACCCGGCTGGTCGTCTCCGCCTCGCGCACCGACCTGATGAAGATGAAGGACGACGGCAAGGGCGTCCTCACCAAGCTCGCCGACGTGCTGGACATGAAGCCCAGGGACGTCGTCGAGAAGGTCCGGCTGTGCGACGCCAAGACACCCCAGCCGTGCTGGAACGGCTCGCCGTACCAGCCGATCCCCATCACCGACGAGGCCACGCCCAAGCAGGCCCTGCAGATCCGCGAGCGCTCCGAGGACTTCCCCGGCATCACCGCCGAACCGGAGGCCGTCCGCCGCTACGCCGCCCCCGGCAAGGCCAACACCGCCCAGGTGCTCGGCTATCTCTCCCCGGTCACCGACGCGGAGATCACGAAGGCCAAGGACACCGACTCGCCGTACCTGCGCAGCGACCAGGTCGGCCGCTCCGGCCTGGAGCGCCAGTACGACAGGCAGCTGCGCGGCAAGGCGGGCGTCACCCGCTACGAGGTCGACAACCTCGGCCGGGTCATCGGCAAGGCCGAGAGCGACGCGGCCGAACCCGGCTCGAACATCGTCACCAGCATCGACTCCCGCGTGCAGCGCATCGCCGAGTACGAGCTCAACGAGGCCATGAAGACCGCCCGCACCGAGTTCGACAAGAACACCGGTGAGAACTACAAGGCCGACGCCGGCGCGCTCGTGGTGATGGAGGCAAAGACCGGCCGGGTCGTCGCCATGGCGTCCAACCCGGCCTACGACCCGAACGCCTGGGTCGGCGGCATCTCCGGCAAGGACTACGCGCAGCTCACCGGCAAGAAGTCCAACTACCCCCTGCTCAACCGCGCCATCCAGGGCCAGGCCGCGCCCGGCTCCATCTTCAAGGTGATCCCGACCACCGCGGCCGTGAACGCCGGCTACCCCTTCGACGGCAACTACGAGTGTTCCAGCTCGTACAACCTCGGCGGCCAGGTCTTCAAGAACTTCGAGTCCAAGGGATACGGCTCGATCAGCCTCGGCCGCGCCCTTGAGGTCTCCTGCGACACCGTCTTCTACCGCCTCTCGCACCAGGAGTGGCAGAAGGACGGCGGCAACAAGCCGAAGAAGCACCCCGCCGACTGGTTCTACAAGACCGCCCACCAGTTCGGCCTCGGCAAGGAGACCGGCATCGACCTCCCCAACGAGGTCTCCGGCCGTGTCCCCGACCGCCAGTGGAAGCAGAGCTACTGGAAGTCCAACAAGGACGCCTGGTGCAAGACCGGCAAGAAGGACGGCGACTACGTCCAGAAGATCGCGTACGAGAACTGCCTCGAAGGCAACAAGATGCGCGCCGGTGACGCGGTCAACTACTCCATCGGCCAGGGCGACACCCTCGTCACCCCGATCCAGATGGCCACGATCTACGGAGCCATCGCCAATGGCGGCACCCTCTACGACCCGCGGGTCGGCAAGGCCGTCATCAGCGCCGACGGCAGGACCGTGCAGGAGATCAAGCCCACCTCGCACGGCAAACTGCCCATGACGCACAAGACGCGCGACGAGATAGACGGTGCCCTCGCGGGAGTCGCCACCCGCGGTACGGCCGCGTGGCGGTTCGGCGGCTGGCCGCAGGACGAGATCCCGATGCACGCCAAGACGGGTACCGCCGAGGTCTACGGCAAGCAGACGACCTCCTGGTTCGCCACGTACACCAAGGACTACACGGTCGTCATGACCATCTCCCAGGGCGGTACGGGCTCCGGAGCCTCCGGCCCCGCCGTGCGCAAGATCTACAACGCGCTGTACGGCGTCTCCGAGGACGGCGCTATCGACAAGAAGAGGGCGCTGCTTCCCACCCCGCAGAAGAGCCTGCCGAAGATCCAGCCGGACGGCTCGATCGACGCCCCGAAGATCTCCCAGGACCCCGTCAAGGACCAGCAGGCGAGCGAGAAGGACCAGCCCGCCGGCACGGACCCGGACCAGCCCGCGGGCACCACCGCCCCGCCCGACCCGACCAACCGCGACACCCGCAGGCGCTCAGCCCGCCCCCGGAAGCGGCAGAGGTCCCTCGCATGACCGGCGCGCGCACGAAAAAGGAAAGGCTCACATGACCGGCACGAACGGCTTCTCCGTGTCCGGCTACGGGCCTGAGCGCGCCGGCTGGACCCGCGTCTTCGCCCGCGACTCGCTCACCCGCCGGCTCGACTGGCCGATACTGCTCTCCGCCATCGCGCTCTCGCTGATCGGCACGGCCCTCGTCCACTCGGCGACCCGCAACCGCACCGACATCAACCAGGGCGACCCGTACTACTTCCTGATCCGCCACCTGATGAACACCGGCATCGGCTTCGCGCTGATGATCGGCACGATCTGGCTCGGCCACCGCACCCTGCGCACCGCCGTGCCGGTCCTCTACGGCCTCTCGGTCTCCCTGATCCTGCTCGTGCTGACCCCGCTCGGCGCGACGGTCAACGGCGCCCACGCGTGGATCGTCCTCGGCGGCGGCTTCTCGCTCCAGCCCTCCGAGTTCGTGAAGATCACGATCATCCTCGGCATGGCGATGCTGCTGGCGGCCCGCGTCGACGCGGGCGACAAGCCCTACCCCGACCACCGCACCGTCCTGCAGTCCCTGGGCCTGGCCGCCGTACCGATACTGATCGTGCTCCTCATGCCCGACCTCGGCTCGGTCATGGTCATGGTCATCATCGTGCTCGGCGTGCTGCTCGCCTCCGGCGCCTCCAACCGCTGGGTCTTCGGCATCATCGGCGCGGGCGCCCTCGGCGCGCTCGCCGTCTGGCAGCTGCACATCCTCGACGAGTACCAGATCAACCGGTTCGCGGCCTTCGCCAACCCCGAGCTCGACCCGGCCGGCGTCGGCTACAACACCAACCAGGCGCGCATCGCCATCGGCTCAGGCGGCCTCTTCGGCACCGGCCTCGGCAAGGGCTCGCAGACCACCGGCCAGTTCGTCCCCGAGCAGCAGACCGACTTCGTCTTCACGGTGGCGGGCGAGGAACTGGGCTTCGTCGGCGCCGGACTGATACTGCTGCTCCTCGGCGTCATCCTCTGGCGCGCCTGCCGCATCGCCCGCGAGACGACCGAGCTCTACGGCACCATCGTCGCCGCCGGCATCATCGCCTGGTTCGCCTTCCAGGCCTTCGAGAACGTCGGCATGACCCTCGGCATCATGCCGGTCGCCGGCCTGCCCCTGCCGTTCGTCTCGTACGGCGGATCATCGATGTTCGCGGTCTGGGTGGCCGTGGGACTGCTCCAGTCCATCAGGGTGCAGCGGCCGATGTCCGCCTAGATCCCGTCCGGCCGGTCCGCGAGGTCCGGCCGGACAGGGCCCGGGGACCCTCCGGCGTGGCCCGCCGGAGGGCACCAGGGGCCGGTCCGGGGCCGGGGGCGCACTGCCCCCCGGCCCCGAATCGCGTCTAGATTTGTTTCATGGCGGACACGAAACGAGAGATCGAGCGGAAGTACGAGGGACCCGCGGCCGGAGGCGGCGCGGGCCTGCCCGACCTGACGGACGTCCCCGGAGTCGGGAGCGTCATCGGCAAGGGCGTCGACGAACTCGACGCCACCTACTACGACACCGCCGACCAGCGCCTGGCAGCCGCGGCCATCACCCTGCGCCACCGCACCGGTGGCCACGACGAGGGCTGGCACCTGAAACTCCCCGTGGCGGACGGCGTACGCGACGAGATCCACGCGCCCCTCTCCGACACCGTGCCCGCCACGCTCACCTCTCTCGTGCGCTCCCGCGTCCGGGACGCCGCGCTCGTCCCCCTGGTACGCCTGCGGTCCTCCCGCGACGTCCGCCACCTGGTGGACGACTCCGGCGGCCTGCTCGCCGAGGTCAGCGTCGACCGGGTGCGCGCCGAGCGGCTCGGCGGCAAGGGCACCGCCCAGTGGACCGAGATCGAGGTGGAGCTCGCCGACGGCGGCGACCCCGCCTTCCTGGACAAGGTCGAGAAGAAACTCCGCAAGGCCGGCCTGCACCGCTCCGCCTCCCCGTCCAAGCTGGCCCGGGCGCTGACGGAGACCGGGGCGGCGGCCGCGCGGCCCGCCGGGGAGCCGTCCGCCGCAGAGCCCGTCACCGCGGGCGACCACGTCCTCGCCTACGTACGCGAGCAGCGCGACGCCCTCGTCGAGCTGGACCCGGCCGTCCGGCGCGACCAGCCCGACGCCGTGCACGGGATGCGGATCGCCACCCGCCGCCTGCGCAACACCCTGCGCTCCTTCGACAACGTCCTCGACCGCACCGTCACCGACCCGATCCGCACGGAGCTGCAGTGGCTGGCGGGGGAGCTGGCCGGCGACCGCGACCAGGAAGTGATCACCAAGCGCCTGGCGGCGGCCCTGGACGGCCTCCCGGGGACGCTGCGCTCCGGCCCGGTGCGCAAACGCCTGCGCACCTGGTCCCGGGAGCGCCACTCCGGCTCCCGGCAACGGCTCACCGAGGCCCTCGACAGCCGGCGCCACCTGTACCTGCTGGCCGCCCTCGACGCGCTGGTCTCCGACCCGCCGCTGCGCAAGGCGGCCGGCGGCAAGCCGGGGAAGGTCCTCGGCGCCGCGGTCCGCAAGGACCTCGACCGGCTGTCGCGCCTGGTCGCCCGGGCCACCGGTCTGCCGCCGGGCCGGGACCGGGACGTCGCGCTGCACGAGGCCCGCAAGAAGGCCA
Organism: Streptomyces sp. GLSS-08; assembly: GCF_056387915.1. NCBI lineage: Bacteria > Bacillati > Actinomycetota > Actinomycetes > Kitasatosporales > Streptomycetaceae > Streptomyces > Streptomyces sp. GLSS-08. Next base: position 452,813 of record NZ_JBWJAQ010000004.1, read on the forward strand.
AGCGGACGCGGTACGCCGCCGAAGCCGCCGCTCCCGCCCTCGGCAAGCGCGCCGAGGCCACCACCGGGGCGATGAAGTCCCTGACCAAGCTGCTCGGCGACCACCAGGACAGCGTGATGACCCGCGACGCCCTGCGCGACCTCGCGGAGCAGGCACAGGCCGCCGGCGAGAGCTCGTTCACCTACGGCGTGCTGTACGGCCGGGAGGAGCGGCGTGCGGCGGCCGACGAGGACGCGCTGCCGCGGGCGTGGCGCAAGGCCGTGCGCGGGGCCGCGTCCTGAGCGTGCGGGGGGACCGTCCGGCCGCGTTACGCTAGATGGTCACCCTCCCCCCAGCCTCCGGCCGGGGGTGCCCCCCCCCGCCAGCTCACGAAGGTTCGCGATGCCTGCCGAATCGGTCTTCCCGCAGCTCGAAGCTCTGCTCCCGCATGTGCAGAAGCCGATCCAGTACGTCGGTGGAGAGCTGAACTCCACGGTGAAGCCCTGGGACGCCTGTGACGTCCGCTGGGCCCTCATGTACCCCGACGCTTACGAGGTCGGACTCCCCAACCAGGGCGTCATGATCCTCTACGAGGTGCTGAACGAACGCGAGGGCGTCCTCGCCGAGCGCACGTACAGCGTGTGGCCGGACCTCGAGGCACTGATGCGCGAGCACCGGGTCCCGCAGTTCACCGTGGACAGCCACCGCCCGGTGAAGGCCTTCGACGTGTTCGGGCTCAGCTTCTCCACCGAGCTCGGGTACACGAACATGCTGACGGCCCTGGACCTCGCGGGCATCCCCCTCGAGTCCCGGGACCGCACGCTCGACGACCCGATCGTCCTGGCCGGCGGCCACGCCGCCTTCAACCCCGAGCCGATCGCGGACTTCATCGACGCGGCGATCATCGGCGACGGCGAGCAGGCCGTGCTCGACATGACGGACATCATCCGCGCCTGGAAGGCGGAGGGCCGTCCCGGTGGCCGCGAGGAGGTCCTCCTGCGCCTCGCGAAGACCGGCAACGTGTACATCCCCGCCTTCTACGACGTCGAGTACCTCGCCGACGGCCGCATCGCCCGCGTCGTGCCGAACAGGTCCGGTGTCCCGTGGCGCGTCTCCAAGCACACGGTCATGGACCTCGACGAGTGGCCCTACCCCAAGCAGCCCCTCGTCCCCCTCGCGGAGACCGTCCACGAGCGCATGTCGGTGGAGATCTTCCGCGGCTGTACCCGGGGCTGCCGCTTCTGCCAGGCCGGCATGATCACCCGTCCGGTGCGCGAGCGCTCGATCACGGGCATCGGCGACATGGTCGAGAAGGGCCTGAAGGCCACCGGCTTCGAGGAGGTCGGCCTCCTCTCCCTGTCCTCCGCGGACCACACGGAGATCGGCGACATCGCCAAGGGCCTGGCCGACCGCTACGAAGAGGACAAGATCGGCCTCTCCCTGCCCTCCACCCGCGTCGACGCCTTCAACGTCGACCTCGCCAACGAGCTGACCCGCAACGGCCGCCGCTCGGGCCTCACCTTCGCCCCCGAGGGCGGCTCCGAGCGCATGCGCAAGGTCATCAACAAGATGGTCTCGGAGGAGGACCTGATCCGTACGGTCTCCACGGCGTACGGCAACGGCTGGCGCCAGGTGAAGCTGTACTTCATGTGCGGTCTGCCCACCGAGACCGACGAGGACGTCCTCCAGATCGCCGACATGGCGATGAACGTCATCGCCGAGGGCCGCAAGGTCTCCGGCCAGAACGACATCCGCTGCACGGTCTCGATCGGCGGCTTCGTCCCCAAGCCGCACACCCCCTTCCAGTGGGCGCCGCAGCTCGGCGCCGAGGAGACGGACGCCCGTCTCACCAAGCTCCGCGACAAGATCCGCGGCGACAAGAAGTACGGCCGCTCGATCGGCTTCCGCTACCACGACGGCAAGCCCGGCATCGTCGAGGGCCTGCTCTCCCGCGGTGACCGCCGCATCGGCGCCGTCATCCGCGCCGTCTACGAGGACGGCGGCCGCTTCGACGGCTGGCGCGAGCACTTCTCCTACGACCGCTGGATGGCGTGCGCCGAGAAGACGCTGCCCGCCTTCGGCGTCGACGTCGACTGGTACACCACGCGCGAGAAGACCTACGAGGAGGTCCTGCCCTGGGACCACCTGGACTCGGGTCTCGACAAGGACTGGCTCTGGGAGGACTGGCAGGACGCCCTCGACGAGACCGAGGTCGAGGACTGCCGCTGGACCCCGTGCTTCGACTGCGGGGTGTGCCCGCAGCTGGACACCCAGATCCAGATCGGCCCGACCGGCAAGAAGCTCCTGCCGCTCACGGTCAAGAACGCGACGCCGACGCCCGCGGCGAGCGGCCACACACACTGAGACGGCCGGCCGCTCCCGGCGGCCGACGCCATGACGGAGCCCCCTCCGATCCTTGAGGGGGCTCCGAGGCATCCGCCACGCGTGCGACGGCGTCGTGTGCCACGCCCGGTGTCGGGGTGCGGGCTCTCCCCGCCCGCGCACCCGCGCCGGGATTCAGGCCTGCGGCAGTTTCTCCGCGGGGAGCCGGCCCGCGCGTACGGCGTCGATCAGGGCCTGGTGGTCGCGCTCGTTCTGGTCGGCGTACGTCTCCGCGAACGTGACGAGGGCTCGGTCGAAGGAGGTGCCGCCGCCCAGGTACGCGGCGATCGCGATGCGGTCGCCGGAGCGCGCGTGCGCCCGCGCCAGCGTCACCCCGCACAGCTCACCGAACGCCTGCATGCCCCTCGGCCGCATCTGCTCGGGCACGGCGATGCCCTTCCAGTCGTGCAGCTGGCGGATGTAGAAGTCGCGCTGCCTGCCGTCGATCCCGTCCACGCGCTCCCAGCCGAGGAAGATGTCGCTGGTGGCCTGCATCAGCCGCTGGCCCGAGACGACCCGCTCGCCCTGGTTGGCGTAACGGCTCGCGCCGACGTGTGCCGCGAGCACGGAGGTGTCGGCCTCCTTGGCCTGGAGGAAGAGGGGGTCCTGGTCGTCCCGGCCGAGCAGGAGGAAGATCCAGCACCGGGTGCCGACACTGCCGACGCCGACCACTTTGCGGGCGACGTCGGCGAGCCGGTAGTCCGCGAGGAGCGTGCGCCGGTCCGCGGAGAGAGTGCCGCCGTACCGCTCGGTCAGCGCCCGGAACCGGCGTACGAGCGCGTCGCGTTCGACGTCCGGCAGCAGGTCGCCGGCCGGGACGAGCAGTGGCGGGTCCGCCGCGATCCGTGGCCGGCCGCGGACCGTCTCGGTGAGCTTGTCGAAGGCCTGCAGACTGTCGCGGGTACGGGCCTTGGCCATGGCGCGGGCCAGTCGCTTCTGCCCGCGCTTGCGGAGCTTGCCCTCGGCCATGGCCGCGAGGATGTCCGCGTCGATCTTGGCGTACCAGACGTCGAGGTTGCCCATGCCCGCGAAGCGGATCATCGCCTCACGGTACGAGCGGACGGTGGCGCTCACGATGCGTGCGCGTTCCGCGTCGTCGAAGCCGTTCGCCCGGCCCGCGATGACGAGACTCGCGGACAGCCGTTTGACGTCCCATTCCCAGGGGCCCGGCAGCGTCTCGTCGAAGTCGTTGATGTCGAACATCAACTGCCGCTCCGGTGAGGCGAGCAGCCGGAAGTTCAGCATGTGCGCGTCCCCGCACAGCTGGGCCGTGAGCCCCGACACCGGGCTGCCGGCCAGGTCCGAGGCCATGATCGCGGCCGCGCCCCGGTAGAAACGGAACGGAGACTCCATCATCCGGCCGTAGCGGATCGGGACGAGTTCGGGAACCCGTGCCGCGGACTGCGCCTCCAGGATCGCCAGCGGGTCCGGCCGGTCGGGAGCGGGCCTGTACACGCCGTGGTCCGATCGCGGCGAACGGCGCCGTGCCTCCTTGCCGAAGGCCGCGCGTTCCTCGTGCGTCGCGTGCGGCGCGGCCCGCATCGCCGTGGTCGCGTTCTGGGGCATGAAAATCCTCCTGGTTCGACCGCCGGCCCCTCCGGGCCCCACCCATGCGGTGGCGCGGTGGCGTTACGCCGGTTCCGGGGTGAAGGGATGGAACTCGTCGGCGCCGGCCTGCACGACGCCGTAACTGCTCTCGGGGACCTCGTTCCAGGCACCGGGCAGATCACCGAGGGGTTCGGACACGATGAGGCGGGTCTCGTCAGACACCTCCCGCAGGAACGCCACGTCGGGATGCAGCCTGCGCAGGGCGTCCACGCGGGTGCTGTGGAACAGCGACCGGGAAGAGCCCTGGCTCGAGTAGCGGAAAGCCCACACGCGTTCGCCGTCGGTCACCGCGACCGTCATCTGGAGCGGGAACTCCACACCGTGCTCGCGGCCGCTGCGCTCCACCACTCCCGCCATCCGCGCCACGGCACCCGGCGGATCCCGGTCCAGACCGAACGTGAGCGCCAGGTAGAACATGACCTCGGAGTCGGTCGTCCCCTCGATGTCGGAGTACAGCCCCGGGTCGACGAGCAGTGTCAGGTCGCGGCGCATGAGGTGGAAACCCGAGATGGCGCCGTTGTGCATCCACATCCAGCGGCCGTGCCGGAACGGGTGGCAGTTCGTCTGCTGCACCGCCGTGCCGGTGGACGCCCGGATGTGGGCGAAGAACAACGGTGAGCGGACATGATCCGCGATCTCCCTCAGGTTGCGGTTGTTCCAGGCGGGGCCGATCTCACGGAGCAGGGCGGGAGTGCCTGCGCCGTCCTCCTGGGGGTACCAGCCGACGCCGAAGCCGTCGCCGTTCGTCGTCTCCACGCCCAGCCGGGAGTGGAGGCTCTGGTCGATCAGGGAGTGAGCCGGTTTGTAGAGGATGGTGTCGAGCAGCAGGGGGGTTCCCGAGTAAGCGAGCCAACGGCACATGAGCGGTCACCTGTGCTTGGTCTGCGAGAGCCCGGGTGCCTGCGGCCCCCGGTTGCGGTCGCTGTGCGATGTTCCCAGCGTGCGCCGCGACCGCGCCCGGTGCACTCGGAGGCAGGAACGCCTCGAGGTGCGCGGTGCTCCCGGTGCGGCGAGATTGGTAGGCGTCTGCCAGTTCCGCCGGATCGGAGTTCGCCGTGAAAGACCTCAAATTCGAGCAGAAGCGTTCCCTGTCACGTATCGAGGCGGCCGACCAGCTCACGGCACTCGCCGACGCGCTGAGGGAGGGCGGCGAGGCGGAGCTGGAACTCGGTCCGAGCACTCTGAGCCTGCGGATCCCCGACGACCTGCACAGCGAGATCGAGGTCGAGATCGGCGGCGGTGAGATCGAGCTGGAGATCGAGCTCAAGTGGCCGACCTCGTCGGCCAGGAGGGCCGCGTCACGGGCGGACTCGGCTCCGGAGGAGCCCGCGAAGCGCAAGAGCGCACCGGCCGCGGCCGACCGGAGCGGCACGGGTGCCGGCAGGAAGAGCGCGAAGCGGTCCGCCGCACGGACACCCTGATCCGCCACAGGTCCGGACCATTGGCGTGCGGAATCGAACCTTTTCCTACCTTGTGGAACAAGGAATCGAAAATGTGATGCTTCGCCGTGTTACGCGCAATTCACGCCATCGCTCCGGAGCGTGCGGGGGGTGCGGTGGGGGCGCGTGCGGAGCTGGAAATCGCTTCCACGGTGATCCGCGGCGGTGGGTGCAGGGCGCAACGATCGGAATCCCCGGGCCCGGCCGAATCGGTTGAATGTTGCATCTGACAGTCACGGAAATGTCCGCATACGGCAACACCAACCGGGACACCTGCCGCACGGCACGGCGGATGACCAAGCTGTGGGTCCTCGGCACTCGCCGGGAACGCACATCGTCCTCGTCGGCCGGTCAGGCCCGGCCGACGAGGCTCGCACAGTTGGGGGACGTTCATGTCTTCTCGCTCCAGCCGCCGTATCGCCGCCGCGGTCCTCGCAGCCGGCGCCGCACTCGGCGCGACGGCCCTCCCCGCCTCCGCGGACGGCCGCCATCAGCGTGACCGCGTGGTCATCAGTGACGTCCAGTACGACTCGCCCGGCCACGACAACAACTCCAACCGTTCCCTGAACAGGGAGTGGGTCGACCTCACCAACACCGGCCGGCGCGACGTCAACCTCGACGGCTGGACCCTGCGGTCCCGGGACGGCGACACCTACACCTTCCGCCACTTCCGCCTCGAAGGACGCGCCACCGTCCGCGTCCACACCGGATCCGGCCACGACAACCGCCACGACGTCTTCCAGGACCGCCGCACCTACGTGTGGGACAACCGCTCCGACACCGCCACCCTGCGCGACGACCACGGTCGCCGCGTCGACGACGAGTCCTGGGGCCGTCACGGCGGCGGCGGTCACCACGAGGGCGGCTGGCACCACGGGGGCGGCCACCACGGCGGCGGCCGCGACGGTGGCTGGCACCACGGCCGCGACGGTGGCGGCCGCGACGGCGGCTGGCACCACGACGGCGGTGGCCGCGACGGTGGCGGCCACCACGGTGGTGGGCACGACCGTCGCTGACCCCGGCCGGCGCGGCCCGCTCGAGGGCCCGCCGGACGTCTGACCGGCAGCGGTGTCCCGGGCGGCTTCCACAGTCACCCGGGACACCGCTTCGGCGTGCTGGGGCCCTGCGGGGACGGCGAGGCGAAATGCCCCGGGTGTTCCGCATCCATCCGGCCTCTCGGGGCGTCTACTCCGGTATGGAACTGGAGAAGTCGGCCGCCGGATTGCCCGCCGGGCGCGAAGCGCCGCAGGGCGAGGGGTGCCTGGCCGTCGCGATCCGCATACCGGTGCGGATCGTGGTGCTCGTGCTGGTCGTGCCGGTGCGGCTCGGGTGGGACGCGCTGGTCGTCGGCGGCCGGTTCCTGCGGGACACCGTGCTGCGGCCGGCCGGACGCGCGCTGGCGTGGCTGGCGTGGGCGGTGTTCGTCCAGCCCTGGGTGTTGCTGTGGCGGTACGCCGTCGTGCCGGTGGGCAAGGGGCTCGGGTGGCTCACGTACCGCCTGCTGGTCGTGCCCGTGGTGTGGCTCCACCGGACCGTGCTGACGCCGGTCGGCCATGCGGTCGCCCGGGCCGCGCGCGGTGCCGGCGCCGGACTCGCCCGGATCCTCCGCGGCGTGTGGGCGGGGCTCGCCTGGTTCTTCGGTGGTGTGCGGGCGGGGCTCACCTGGTTCTTCCGGGGTGTGCGGGCCGGGCTCACCTGGTTCTTCCGGGGTGTGCGGGCCGGGCTCACCCGGCTGTACGCGCACGTCCTGACGCCTGTCGGGCACGGGCTCGCCTGGCTGGTCAGGGGGCTCGGGCGCGTCCTCGGGGCCGTCGGTCTCGGCGTGTACACCGCCCTCGCCTGGCTGGCGAGATATCTGATCGTCGTACCGGCACTGTGGCTGTACGAGTGGATCCTCGCCCCTGTCGGGCGGGGGATCGCCTGGGCCGCGCGGGGGCTCGTACGGCTCGTACGGCTGATCTTCGTCGGGATCGGTGCCGTCCTCCACTGGACGCTGAGGATCCTCTTCGTGCTTCCCGCGCTCGCCCTGTGGCGGTGGGTCCTCGCGCCGGCCGGCCGTGCGCTCGTGGTCGTCGGCCGGGAGATCGGCGCGGCGCTCGGGCACGCCTGGCGGGTCGCCGGACACGTCTCGCTCGCCGTCGGGCGCTTTGTCGCCCGGCTCCTGCGGCTGCTCTTCGTGGAGCCGGTCAAGTGGGTCTACCGCACCGTGCTCACCCCCGCCGGGCACGTGATCCGCGACGCGGTGCTGCGTCCCGCGGCCGACGCCGCCCGCAGTGCGGGCCGCACGGCACGGCAGGCCGTCACCGCGGCCCGGGAGTCCGTCCGGCAGGCCCGCGCCGACTTCCGCAGGGCGCTCTTCGGCACGCCCCCGGAGCGGCGGACGGTGGCCCGGCGGGAACCTGAAGCCGGTGACACACGTACTCTAGGCAGCAGAACGACCGCTCTCACGAAGGACTGAACGACACTGGGCAAGCGACAGCCCGAAGGCCCGCCGCCCGCACCCGCGGTGCAGCGCATCCGACTGCGCTACACCAAGCGCGGCCGCCTCCGGTTCACCAGCCACCGTGACTTCCAGCGCGCCTTCGAGCGCGCGTTGCGCCGTGCCGAGGTGCCGATGGCGTACTCGGCGGGGTTCACGCCGCACCCGAAGGTGTCGTACGCCAATGCCGCACCCACCGGCACGGGCAGTGAGGCGGAGTACCTGGAGATCGCGCTCACCGAGGCGCGTGATCCCGACAAGCTGCGCGAGCTCCTCGACGAGTCGCTGCCCACCGGGCTCGACATCACCGAGGCCGTCGAGGCCCGCACCTCGGGTCTCGCCGACCGGCTCACCGCGTCCGTGTGGGAGCTGCGCCTCGACGGCGTGACGCCCGAGGACGCCCGGCGTGCGGTCGACGCCTTCAACGCGGCGGAGACCGTCGAGGTGCAGCGCAGGACGAAGAACGGAATGCGCACCTTCGACGCCCGCGCCGCCGTCGCCGGGCTGGAGGCCCACGGCCCCCGGTCCGAGGCGTCGAGCTCGCCGGACGGGGCACACGATCCACAGGCCGATAGGCCGACGGACCGGCCCTGTGCGATACTGCGGCTGGTTGTTCGGCACGTGACGCCTGCCGTACGACCCGACGACGTCCTGTCCGGTCTCCGCGCCGTGGCCGACCTGGCGCCGCCGGTCGCCGCAGCGGTGACCAGGCTGGCGCAGGGGCTGTTCGATGAAGAGACCGGCACGGTGACCGACCCGCTCGCGCCCGACCGCGAGGCAGCCATGGCCGCCCCGGCCGATCGTCCAGGGGTCGCCGGCACTGCCGCCGCGAAGGCGCCGGTGCCGGAAGGTTCCGCGTAAGGACGGATGTCGTAGCGCCGCCCTGGCACTCGGGAGCCACCTGGGTCGGGCAGCGCACCGACCACAAGACTTTCGCCAGGCCGTGCGCACACATGGCGTACGGAACCGGCGAGACAGGACACAGAGAGCTCCCGTGCGGCGCCCGCGCCCCGGACGGCGGCACCGCGCATCGCGCGAGCCGCGGACGTCACCGGATTCATCCGGGCCAGGCGCGGCGCCCGGGAGCCTGACGGGAGATCCACCCGCATGCTCGAGCCGACCGAACCCGCCGAGCCCTCCACGGGCTCCGCCGACAACACCAGCCCCAGCGACACGCTGCCGCCGCGACGCCGTCGCCGCGCCGCCTCGCGTCCCGCGGGCCCGCCGTCCGCCGCCTCCGAAGCGGCGGCCGAGACCACCGCGCCTGCCGTACCGGCCGCGTCGTCCGCCGAGCTCGTCACGGACGAGACCGTGACCGATGCCACGGACACGCCCGAGGCGCAAGAGAGCGAAGAGACGGCGGCCGAGGCCCCCGTCACCACCGGCGCCGAGGCCCCCGCCGCCGAGGACGGCGCCCCGCGCCGCGCCCGGCGCCGTGCCACCCGGCGTGCGACCGCGCCCGTCGCCGCTCCGACGGCCGACGTCGGGGCGGAGACCGTGCTGCCCGCCGTCGCCGCGTCCGAGACCCCCGAGCCCGCGGCCGAGTCCGCCGCCCCCGCCGGGACGGTGACCGAGCAGGCCGACGACGACGCCGCGCCGCGCCGGTCCCGCAGGCGGGCCACCCGTCGCGCCTCCGCGCCCGCCGGCGCACAGGCCCCGGCCGAGTCCGCGGCCCCCGCGGACGTACCGGCCGACACGGCCGTCGAGGCCGCCCCCGTCGAGGCCGCTCCCGTCGAGGAGGCGGCCCCCGCCCGCCGTACCCGGCGCCGTGCCTCCGCACCCGCCCGTACGGTCGAGACGGCCGAGGCCGCGGACCAGGCCCCCCTCACCCCGGCGGACGAGTCCGCCCCCGCCGCTGAGCCGGTGGAGTCCCCCGAGGCGGCCGAGGACGCCGCCCCCCGTCGCTCCCGCCGCCGCGCCACCCGCCGCGTCTCCACCCCCGCCGGTACGCCCGAGGGCGCCACCGCCGACGAGCCGGTGGAGGCGCCCGTGACCGGCGAGAGCCTGCCCGAGGAGCCTGCCGCGACGCCTGCCGCCGTGGCGGAGCCCGCCGCCGGGACCGCGCAGTTCACGCAGTCCGAGGAGGTGGCCGCGCCGCGCCGCGGCGGCCGTCGCCGTGCCACCCGCCAGGCCGCCGCCGGTTTCTCCGCGCCCGCGCCGGAGACCGACGAGGGCGACTCCACCCGACGTCCCGCGCGCCCCGCCGTGGCCGTCTTCCAGGCACCGGTCTTCGCCGAGCCGATGTTCCAGACCCCGGAGCGGGCCGCCGCTGCCGCCGCCGAGGAGGTCGAGGAGCCGGTCCAGGAGCCCGCGGAGGAGCCCACGGAGACGGTGGAGGCCGTCGAGGAGCAGGCCGGCCCGCGCCGCCGCCGTCGCCGCCGCGGCGACCAGGAGCCCGCCGCGAGCGCGCAGGTCGCGCCGAAGCCCGAGCCCGAGCCCGAGGAGACCGTCGACGAGGAGGAGTCCGCCGAGGACGCCGTCGAGGGTGACGACACCGAGGACACCGGCTCCCGCCGCCGTCGCCGCCGCGGTGGCCGCCGCCGTCGCCGTGGTGAGGCCGGCGACTCCGACACCGACTCCGGTGACGACGAGTACGCCGACGAGCAGGCAGCGCAGGACGCCGAGGACACCGCCGAGCAGACCGAGGACGACGCCGAGGACGCCGACGAGCGTGAGGAGGCGGGCGGTTCCGGCTCCAGCAGCAGCCGTCGCCGCCGCCGTCGCCGCCGTCGCGCCGGTGACTCGGGCGTTGAGGTCGAGACCGCGGACAGCGACCCCGAGCGGACGGTCGTGAAGGTCCGCGAACCGCGCAGCAAGAAGGACGAGCACCCGTCGGACGAGGTGCAGTCCATCAAGGGCTCGACCCGTCTCGAGGCCAAGAAGCAGCGCCGCCGCGAGGGCCGCGAGCAGGGCCGCCGGCGCGTTCCGATCATCACCGAGGCCGAGTTCCTGGCCCGCCGCGAGGCCGTCGAGCGCGTGATGGTCGTGCGCCAGAACGGCGACCGCACCCAGATCGGCGTCCTCGAGGACAACGTGCTCGTCGAGCACTACGTCAACAAGGAGCAGTCGACCTCGTACGTCGGCAACGTCTACCTGGGCAAGGTCCAGAACGTGCTGCCGTCGATGGAGGCCGCCTTCATCGACATCGGCAAGGGCCGCAACGCCGTCCTGTACGCCGGTGAGGTCAACTTCGAGGCGCTGGGCATGGCCCACGGCCCGCGTCGCATCGAGTCCGCGCTGAAGTCCGGCCAGTCGGTCCTCGTCCAGGTGACGAAGGACCCGATCGGTCACAAGGGCGCCCGGCTGACCAGCCAGGTGTCCCTGCCGGGCCGCTACCTGGTCTACGTGCCCGAGGGCTCGATGACCGGCATCAGCCGCAAGCTGCCCGACACCGAGCGCGCACGGCTGAAGACCATCCTCAAGAAGATCGTCCCCGAGGACGCGGGCGTCATCGTGCGCACCGCCGCCGAGGGCGCCAGCGAGGACGAGCTGCGCCGTGACGTCGAGCGGCTTCAGGGGCAGTGGGAGGACATCCAGAAGAAGGCGAAGAGCGGAAACGCTCCGACCCTGCTGTACGGCGAGCCGGACATGACCGTCCGCGTCGTGCGCGACATCTTCAACGAGGACTTCACCAAGGTAATCGTCAGCGGCGACGAGGCGTGGGAGACGATCCACGGATACGTGTCCCATGTGGCGCCCGATCTGACCGACCGGCTGTCGAAGTGGACCTCCGAGGTCGACGTCTTCGCGACGCACCGCATCGACGAGCAGCTGATGAAGGCGCTGGACCGCAAGGTCTGGCTGCCGAGCGGCGGTTCGCTGGTGATCGACAAGACCGAGGCCATGATCGTGGTCGACGTCAACACCGGAAAGTTCACCGGGCAGGGCGGCAACCTCGAGGAGACCGTCACCAGGAACAACCTGGAGGCGGCCGAGGAGATCGTGCGTCAGCTGCGGCTGCGCGACCTCGGCGGCATCGTCGTCATCGACTTCATCGACATGGTCCTGGAGTCCAACCGGGACCTCGTGCTGCGGCGGCTGCTGGAGTGCCTGGGCCGGGACCGTACGAAGCACCAGGTGGCCGAGGTCACCTCGCTGGGCCTCGTGCAGATGACCCGCAAGCGGGTCGGCCAGGGCCTCCTGGAGTCCTTCTCGGAGACCTGCGTCCACTGCAACGGCCGCGGTGTCATCGTGCACATGGAGCAGCCGACCTCCGTCGGTGGCGGCGGCAAGCGCAAGAAGCGCGGCCGTGGCGGCGAGCACACGCACGAGTACGAGCTCGAGGCCGCGGAGACGTTCGAGGCCGAGCCGGAGGACGAGACCGAGGCCGAGGTGGCCGCGGAGGCCGCCGTGCCGGCCGCGCTGCCGGCCCCCGAGTTCCAGCCGGACGAGGAGCTGTACAGCAGCGCCGCCGAGGCCGAGGCCGCCGCGTCCCGGGGCCGTTCGCGGCGCAGGACCGGCCGGCGTGCGTCCGCTCCGGCGGGTGCGCCGCGGGGCGAGGAGCGTGCTGCCAAGTCCCGGGACGCCGCCGAGTCGGAGCCGGTGGCCGTCGAGGACCCGGTCGTCGAGGCGCCCGCGGCCCCCGTGGAGGCACCTGTGGCCGCCGAGGCCCCCGCGGAGCTCGCGCCCGCCCAGGAGGCTCCGGCGCCCGAGGTGTCCGCTCCGCAGGGCCGTACGCGCCGTCGGGCGACCCGCAAGGTGTCGGCCCCCGCCGGTTCGCCCAAGGCGTCCGACGAGGCCGCCGCGGTGACGGTCGCGGTCTCCCCGCAGCCCGTCGCCGAGCCGAGGCCGGAGCCCGTGTCGGAGCCGGTGGCCGAGTCGTCGGCCGCCGGGCAGGCCGAGGCGCCCGCCGAGAGCGCCGCCCCGGCCCGCCCGCGCCGCCGTGCCGTCCGCAAGGCGACCGCGCCCACCGCGTCCGAGGAGGCGGCCGTCGTGGTCGTCCCGTCGGCCGCGGCGGAGACCCCCGCACAGGACTCCGCGCCCGAGGCGGCCGGTGCCGAGACGCCGGCCGAGGAGCCGGCGGAGTCGGCACCGGCGAAGAAGACGGCCCGCAAGACGGCCAAGAAGGCGACCGCGAAGAAGGCCGCCACGAAGAAGACCGCGGCCAAGAAGACGGCCGCGAAGAAGACGACGGCGAAGAAGGCGGCGGCCAAGACCACCAAGACGGCCGCCAAGTCGACGTCGAAGAAGACCGCGGCGGCGGAGCGGACGGTGTCCACCGTCACGGCCTCCACCGACGAGGACTGAGCAGACCGCACGCCCCCTGCCCGGTGGTGACCACCGCCGGGCAGGGGGCGTACGTATGTGCGGACGGAGCGGGAACGGACCGGGGCGCGGTCGCCTGAGCGGGGATTTTTGTCTGTCCTGACGGGTTTTCAGGGCTTCGCCGCTTCCGCGGCCACCCCCCGCCGCTTGGAACACGATCAGCTACATGTAAAACTCAAGCAGTCACACTGATGAACTCACGGGCGGCGTTGGGGAGACGGCTTGCTCGTGTCACGGGAGGGGATCTCATGGCGCGCGTGCGCCTGACGGGCACGGGGCGGCACCGCGCTGTGAAGCCGGTCAAGGGAGGACGCCAGGCCGTCGCGCTGGCCACGGTGCTGTCGGCCGCGGGGGTGCAGGCGGCGACGTCGGCGGGCACCGCGGAGGCGGTGGGCGGTCCGACGTGGACCGAGGGGCCGATCTTCAACGACCCGCTGGGGACCACGGATCAGCAGTACGCGATCCGCACCCGGCTGATCGAGCTGACCAACGCGGCGCTGCCCGGATCGGTCATCAAGGTCGCGGTGTACCACGTGTGGGAGGCGTCCGTCGTCAACGCCCTGGTGGCCGCGAAGGACCGCGGGGTCAACGTCCAGGTCCTGCTCGACGAGTCCAGCGTCAGCGACCGTCCGGCCAACACGTCGTACAGCACGCTGGCCGCGGGTCTCGGCACCGACCGCGCCAAGGGCTCGTACGTCAGCACGTGCCCGGCGAAGAAGTCCTGCCTCGGCGACCCGAAGTTCGGGCAGTCGATCATGCACAACAAGTTCTGGCTTTTCTCCGCGGTCCAGGGCGCCACGAACGTGGTCGTCGAGACGACGTCGAACTCGACGCCGTCCGCGCACACCCGTTTCTTCAACGACGCGCTGCTGCTGCCGAACAACCCGACGATGTACGACGCGTACTCGGACTACTTCGACACGATGGTGGCCCGGGACTGGGCGTCCTGGAACTACCGCACCGTCAGCAACGGTCTTTACAAGGCGTACTTCTTCCCGCGCGAGGGCAACACGCGGGACACCGACACCGTCTACTCGGTGCTGAACAACGTCCAGTGCTCGTACAAGGACGCCGCCGGGGTCACGCAGAAGACCAGGGTCCGGGTCGCGATCTTCAAGCTCACCAGGATGGCGATCGCCGAGAAGCTGGTCTCGCTGCAGAAGGCGGGCTGCTCGGTGAGCGTCGTGTACGCGGAGACGGACAGCGCCAAGAGCTCCGGCGGCACCAAGGGCACCTGGGAGAAGCTGCACACCACCGGCGGCCCCTCGGTGCGCTGCTACAACGACGACCGGGACCCGCTGAACCCCGGCCAGAAGCTGACCACGCCGTTCATCATCCACTCCAAGTACATCCTCATCGACGGCATGTACGACGGCGTGCAGAACAAGGTCAGCTTCACCGGCTCCGGGAACTACACCGGGCCCGCGCTCCGCGAGAACGACGAGTCCATCGTCAAGGTCGACGACGACGCCGTGCACGACATGTACCGGGCGCACTTCGACCGCGTACGGTCGGTCGCGTACCCCGGTGCCGCGGACACCACGGACCTGTGCAGGGGCGTGAAGCCGCTCCCGGACGACGGCGAGAAGCCGACGACGTGACGTGCGGCACGGTCGCGGGGCCCGGCCTGGTTTGACCCTTTCGGCTGCGGCCCCGTAACCTGGATCGTCGGCGTGTCCCCTGGCACGCCGCATCCCCGTAAACCTCTTCCTCCCGGCGCCCGCGCTTCGGGAGAGGCCGCTCGCGCAAGCCTGCGGCTGGACTGCGGGGTCCCGATCCGAGTGAGAGAGAGATCCGCGTGTACGCCATCGTGCGCAGCGGTGGTCGCCAGCACAAGGTTGCTGTCGGCGACATCGTTGAGGTTGACAAGATTTCCACCGCCAAGGTTGGCGACACGGTCGAGCTCTCGACCCTGCTCGTTGTCGACGGCGACGCCGTGACGAGTGACCCCTGGGTCCTCGACGGCATCAAGGTCCAGGCCGAGATCGTGGACCACCACAAGGGCGCGAAGATCGACATCCTTCGCTACAAGAACAAGACCGGCTACCGCCGTCGTCAGGGCCACCGCCAGCAGTACACGGCGATCAAGGTCACTGAGATCCCCGCGGCTGCGAAGTAAGGGACTGAGGAGAGATGGCACACAAGAAGGGCGCATCGTCCACCCGGAACGGTCGCGACTCCAATGCTCAGCGGCTCGGCGTGAAGCGCTTCGGCGGTCAGGTCGTCAACGCCGGTGAGATCCTGGTCCGCCAGCGTGGCACCCACTTCCACCCCGGCGCCAGCGTCGGCCGTGGCAAGGACGACACGCTGTTCGCGCTGACCGCCGGTGCGGTGGAGTTCGGCACCCACCGCGGCCGCAAGGTCGTGAACATCGTTCCGGTCGCCTGATCCAGTCCCTCTAGGGCCCAGGCTCCGCGGAACAGCTTTCTCGCGAGGCGGACCTCACTTCCCGGTCGGGAAGGCGGGTCCGCCTTTCGCGTGTTACCCAAGAGACATTCCGTACGTACAGAAGTAACCGAAGTGCTGGAGGCACCCCACCATGACCACCTTCGTGGACCGCGTCGAGCTGCATGTCGCCGCGGGTAGCGGAGGCCACGGCTGTGCCTCCGTACACCGGGAGAAGTTCAAGCCGCTCGGCGGCCCCGACGGCGGCAACGGAGGCCGTGGCGGTGACGTGATCCTGGTCGTCGACCAGTCCGTCACCACGCTGCTCGACTACCACCACAAGCCGCACCGCAGCGCGACCAACGGCAAGCCCGGCGAGGGCGGCAACCGTTCCGGCAAGGACGGCCAGGACCTGATCCTGCCCGTCCCGGACGGCACGGTCGTCCTCGACAAGGCGGGCAACGTCCTCGCCGACCTGGTCGGCAACGGCACCTCCTACGTCGCCGCCCAGGGCGGCCGCGGCGGCCTCGGCAACGCGGCGCTGGCCTCGGCCCGCCGCAAGGCCCCCGGTTTCGCGCTGCTCGGCGTGCCCGGCGACTTCCAGGACATCGTCCTGGAGCTGAAGACGGTCGCGGACGTGGCCCTGGTCGGCTACCCGAGCGCGGGCAAGTCCTCCCTGATCTCCGTGCTGTCCGCCGCCAAGCCGAAGATCGCGGACTACCCGTTCACGACGCTCGTCCCGAACCTCGGCGTGGTCACGGCAGGCGAGACCGTCTACACGATCGCCGACGTGCCCGGCCTCATCCCCGGCGCCAGCCAGGGCAAGGGTCTCGGCCTCGAGTTCCTCCGCCACGTGGAGCGCTGCTCCGTCCTCGTCCACGTCCTGGACACGGCGACCCTCGAATCGGACCGCGACCCGGTCTCCGACCTCGACATCATCGAGGAGGAGCTGAAGCAGTACGGCGGTCTCGACCGGCGCCCGCGCATGGTCGTCCTGAACAAGATCGACGTACCGGACGGCAAGGACCTGGCCGAGATGGTCCGGCCCGAGCTGGAGGGTCGCGGCTACCGTGTCTTCCAGGTGTCGGCCGTCGCCCACACGGGGCTCAAGGAGCTGTCCTTCGCCCTCGCCGACGTGATCGCGAAGGCCCGCGCGGCCAAGCCGCAGGAGGAGGCCACGCGCATCGTCATCCGCCCGAAGGCGGTCGACGACGCCGGCTTCACGGTGGCGCAGGAGGAGGACGGCCTGTTCCGCGTCCGCGGCGAGAAGCCCGAGCGCTGGGTCCGCCAGACCGACTTCAGCAACGACGAGGCCGTCGGCTACCTCGCCGACCGTCTGAGCCGGCTCGGTGTCGAGGACCAGCTGATGAAGGCCGGCGCCCGCACGGGCGACGGCGTCGCCATCGGCCCCGAGGAGAACGCGGTCGTCTTCGACTGGGAGCCCACGGTCATGGCCGGCGCCGAGATGCTCGGCCGGCGCGGCGAGGACCACCGCTTCGACGCTCCCCGTCCCGCCGCCCAGCGCCGCCGCGACAAGCAGGCGGAGCGGGACGAGTCGGAGAAGGAGTACGACGACTTCGAGCCGTTCTAGCCGTTCCCGGCAACCGCGCCCGATGGTCATGGGACGCCCCGATCCGCACGGATCGGGGCGTCCCTGCATGTGGGGCCGCTCCTGGCGCGCGTCTCGGCCCGGGCCAAGTCGGCTGATTGCAGGGCGCGTTCGCCGCGTGACGATCTGCGATGCGGGGGGTGAAGCCCACCGCGCGCGCCCCGTGCGGCCAGGCGAACCTGCTGTCGCCGGACCCCGGCCGGTGGAAACGCCATCTGTGCGAGGTCCTCGGCCGCGACCTCACGGACGGCGAGCGTCGCGGGCTGCCGGCGGCGGTCTGCCCGGACTGACCCGGACGCCGTGCACATCGAGGCCCCCGGGAGCGCTGCTCCCGGGGGCCGTCGGCGTACTGCGCAGGACCTACGCGGTGACCGAGTCCTCCGCGCCGTTGTCCTCGGTCTCGACGGCCTCCAGGCCCTGGTCGGACTCCTGGGCCGTCTCCTGGGCGGCGCTGCGCTGGGAGGGGATCTCCGCGGCCAGACGCGACTCCATGCGCACCCGGCGCTCGTCGGCCTTGGTGCACAGGGCGGCGATCGCCGCGTCGAAGCGGGACAGGGACGGTGGGTCCGAGGGGCCCAGCAGGTGTTCCTTGAGCTCGGCGCGGGCCGCGGTGAACAGGTCCTTCTCGGGGGAGCGCACCGACTCCAGCAGGGCCGGGACACCGTCCGCCGCCGGGGTCAGGACGACGCCCGCGGACACCGTCGGGAAGCCCGCGCGGAAGGCGGCCTCGGACATGCCCGAGGTGTTGGCGACGGCGTACGGCTTCTCGCTGGACAGCCAGTCGGAGACGACCGACGAGACATCGCTGATCAGCAGGTCGGCCTGGTTGAAGCAGGCGAAGATCGCCGGACGCGCGTCCGTGATGATCTGGTGCTCCCACTCCGGGAAGGACGCCCAGTACGCGGATTCCCACGCCGTGGTCGCCCGGGCGATCTCCGCCTCGCGGTCACCGTGCGGGGCGCCCTGGAGCAGCATCCGCTCCATCTCGTCCGCGCTGGGCCGGAACGCGGTGGAGGTGAGCCTGTCCAGCTCCGCGGTGCGGCGGGCCAGCTCGGCCGCAGCCTCGGGGCCGGGGCGGGCCCCCGACCGCTTGGTGTTGGCCTCGCGGATCATCGCCTTGATGCGCTCGTTGGCCGCGCCCGCCCGCGGGTCGACGGAGCCGGTCATCGGGTGCGGCTTGTAGAGGAGGCGCACACCGTCGTCGGCGAGCAGCCGCCGGACCATGTTCTCACCGGCCAGGACCACCGAGGTGTTGCCCGGGTTGCCGTCCCAGCCCTCCCAGGTGGGGGCGTACAGGACGGTCGTGTACGTGCCGGTCGGCGCGCCCGAGTAGGGGCGGATCGGCGCCAGCTGCGGGCGGCCCACCTCGACGATGTCCTTGTTCTCGACGCCGACCTCGGCCAGCAGGTAGCGCTCGCGGGCCGCGGGTCCTGCCACCCACACCTCGTCGTACGCCTTCGCGTACGGGTTGCAGGAGGACAGCTTGTCGCTCTCGCCGTGGTTGGTGAACGCGTGCTTGATCGTGGGGATGCGCAGCACCTGCGAGGTCTTCGCGGCGTTGGCCGGGTGCAGCATCATCTTCAGCGTCGAGTTCTCCAGCGAGAACATCGTCGAGACCTTCGGGAAGCAGATGATCGGGACGTTCGTCGCGTCGATCTTCTGCACCATGAAGCGCTCACGCAGCACGATCAGCGGCTTGGCGTCGATCTGGGAGAGCGTCGACAGCCACATGTTCGCCTGGTACGCCGACGTCGTGCCGCCGGAGAAGTACATGGCGACCGTCGGCCGGTACTCGGCCAGCCACTTGTCCAGCCACTCCATGACCTGCTGCTCGCTCCTGGCGCGCTTCTTCGGGAGCAGCCAGGTGCCCAGGCGGACGATGCCGCCGATGATCAGCACCAGGGCGGCCCCGACACCGATGCGGCCCCACAGGGCGTCCTGGGTGGCGGCGGTGAGGACCAGGCCGGCCGTCGTCGGCACGGAGAAGGTCAGCAGCCGGTGGCCCTGCCGGCGGGCCAGGATGCGCGGCGGCGCGGTGCTCAGGTTCAGCGCGGAGGCGTCGATGTTCCGCGTGACGATCGGCAGCGTACGGGTGCGGCGCACCAGCACCGCGACGGCCTGGCACGCGAAGTGCAGCGCGTAGAACAGGCACAGCGCGACGAGCAGCGGCGCCTGCTCGCGCTCCGGGTCGATGCCGTCGATCCGCAGCAGCCCCACGAGGACGAGCATGTCGCGCAGCAGCTGGCGCACCGTGACGTCGAAGCGGACCTTGCCGAGCAGCGCGAGCAGACCGGGGTCGCGGTACTGCAGATAGACGTCGAGGGCGAGACCCGCCGCACTCGCGGCGACGAACACCGGGACGTACGGCAGCAGGGCGGAGACGATCTGTGCCGTGAAGAGCGCGAACATCGCGAGCAGCGCGGAAAGCTGCACGATGCGGCGGGGGGCGAGGCCTGCGGAAGGCACGGGCGGGGCTCCTGCGAAGGGATGCGGCGGATGGGAGAAGCGGGGGTGACGACGGCAGGCATGACCTGGCCGACCACTGACCGTATGACCTCTGGCGCCCGGCTAGCAATCTGCGGTGAGAACTATCACCGGAAAACGGGCATCCTGCCGGGAACCCTGTGAACACGGGGGTCGTCCGCCCCTCGGAACGCGGCGGCGCAGGCCGCCCGCGCTCACGTAGATTGCACGTACCGGGCTGGTCGGACCTCGGAGACATTGGGGAAATACGTGTCAGCGGCAAGGCAGGGTGTGGCGGACGCCCACAGGATCGTCGTCAAGGTGGGCTCCTCGTCCCTGACCACCGCCGCCGGCGGCCTCGACGCGGACCGGGTCGACGCCCTCGTCGACGCCCTCGCCAACGGCCGTGGCGGCGGTGAGCGCGAGATCGTCCTCGTCTCCTCCGGGGCCATCGCCGCCGGGCTCGCCCCGCTGGGGCTGCGCCGGCGCCCCAAGGACCTCGCCCGGCAGCAGGCCGCCGCCAGCGTCGGCCAGGGGCTCCTGGTGGCCCGCTACACCGCCTCCTGCGCCCGGCACGGCATCCGCGTCGGGCAGGTGCTGCTCACCTCCGACGACACCAGCCGTCGGGCCCACCACCGCAACGCATCCCGCACCCTCGACAAACTCCTCGCGATGGGCGCCCTGCCGGTCGTCAACGAGAACGACACGGTCGCCACGGACGAGATCCGCTTCGGCGACAACGACCGGCTCGCCGCGCTCGTCGCCCATCTCGTACGGGCCGACCTGCTGGTCCTGCTCTCGGACGTCGACGGCGTGTACGACGGCGACCCCAGCAAGCCCGGCACGTCGCGGATAGCGGAGGTGCGCGGCCCGCAGGACCTGGCGCACGTGGAGATCGGCAGCGCGGGCAAGGCAGGCGTCGGCACCGGCGGCATGGTCACCAAGGTCGAGGCGGCACGCATCGCGGCGGCCGCGGGCATCCCGGTGGTCCTGACGTCCGCCGTGCACGCCGCGGACGCCCTCGCCGGCCGGGACACCGGCACGTACTTCCACCCCACCGGACGTCGCTCGGCCGACCGGCTGCTGTGGCTCCAGCACGCGTCGACCCCGCAGGGCGCGCTCACCCTCGACGACGGCGCGGTCCGCGCGGTCGTCGAGCGGCGCACGTCGCTGCTGCCCGCGGGCATCGCGGCGGTCGAGGGCGACTTCACCGCCGGCGACCCGGTGGAGCTGCGCGACACCGCGGGGCGTGCGGTCGCCCGCGGCCTCGTGAACTTCGACGCCAAGGAGATCCCCCAGCTGATCGGGCGCTCGACCAGGGAACTGGCGCGTGAGCTGGGACCCGCCTACGAGCGGGAGGTCGTACACAGGGACGACCTGGTGCTCCTGCACCCGTAGACCGCGTCCCGGACGTTTCGTGGACAACCGGCCACGGTGGCCCTGAACGGCCGGTTCTCCCGCCCTCCGGCGAGGGACGTTCCGCAAAACCGCCACGCGACGGCGCCGTAGCTGTTCAACTTTGAGGCAGGGAGATTCGGCACGACCATCGGGTGAAGGAGGCCGTCGTGAGACGAGTGCGCCCCGGGGCGGCGGCGTCCCGCGGTGGTGGCACCTCCCGTGCGATCGGCGAGGAGCGGGCCCTCACGAGCGTCGCCGCCGGTGACACGTACGAGGCCGAGGAACCGAAGGACGCCCCCCGGCTCTGGCACGTCACGCTGAGCGTCTCGGGCGGCGAGGCACCCCTGAAGGAGGTCAGGCGGGCCCTCGAACAGCTCGCCCACGACCACCCCTTCCTGCTGACCAGCCGGTACGCCAACGACCACGCGGAGATCCGGTACTGGGAAGAGGCCCGCGACCTGCACGACGCAGCGGCGGTCGCGCTGCGCCTGTGGGGCGAGCACCGGCAGACCGCCAACCTCCCGCCCTGGGAGATCGTCGGCCTCGAGGTCATCGACCGGGAGACGTACCACCACCGCATCGCCGAGGGCTACGGCCCGCTGCCCGCCACCCCGGTGGGCGTCCACCCCTTTTGAGCCGCCTTCGCCGGGTGTCTCGGGGTGTGGGACAACAGCCGAACGGCCCCATTCGGAGCATTAGGCTGCCGTCATGACCACGCTCTCCCCGTACGACTCGATGTCCCCGGTCACCCAGGCCGCCTACCGGGCGAAGGCCGCCGCCGCCGATCTCGCGCCCCTGCCGCGGGCCGAGAAGGACGACGCGCTGCTCGCGATCGCGGACGCGCTGGAGGTCCGTACGAGCGAGATCGTCGCCGCAAACGCCAAGGACGTCGCCCGGGCCCGCGAGGCCGGTACCGGCGAGACGGTCATCGACCGGCTCACGCTCACGCCCGAGCGGGTGCGCGCGATCGCCTCGGACGTCCGCGACGTGGTGGCCCTGCCCGACCCGGTCGGTGAGGTCGTCCGCGGCTCGACCCTGCCGAACGGCATCGACCTGCGCCAGGTCCGCGTCCCCCTCGGCGTCGTCGGGATCATCTACGAGGCCCGCCCGAACGTCACGGTCGACGCGGCCGCCCTCTGCCTGAAGTCCGGCAACGCGGTGCTGCTGCGCGGTTCCTCGTCGGCGTACGAGTCGAACAGCGCCCTCGTGCGCGTGCTGCGCGACGCCGTCGGGGGCGCCGGGCTGCCCGCCGACGCCGTCCAGCTCGTGCCGGGCGAGAGCCGTGAGTCCGTCCGTGAGCTGATGCGCGCCCGCGGCCTGGTCGACGTCCTGATCCCGCGCGGCGGCGCCTCCCTGATCCGCACCGTCGTGCAGGAGTCCACCGTCCCGGTCATCGAGACCGGCACCGGCAACTGCCACGTCTACGTCGACGCCGACGCCGACCTCGACACGGCGATCGACATCCTGATCAACTCCAAGGCCCAGCGGCCCAGCGTCTGCAACTCCGCCGAGACCCTCCTGGTCCACCAGGACATCGCCCCGGAGTTCCTGCCGCGCGCCCTGGACGCCCTCGCGGACGCCGGGGTCACCGTGCACGCCGACGAGCGGGTCGCCGCGTACGCGAAGGACTCGCGGGCCACCGTCGTGGAGGCCACGGCGGAGGAC
This sequence comes from Streptomyces sp. GLSS-08, assembly GCF_056387915.1. Lineage (NCBI taxonomy): Bacteria > Bacillati > Actinomycetota > Actinomycetes > Kitasatosporales > Streptomycetaceae > Streptomyces > Streptomyces sp. GLSS-08. The sequence goes on from NZ_JBWJAQ010000004.1 coordinate 475,485, forward strand.
TGGGAGACCGAGTACCTCTCCTACGACATCGCCGCCGCCGTCGTCGACTCGCTGGACCGGGCCGTCGAGCACATCCGGCTGTGGACCTCCGGGCACACCGAGGCGATCGTCACCACCTCGCAGCAGGCCGCCCGCCGGTTCACCAGGTTGGTCGACTCCACGACGGTCGCCGTGAACGCCTCCACGCGCTTCACCGACGGCGGCCAGTTCGGCTTCGGCGCCGAGATCGGGATCTCCACGCAGAAGCTCCACGCCCGCGGCCCCATGGGCCTGCCGGAGCTGACGAGCACCAAGTACATCGTGACCGGGGACGGGCACGTCCGGCGCTGAGACCGCTCCGCGGGAGGGCGTCTCGCCAGGCGGAAGAATTTCCGTACGGTCTGCCCAAAATGACCCCCCAGGTCTACTCTGGATCCGTGCCGGAGGACGTGGGGGGCACGCCGTTCCCGGACGGCTGGGAGCCCGACGACGACCGCGACCGCGGAGGTATGGACGAAGAGTTCGCCTCCGTGGTCTTCGACGAGGACTTCGTGCGGGCGGCCGTGGTCCACGAGCCGACCGCCGTGGAGCGCCTGCTCGCCGCCGCCCAGGCCCGCGCGGAGGCCTCCGAGGAGGCCCGTGGGGCGCACGCCAGGGGCCACGGCGACGAGGACGGCTTCGGCCCCGACGGCAACGGCGGTTTCGGCCATGATCCGGACCTGGACGACCTGGACGCCTTCGACCACATCGAGGGCCCCTACGGGCCGTCCGGGACGTATGCGGGACCCGGTCGCTGGCGCCGCCCCGTCGCCTGGATGCTGGCCCTCCTGATGGGCATCGGCATGGTCGCCCTCGCCTTCACCGCGGTCTACCGGGGCGCTTCGTCCGGCCGCCAGGACCCGGTCCCCCCGCCCGCCCCGACGGGCCTCGAACAGGGCCGGGACAAGGTCACGGGGGTCAGCCCGTCCGTCTCCGCGGACCACTCCCGGCCGGCCGTGTCGGCGGTCCCCCGCACGCCCTGACAGAGCTGGTGAGGACCTGACGCAAGTTGTCCCGTAGCGTCGCGTTTACCGGGGCGCCAGGAGACCTAACCTGAAGGTATGGGCGGGCCTGGAGACCCACCTGAGGGGGCGCCCGAAGGGGCTCCCGCTGGTGGCGAGGACGAGTACCGATCCGTCGTCTTCGACGAGTCGTTCGTCCGCGCTGCCCGTCTGCAGGAGTTCTCCGCCCGGGAGCGCGTGGACGATCACGCCCCCGCCGTACGCCGTCGCCCGCCCCTGCACCGCGGACTGTCCCGGCAGGCGCTGGTCCTCGTCCTGCTCATCGCGATCGCCTTCGGTACCGCGATCTACATGGGCGTACGCCACCCCTACCAGGGCCCCGCCGCCCAGCCCCCCGAACCGCTGCGGATGACGGTGATCCCGCTCGCGCCGCAGAGCGCCGTGCCGGGGGCCGCGAAGGCCGAGGAGCTGTACGCGCACAGCCCGGCCGCCCAGTTCCGCATCGGCGCCGACGGTTTCACCATGCCGGCCTCCCGGCGCACCGCGCACTTCTCGGACAGTCAGGTCGTCACCGCCCTGACCACGGCCAAGGACTACCTGGTCAGGTCCTCGCTGGACCCGGAGGTCCTCACCGGCGACGTCACCCGGCCGGTACGGATACTGCTCGACCCGCAGCAGCTCGACCAGTTCGACCAGAGCTTCGACCACCCGGCGGCGGACGGGCGGCACGCGCCCACCGGCTGGCTGGTGCGCTTCGACCCCGCCCGCGAGGAACTCGCCGGCCACCGGATCCGCGTGCAGGGCACCCTCCAGGCCGCCGAGCCCGACGCGAACACCCTGGAGGTCGTCGCCGACCACACCCTCGTCTACGCGCTGCGGCCCACGGGCTCTGACGCGGAGGCACAGGTGTCGCTGTTCACCGTCCGGCGCGAGCTGCACTTCCGCTTCGACCGCGACGACCTGCGCAGGCACCAGGCGGAACTGGTCCTCTCCTACGTCCAGGCAGGGCCGCTGGCCTGCGCCGAGGACTCGGCCGACCATCTGCGCCCGCTGCTCGCCGGGCAGACGGCGAAGGCGGGCGGGCCGGCCGGTACCGATCCGTACGCGACCGGCGGCGCCACGGCGCTGTGCGGGTCGCTGGCCACGAACGCGCAGCCGAAGGTCTGAACCTGCCCGCGTGCACGTCACCTGCCCGCGTGCACGTCACCTGCCCGCGGGCAGGTCCGTCCGGCGTGGGCCGACTTGCCCGGGTGCGCCCCTGTCCGGCGTTTGGCCGACCCGGGCCGGTGGTGCCCGGGAGCCGTGCCGGCCGCCCCTGTTCAGCCGGTGCCGTCGGGGTGGCCGCTGTCGGGTCCGTCGTCCCGCGACGAGGGTCCGCCCTGGGACGAGGGTCCGCCCTGGGGCGGGGTCTGTGGCCGGTTCGGGTCCTTCGGGGCGTCGCCCGATGCGAAGCCGCCGAAACCGCGCCGCACCCGTCCGCCGAGATCGCCCGCGCCGCCCGCGAGGTCGCTGACCAGCTTCATCAGCGGGTCCTTTGAGTTCTTCACATCGCTGGCGTAGCTCGCGGCCGACTGCCGGAAGGAGTCCGAGACGGAGGCGTCCTGGTCCTCGGTGCGCCGCGGGTAGTGGCCGTCCATGATCCGCTGGTAGTCGCGGGACTCGGCCCACTTCTTCAGCTCGGCCGCGCGCACCGTCGTGAACGGGTGGGACCGGGGGAGGACGTTGAGGATCTTGAGCACGGAGTCGCGCAGGTCGCCCCCGGCCTCGTACTCCTCGGCCTGCGCGAGGAACGCGTCCACGTTCATCTCGTGCAGGTGGTTGCCGCCCGCGATCTTCATCAGGCCGCGCATCGAGGCCCGCAGGTCCTGGCCGACGAGCAGCCCGGCGCGGTCCGCGGACAGCTCCGACTTGCGGAACCACTCGCGCAGGGCGGTGACGATCGCCATGATCGCCACGTTCCCGAGCGGGATCCAGGCCACCTTCAGCGCCAGGCTGGTCAGGAACAGCAGTATCGTCCGGTACACCGAGTGGCCGGACAGGGCGTGGCCCACCTCGTGGCCGACGACCGCCCGCATCTCCTCCTCGTCGAGCAGCTCGACGAGGCCCGTGGTGACCACGACGACCGGCTCGTCCAGGCCGATGCACATCGCGTTCGGCCGGGGGTCCTGGGTGACGTACATCGGCGGGACCTTCTGCAGGTCCAGGATGTAACAGGCGTCCCGCAGCATGTCGTTGAGGTGTGCGAACTGCGCGTCCGAGACCCGTACCGAGTCGGACAGGAACAGCAGCCGCAGGCTGCGTTCGGGGAGCAGTGAGCTGAGTGCCTTGAAGACCGTGTCGAAGCCGGTGAGCCTGCGCAGGGCCACCAGGGCCGAGCGGTCCGCCGGGTGCTCGTAGGTCCGGGAGGAGATCCCCGGGAAGCGCCTGCGCGACCTGCTAGGCACCCTCTCGTGCCCGTTCTGCTCATGGCTGTCGTCGGACATGTGTTCCCCCACGCGTCTGATTGCCCTGTGTCGCCCCCGAAGCGGTCCCCAGCCTAGGCGGAGTTACGGTGGCAGGGCAGCACACCGTAAGGAGCGACCCCATGGAACACATCGCCGCAGCCGCCTGGCTGACCGAGGCCGCGAACGCGGCGGACCAGCAAGGAGGCGGCAATCTGCTGCGAGTCGTGCTGATCGTCTGCGTCGTCGGGATCGTCCTGCTCGCCTGGTTCCTGCTGCGGGGATACAAGCGGGACGACGACGACTGAGACTCCCGGGGCGGTGCCCCGGCCCGCTGAAGGCCGGCTCGTGCCGCCCTCGCCCGCCGCCTCGCCCGGCGCCCTCGTCCACTGCCCTCGCCCGGCGCCATCGGCTTCCCCAACGGCGGAGTCGGCGTGATGGGGGCCGGGGCCCCCGCATACGATGGCCCGGACGTCTTTATCCCGCCCACACCGGATAGGTCCTGCCGAAGATGAGCTTCCACAGCACCGCTGCCCAGTTGGTCACCCTTGCCGCAGAGGGCGAGGAGCACGGCGGCAACCACGAGAGCCTCAGCCCGTACCTGACCGGCGGCGGCGCCTTCGTCGTGCTGCTCCTCCTGCTGTGGATCACCACGCGCTTCAACCGGGACCGCTGAGCCCCGTCCGGGCCGGGCAGGGGGGCCTGTCGGCGGGAGCCCGTCGGCCGGGCCGGTAGGGTCTGCACGCATGGGAGAGCAGGACATGCCTACCGGTCCGGCGAGCGACACGGTGAGCGACGCCGGACGCCGCGCGGCGGACCGCCCGGTGCCGGGCACCGGCAACGCCCCGTCGAGTCCGGGCAAGCGCCGTCTCGGCGTCATGGGCGGAACGTTCGACCCGATCCACCACGGGCACCTCGTGGCGGCCAGTGAGGTCGCCGCCCAGTTCCACCTCGACGAGGTGGTGTTCGTGCCGACCGGGCAGCCGTGGCAGAAGACCGAGCGCAAGGTCGCTCCCGCCGAGGACCGTTACCTGATGACGGTCATCGCGACCGCGGAGAACCCGCAGTTCTCGGTGAGCCGCATCGACATCGACCGCGGCGGCCCGACCTACACCACGGACACCCTGCGCGACCTGCGCGCGCTCAACCCCGACACGGACCTCTTCTTCATCACCGGCGCGGACGCGCTCGGCCAGATCCTGACCTGGCGTTACACGGAGGAACTGTTCTCCCTCGCGCACTTCATCGGCGTCACCCGGCCCGGCCACACGCTGACCGACCCGGGACTTCCCGAGGGCGGTGTCTCGCTCGTCGAGGTCCCCGCGCTCGCCATCTCGTCCACGGACTGCCGTGCCCGGGTCTCCAAGGGCGACCCTGTCTGGTACCTGGTGCCGGACGGCGTGGTGCGCTATATCGACAAGCGCGAGCTGTACCGCGGCGAGTGAGCCGAGAGGGGCACCGGTGAACGACCGATACGACGGGTACGCGGGCGGCGACCCGTACGAACTCGTCGGCTACGACGAGTTCGGGCAGCCTGTGTACCGGCAGGTCCCACAGCAGCAGCCCCCGCAGCAGCAGGGCTACGACCCCTACGGGCAGCAGCAACAGGCTTATGGATACGACCCGTACGCGACCGGCCAACAGCCTTCGGCGCCCTCGTACGACACGGGCGGGCACGAGCCTTCCGCACCGCCCTACGACATAGGCCGGCAGCAGCCGGCGCCCTCGTACGACACCGGCCGGGAGCAGCCCGATCCGCCGTACGACCCGTACGACCCCTCCTACGGCCAGGCGCCCACCGGCACCGCGTACGACCCCTACGGACAGACCTCGGGGACCGGCCGGCAGCCGCGGGTCGCCGAACAGACCGCGTACATCCCGCAGCAGCCGGGCCCCGCGGAGGACGGTGAACCGCGCGCCGACCGTGACTACCGCACCGAGCAGTTCGCCTTCGTCGAGGACCCGGACGGCGACTCCGAGGACGTCATCGACTGGCTCAAATTCACCGAGAACCGCACAGAGCGGCGCGAGGAGGCCAAGCGCCGCGCCCGCAGCCGGGTCGTGGCCCTGGCCGTGGTCCTCGCCCTGGTGGTCGCCGGCGGCGTCGGCTACCTCTGGTACGCGGGCAAGCTCCCGGGCTCCTCGCCGGACGCCGAGTCCGGCACGACCACGTCCGCGGCGGCACAGAAACGCGACGTGATCGTCGTCCACCTGCACAACACCAAGAAGGGCGGCACCTCCACGGCGCTGCTCGTCAACAACACCACCACCCGCCAGGGCGCGACCGTCCTGCTGCCCAACTCGCTCGCCCTGACGGACGACGACGGCACCACGACCACCCTCGCCAAGTCCGTCGACGACGACGGCTCGTCCGGGACGCGCGACGAGATCGACACGGTCCTCGGCACCGACATCGAGGGCACCTGGCGACTCGACACCCCCTACCTGAACAACCTCGTCGAACTCGTCGGCAACATCGGCATCGACACCGACACCGACGTGCCCGACCCCGATGCCAAGGCGTCGAAGAAGGGCGCCGACCCCCTTGTGCACAAGGGGGAGGACCAGACCCTCAGCGGCCGGATGGCCGTCGCCTACGCCACCTACCGCGCCCCGGGCGAGGCCCAGAACGCGCAGCTGGAGCGGTTCGGGCAGGTCATGCAGGGGGTGCTGCGCAAGCTGTCCTCCGACGAACAGGCCGCGACGACCACCGTGCAGACGCTGGCGCAGATCCTCGACCCCTCGCTCAACGACCAGGATCTCGGCTCCTTCCTCGCCAAGCTCGCCGACCACGCCAAGGGCGGCGACTTCAGGACCTCCCTCCTGCCGGTGCAGTCCGACGGCACACTCACCGCGAAAACGAGCGACAGCGTCGTCAAGAACGTCCTCGGCGGCAGTGCCAGGAGCCCGCAACAGGGCGACGCCGTGCGGGTCGGCATCACCAATGCCACCGGTTCCAGGGAAGGCACCGAGAAGGCCCGCGTGGTCCTCATCAACGGCGGCTACACCTTCGTCGACGCCGGCACCGCCGGTGCCTCCGAGAGCGTGTCCCGCATCACCTACGCCGACGCCGGGAGCAAGGACGACGCCGTCGAGGTCGCCAAGACCCTCGGTCTGCCCACGGCATCCGTGCAGAAGGGCAAGGTCACGTCCAACGCGGACGTGTCCGTCGTACTCGGCCGGAGCTACCTGACCTCGTCGTGACCGGGAGCACGCCCCGGCAGGCCCGGGGCGTGCTCCCACCATCACGTGGGGTGCCGTCGGCGGGCCGTGAGACCCTTGAGGTGACCGGTGAGGGTTCTTGCCGCCGACGGGCCGGGACCCGCGGGGTGACCCCGCACCCCGGCCGACCCCTGTTCCCGACCGAAAGCTACGTAGTGACCGCCACTGACCGTTCCATCGAGCTCATCACCACCGCCTCCCAGGCGGCCGCCGACAAGCTCGCGCACGACATCATCGCCTACGACGTCAGCGACGTGCTGTCGATCACCGACGCCTTCCTGCTGGCCTCCGCACCCAACGACCGCCAGGTCAAGTCGATCGTCGACGAGATCGAGGAGCGGCTGAACAAGGAACTCGGCGTCAAGCCGGTCCGCCGCGAGGGCGACCGCGAGGCCCGCTGGGTGCTCCTCGACTACGTCGACATCGTCGTGCACGTCCAGCACAGCGAGGAGCGTGTTTTCTACGCGCTGGAGCGCCTGTGGAAGGACTGCCCCGAGCTGGAGCTGCCCGCCGACGCCAAGGCGACGCGCGGCAAGGCCGAGGAGCACGCCCAGCTGCAGGCCGAGGAGGACTCCGCCGACTTCGGAGAGCTGCGGTGAGCGGCCCCGCCGGAGCGGACGAGCGGAAGAAGGGCCGGGGCCGCCGCATCATCCTGTGGCGGCACGGTCAGACCTCCTGGAACCTGGAGCGCCGCTTCCAGGGCAGCACGGACGTGGAACTCACCGAGACGGGCATCGGCCAGGCCCGCCGCGCCGCCCGCCTGCTCGCCTCGCTGCGACCGGACGCCGTCGTCGCCTCGGACCTGAAGCGCGCCTCCGCCACGGCCGCCGAGCTGGCCAGGCTCACCGGTCTCGAGGTGGTGCACGACGAGGGGCTGCGCGAGACCTACGCCGGTGTCTGGCAGGGTCTGACGCACACCGAGATCATCGCCCGGCACGGCGACGAGTACGCCGCCTGGAAGCGCGGTGAGCCGGTCCGCCGCGGTGGCGGCGAACTGGAGAGCGAGGTCGCCGACCGCGCCGCTCCGGTGGTGCTCGCGCACGTCGACAAGCTTCCCGAGGACGGCACCCTCGTGGTGGTCAGTCACGGGGGCACCATCCGTACGACCATCGGACGTCTCCTCGGCCTCGAATCCCAGCACTGGGAGAGCCTCGGCGGGCTCTCCAACTGCTGCTGGTCCGTCCTCGGGCAGGGCGCGCGCGGCTGGCGGCTGCTCGAACACAACGCGGGCACGCTGCCCGAGCCCGTGCTCGGCGACGACGACTGAGCACCCCTGCCCGCACCCTCACGAGGGGGCGGGACCCGGATTTCACTTTCCGGCAGGTCACCGGTTAAAGTTCTTCTTGTTCGCCCGCCGAGCGGGAAGAACGCAAGGGGCTATAGCTCAGTTGGTAGAGCGCCTGCATGGCATGCAGGAGGTCAGGAGTTCAATTCTCCTTAGCTCCACAGATCGACACTCTTGAGTTGTCAAAGATCGGTGATGAAGATCCCGTTCCCGTCAGGGAGCGGGACTTTTTCGTTGCCCTAGCTGTCGGCCCCCACCGGCTCGGCGTCCATGGCATCGGCCGACGGCCACAACCGCTCCCGCCACTCCCGCAGCAGCGCCACCCCCTCCCTCGCCTCCGCGTCCACCGGCGAGTACGCCACGATCCGGCACTCGGGCATGCCGTCGACGGACAGCGACACCGAGGTCATGCGCAGCTCGCCCACCGCAGGGTGCCGGAACGTCTTCACCCGGGGCCCCGGCGGTATGACCTCGCCGCTCGCCCACAGCTCGACGAAGTACGGACTCCGGGCGGACAGGCGGCCGATGAAGTCCTCCCAGGCCGGCTCGCCCACATGCCGTCCGTAGGCGGCGCGCAGCGTGGCCACCATCACCGGCAGCTCCCGCTCCCGGAACACCAGGGGACAGGACCCGTCGGGGACCGAGAACAGCGTCCACAGCACGTTGGGGACGCCGATCTGGCTGGTCGTCGGCACCAGGAACAGGTCGCGGTAGGCGGGGTTGGTGGCCAGGATGTCGTACCGCGAGTTGTAGACCACCGCCGGGTGCGGGTCGAGGGCGTCGATGATGTCCTGGACCTCCTGCCCCACGGCCTGCGCCAGGCGCTCGGGACCGGACTCGAAGGGCACCTCCGCCAGGTGGTACAGATGCTCCCGCTCGGTCCGGTCCAGCCGCAGGGTGCGCGCCACCGCGTCCAGGACCTGCGGTGACGCGTTGATCGGCCGCCCCTGCTCGAGCCAGGTGTACCAGGTCACCCCGACGCCCGAGAGCTGGGCGACCTCCTCCCGGCGCAGCCCCGGCGTACGGCGCCGGAATCCCGGCGGCATGCCCACGTCGGCCGGTGTCACCCGGGCCCGCCGGCTGCGCAGGAAGGCCGCCAGCTCCGGCCTGCGGCGCTGCTGTGTCGTGACCATCGTCCTCACTCCCCCTGTCCCATCGTCGGGGCCGGAGCGCTTTGTTGCCAGGTGCTGTCAGTACCAGCACCGGCGGGCTCTCGTCACCCGGATCCGCTCGTCGCCAGGCTCGGCGCATGACGACGACAACCCCCGCGGGCCCCGGACCACAAGCGAGTCCGAGCCCCGCGACCAGTAAAGGCCCCGGCACTGACAATCGCCCCGGACGGCTGCTCGCCGTCGTGCTCGCCGCCCAGTTCATGGCGCTGCTCGACGTCTTCATCGTGAACGTCGCCGTACCCACGATCGGTTCCGAACTCCACGCGTCCGGCGCCGCCCTGCAGCTGGTGGTCGCCGGATACTCCCTCGCGTACGCCGTCCTGCTGATCACGGGCGCCCGCCTCGGCGACCTGCTCGGTCACCGCCGCGTCTGGCTGGCCGGGCTCGCCCTCTTCACGGCCGCCTCACTGGCCTGCGGACTCGCCGGGAACACCGGCGAGTTGATCACGTTCCGTGTGGTGCAAGGCGCCGGGTCCGCGGTGATGATCCCGCAGGTCCTCAGCCTGATCCAGCGTCACTTCACCGGCGAGTGCCGGGCGCGGGCGCTCGGCGCGTACTCCGCGGTCCTCGCGACCGGCGCCGCGGCGGGCCAGGTGCTCGGCGGCATCCTCGTCAGCGCCGACCTCTTCGGCACCGGATGGCGGCCGGTGTTCCTCGTGAACGTGCCCGTGGGCCTCGTACTCCTGGCCGTCGGCCGGCGGGTGCTGCCGCGCGACGACCCGCGGGCGCTGGAGCGGTCGCGCGGTCTCGACCTGCCGGGTCTCGTGCTGCTGGCCGCCGCCGTCTCCCTGCTCACGGTGCCCCTCGTGCTCGGCCAGGCGGAGGGCTGGCCGCTGTGGTCCTGGCTGTCGCTCGCGGCGGCCGCGGCCTTCTTCGGTCTCCTCTGCGGCTACGAGGCCCGGCTCGCGCGGCGTGGCGGGGCCCCGCTGCTCGCACCCGGGGTGCTGCGTCACCCCGGCGTCGGTCTCGCGGTCTTCCGGATCATGGCCGTGATGGCCGTCAACGGCGGGTTCCTGTTCGCACTGACCCTGCACGTCCAGGGCGGCCTCGGCTACAGCGCCCTGCGCGCAGGGCTGACCTTCGCGCCGACCGCCGTGGTCTTCGGTCTGGTCGGTCTGACCTGGCGTGCGTGGCCCGCGGCGTGGCAACGGGCCCTCGTACCGGCCGGGTTCGCGTTCGCGGCGGCCTCCGTGGCGGGCGTAGGGTGGGCGATGCGGGACGGCGGCGACGGTGGCCTCTGGCTGTACGTGGCGTTCACCGGCGTGGGCATGGGCCTGGCGCTCAGCTTCAGTCCGACGCTCACCGGGGCTCTGGCCACGGTGCGGCCCGAGGACGCGGCGGATGCCAGCGGACTGCTCGCGACGGTCACACAGCTCGGTCAGCTGATCGGTGTGGCGGCCTTCGGTGCACTCTTCCTGAATCGGCTTGAGTCACTTGGGGCTTCCGGGGCGTATACCTCTGCGGACGCGCTCCTGGTGTGCATGTACGCGCTGGCCGCCACGGCCGGGCTGGGTGCCGTGTCCGGACTGGTACGCAGGCGTCGCTGACCGTATTGGCCCGGCCGTGGCAGAATCAGACGGCCGGAAGGGGGCGCGGCCCGACGGGAGGAGTAGCGATGCCTGCGAGCATCCTCGAGGAGACCGACCATCTCCTCGAAGCGGCGGCGATCCGGAAGACACCCACCCTCCTCGACTGCCCTTCCTGCGGTTCCGTCCATGTCGCGCAGGTCCTCGGGGACAACGGCGGGATCTCCTACGTGTGCACGGCCTGCGGCCACAGCTGGAGCTGATCGATGGGTGCACACCGGCGGAAGTGCGATTGGTGCGGCAGCGGCACACCGATCGTCCGCGACATGGAGCCGCTCAATCACGACTACCAGTACTGGTGCGAGGAGTGCGCGCGGGCGCTGATCATAAAAGGCGACCCGATCGAGACGTACCGGGAGCTGGAGGGCGAGCCGATCTACGGCCGGCTCCTCGACGAACACTGCACCCTGAAGCGGTTCTACTCGTTCGCGACGGCCTGAGACCGCCGCAGGGCCCGGGCCTTTCCGGTCCTGGCCATACCGGTCCCGGCCATACCGGTCCCGGCCATACCGGTCCCGGCCTCTCCGGCCCTGTCCGTACCGGTCCCGGCCCTTGCGGTCCGGGTCGCGGTCAGGGCCAGGAAGACCAGGGCCGTCACCCCGTAGAGGGCCGACAGCGTCAACTCGACTCCTCCTTGACGCAGTTCGTGCCGGCCCGGCCCGTGCGGCACCCACCACAGGGCGTACGAGCAGAAGACCAGTGCCGCTCCCACGGCCGCCGTCCGGTTCCTGGTGGCGAGGACCAGGGCCATCGGTACGCACCACACCCAGTGGTGCGACCAGGACACCGGGCTGACCAGCAGTGCCGTGGCCGCGCACCCGGCGGCCGCCCAGGGGCGGCTGCCGCGCAGTTCCGCCGCCGCCGAGGCGGCGAGGCCCGCCGCCCCCACGGCGGTCGCGGCGGCGATCCACCACAGCCCGGGGTCGGGGGTGTGCAGCAGCCGGGCCAGCACCCCGCGCAGCGACTGGTTCGCGGTGTCCTCCGCGAGCCCGGCCCGCTCCGCCTCGAACGCCACACGGGTCCAGAACCGCCAGGAGTCGTACGGCAGGACGGCCGCGGCCGAGAGCGTGGCACCGGCGAAGACGACGGCCGCCCCGCGCGCGTGCCGCAGCCATGGCTCTCCACAACGTCCCCCGGTGCGGGCCACCAGGCCGGTGACCAGCAGGAACACCGCGAAGAGTGCGGGCGTCAGCTTGATCGCCGCGGCGAGTCCGATGCCGGCTCCTGCCCACCGGTGCCCGGGCCGGCGGGTCAGGTCCCACAGCACCAGCACCGCGATCAGCAGGTTGATCTGCCCGTACCGCAGGGTCGTCCACACGGGCTCGCACCACACGGCCGCCGCCGCGACCCACCAGACGCCCTCCACGCGCGCGTGCCCCACCAGCCGTGTGGCGAGGCCGGCGAACGCCGTGAGAAGGACGAGGTTCCCGGCCGTCGCCAGCGTGCGCGCGGTCCCGGCGCCCAGCAGCGCCAGCGGGACGAACAGCAGAGCCGCGAAGGGCGGGTAGGTGGCGGGGAGGCCGGCCCCGGTCGCGCGCAGTGCGTACAGGTCGTTGCCGCCGCGTACCGTCTCGCCCTCCGCGCGGTACACCATCAAATCGATCATCGACACGTGCGCGGCCCGCTGGGCCGTCCAGAACACCGTGAAGGACAGCAGGCACGTCCCCAGGGCGAGGAGCGCGCGGCGGTCACGGGGGAGGGCGGTCGGGGTCACGAAGGCCGACACTATCTCCCGTATCCGTACAGACCGGAAACGATTTGGTGGTGCACCCGGGAGAGCGTGTAATGTTGGCGTCGCCGCCGGGGAAACCGGGCGGACACCGCAAGGGGCTATAGCTCAGTTGGTAGAGCGCCTGCATGGCATGCAGGAGGTCAGGAGTTCAATTCTCCTTAGCTCCACAGCAGTTGAAGGCGGGTCACTCGATATCGAGTGGCCCGCCTTCGTCGTGTTCAGCGACCGCTGCCGAGAGCCCGGCGACCGCGCCCCTGCGAGAGGACGGGCAGGTTGTTGCGGGCGGGGGCGGAGGACCGGGAGTCCTCCTCGATCCGCAGGGCGAGCGCGGGGCAGCGCCGCACCGCGCGCACGGCCTTCGCCTCCGCGTACCGGGGCACCTGCGCCTGCGCGACGGTGGGGAAGCCGTCGGCGCCGAGCTCGAAGACCTCGGGAAGGATGTCCGCGCACAGGCCGTGCCCGCGGCACAGCGTCCAGTCCACGTAGATCTTCTGGCGGCTGGGACCGGCCTCCAGCTGCCCCTGGCCACCCGGGATGCCGGTGGGGGTCTGACCGTTCTCGAAGAGCGGCAGTACGCCCTCCACGGGCCTGCCGCAGCCGTTGCCGAGGACGTGGGCGGCCAGGTCGTCCGTGAAGGCCTTGATCGTGGACTCGATGAACATCGCCGAGCCGTCCGGGTGCGAGCACGCGCCGCGCCGCTTCACGGCCTTGGCGACCTGCTTGACGGCTTCGAGCGCGGCGGGGCCGCCGCCGTTGAGTATGTCCTCCAGGCCGCGCGCCGCGGCGGGCAGGCCGAGGTAGCAGGGGCCGCACTGCCCCGCGCTCTCCTCGGCGAGCCACTGGGCCACCCGTAGCGACTCGCCGAGCGGGCACGTCTGCTGGCTGATCGGGAGGATCGCGCCGGCGCCGAGGGAACCGCCCACCGCGTCCAGGGAGTTGCGCGAGACGACCGCCCCGTCCAGCGCCGCCGCGTCCAGCCACTTGCCGTGATAGCCGCCGGTGAGCACGCCCTGCGGGAGCGGCGGCGCGCCGGCCAGCTGGAGCACGTACCGCAGCGGCACTCCCGTCGGGACCTCGATCACCATGGGGCGGGCGACCGCGCCCGAGACGGTGAGCATGACGGTGCCCGGCTCGTCGTACAGGCCGGTGTTGCGGTAGCGCTCGGGGCCGATGCGGGCGGCGATGGCCAGCTGGGCGAACGTCTCGGCGTTCGACAGCAGGGTGGGCGCGCCGCCCACCCCGATCTGCGACGCGCTGATCTTGCGGCCCGGCGGGATCGCCGGACCGCCGTCGATGGAGCGGATCAGGGAGGCGGCCGCTCCGGTGACCATCCGCACCGGATTGCGCTGCACGCGCGCGCGGAGGGCGGATCCGCGCCGGTTGCTCAGTCCGCGTTCGGCCAGGGCCGCCTCCATGGAGGCCTGCGTGGACGCCCGGGTCACGCCGATGACCAGGGTGCGGGCCCCCATGGCCTCGGCGGCCAGCAGGGCTCCGTCCAGGATGAGGTGCGGGGCCCGGTTGATGAGCACGGTGTCCTTGCGGCAGGCCGGTTCGTCCTCACTGCCGTTGACGACCACCACGGGCCGGATGCCCTTCTTGATGGCCGACTCCGCGACCGAGCGCAGCTTCTTGGCGAAGGGGAATCCCGCGCCGCCGCGGCCCTTCAGGGAGATCGCCTCGGCGAGGCCCGCGAGTTGTTCGCCGCCCATCGGTTCGAGTGGACCGTGCACCTTGAGGTGCATCGGCAGGTCGAGTCGTTCAACCAGGTCGAAACCCGACGTGAGCTGCGGAAGCCCGACGACGCGGACCTCTGGGACGTCGGGCAGGGCCTCGTTCACTTAAAAGCCTCCGGAAGGGGCGTTCCATGATTCACCGGAGCCAGGAGCGTCGAAGGCGCCCGGCAGTACGTCAGTCGTGGGACCGCTGTCGTACGTGTCGTTGGTGTTGTACGTGCCGAAGAGGGGGTTCGTCTCACCGGTGTCGTACACATCACTTGTGCCGTATCCGTTGTTGCCCTGATTGTCATAGACGGGGATGTTGTATCCCGTGTCGGCGAGAGGATCGTACGACGAACGGGGGGCCTCGCCGACGGGCGGCGGGGAGGGGATGGGCCAGCTGCCCGAGGTGCTGCCGTCGGTGCGCGGCAGGACCTCCGTGGGCTGCGTGTCCAGGGGGACCTGGATGCGCTCCATCGGGTCGATCAGCGGGTCCCCGGTGGGGGAACTGCCCCCCACGGCCCGGTAGGCGGCCGCGAACCCGCCGCTCGCCGCGTCGGCGGCCTGGGGCGGGGTGGCGTAGAGCGACTGCGGAGCGGCCGGCATGCGCTGCGGCGGCACGAACGTGTCCTGCGGGGACGTCCTCGGCGTGCGGGACGTGAAGCCCGGCAGGGGCCCGTCCCCGCCGGCGGCACGGGGCCCCCCGCGTCCCTCGCGGGACGTGCGGGCACCGGGTCCGCCCGGCTCGCCCAGGACCGCCAGGATCCGGTCGGCGACCTTGCGCTTGAGGGGGCCGGAGGTCGAGCGCAGCGCCAGGGCGGCCATGACGGCGATCAGGCACAGGCTGTAGAGGACCGTGACGTAGGTCTTCGCGGGGCGTCCCGCGTAGAGGCCGTGCACCAGCGCGGCGCACCAGGCGGGGTAGGCCAGCATGTGCATGGCGCGCCAGCGGGACGCGACCGGCGCGGGGGAGGCGAAGGCGCTGCGCAGCGCGCCGGTGACGGCCGTGAAGATCATGAGCAGTCCGGCGAGGGAGCCGAAGCCGATCAGCCCTGCGGTGCCCGTGACGCCGAGGCCGAAGGGGACGACGGCCGCGATCAGTGTGGTGTGGTCCAGCGCCAGCTTGACCGTGACGTGCAGCAGGAGGAAGGCGACCGAGGAGACCGCGGTCGTCCGGTGCACAGCCTGGGCGATCAGGCGCTGGCGCGTGTTGAGGAACAGGCGGTCGGTGGCGACGAGCCCCCACACCACGGAGCACGTGAGGGCGACCAGCGACAGCACTCCGGCACCGAAGTTGAGGAAGTCCCTGACGCCGTCACCGCCGAGCAGGACGATGAGGGGTATGAGGAGCAGAGCGGCAGCCGACGCCGCCCCGTAGGCCGACCGGCCGGGTTGGGGAAGCGAGCTGTTCTTGCGACGAGGGTTCATGGGGGGTACTCCCAAAGAGTTCGGGGAAGCGGTCCCGAAGGCGCACTCTAAGTCGAGCCATACCTATGGATACGAGGTTTGAGTTATTGCGTCGTTATCCAAAGGCAACGAGATCCTTGTGCTGTCCCTTAGTGGCTGTTACGCGAAGTAACTTCTGAACTTTGTTCAGTCTTTGTGGTGTCGGAGAGCATGGCACGGCGTGCCGGGAGCGGCCGCGAGCTCGTCGCGGCGCTCGCCGGGGCTGGGGTACCCTGGCGCCATGCGTGCCGTACGCCTTCTGCTTAGCGAGCCGCGCTGATCAGTTCCGGCCACTGAAGGATCGTGGCCGGCATCGGCGCGGCGTCCCCTCCTGTGCGAGGGGCTTTTTCATTTCCCCAGCCGCTGGCAGAGACGATCGATGGAGCTTTGAGGATCATGAGCGAGACGAATGCCTCCCCCGCTGCCGAAGGCGCGGGCGGTGCCCCCGCCGCCTCCGAGGTGG
Organism: Streptomyces sp. GLSS-08; assembly: GCF_056387915.1. NCBI lineage: Bacteria > Bacillati > Actinomycetota > Actinomycetes > Kitasatosporales > Streptomycetaceae > Streptomyces > Streptomyces sp. GLSS-08. The sequence continues at coordinate 491,527 of NZ_JBWJAQ010000004.1, forward strand.
CCGCGCCGCACCGCTACACGGCCGCCATGGCCGCGGACATCGAGGCACGCTGGCAGGATTTCTGGGACGCGGAGGGCACGTACGCGGCGCCCAACCCGACCGGTGACCTCGCCGGAGACCCCGCTCTGGTCGCAAAGCCCAAGAAGTTCATCATGGACATGTTCCCGTATCCCTCGGGTGCGGGACTCCACGTCGGCCACCCCCTGGGCTACATCGCCACCGACGTGTTCGCCCGGTTCCAGCGGATGACGGGCCACAACGTCCTGCACACCCTGGGCTTCGACGCCTTCGGCCTGCCCGCCGAGCAGTACGCCGTGCAGACCGGCACGCACCCGCGGATCTCCACCGAGGCCAACATCGAGAACATGAAGGTCCAGCTGCGCAGGCTGGGCCTCGGCCACGACAAGCGCCGGTCGTTCGCGACGATCGACCCGGAGTACTACAAGTGGACCCAGTGGATCTTCCTGCAGATTTTCAACTCCTGGTACGACACCGAGGCCGGCCGGGCCCGCCCGGTCTCCGAGCTGGTCGCCCAGTTCGAGAGCGGCGAGCGCGCCGTACCGGGCACCGAGGGCACCACGCGCGCGTGGAGTGAGCTGACCGCCGCGGAGCGAGCCGACCTGCTGGGCCAGTACCGCCTGGCGTACGCCTCCGACGCGCCGGTGAACTGGTGCCCCGGCCTGGGCACCGTGCTGGCCAACGAGGAGGTCACCGCGGAAGGCCGCTCCGAGCGCGGCAACTTCCCGGTCTTCAAGGCCAAGCTGAGCCAGTGGAACATGCGCATCACCGCGTACGCCGACCGGCTGCTGGACGACCTGGACGCGCTGGACTGGCCCGAGGCCATCAAGCTGCAGCAGCGCAACTGGATCGGCCGCTCCGAGGGCGCCCGGGTCGACTTCCCCGTCGACGGCGCGGCGATCACGGTCTTCACCACCCGTCAGGACACCCTGTTCGGCGCCACCTACATGGTGCTGGCGCCCGAGCACCCGCTGGTCGACGCGTTCGTGCCGGACGCCTGGCCCGAGGGCTCCCACGACGTCTGGACCGGCGGTCACGCGACCCCGGCGGCGGCCGTCGCCGCGTACCGCGCGCAGGCCGCCTCGAAGTCCGACGTCGAGCGGCAGGCCGACGCCAAGGAGAAGACCGGCGTCTTCACCGGCGTGTACGCGACCAACCCGGTCAGCGGCGAGCGGATCCCGGTCTTCATCGCCGACTACGTGCTGATGGGATACGGCACCGGCGCGATCATGGCCGTCCCGGCGCACGACAGCCGTGACTTCGCGTTCGCGCGCGCCTTCGAACTGCCGATGCGCTGCGTCGTCGAGCCGTCGGACGACCGGGGCACCGACCCCTCGACGTGGGACGACGCCTTCGCCTCGTACGACGCGAAGATCGTCAACTCCACAGGCGAGGACATCTCCCTGGACGGCCTGGGCGTCACCGAGGCCAAGGCGCGCATCACCGAGTGGCTGTCCGGCCGGGGCATCGGCGAGGGCACCGTCAACTTCCGGCTGCGCGACTGGCTGTTCAGCCGCCAGCGCTACTGGGGCGAGCCCTTCCCGATCGTCTACGACGAGGACGGCATCGCCCACCCGCTGCCCGAGTCGATGCTGCCGCTGGAGCTGCCCGAGGTCGAGGACTACTCGCCGCGCACCTTCGACCCGGACGACGCGAACACCTCCCCGGAGACCCCGCTGTCCCGCAACGAGGACTGGGTCAACGTCACGCTGGACCTGGGCGACGGACCGAAGAAGTACCGTCGCGAGACCAACACCATGCCCAACTGGGCCGGTTCCTGCTGGTACGAGCTGCGCTACCTGGACCCGCACAACGACCGGCAGCTGGTCGACCCGGCCATCGAGCAGTACTGGATGGGACCGCGCGAGGGACAGCCGCACGGCGGTGTCGACCTGTACGTCGGCGGCGCCGAGCACGCCGTGCTGCACCTGCTGTACGCGCGCTTCTGGTCGAAGGTCCTCTTCGACCTGGGCCACGTCTCCTCGGCCGAGCCGTTCCACAAGCTGTTCAACCAGGGCATGATCCAGGCCTACGTCTACCGGGACAGCCGCGGCATCGCCGTACCGGCCGCCGAGGTGGAGGAGCGCGACGGCGCGTACTACCACCAGGGCGAGAAGGTCAGCCGGCTGCTGGGCAAGATGGGCAAGTCCCTGAAGAACGCGGTCACCCCGGACGAGATCTGCGCCGAGTACGGTGCGGACACGCTGCGCCTGTACGAGATGGCGATGGGTCCCCTGGACGTGTCGCGGCCCTGGGACACGCGTGCGGTGGTGGGCCAGTTCCGGCTGCTGCAGCGGCTGTGGCGCAACGTCGTCGACGAGAGCACGGGTGAGGTCACGGTCGTCGACGCCGAGCCGGACGAGGCCACGCTGCGTGCCCTGCACAAGGCGATCGACGGCGTCCGCCAGGACCTGGAGGGACTGCGCTTCAACACCGCCATCGCCAAGGTCACCGAGCTGAACAACCACCTGACCAAGACGGGCGGCCCGCTCGCCCGCACGGTCGCCGAGTCCCTGGTGCTGCTGGTCGCGCCGCTGGCGCCGCACATCGCCGAGGAACTGTGGCGCAAGCTGGGCCGCACCGGCTCGGTCGTCCACCAGGACTTCCCGGTCGCGGACCCCGCGTACGTCGTCGACGAGTCCGTGACCTGCGTCGTGCAGATCAAGGGCAAGGTCAAGGCCCGCCTGGAGGTCTCCCCGGCCATCTCCGACGAGGAGCTGGAGAAGGTGGCGCTGGCCGACGAGAGGGTCGTCGCCGCCCTGGACGGCGCCGGCATCCGCAAGGTCATCGTGCGGGCGCCGAAACTGGTGAACATCGTCCCGGCCTAGCCGGAGACCGGCAGCCCAGCACGTTCGTTCGGGGCTGTCGGGGTAGTCCCCTACGGGCAGGTTCGGGGTTCTGGTGGAACTCCGGACCTGCCCGCTGCGTTTACCGTGGAAGAGCGCCGCGGCAGCTGCCGGGGCCGGACGGAGGAGGAGCGTGGTGGAAGCCGTGATCGCAGTGATGGCGCTGCTCTTCCTGCTGTTCGTGGTCCTGGGGGCCTACGCCACCGTGAAGGTCGTCGGCGCGGCCAAGCGCGGCGTGGACCGCACCGTCTCGCAGGCCCGGCGCACCGTGGAGGACACCACGCTGCGCGCCAGGACGTTCGCCCAGCCGGGCCCGGTGGGCGAGCTGGCACAGCTGCGGCTGAAGCTGCGCACGTCGATGCGGGCCACGCAGGACGCGCTGCACGCGGGCGTGACGGACGACGAGTCCCTGAAGGAGTCGCTGGGCCTGTTCGAGCGGCTCAGCGCGCACGGCCACGAACTGGACGGCGAGCTCAGGCGCCTGGAGACCGAGCCGGACCGCGGCACCCTGGCCTCTCGGCTCCCCGGCCTCCGCGAGCGCACCGAGCAGATCACCCGGTCGGCGGACGCGCTGCGCTGGGCGGCCCGCGACCGGGCCCGCCGCTTCGCGGACGAAGACCTCGACGCGCTGAGCACGCAGATAGACCTGGAGGCGGGCGCACTGCGGCACTGGACGACGGAGCCGGCCGTCACGCCGCCCTGGCCGAAGGCCCCCGCGCCCGACGAGGCGGCGTCCGGCGGGCAGACCTGGCCCGAGACGCCCGAGACCCGTGGGGCCGAGCAGCCGGCCCGCCCGGCCATCACCCCGCCGCTCCAGCGGCCCGTGTACCCGTGGCAGAAGAAGCCCCGTCCCGAGAGCACCACTTGATCCGGAGGGCCCCGCTCCCGGCTCCCGGGGCCGGACTGCCGCTCGCCCGCCCCGACAGGTAACCTCCAGCTCATGTCCCGCCATGTCGCGATCGTCACCGATTCAACGGCCTACCTGCCGCCACGGACGATGGAGCGCCACGGCATCACGACGGTGCCCCTGACCGTGGTCCTCGGTGACCAGGCGCTGGAGGAGGGCACCGAGATCTCGGCCCGCTCCGTGGCCCTCGCCCTGCAGAAGCGGCGGTCCGTCACCACCTCCAGGCCCAGCCCCGAGGTCTTCGCCGAGACCTATCGCAGGGTGGCCGAGTCGGGCGCCCCGGGCATCGTCTCGCTCCACCTCTCCTCCGAGCTCTCGGGCACGTACGACGCCGCCGTCCTCGCGGCGCGTGAGGCGCCGGTGCCCGTGCGCGTCGTGGACACCGGGATGGTCGCGATGGCCCTCGGCTTCTGCGCGCTGGCCGCGGCGGCGTCCGCGGAGGCGGGCGGGACGATCGACGACGCGGTCACGGCGGCGGAGAAGCGGGGCGCGGGAACCTCCGCCTACTTCTATGTCGACACCCTCGACTATCTGCGCCGCGGTGGCCGGATCGGGGCCGCGCAGGCTCTGTTCGGCTCGGCCCTGGCCGTGAAGCCGCTGCTCCAGCTGCACGGCGGGCGCATCGAACCCCTGGAGAAGGTGCGGACGGCGTCGAAGGCGATCGCCCGCCTCGAGGAGATCGCGGCCGACCGGGCGGGCGTCGCGCAGGTCGACATCGCGGTCCACCATCTCGCCGCCCCCGAACGGGCGTCGGTGCTCGCGGACCGCCTGCGGGCGCGGGTGTCCGGCCTCGCGGACCTCCATGTGAGCGAGGTCGGGGCGGTCATCGGGGCGCATACGGGGCCCGGGCTGCTGGCGGTTGTCGTCTCGCCTCGGTGACGGGGCCGCCCGGCCGCGCTGTTGGCGGCTCCCGTGGTCCCTCCGGGTGAGCGAGTTATCCACAACTGGGAGCTTGTCCACGGGAACTGAGCAAGATCATCGCGGGGGCGGCGGTCTGGTCGATGCTCGGCGCATGGCACTTTCATCACGTTCACGTACAGCCACGGTGACCAGCGGCCCCGGCCGGGGTCCCGCCTCCGACGGGCGCACCCGTCACCGGCGCCACCATGCCCACGGGCGGGGTGGACGCCACCGGGCGTCGGCGGAGGTGCTCCGCCGACGCGCGGAGGCGCTCTTCACCGACGGAGCGGGGGAGCGGCGCGCGTCGGGGAGCGGACCGCCGGCGGGCCGGCGCGGGGCCACTGCCGCGACTGCCGCCGGCGCGGACGCTTCCGTTCTCGGGAGTGTCCGTGCGGGTGCGGGTGCCTACGACGGCGTGGGTGCGGGCGTTGGCGGCGGTGGGAGCGTGGGGCCCGACGGGGAGGCGCCGTCGGGCGCGTGGCGGGAGCGGGTCGGGTCGGCCGTCCGGGAGCGCATGCCGCTGTGGCTGCAGTCGCGGTGCGGGCTGGAGCGCCGCGGTGTGGCCGCCCTGACCGTCCTGCTCGTCGTCGCCGCGGTCTTCGCCGTGCAGCACTTCTGGACAGGCCGGACGCAGCAGGTCCGCGCGCCCGAAGTCGTGCGGGCGGCGGTTCCGTACGACAGCCGGGCCGGGGGCCGGAGGACGAAACCGGACGCCTCGGCGGGCACGCCCGAGTCCACCGGCGGGCCGGGCACCGAGATCGTCGTGGACGTCAGCGGCAAGGTGCGCAGTCCCGGGATCCAGCGGCTGCCGACCGGTTCACGGGTCGCCGACGCCCTGCGGGCGGCGGGTGGTGTGCGTCCGGGCGCGAAGACCGAAGGCCTCAACCGGGCGCGCCTCCTCGTGGACGGCGAACAGGTTGTGGTCGGCGGCCCCGCACCTCCGGCGGGCGCCGGTCCCGGAGGAGCCGTCGTATCCGGCACCGGGGGATCCGCCGGCGGGTCCACGGCCGGAGCGGCGCCCGCGACGCCGGTCTCCTTGAACTCCGCCACCCCGGACCAGCTGGACACCCTGCCGGGGGTCGGCCCCGTCCTGGCGCAGCACATCATCGACTACCGCACCCAGCACGGCGGGTTCCGGTCGGTCGACGAGCTGCGTGAGGTGAACGGCATCGGCGACCGGCGCTTCGCCGATCTGCGGAATCTCGTCCGGCCATGAACGGGACGCCGAGCACAGGGGCAGGGCCCGGTACGCGTGCAGGGGCCGGTTCGGACACAGGTGCCGGGGCCCCCGGTCGCCGGACGGTGCACACGGTTTCCGGTGCGCGGCTCGGGGCCTCGCATCCTCGCCAGGAAGGGCCGACGGACCTGAGGTTGGTGCCGCCCGCCCTGGCGGCCTGGGCGACGGCGGCCTTGACGGTGGACGCCGCCGTCACGCGGGTCTCGGCTGTGGTGCTGGTCTGCCTGGCCGGCGCAGGCCTGTTGCTGTGGCTGCACCGGGGCGGCGCGAGGAGCGCGCCACCGGACGGGGGTGGACGCGGTGACGGGTGTCGAGGAGGTGCCGCCCGGAGTCGGCGTGACAGCGGCGGAGGCCGTCGAGGCAAGGGAGCCGACGGCCGGGGAGATGACGACGGAGATCGCGGAGTTGGCGGGGGAGGCCGTCGAGGGGATCGGGCCGAGGGGCCGCGGGGCAGCGATGAACGGCGTCGGGGGGAGGGCCGCACAGGGCGGTGGGGTGAGTGGCCGCGGGTCTCGGTGGCTGCCGTGCTGCTGTGCGTCGCCGCGGCCGCCGCCTCCGCCGGGGCTCACGGAGCGGACCTGCGGCGCGGCCCCGTGCCCGCCCTGGCGGGGCAGTACGCGCAGGTGACCGCCGACGTCGAGGTCACCTCCGATCCACGTCTCACCAGGCCCCGGATCAACGGCGACCACGCGGCTCCCACGGCCGTGCTGTTCGACGCGGAGGTGCGGCGGCTGCGGGAACCGGACGGGGCGGTCGTGGCGACGCGTACTCCGGTGCTGGTGATCGTCGACGCGAGCGCACTACGGCAGCCGGGCGCTCCACGAGAGGTGGGCGGCCCGGTGCGTTCGCCGTGGCTGGGTCTGCTGCCGTCCACGTGGGTGCGGGTGACCGCGCGGCTCGTCCCCGCGCTCACGGGCGGAGACCGGATCGCGGGCGTCCTGCGAGTGCGGGCCGGAGCATCACCCGACGTCGTGGGGGAGCCGTCGGGTGTGCAACGGCTCGCGGGCCGGCTGCGCAGCGGGCTGCGGGAGGCGACCGACGGACTGCCGTCGGACGCACGGGCACTCCTGCCGGGCCTGGTCGTGGGGGACACCTCACGCGTCACACCCGAACTTGACGACGCGTTCAAGGAGACCGACCTCGCGCATCTGCTGGCGGTCAGCGGGGGAAACCTGGCGATCTTGCTGGTCCTGTTCATCGGGCCGCCCGGACTCGCTCAGCGTGCGGAGCGCCGCGGTCTTGCGTCCCGGCTCGGTATCCCGTTGCGGACGACCGCCCTGCTCGGCGGCGCGCTCACGCTCGCCTTCGTGATCGTGTGCCGACCGGACCCCAGTGTGCTGCGGGCCGCCGCGTGCGGAGGGATCGTGCTGCTCGCCGTCGCGACGGGACGACGCCGGTCCCTGATTCCCGCGCTGGCCGCCGCCGTCCTGGTGCTGGTGCTCTACGACCCCTGGCTGGCACGGAGTTACGGCTTCCTGCTCTCGGTGCTTGCTACCGGTGCCCTGCTCACCGTCGCCCCACGGTGGAGCGCCGCGCTCCGGCGACGGCGAGTACCGCCTCGCGCTGCCGAGGCCCTGGCCGCGGCGGCCGCGGCACAGGCGCTGTGCGCGCCGGTCGTGGCCGTGCTGTCGGCCCGGGTGAGCCTGGTCGCGGTGCCGTGCAATCTCCTCGCCGAGTTCGCGGTCGCGCCGGCCACGGTGCTGGGCTTCGCCGCCCTGGCGACGGCTCCGGTGACCATGCCGGTCGCCAAGGGGTTGGCATGGTGCGCGAGTTGGCCCGTCGGGTGGATCGCCGACATCGCCCGTACCGGCGCCGCGCTGCCCGGTGCGGGAGTGGACTGGCCGGACAGTTGGACGGGCGCGCTGCTGCTCGCTCTCGTGACGGCGGCCGCCGTGTTCCTCGGGCGGAGGCTGGTGAGACACCCCTGGCTGTGCGCTGTCTGCGTCGTGCTGTTCCTGCTGGTCGTGGTGCAGCCGCCGCCGCTGGCCCGGGTGATCACGGGCTGGCCGCCGCCCGGGTGGCGGTTCGCGGTGTGCGACGTGGGACAGGGCGACGCGACCGTGCTGGCGGCGGGTGACGGCGCGGGCGTGGTGGTGGACGCGGGGCCTGACCCGGTCCTGGTCGACCGGTGCCTGAGCGCGCTCGGCATCATCAGGATCCCGCTGGTCGTGCTCACCCACTTCCACGCCGACCACGTGGCGGGCCTGCCGGGTGTGCTGCGTGGGCGCTCGGTGGGCGCCATCGAGACGACGGGGCTCGACGAGCCCGCGGACCAGGCGCAGTTCGTGCGGTCCCAGGCGGCCGCGCGGCACATTCCGCTGACCCGGGCCGCGACGGGGGAGCGGCGCCGCGCGGGAACCCTCGACTGGCGGGTGGTCTGGCCGCCCCCGGCTCCGGTGCCGGCGCCGGAGGGCCCGAACGACGCCAGTGTCGCCCTGCTCGTACGGTCGGCCGGGATGTCCCTGCTCCTGCTCGGTGACCTGGAACCTCCCGCCCAGCAGGCCCTGTTGAGGTCACCCGAGGGCGCGCGGCTGGGCGCGGTGGACGTGCTCAAGGTCGCCCATCACGGATCGGCGTACCAGGACCCGGAGCTCATACGCAGGGTGGCGCCGCGGCTGGCGCTGATCTCGTGCGGCGAGGACAACCCGTACGGTCACCCGGCGCCGAGCACGGTCGCCGCGCTGAGGGCCGGGGGTGCCGCGGTGATGCGTACGGACGAGGACGGGGCGATCGCCGTGTCCGGCACGGGTGAGGAACTGCGGGTTGCGGGTGACTGAGGTGGCGGGTGACTGAGGTGACGGACCGGAACGGCCGCGGTAAGGCGGAGAGGAGAGGCGAGGGCCCGGTGACGTCGGAGGGGGCGTGCGGGGAGCAGCGGGGGGAGACTGAGGTCATGAATTCCGCACAGGCCGACGCCTATCTCCGTCGTATCGGCGCAGCGCGCCCCGCTGGACCCACCTCCGAGGTGCTGCGCGAACTCCAGCTGCGGCATCTGCGGAGCGTGCCGTTCGAGAATCTGTCGATCCACCTTCGTGAGGAGATCGTGCTGCAGGAGAAGCGGCTGCTGGACAAGGTGGTGGGGGCTCGCCGGGGAGGATTCTGCTACGAACTGAACGGCGTCTTCGGGGCGTTGCTGGAGGCGCTGGGCTTCGACGTGACGCTGCTCGCGGCGCGGGTGCACGGGGCGGAGGAACGGCTCGGGATCCCCTACGACCATCTCGCCCTGCGGGTGCGGACGTCGGACGGGGGCGACTGGCTGGCCGACGTGGGTTTCGGGGCGCACAGCCACTGGCCGCTGGCCTTCGGGGAGCGGGGGGATCAGGTGGACCCGGCGGGCACGTTCCGGGTGGCGGAGGTGGGGGAGCCGGCCGGGAGCGCGGCTTCGGAGTACGGGGACCTGGACGTGCTGCGGGACGGCAGGGCGCAGTACCGGCTGGAGACGCGCAGGCGTGTGCTCGGGGACTTCGTGTCGGGCGCCTGGTGGCACAGGACGTCGCCGGAGTCGCACTTCACGCAGTCGCTGGTGTGCTCGCGGGTCACCGAGGACGGCGGAAGGATCACGCTGAGCGGCCGCGCCTTCACCGTGACCGCGGCCGACGGCACGAAGGAGGTGACGGAGCTGGGCACGGACGAGGAGGTGCTGGGGGTGTACCGGGAGCGGTTCGGGATCGGACTGGACCGGGTCCCGGTGGTGCGGGAGATCTGAGCGGGCCGGCTCTCGCGGGGGCGGTGGATGACACGGGCGCCGGTCCTCCCTTCCGAGGGCGGTGGCGGGGCCGGGTCCTCTCACCGTGGTCCGGTGGCAAGGGAACCCGGCCCTTTGACCGGGGGCCAGTGGCCCTGGCCCTTTCCCGGGGGATGGGGAGGCCCCGGCTTCGGCGGCGGCGGGCGTGGCGGAAAATGTCTCCGTGAGCGATGTGAGACACGTGCTGGTGCTGCCCGACCGCGATGCCGCGGAAGAGGCGCTGGAGGCACTCGGGGACCGGTTCGGACTCGACGAGGAGCCGCAGCTCGTCCGGGACGCGCTGGCCGGTGAGGACGATGCCGAGGACGCCCAGTGGCTGGTCGTGCTGCGGGACCCGGAGGAGCGGCTGGCACCCGGGGAACTGGACGAGTTCGTGGGTGAGTGGGACGGGTGGCGGGAGGAGCCGTAGAGGTCTTCCGTGGGTGTCCTGGCAGTCGGCGTGGGTGGGCCGGTCGGCGGTGAGCTGGACTCCGCCGCTTGCCGCCCGGTCGCCCTCGCCCGGTCGTCCTCGCCCGGTCGCGCTCGCCCGGTCGTCCTCGCCCGGTCGCGCTCGCCCGGGCGCCCTCGCCCCGTCGTCCTCGCCCGGCTGTCGTCGCGTTGTCAGCGGAGCGTGGGATGCTTGGCGCGATGGCCAGGAAGACTGCACAAGACGACCCTCTCGCCCCTGTCACGCTGGCGGTGGGCCAGGAGGATCTCCTGCTCGACCGTGCCGTGCAGGAAGTGGTGGCCGCTGCCCGTGCCGCCGATGCGGACACGGACGTACGGGATCTCACGCCGGACCAGTTGCAGCCCGGCACCCTCGCCGAGCTGACGAGCCCGTCGCTCTTCGCGGAGCGCAAGGTCGTGGTCGTACGCGATGCGCAGGATCTGTCGGCGGACACGGTCAAGGACGTAAAGGCGTACTTCGGGGCGCCTGCCGAGGAGATCACCCTCGTGCTGCTGCACGCGGGCGGGGCCAAGGGCAAGGGGCTGCTCGACGCGGCGCGCAAGGCGGGTGCCCGTGAGGTGGCCTGCCCGAAGATGACGAAGCCGGCGGACCGGCTGGCGTTCGTGCGCAATGAGTTCCGGGTGCTGGGCAGGGCGGCCACGCCCGAGGCGTGCCAGGCGCTCGTCGACTCCATCGGGAGCGATCTGCGCGAGCTGGCTTCCGCGGTGTCCCAGCTGACCGCGGATGTCGAGGGGACGATCGACGAGGTCGTGGTCGGGCGGTACTACACCGGGCGGGCCGAGGCGTCGAGCTTCACCGTGGCCGACCGGGCCGTGGAGGGGCGGGCGGCGGAGGCGCTGGAGGCGTTGCGGTGGTCCCTGTCGACGGGGGTCGCGCCGGTGATGATCACCAGTGCTCTGGCGCAGGGGGTGCGGGCCATCGGGAAGTTGTCCTCCGCGCGTGGGGGGCGGCCCGCCGATCTGGCTCGGGAGCTGGGGATGCCGCCGTGGAAGATCGACCGGGTGCGGCAGCAGATGCGGGGGTGGACCCCGGACGGGGTTGCCTACGCGTTGCAGGCTGTTGCCGAGGCCGATGCCGGGGTCAAGGGGGGCGGGGACGATCCCGAGTACGCCTTGGAGAAGGCGGTGGTGGCGATTGCCCGGGCGGCGCGGTCGAGACGGGGTTAGCCCCGAGCACGGGTGAGTTCTGACCGGGGGTGACCCCGAACACGGGTGAGCCCGGTCCCGGGGCGCCCCGGAACCGAGGTGAGTTCTTGCCCGGGTGACCCCGAGCACGCATGAGCCCGTTTCCGGGTGACCCCGAGCACGCGTGAGCCCGTTTCCAGGTGACCCCGAGCACCTGTGAGCCCGTTTCCAGGTGACCCGGAATCAGGTGACCCCGGGCCCGGGGTGATCCCAAATCGGGGTGATCCCACACCGGGGTGATCCCACACCGGGGTGAGCCCCAGATGTGCCAGATGTGGGTGAACTTCCCCCTGTGGCCCCGCCCCCCGGCGTATCCCGGCTGCTGACGAACCTTTTTCGCCCCCTCCGCCCCTACCCGTCCCGTACCTGGGGGCTCCGCCCCCAGACCCCCGTATCGGCCTGGCGGCCTCGTCCTCGAACGCCGGACGGGCTGAAAGACACCAGCCGGGGCAGAGGCAGAAGGCCGCCGGCCGCGCACGGGCCGCACGAGCAGCAACCCCTGCCCAGGCTGAAAGGCCGCAGCCGCTCCAAGAGCCGAACGGCCGAGCCGTCGACCGGGCCGAAGACAGAGCCGTCGAACGAACCCAAAGGCCGAACCGCCAACCGGGCCAAAAGGCCGAGCCGTCGAACGGGCCGAAAACCCGCCCCCCAGCCCCCAGCCCCCC
>NZ_JBWJAQ010000040.1:0-9474 GCF_056387915.1 Streptomyces sp. GLSS-08
TCGAGCTCAAGGGCAGGGAACTGGGCGTCGACCTCGGCGGCGACCGCGAACTGGTCGCCCGCGTCGTCGAACGGGTCAAGGAACGCGAACTGAAGGGCTACACCTACGAGGCCGCCGACGCCTCCTTGGAACTCCTGTTGCGCGAGGAGGCCGAGGGCCGCGCCCCCCGCTACTTCCGTGTCGAGTCCCGGCGGGCCATCGTCGAGGACCGCCCCGACGGCACCCACGCCGACGAGGCCACGGTCAAGCTGTGGGCCAAGGGCGAGCGGATCATCGCCACCGCCGAGGGCAACGGCCCGGTCCACGCCCTGGACCGGGCCCTGCGCGTCGCCCTGGAGAAGATCTACCCCCAGCTCGCCAAGTTCGGACTGGTCGACTACAAGGTGCGCATCCTGGAGGGCAAGCACGGCACGGAGTCCGCGACCCGCGTCCTGATCTCCACCACGGACGGCCAGGACGAATGGTCCACGGTCGCCGTCGCCGAGAACGTGATCGCCGCGTCCTGGCAGGCCCTGGAGGACGCGTACACCTACGGCCTGCTGCGGGCGGGCGTCCAGCCGCTTCCCTAGGGCCTGTCGTTTGGATCAGGCCGGCGTCGCGGGGTCTGGCGCGCACATCTGCGGCGTTGTCGTCGGTCGCCGACGCTCCGCGTCGACTCCCTCCTCCGCCTTGCAGCTGCACGCGCCAGACCCCGCTCGGGTCGGTCAGGACGAACCGTCGGTCACAGCCGGCCTGATCCAAACGACAGGCCCTAGGTCGTGTCCGCCCGGCAAGTGCCGTGAGGCGACCGGCACTTCGCGCCTCGCACCCGGCGCCAGGCCGGGACACCTCCTCGCGAACCCCCATGACGCCACGTGGTGCCACCTGACGTCATTCGGCACTCCCCACGCCTCCTGAAGGCTCATGGTGCCATGATGGCCCGGACCGCCCTCACCGCGTTTACGCAGGTCAGAAGAGCGGACCGCAAGGTCACCGCTCACGCGGCGCCAGACGGCTTGCGTGTGGCACCATCGTGGTGCAATGATGGCGCCATGGATCTCACGCCGTATGTCGACACCCTCCGCCGCGAACTCGCGGTGGCCGCCGAGGCCGGCGGCGACGAAGCCCGCGAGCTGGCCGAGCGGCTCACCGTGCCCCTGGAGTCGGCGACGCGGCTGACCCTGCTCAACGTGCTCTCCGCCGCGATGGACGAGATCACCCGTGAACTCGCCCCCGGCTCGGTCGACGTACGGCTGCGCGGGCTCGACCCCGACTTCGTGGTGACCCTGCCGCCCACCGACGGCGGCGCCCCCGCGGAGCCGGCCGCACCCGCCGAGGCATTCCGCGCCTCGGCCCCGGCCGAAGGCGACGAGGGCGGCACCGCCCGCGTCAACCTGCGGCTTCCGGCCCACCTCAAGGCGCGCGCCGAGGAGGCCGCGGGCCGCGAGGGCCTGTCGGTCAACGCGTGGCTGGTGCGGGCCGTGTCGGCCGCGGTCGACGGCGGCACCCGGCCCCGTACGACGGAGAAGGCCAAGAGCATCGGACAGAGCTTCACCGGCTGGGTCCGCTGAGCCGCGGCGCGCCCGCACCGATTCACCCACACCACGTCCCACCAGCGGGGACGCCCTGAGAACCCAAGAGGACGGGGCAGCCATGCCTTCTTTCGACACTCCCGCAGCGATCTCCGTGACGGCCCACGTGGACGCCGGCTCCATCCAGTTCACCGCGGGCGAGCGCACCGACACGGTCGTCGAGGTGCGCCCCCGCGACCCGAAGAAGGACCTGGACGTGCGGGCCGCCGGCCAGACCGAGATCGCGTACAGCGGCGGCGCACTGACCGTCAGGACACCCAAGTCCAACCTGTTCGGCCGCACCGGCACCGTCGACGTCACGGTCGAACTGCCCGCGGGCTCGCGCCTGGACATGACCGGCGCCTGGGTCCAAGTGCTCGGAGAGGGCCGGCTCGGCGAGGTCCGCGTGAAGACCTCCTCCGGTGACGTCCGCCTCGACACCACCGGCCCGCTGCATCTGAAGGCATCCCACGGCTCGATCACCGTCGACCGGGTCGAGGGCGCCGCCGAGATCACCACCAGCTCCGGCAGCCTGCGCGTCGGCCTCCTCGACGGCCCCGCCGTCCTGAAGAACTCGCACGGCACCACCACCGTCGGCGCCGCGACCGGCGAACTGCGGGTCAGCGGCGCCAACGGCGACATCGACATCGCCCGCGCCGAGGACTCGGTCACCGCCACCACCGCCCACGGCACCCTGCGCGTCAGCGACGTCGCCCGCGGCACCGTCCAGTTGGAGACCTCCTACGGCGCCATCGACGTCGGCGTCCGCGAGGGCACCGCCGCCTGGCTCGACGTCAGCTCCGGCTCCGGACAGGTGCGCAACACGCTCACCGTGTCCGAGAGCGGCGAGGCGACCGAGGACACCGTCAAGGTCCGCGCCCGTACCCGGCACGGCAACATCGACATCCGCCGCGCCAAGGCCTGAGCCCCAGCTCGGCCCGGCGGCGGGGCCTGAGCGCCAGCTTCATCTGCCGCGCCAAGACCTGAGCACCACCTGCTTCAGTCGCGCCGGGCCTGAGCGCGCCCCCCTCAACCGGCCCCACCCAGAGCCCACTTCACCCTTCGAACGGAGGGCCCCATGCCTTCTTCTGTCATGCCCATGTCCAAGCAGGGTGACGGTCACCCGCAGCCGCCGGCCGCCGTCTCCACCACCGCCCTGCGCAAGTCCTACGGCGACAAGACCGTCCTGGACGGCATCGATCTGCACATCCCGGCCGGGTCCGTGTTCGCCCTGCTCGGCCCGAACGGCGCCGGCAAGACCACCGCCGTCAAGATCCTCTCCACCCTCATCACCGCCGACGCCGGCCAGGCCCAGGTCGCGGGCCACGACATCGCCACGTCACCGCACGCCGTCCGCGCCGCGATCGGCGTCACCGGTCAGTTCTCCGCCGTCGACGGCCTGATCACCGGCGAGGAGAACATGCTCCTGATGGCGGACCTGCACCACCTGTCCAAGCAGGAGGGCCGCCGCGTCACCGCCGAGCTGCTGGAGCGGTTCGACCTCACCGAGGCCGCGAAGAAGCCCGTCTCCACCTACTCCGGCGGCATGAAGCGCCGCCTGGACATCGCCATGACGCTGGTCGGCAACCCCCGGATCATCTTCCTGGACGAGCCGACCACCGGCCTCGACCCCCGCTCCCGCCACACCATGTGGGGGATCATCCGCGAGCTGGTCTGTGGCGGCGTCACCGTCTTCCTCACCACCCAGTACCTGGAGGAGGCCGACCAGCTCGCCGACCGCATCGCCGTCCTCCACGACGGCAGGATCGCCGCCGAAGGCACCGCGAAGGAACTCAAGCGCCTCATCCCGGGCGGACACGTGCGGCTGCGCTTCACCGACCCGGCCGCCTACCAGCAGGCCGCCTCCGTGCTGCACGAGGCCGCCCGCGACGACGAGGCGCTGTCCCTGCAGATCCCCAGCGACGGCACCCAGCGCGAACTGCGCTCCGTCCTCGACCGCCTGGACACCGCCGGCATCGAGGCCGACGAGCTGACCGTGCACACCCCCGACCTCGACGACGTGTTCTTCGCCCTGACCGACAGCACCGTGCCCCACCAGCCCAAGGAGACCGGCCGATGAGCACCCTGTCCCTCGCCGTCCGCGACTCGAACACCATGCTGCGCCGCAACCTGCTGCACGCCCGCCGCTACCCCTCCCTCACCCTGAACCTGCTGCTCACGCCCGTCATGCTGCTGCTGCTCTTCGTCTACGTCTTCGGCAACGCGATGAGCGCGGGCATCGGCGACGGCGCCGACCGCTCCGACTACATCGCCTACCTCGTGCCGGGCCTGCTGCTGATGACCGTCGGCTCCACCACGGTCGGCACCGCGGTGTCCGTCTCCAACGACATGACCGAGGGCATCATCGCCCGCTTCCGCACCATGGCCGTCCACCGCGGCTCCGTACTCATCGGACACGTCGTCAGCAGCGTCCTGCAGTCGGTCATGAGCGTGGTCCTCGTCGGCGCCGTCGCCGTGGCCATCGGCTTCCGGTCCACCGACGCCACCGTCCTGGAATGGCTCGCCGCCTTCGGCCTGATCACGCTGTTCTCCCTGGCACTCACCTGGATCGCCGTCGGGATGGGCCTGGTCAGCCCGAGCGCCGAGACCGCCAGCAACAACGCGCTGCCGCTGATCTTCCTCCCGCTCATCTCCAGCACCTTCGTCCCCCTGCACTCCATGCCCGGCTGGTTCCGGCCGGTCGCCGAGTACCAGCCCTTCACACCCGCCATCGAGACCCTGCGCGGACTCCTCCTCGGCACCGGCATCGGCCACAACGGGTGGCTCGCCCTCGCCTGGTGCGTCGGCCTCACGGCGCTCGGCTACGTCTGGTCCGCCTCGAAGTTCAACAGCGACCCCAAGTAGCCCGGCCTCGACCTTGCGCTCGCGCAACGCCCGGTCGAGAAGGAGTGGTTCCCCGTCGGGGTGTCCTTCATCGAGGCGTCGGCACGAGAGACGCCCGCGCCGGCCCACATCGCCGAACTGCGCACTCACGCACGGCCTCGGCGATCCGGTCGGCCGCCCACACCGCCCGGGACGGGGCGAGCCGGCCGTACCCGACGACGAGGGCGGGCGCCTGACGGCTGATCGTGTACCGGGCAAGCGGCACCACCGCGACGCCCAGCTCGCTCAGCCGTGCGACGACGGCATGCTCGTCGGTGCCCTGCGGCAACGGCACCGTCAGATGCAGACCGGCGGCGATGCCGTTGGCGCTGATCGCGACGTGCCTGGTCAGGGCGGCGACCAGAGCGTCCCGGCGGGCGCGGTACGCCTTGCGGGCCCGCCGTAGATGCCGGTCGTAGCCGCCGGTCTCGACGAAATGCGCGAAGGTGAGCTGTTCCAGCGTGCTGGGGCCGCCGCCGGTCGCCTCCAGGGCCGAGAGCAGCGGCCTGCGCAGGCCGGCGGGCGGCACGAGCCAGCCGAGCCGCAGGCCGGGGTGCAACGTCTTGCTGACCGAACCCAGATAGGCGACATGTTCGCGCCCGAGACCGGCCAGCGCGCCGACCGGCCTGCCGTCGTAACGGAACTCGGCGTCGTAGTCGTCCTCCACGATCAGGCCAGAACTCTGCGCAGCCCAGGCCAGCAGGGCCCGACGACGGTCCGGCGACAGCACTGCGCCGGTAGGGAACTGGTGGGCCGGAGCGCAGACCAGCGCGCCGACATCCGCCCGGCGCACCGCCTCGACGTCGACACCCGACGGGTCCACGGCGACCGGCTCGATACGCAAGCCCGCGGCGGCGGCCACCTCCCGCAGGCGGAACCAGCCGGGATCCTCGACCGCCACCCCGGAATCCGCCCTGGTGCTCAGCACGCGCGCGACGGCGGCCATGCCGTGCGAGGTGCCGCAGGTGATCAATACCTCCTCGCTCTCCACCGGGATGCCCCGAGCCCGCCTCAGGTAGGCGGCGACCACCTCACGGAGACGGGGTACTCCCTCTGCGGGCGGGAAGACCGGCGGCGACCAGTCGGCGACGGTGAGCACGTGCTGAAGGGACCGCATCCAGGCAGCGGCGGGGAATCCGCTGGTGTCCGGGGCGCCGGGCCGAAGATCTGCCACACACGGCGGCGCTTCCAAAGCCGCGCTCCGCTTCGGTGCCGGCTCGCTCCGGGCGGCGGCGACCCGGGTGCCCGAACCCCGCCGGGTCAGCAGGTGTCCCTCGGCCGCGAGTTGGACGTACGCCTCGTTGACGACCCACCGGGAACAGCCGAGCTCCACGGCGAGCGTACGACTGGACGGAAGCAGATGCCCGGGCCCGAGCCGGCCCTGCCCGATGGCGATCCTGATCGCGCCGGTGAGGCGCTCGTGCATCGGGCGACCGTCGTCGGGGAGCTCGATGAGCAGGCCGGTGGCGCGATTGGTCCGGTCAGCAGGCACGCGAGTGGACTGTACACCCGGACCGGTTCTTTCTAGCGTCAGTGTTCGAAAGCCCGGCGTTCATGCCGGGCCAGGAACCAGGAGCACCAACTGATGTCATCCGTGAATCACGAGAGCCTCACCGTCGTCGCCCGGCTGCGGGCGAGAGCCGGACGGGAACAGGAACTTCGGGAAGCGTTGACTGCGCTCGTGCCGCACACGTTGAGCGAACCCGGCTGCATCAGCTACGACCTGCACGTCGACGTGAACGACCCGGCCTCGTTCCACTTCCACGAGGTGTGGCGCAGTCGGCAGGACCACGCTGCCAACCTGGGAAAGCCGCACCTCCAGGAGTTCCTCGCCCGCTCGGACGACCTCCTCGACGGCGGCGTCCAGGCGGTTTTCATGCGACGTCTGGCACCCGTACCCACGGCTGCCTGATCATCGGCACCGCGGTGCGGCCCGAGCTGCCCGAGCGACTGAAGGACCGGCGCGGGTCGGGCCGCGGGCGCGCGTCTGCCGTCCGGCCAAGGGCGGCTACCGCTTCGCGTAGTTGTAGACGGTCGCCCGGCAGACGCCGAGCTGGTCGGCGATGAGGTGTGCGGAGCTGCGGGTCTCGAAGAAGCCCTCGCGATGCAGCCGCCGCACGAGCTCACGCTTCTCTCATCCTCACGGCCTTCGTGCTGGACGTGTGTGTTGACGTCAAAGATCAAGCTAGCGGGCCTGGCCCGCTTCCTGGACCCTGCGGAGCAAGGCCCGCTGGTCCCGCACCAGTTGATCGATACGGGTCTGCAGATGCGCCATCTCCGCGGCCGGGTCCACCGGGCGGGGACGCCCCAGCGCCGGCGTGGGGGAGTGGTGGAGGATCGCCTCCATGCGGCACCGCAGGGCCGGGCCCGGCTCGACGCCGAGCAGGGTGAGCAGATGGCGGCGCGCGCGTTCGTAGACGCCGAGCGCCTCCGCCTGCCGGCCACTGCGGTACAGGGCGGTCATCAGCAGGTCGTAGAAGCGCTCGCGCAGCGGGTGGTCGGCGGTCAGCCGTTCCAGGTCGCAGGTGATCTCGGCGTATCTGCCGCAGTTCAGGCTCGCCTCGTACAGGGACTCGAGCGCGGACAGGCGCTGCTCCTCGAGGCGGTGTGCCTCGGCCGTGCAGATGGGGCCGTGGCGGCTGTCCTGCAGGGCCAGGCCCTGCCACAGCGACAGGGCCTGGCCCAGGAGTTCGATCGCGTACCGGGGGTCGTCGGGGACCGCGGCCCTGCCCTGGCGGGACAGGCGGGTGAAGCGCTCCACGTCGGTCGAGGCGTGGCCCAGGGTCAGCAGGTATCCGGTGGGCAGGGTGCTGATCCAGGCGTGGCCCGGGGCGGGCAGCAGCCGGCGCAGCCGGGCGACGTGGGCCTGGAGGGCGTTCGGTGCGTTGGCGGGGGGCCGGTCGCCCCACAGCTCCTCCACCAGGCGGTCCGCGGGCAGGCGTTCGCCGGCGTGGATGACCAGGGTGGCGAGCAGGGCCCGCTGCTTGGCGCCGGAGGGCGCGATCCCGGACCCGGTCGCCCCGTTGTGCACGACCACCGGGCCGAGCAGCCGGAACTCGGTCCCGCGCACCGGGGCCGGTGCGGCGGGACCGAGGACGCTCACCGCGTCGCCCGGGACGGTGCCCTGCCCAGCAGCAGGGCGCGGCGCACGTCGTCCTGGATCCGCCCGGCGACCTCCGGGAGCCGGTCCTGGTAGTAGAAGTGACCGCCGTCGAACAGGTGCAGGCCCAGGAAGTGCTCGGAGGCGGCCGCCCAGCCGTCCAGCCGCTCCGGCGGCGCCACATGGTCGTGGAGGCCGCCGAACACCGACAGGGGCACCGGCAGCGGCACGGCGAGGGGCCGGGTGCGCCAGGTCTCGCTGATCCGCAGGTCCGCGCGGATGGTCGGCCGGAACAGGTCCCACAGTTCCTCGTGGTCCAGGACCGAGGACGACGTGCCGCCCATCGCCACCAGTTCCCGGCGCAGGTCCTCGTCGGACAGCAGGTGCCGGCGGGTGGGGTCCCCGTCGGGGTGCAGTGTGCCGCGTGCGGACACACCGAGCCAGACCGGCGGTGTGCGCCCCTGGTCGAGGAGCAGGCGGGTCAGTTCGTACGCGACGAGACCGCCCATGCTGTGCCCGAAGAACGCGAAGCGGCCCGTCAGCCGGCTGTCCAGCTCGTGCAGGAAGTACTCCAGCAGAGCGCCCGTGTCGCTCAGCGCGGGACGCCTGTCGCCGGGCCCGCGGCCCGGTGCGTCGGGGATCTGCACGTCCCAGCCCGCGGGGAAGCAGGACAGCCAGTCGCGGTACATCCGATGCGAGCCGCCGGAGTGGTGGAACACGAACAGACGCAGCTGAGGCTCTTGGGCCTGCGGCATGGCGACTCCATCGGCGAGACACTCCGGCGCCCGGCCCAAGGGACCTGGATCCCGGAAGCAGGGGTAGGGAGTTGGGACGATAGCCGCCCGGCAGCCGCCCCGGCCGCCCGTTCGAGCGGGCCTCCAAGTGCCCTGCAGGCGTTCTCGAGCGAGCGCCCGCCCGCCTCTTCCGCGCCGGTGCCCGGGCACCGCCCGCCGAGGGGGAGTCCGGTTGCCGCCTCCGGTGCCCGGAAGGCTCAGGCGGCGTGGCAGAGCGCCGCGGGAGCGGCCGGGGCCGAGGCCCGGGCCACGGCCGCGAGCACGGGAGGGGCGGTGTGCCCGGTGGCCGCGGCCCGGGAGCGGCCCTGCGCGAAGACGACCAGGCGCAGCACCGCGAACCGTGCGACGCCGGCGAGCGCGGAGGCGGACAGGTAGACGGCCTGCTCGAGCACCGCGCCGGGCGCCGCCACCAGCAGCTGCAGGACGAACATCGCCAGGCACGTCACCGCGTACGCGGCCGTCGCGGACCCGGCCGACTGCACGTGCTGGCGCCGGGTCGCGCGCCGGCCCGCGCCGAAGGTGAAGCGGGCGTGCAGCTCGGTGGCCAGCAGGGTGGAGGCCGCGGTGATCACGGCGTTGGCCAGCGCCCAGGTCATCCAGGAGGAGAGGGCCGCCACGGCGAAGCTGGAGGCGAGCCCCACCCCGCCGCCGCAGAGGACGAAGCGGGCGAAGGCGGCGAAGGCGCCGGGTGCCGCCTGCTGGCTCCGTGCTGTCTCCATGATCCGCCCCTTTGCCGGCTCACCCCGTGAAACGCGCACCTCTCAGGCTGCGAAGCCGGGGGAGTGCGCTGTGGACGACACCAGCATGGCACACAAGTGGTGTCGTGTGGAGTCTTTTATGTGCCACCCCGGTTGTCCGGGGTGCTGCGGAGTGAAGAGTCGGGAACATTCAGGCAATAGCGGCCCGTTGCCCTGATGGCTCGACCTTTTCGGGCGTGGCCCGGCAGGGAAATGACCTGCGGTTTTACGGATCGTCTCGGGTCGGCGTGCTCGTCACGGCCCGTGCGTGGCGCAGATCGAGTCGCAGTGGCGCCACTTGTGTGCCATGATGGGGCCACGGAAACGGAGCGGCGCCGGGCACGGCGGCGTACGACCTAGAAGGAGCCCCCCATGTCGGTCACCCTCAACGACCAGGACAAGATCACCCT
>NZ_JBWJAQ010000041.1:0-6146 GCF_056387915.1 Streptomyces sp. GLSS-08
CACGAACCGCTCATGCAGAGCGTCCAGCTCACCCGCCCACAACCTGACACCAGCAAGGTCCCCACCCATAACCACCCCAACGAGCGAGATGGCCAGCAGTCACGGCAAGCACCGTTGCAGTACTAGGCGGCGTCTTCAAAGGTGGCCCGGTGATGGGGGATCATGCTTGTCGTGGTGCGTCGTCATGAGCTTTGGGATGCTGAGTGGGCTGTGTTGTCGCGGTTGTTGCCGAGTTCGGGGACTGCTGGGCGGCCCCGTTCGGACGACCGGGTGGTACTGAACGGGATCGTGTGGAAGCTGCGGACCGGATCGGCCTGGCGTGATGTTCCGGAACGTTATGGCTCCTGGCAGACCCTGTATACGCGCTTCCGCAGGTGGGCGCTGGACGGCACGTTCTCGCGGATGCTGCGGGCCGTCCAGGCGGAGAAGGACGCGGCCGATGACATCGACTGGCTGGTGTCGGTCGACTCCACCATCGTGCGGGCCCACCAGCACGCCGCCGGCGGCAAAAGGTGCCTCTATGGCTTTCGTCAAGCTGTAGCGGGTGTGGGTGGTTGGTAGAAGGTGCCGTCTCGGAGCATGGCGAACAGGACGTCGATGCGGCGTCGGGCGAGTGCGACGAGGGCGGCGATGTGGTGTTTCCCCTCGCGGCGTTTGCGGTCGTAGTAGGCGCGTGACTCGGGCTGGGAGAGCGAGGCGAACGCGGCGAGGTAGAAGGCGCGTTTGAGTTGTTTGTTACCGCGTCGGGAGGGGTGTTCGCCGCGGATGGAGGAGCCGGAGTTCCGAGTCACGGGCGCGAGGCCGGCGTAGGCGGCGAGGTGGCCGGCGGTGGCGAAGCCGCTGCCGTCGCCGACATCGATGAGGATGCGGGCCGCGGTCCTGATCCCGATGCCGGGCATCGATATCAGGACCTGGGAAAGAGGGTGGGCCTCCAAGAGTTCCTCGATCCTCGCGGCCAGACGTTTGCGCTGGTCAAGAACGGACTGGAGCGAACTCGCGAGGCTGGGGACGATCAGTGCGGCAGCGTCGGTTCCGGGAACCACGACAGTCTGTTCGTCGAGTGCGGTGAAGATGTCCTGGACCAGGCGCTCGGCCATCCGCGGTGCCTTGGGACGTATCAAGGTCACCAGGCGACGGCGTCCGGCTTTGCGGATCTGAGCCGGGGAGCCGAACTGGTCCAGCAGCTTGAGCACAGCCGGGTGCTGGATCCGCGGGCCCAAAACCCGTTCCAGGGAGGGGTGGATCTGGGTGAGCAGGCCGCGAAGCCGGTTGGCGATCCGAGTGGACTCACCCGCGAGATCGTCGTCGAACCCGGCGATCATCGCGAGCTCGGCAACGGTCTCGTCCGAGGGATCGATCGTTCTCAGGGTGTGGGGCATCGCTCTGGCGGCGTCCGCGATGACGAACGCGTCGCGGGCGTCTGTTTTCGCCTCGCCGGGGTAGAGATCGGCGATCCGCCGCATCGTGAGTCCGGGCAGATAGGCGACCTGGCACCCCGCATCCCTGGCGACGGCCAGCGGCAGGGCCCGATGGAAGCTGGCTGGTCGACGACCACCAGCACCGTCCCGTGCCTGGCCTGGAGCTTGTCGAACAACTCCCGCAGCCTCGGTTCGCTGTTGGGCAACGGCTTGTCGAACACCTTCTTCCCCGCCCTGTTCACGGCTGTGGCGTGGTGATCGCCTTTACCGACGTCCAGGCCCAGATAGACGTCGATACCGCTCTCGTCCGTCATGCCCTTCGCTCCCGTGCTCGCGCTCTCCCCGGCCTCACCTGCGGCATCAGCGTGCCGGCATCCACGTTACGAAGAGACTGCCCAAAGGGCGCTCGTGCCTCTAATCAGCGGTCTGCCAATGCCTCCGACACCGGCGACACCACCTTTTCGATCATCTCGACTGGGGGCTCAAGTCATACCGGGCCGAAGGCCGGGAGCCTCATTGCGAGGCACGAAGACGGTAACGGGGCACTCGACAGGGACGAAGCGGGTGATCACGCCCTCGGCCGATCCCGCGGCGGACTGAGCACGAAAGTCCACCTGGCCTGCGACGGACTCGGCCGCCCCCTCGGCTTCGTCTTATCCGGCGGCAACGCAAACGACTGCACCCGCTTCGAGCAGGTGATGGGCTCGATCACCGTGCCCAGAGTCGGGCCCAGGCGTCCGCGGACCCGGCCCGACCATGTGGTCGCCGACAAGGGCTACAGCTCCCGAAAGATCCGCGCATACCTGCGACGACGCGGCATCCCACGCACGATCCCCGAACGCGTCGACCAGGTCCTGGGCCGACTGAACCGCGGCACACGCGGCGGTCGGCCGACCGGCTTCGACCGATGCCTCTACCGCCGCCGCAACGTCGTAGAGCGCTGCTTCAACCGGCTCAAGCAGTGGCGCGGACTGGCCACTCGCTACGACAAAACCCGCGAGTCCTACCAAGCCGCCGTCACCATCGCCTCAATCCTGCTCTGGATCTGAATTTTGAAGACGATCCCTAGGCCCGCACGCCGCCGCCCTCCAGGCCCTGTACGACCCGGCCAAGCCCGACGCCGGAGTCCTGGCGGCCGTCGCCGACGTCATCGGCACCATCACGGTGTCGGTGACCGAGGTCGACCACGAGGACATCGACCGCGTCACCGAGCTGCTGGACGAAGCCCAGGGCCACGTCCAGGACAGCACCGGCGACCGCATCCGCCACGCCCTCGACCTCCTGGCGCCGCTGCTGATGCGGTGCGAGGAGTGCGGCAAGCAGAAGC
The DNA here is from genome assembly GCF_056387915.1 of Streptomyces sp. GLSS-08. Classification (NCBI taxonomy): domain Bacteria; kingdom Bacillati; phylum Actinomycetota; class Actinomycetes; order Kitasatosporales; family Streptomycetaceae; genus Streptomyces; species Streptomyces sp. GLSS-08. The sequence goes on from NZ_JBWJAQ010000041.1 coordinate 2,746, forward strand.
CGGACGTGGAGGTCATGGCCGACCCGTTCTCCACAGCGCTCTACCCGGAGGAGACCGACCACCGGCAGATCCCGCTCTGCCCGCCGTGCGCCACCAAGCGGTTCGAGGAGAGCTGACCCAGAACCGGCCCGGCCTGTCACCGACACACGACAGGATGAAGCCCGGGGCCGCTCCAATCGGCCCCGGGCTTCGCCCATGAAGGGAACCACGAGGAGGCCAGCCGGAATACGCCGGAAACGTGCCGTAGGCCGTCTGCGGTGGTGATCTGAAGCTCGCTACCCCACCGGCGGATCACCCGTTCGTGGGTCCTTCTGATGATTCGCGGCGGGGTGGCTGGGGCTTCTTCCCTGGTCATGTGCTTGTGGTGTCTGTGATCGACTCGGCTGCGGGTGCTTCGTATGAGTGAGCGGCCGGGATCATGCGGCGCATGGCTTCGGTGGAACGTACCGCGTATCCGCGGTTCAAGCGCACGATCTCCTCTCGCGAGTTGCACGAGGCGTTCACCCCCGGCACGGCCGAGGTGGCGTGGGCGCGAGGCAAGGCGCGCTCGTCGGAACATCTGCTGGCGCTGGTAGTGCTGCTGAAGAGCTACCAGAGGCTGGGCTACTTCCCGGATTTGGGCGAGGTGCCGGTATTGGTGGTCGGGCATGTGCGCGGTCTGCTGGAGCAGGACGAGAGCGTGTCACCGCGGCACGAATCGGTGTGTACGGCTGCGCGGCAGCGGGACTTCATCCGTGAACGGATCGGCGTGGCCTACGACGTGGAGAAGGCCCGGGAGGTCGCCGCACTGGCGATTAGGGAGGCCGTGCAGACCAAGGACAACCCGGCCGACCTGATCAACGTGGCGCTGGAGAAGCCGGTCAAGGCGAGGATGGAGCTGCCCGGCTACAGCACGCTGGACGAGATGGCCTCGGCGATCAGGACCGAGGCGAACGAGGACTTCTTCGCAGCGATCGTGTCGCGGATGGACGAGGTCGACCGCGGGCCCCGTGACCATGACCGCCATGGACGTCCGGGTACTGTCCGCCGAAGCCCCGCCCGCCGAAGTCACCTACGCGGACTGCCAAACCACAGACGCACAGAACCCGTTCGCCGTGGACCTGGACGCCCCCGCGCCCCGGGCCGTGAGCCCGAGGCGCGGTTTCCGGTACGAGGCGTCCGCCGGGACCCCCCTGGTCCTGGACGTCACCGCGCACACGTCGAAGAGCGAGGTGCGCTGGTACCTGGAACTGAGATGGACCCAGGGCCCCCGCTCGGGCACGCTACGGATCGACGACGGCGGTCACCCGTTCCGCACCGGAGCGGTGAAGTAGCGCCACCCCCTCTCAGGTCCGCACCGCCAGGTACCGCCACCCGCCCCAAGTGCTCACGTCGGTCATGTCCTTGGAGCTGCGGACGTACTCCGAGCGGACGCGGACGGCGGGAGTCACGTCCGCACCAAGGACGACGCTGCCTGTGCCCCGGTGCGGCCGTCGCCCGCACCTCCCTGATCATCGGCGACGGCCACTCCGAGCACGAGCAGCTGGTGGACGGCCGGCCACCAGCACCCGGCAGGGCGCGGCACGAGGGCGGTCAGGCGGCGTTCTTGTGCGGCGGTGCGCATCGACGTCTTCCCGGAGGAAGGTGCGAGGCCAGGGGAGGCGTGCAATTCCGTCCGTTGGTGTCCTCGGCTGTCCAGGTGGGTGAGTGGCAGCGGCAGCCAGTGTGGCTTGTCGCGGTTGTGGTGGTCCAAGTTCCGTCAGTGCCGTGGGTTCGGGTGGTCGTAACAGCCCTTGTGACAGCGGTGACAGGCCTGCGACAAGACGCACAAGATCCCTGGGCCCACCCCCTGGCGACGCCTTGGCATATGACCTCGACGCCTTCAAGATCCCCGAGTCAAGTTCAGACACCGCAGAATTCGGCGTCGACGAGGCGCTGTTCGTGGATGTTCCAGTCGCCGTTGAAGTTCAGCGACAGCACGTGATCTCCGTCTGCCGTCGCCATAGTCTGCGAGATGGAGCCCTGAATGCCGCCGTTGTGCCCCCATATCTCGGTACCGCACGACAACGTCATCCTCATCAGTCCCAGGCCGTAGGAGAAGGTGGGCATGTTCTTGATCGAGACGGTCGTCATCATCTCCTTCAGTTGAGGCTCCTCCAGGAGCCGACCGGAGAACAGGGCCCGGTAGAACCGGTTGAGGTCGCGATTGTTGGAGACCATCTCTCCTGCGGCGCCCGCGAATGAGGGGTTGAGTTCGGTGACGTCGTAGATCGCGCTGTTCGGCTCTCCCGGCCCGGCAAGCTCCCCGGTCAGCTTCGAGTAGGCGCGTCCGCTGGGTCCGGGGACGCGGGTGCGGGTGCCCGGCAGACTGGTGGAGTCCAGGTGCAGGGGGCGCAGGATGCGCTGCTCGATCTCGTGGGCGTAGGAGTGGCCGGTGGCCTTCTGGATCACCATGGAGGCGATGACGTAGTTGGTGTCGGAGTAGCTCCAGTCGTCGCCGGGGGCAAAGGCCGGCCGGTGTGTCATGGCGAGTCGGACGATCTGGCGGGGCGTCCAGGTGGCGTAGCGGTGCTTGAGGAAGTCGGCGCCGAACTCCTTGCGCTTGAATTCCTCGTCATCGGTGTAGCTGTAGATGCCGCTGGTGTGGTTGAGGATCTGCCGTAGCGTGATCTTGCCGCCGTCGTGCCCGTTGCCCTGCACCAGGCCCGGCAGCCAGTGGTCCACCGTGTCGTCCAGGCTCAGCTTCCCCTCCTCCTCCAACTGGAGCATCGACGTGGCCACGAACGTCTTGGTGATCGAACCGACCCGGAAGCGGTCATCGGCCTGCGGCTTGCGGCCGGTTGCCAGATCCGCAGTGCCCGCATCTCCCGCCCAGATGTCGCGCCCCTGCTCGGCGAGCACGATGCCCCCGGGCGCCCCGTCCTGGACGACCGAGTCCAGGGCCGCTCGGGCGGCCGCGTGCCCGCCTCGTGTCGCGGAAGCATCCGTACTGCCGACAGCCGACGCTGGCAGGGCGAGACCGGCGCTCATCACGACCGTGGCGACCGCCCCGACGACAGCGACCCGCAGCCTGTGCTCGCCGCGGCTGCGGCCACCCCTGGTGGACGTACGTGACCCGTTGGCGGTGTGTCCGTGCTCGTACAAGAAAAAACTCCCGTCACTGGTGGGGGGCGACCTGATCTGGACCCAGTATTTTCGATCAAGGTCCGGACCGGGATACCGCCAACCACCTGCTTGAAGGTGGGGTTACCCCCCGCCGGCTGGGTACACGACGGGGGTTCGAAGACGGGATCTGAAAGAGTGTTTTGTCCCGCAGAGGTTGTTTGGTTCGAGGTTCAGGTGTCGCGCCAGTTCAGGGTGGATTCGCGAGTGAGTCTGCGGATTATGAGGTCGATCATCGCCACGTGGATTATCGCTTCGGA
>NZ_JBWJAQ010000042.1:0-6113 GCF_056387915.1 Streptomyces sp. GLSS-08
GACCAGCACGAAGTCGTGCTTCTTGTTCAGTGCACCAAAGGCTCCCATGAGGGTCACCGTCCCGGTCGTATCCCCTGTCACGCAAGGGACTTGAGGGTTTCCAGAGACTCGCTCGCGCACGCGGCGGCCCTAGGGCGCGGAAGGACCCGCATCTCACTACTTCGTCGGCAGGACGGTTTTGTCGGCAACCGGCCCCCAGCCGCTCGTCCTCGACCGGGTTCTGGCCCGGCGTCTGCGGTCCCTGGCCGAGGTCGGTCGGGAAGTCTCCGCACCGCTACGCGGTCTACCTCTCCTTCATGCAGGCGGCTGCCAGCCAAGCAGCGGCAACGGGTACCTGGCCACCCGACGCCTCGCCCGACCCCTGCTCGAATACGCCCTGTTCAGCGCCTCGTGGACGTGAACCCCTCGCCGCGCCGCGCGCGGCTTCCGCAGGTCGCTGGCGGAGCTGGGCCCTGTTCTAGGACGGGTGGTATGCGCTCACCAGCAGGGTGTCGGCGGTGCGCGGCCCGACTGTGGCGGCGGGCAGCACGTCGATGATGATGTTGGTAAATCCGGCCTCGTCGAGCAGCTTGGTCCACACATGCTCCTGGAGGACCCAGCGGCGCATCGTGGTGGTTTCGCCGTCCGGTGTCTTTGCCGGGATGTCGGCAGCCACGGCATCGGGCTGGGCGGGCGCCCCGTTCAGATAGTGGGCGAGGGTTGCGAACACCAGTCGTCCGCCCGGCTTGAGGGCGGTTGCCGCCGCGGGCAGTACCTCGCGTGGGTCGGTGAAGTCCAGGGCGCCGAAGACGCTGTACAGCACGTCGTACGTGCCGGTCATTGCCTGTAGGTGGGGCACCGCGCCGGACTGCACGATGCGCAGGCGCGGGGCGAGGTGAGCGTAGAGGTCGGTTGCCATGGCGTGTTGGGCGGGCGAGGCGTCGACGGCGACGACCTGTGCCGGCTGCTGGTGAATCGCCAGGTGTGCTGCGTGCCGGGCTGCGCCGGCGCCGAGGTCGCCCACACAGCGGCCGGTCAGCTCCCCGAGGACCTCAGGGCCGGGCCCGGCGTCCTGGCCCCAGTTCCAGTGGAAGGTGTCGGGAACGGTGCGGTCACTGGTGGCGCGGGCGCGGCCGTAGTGGTGCCAGAGGTCTGCGGTGCTGGTGGTCACCCGGCCCATCCTGGCGGCCGCGACCGGGCCGCGGACCGGTTCGCTGAAATCTCACCCGGGCGTGCCGTCGGGCCCCAACCGTGCGGCCGGGGCCCGAGGAGCTCGCCGTTGCGGCGCGGTCAATGCGAGTCGTTGCCGGGGTGGCACGGTCCGCAGTTGGCGGCGTCCGTCCACAGCGGCAGGTCGACCTCCCAGCCGTCGGCGGCGACGGTGTGGGCCGTTGTGATCACGGAGCCGTCGTTCTTCATGTCCACCTTGGGCACGTGGTGCAGGAATTGTCCGTCGTTGAACTTCTCGCACAGTTCGGCGTACGCGACGGTGTCCAGGATGACGGTGTGGACGCCGATGTCGACGAGTTTGCTGGGCGCCAGCCCCAGTCCCTCGCCCCGGTGGTTCATCGCGGTCAGCAGGTAGGCGTAGCCCTGGCCGAGGACCCGGGCGGCCATGACCGAGTCGTAGGGGTAGTCCCGCATGAGGAGCCCGACCTGCTTGTCCCACAGGTCGGCCGGCACGACGTCGCGTGCGTAGCGGTCCGGGCCGGTCGCCGGGTCGGCGGCCGGGCGGGATGCAACAGCGGCGGTGGCTGCCATGGAGTGCCTCCGATGGACGGTGCCCCGCGGCGCGGGGCGGTGGTGCCCAGCACACCGCCCCGACCGGCCTCGCGGTGATCAACTCTCTATCTGTGCAAGGTGTTTGCACGTTGTGCAAGCGGCCTCGACGCGCCCGGCCGGCGCCCGTAGCGTGGAGTCCCCCTGTCTGTGCGGTGTGGGAGGGACGCGTGCCCGTTGACCCGCTCTGGAACAGCACGACGGCACTGCAGTTGGCCGCGCAGCGGCGCCCCGGCGCGCTCATCCGGATCGGACGCCGGCACCACTGCTGGACGCTGGCCGTGCTCGCAGACCGGATCGGCTGCTCGCCCGCGACCGTCTCGCGTCTGGAGCGCCGCACCCGGATCGCTGACCTGGCCCTGGTGCACCGTGCCGCACGGGAAGTCGGCGTGCCCGGGCACATCCTCATGACATCCCTCGCGCCGCCCCCCGCTACGGCAACGACGGCCACTAGAGTGACGGCCAGTCAGCGTGACGCCGAGGAGGACCCCATGCGCCGCCGTACGCTGCTCGCCGCCACGGCGGCCGCAGGCCCCGCCGCCCTGCTGGTGGGACTGGATGACGCCCTGGCCGCCACCCCCGCTCCGCCCGGTGCCGGGCCGCTAGAGGGCCGCCTGGCCGGCGCCCGCGCACTGTACGACCAGGGGGCGCACGCACGGCTCCTGGCCGCCCTGCCCGGCCTCATCGCCGACGCGCATCACGCCGTCGCCTCCCGCCGCAACCTCGACCAGGCCCGGCTGTCCGCCGTGTACAGCCTCGCCTCCGCCGTGCTCATCAAGGTCGGCTCCTACGACCGCGCCCGGCTCACCGCGGACCGCGCCCGCACCTGGGCCGAGATCTCCGGCTCCCCGCTCGCAGCCGCGGCCGCAGCACGGGAACTGGCCATCGTGCTGCGCCACCAGGATCAGCACGGCGCCGCTCAGCGCCTGATGTCCTCGGCAACCGACGGCCTGGAGGCGAGCGGACTGCGCACCGAGGCCACGGCCGCCGCCTACGCACAGATGCTCTGCACCGGGGCCTACACCGCCGCCCGGGCCGGGCAGCGCAGCGAGGCCCTGGCGATGACCGAGGAGGCCCGCCGCGCCGCCCGCCGCCTGCCCCAGGCCGCTCCACCCGGCCGGCTGTTCGCCATCAGCCCGGCCGCCGTCGACCTGTACACGGTCGGCGTGCACTGGGCACTCGGCGACGCCGGCGCCGCCCTGGACGCCGGGAAGAACCTCCGGCCCGAGCAGTTCCCGACCGCCGAGCGCAAGGCCCGCCTGGGCACCGACATGGCGCGCGCCTGGTGGGCCTGGCAGCGGCCCGAGCAGACCGCCCGCACCCTGCTGGACGCCTACCGGGCCAGTCCCGGCGAGGTCCGCGACCGGCCCGCGATCCGCCACATCGTCACCGAGCTCGCAGAGCGGCACCCGCGCACCAGCGGCGTACGCGAACTGCACTCCGCAGTGACACGGGCCATCTGACGCCCGTTGCGACGCCCCGTTTGAGACGACATACCCAGCAGCTCGCTCGCCGGCAGCCAGGCCGGTCGGGCGCAGCGGCTTCGGCGCCGACGGACGGCTGCGCGGCAGTGCCAAAGCGGCATCAGGATTCCCAGCTGCCCGCGTCGCGGGGCAGGCCGAGCGGCGGCATCACCTCGGCCAGCCGTCGGGCTTCATAATCATCGCGCACCACAACGTGCTGGAACACCAGCTGCGGTGACAGGACTGCCAGTTCGGGGCAGGGACGCACGATCCCGTACAGAGCCCGCACCCGCCCCGTCGTAAAGAGCTGGATGCCGTAAGCGAAGCTCTCAGCCGTCTGTGGCTGCCTGGGGATCTCCACCCGTACCTGTTCGTCGTGCCAGGCCCGTTCGGCGACAGCGGCGAGCATCTCGGCGCGTTGCCGTGGTTACACGTCCTGCCACCATGCCCGTGCCGTCTGCAGCGCCCGGCCCGCCAGCTTCTTCCGCCGCAGCACGGGGGCGAGCTGGTCGGGCAGCCTGGACGAAGTCGTCTTCCTGCGCCGGCTGTACGACCTGGACCGTCTGACAAGTCATGACCCGCGGTTCGCAACGGCCGAGGGCGACATCGTCCAGCACCGCTACAACAACCCCGAGGACCAGGAGGACGACTGGGTCTTCAGCGACGACCGCTTCGGGCTCGCCGACGGCGCCGACGAGGTCCTGCTGCGCTTCCTGGCGGAGATGATCCACCCTGCCGTGCGGACGGACTCCGGCGAGGTCGAGCGGCTGCTGGCACTGCTCAACGACATGCTGGCCCCCGACGGCTACGAGCTCGCCGAGACCCGCACCGTCAGCGGCTACCCGGTGTACGAGGCATGCCGGATACCGGCACTCCCCCGCACCGCACACCCCGCTCCCCCGGCCGCCGTGACGTCCTCACCGCCCGGACAGGGCACCTACGCCGCGGTCCGCCGCGCCGCTCGCGGCGAGCGCAAGGACTACGCGTGCCCGCGTGAAATGCCCAGGACGGAACACCCCCGCGTCGGCGGGAAGGACCCGAGGATGACCACTCGGTTCTCGCCGTTCCACGGAACACTCCCGCGTCGGCCGGGAGGACCTGGTGACGGCCGCGAACGCCGCCAACGTCACCGGAACACCGCCGCGTCGGCGCGGAGGACACTTCTTGACCTGCATGTTAGGAAGCGCTTTGCTCATTCTTTACGCGCGTTTCTGCGGTCATGCGGATGAGGGTGAGGCCGTCGAAGTCTTCGGGGACGCCGCGTCGGGTGCCTGCGGTACGGATGGCGTAGCCCTGTTCGGTGGGTGCTGGGTGGATGAGGACGGCTGCTCCCTTGCCGACGGTTTCGGCGACGGCTTGCCAGAGATGGTCGCGTACACGGGCGGAGACGGATCCGACGAAGATGCCGGGTACTACTTCGCTGGTCCATCGGCTCAGGGCGCCGCGAAGGCGGTCGGGGACAGCGGTGGTGGCGATGACGACCATGGACGGCATCAGAGGTCGTCTTCTTCCGTTGTTTCATCCCTGAATCTGCTGTTTGGTCTGCGGTGTCGGGTCGCGTCAGGAGATGATGTTCTCGCTGGTGAGGCGGCGGGCCATGAGGTCGGCCATAGCCATGTGGATGATGGCTTCGGATCGGGTGGTGAGGGTTTCGTAGTCGCGGGCCAGTCGGCGGTGGAGCATGAGCCAGCCGTAGGTCCGCTCGACTACCCACCGCTTCGGAATCGGGGTGAAACCCCTGGTCCCGGGCTTGCGTTGCGTGATTTCCATGTCGATGCCGAGGCTGGCGGCGTGCTCGACGAGGTGCTGGCGGTAGCCGCCGTCGACCCACACTTTGCGGATGCGGGGATGTTCGGCGGCGACCTGGTCCAGGAGCCGGGCGCCGGCGATGGAGTCCTGCACGCTCGCCGCGGTGACCAGCACGGCAAGGAGAAGCCCTAGCGTGTCGGTGACGATGCTCCGCTTCCTCCCGACGATCTTCTTCCCGGCATCGATGCCTTGGCTGGTGGCGAGCACGCTGGTGGAGGTTTTCACGCTCTGCGCGTCGATCACGCAGGCCGACGGTTCGGCCTCCCGTCCTTCCTTCTGCCGTAAGAGTTGCCTGAGCAGGCCGTTGAGCTGGGCGAACACGCCTTCCTGCTGCCACCTGGCGAAGTAGCCGTAGACCGTGTTCCAGTGCGGGAAGTCGTGCGGAAGGTAGCGCCACTGAACCCCGGTACGGTCCACGTACAAGATCGCGTCCATGATGTCGCGCAGGTCATGTTCGGGCGGCCGCCCGAAGTCCAGGGCTCGGCCGCGGCGCTCGAAACGCCAGGCCGCCAGGACCGGCTCGATCAAATCCCAGCGGGCATCGGACAGATCACTCGGATACGGGCGTCGCTTCGGCATGCTTCTGGCGTACTGCCGCGAACCGAATGCGCCCAGGCGCATGCCAACGGCGGTCGAAGCGCACAACCTCGAAGACCAGGCATCCTGGGATGAGACAGGATTACGGCCTCTTCCGTCCCATCCGCAACCTCCCACGACTCGTCGGCATCGACGGCCTCCGTGACTTCGCCTGTACTGCCATCCACCGCTTAAGGAATCGCCTGATAAGCGGGCACCATAGAGGAAAACGACCTATCAAAGAGCGTTTTGTCCCACAGAGGTTGTTTGGCGTTGATTTGCAGACCGAGCTGGTGTGTGGTCCTTGGGGCAGACGTGCCTGATGTGGGGCAGGGGATTGGTGTCGTCGTTCGGCGACCCGTTTCGTTCCGTTCGCTCCCGTCTGATCCCAACGCGCCCCCGGTTGACCTCGTTTGCGCCCTGGGGAGGCGGCCTGCTCGACGGTACTACCGAAACATGACGCGACACCGCCCGTACCCGAGCGACCTCTCCGATGCGCGCTGGGAA
>NZ_JBWJAQ010000043.1:2054-5255 GCF_056387915.1 Streptomyces sp. GLSS-08
GGGTGATGGGTGGTTGGTCGTTGTTTGAGAACTGCACAGTGGACGCGAGCATCTGTGGCCAAGTTTTTAAGGGCGCACGGTGGATGCCTTGGCACCAGGAACCGATGAAGGACGTGGGAGGCCACGATAGTCCCCGGGGAGCCGTCAACCAGGCTTTGATCCGGGGGTTTCCGAATGGGGAAACCCGGCAGTCGTCATGGGCTGTCACCCATACCTGAACACATAGGGTATGTGGAGGGAACGCGGGGAAGTGAAACATCTCAGTACCCGCAGGAAGAGAAAACAACCGTGATTCCGGGAGTAGTGGCGAGCGAAACTGGATGAGGCTAAACCTACGACGTGTGAGACCCGGCAGGGGTTGCGTCGTGGGGGTTGTGGGATTTCTCTTTTACGGTCTGCCGGCCGTGAGACGAGTCAGAAACCGTTGATGTAGGCGAAGGACATGCGAAAGGTCCGGCGTAGAGGGTAAGACCCCCGTAGTCGAAACGTCAACGGCTCGTTTGAGAAACACCCAAGTAGCACGGGGCCCGAGAAATCCCGTGTGAATCTGGCGGGACCACCCGCTAAGCCTAAATATTCCCTGGTGACCGATAGCGGATAGTACCGTGAGGGAATGGTGAAAAGTACCGCGGGAGCGGAGTGAAATAGTACCTGAAACCGTGTGCCTACAAGCCGTGGGAGCGTCGCTGTATGTGCTTGCACATACAGTCGTGACTGCGTGCCTTTTGAAGAATGAGCCTGCGAGTTTGCGGTGTGTTGCGAGGTTAACCCGTGTGGGGAAGCCGTAGCGAAAGCGAGTCCGAATAGGGCGATTCAGTAGCGCGCTCAAGACCCGAAGCGGAGTGATCTAGCCATGGGCAGGTTGAAGCGGAGGTAAGACTTCGTGGAGGACCGAACCCACCAGGGTTGAAAACCTGGGGGATGACCTGTGGTTAGGGGTGAAAGGCCAATCAAACTCCGTGATAGCTGGTTCTCCCCGAAATGCATTTAGGTGCAGCGTCGTGTGTTTCTTGCCGGAGGTAGAGCACTGGATAGGCGATGGGCCCTACCGGGTTACTGACCTTAGCCAAACTCCGAATGCCGGTAAGTGAGAGCACGGCAGTGAGACTGTGGGGGATAAGCTCCATGGTCGAGAGGGAAACAGCCCAGAGCATCGACTAAGGCCCCTAAGCGTACGCTAAGTGGGAAAGGATGTGGAGTCGCACAGACAACCAGGAGGTTGGCTTAGAAGCAGCCACCCTTGAAAGAGTGCGTAATAGCTCACTGGTCTAGTGATTCCGCGCCGACAATGTAGCGGGGCTCAAGCGTACCGCCGAAGTCGTGTCATTCCAGCAATAGGGCCAACGCCCGTTGGGATGGGTAGGGGAGCGTCGTGTGCCGGGTGAAGCCGCAGCGGAAGCTAGTGGTGGACGGTTCACGAGTGAGAATGCAGGCATGAGTAGCGATACACACGTGAGAAACGTGTGCGCCGATTGACTAAGGGTTCCTGGGTCAAGCTGATCTGCCCAGGGTAAGTCGGGACCTAAGGCGAGGCCGACAGGCGTAGTCGATGGATAACCGGTTGATATTCCGGTACCCGCTGTGAAGCGTCAAACATCGAACCAGGCGATGCTAAGTCCGTGAAGCCGTTCCGGACCCTTCGGGGAAAGGAAAGTGGTGGAGCCGACGGACCAGACCTGTAGTAGGTGAGTGATGGGGTGACGCAGGAAGGTAGTCCATCCCGGGCGGTGGTTGTCCCGGGGTAAGGGTGTAGGACGTTGTCCAGGTAAATCCGGGCAGCACATAGTCTGAGACCTGATGCCGAGCCGATTGTGGTGAAGTGGATGATCCTATGCTGTCGAGAAAAGCCTCTAGCGAGTTTCATGGCGGCCCGTACCCTAAACCGACTCAGGTGGTCAGGTAGAGAATACCGAGGCGTTCGGGTGAACTATGGTTAAGGAACTCGGCAAAATGCCCCCGTAACTTCGGGAGAAGGGGGGCCATCACTGGTGAGAGCACTTGCTGCTCGAGCTGGGGGTGGCCGCAGAGACCAGCGAGAAGCGACTGTTTACTAAAAACACAGGTCCGTGCGAAGCCGTAAGGCGATGTATACGGACTGACGCCTGCCCGGTGCTGGAACGTTAAGGGGACCGGTTAGTCAGACTTCGGTCTGGCGAAGCTGAGAACTTAAGCGCCAGTAAACGGCGGTGGTAACTATAACCATCCTAAGGTAGCGAAATTCCTTGTCGGGTAAGTTCCGACCTGCACGAATGGCGTAACGACTTCTCGACTGTCTCAACCATAGGCCCGGTGAAATTGCACTACGAGTAAAGATGCTCGTTTCGCGCAGCAGGACGGAAAGACCCCGGGACCTTTACTACAGTTTGATATTGGTGTTCGGTTCGGCTTGTGTAGGATAGGTGGGAGACTGTGAACTCTGAGCGCCAGCTCAGGGGGAGTCATCGTTGAAATACCACTCTGGTCGTGCTGGATGTCTAACCTGGGTCCGTGATCCGGATCAGGGACAGTGTCTGATGGGTAGTTTAACTGGGGCGGTTGCCTCCCAAAGAGTAACGGAGGCGCCCAAAGGTTCCCTCAGCCTGGTTGGTAATCAGGTGTTGAGTGTAAGTGCACAAGGGAGCTTGACTGTGAGACCGACGGGTCGAGCAGGGACGAAAGTCGGGACTAGTGATCCGGCGGTGGCTTGTGGAAGCGCCGTCGCTCAACGGATAAAAGGTACCCCGGGGATAACAGGCTGATCTTCCCCAAGAGTCCATATCGACGGGATGGTTTGGCACCTCGATGTCGGCTCGTCGCATCCTGGGGCTGGAGTCGGTCCCAAGGGTTGGGCTGTTCGCCCATTAAAGCGGTACGCGAGCTGGGTTTAGAACGTCGTGAGACAGTTCGGTCCCTATCCGCTGTGCGCGTAGGAATATTGAGAAGGGCTGTCCCTAGTACGAGAGGACCGGGACGGACGAACCTCTGGTGTGCCAGTTGTCCTGCCAAGGGCATGGCTGGTTGGCTACGTTCGGGAGGGATAACCGCTGAAAGCATCTAAGCGGGAAGCCTGCTTCGAGATGAGTATTCCCACCCCCTTTGAGGGGTTAAGGCTCCCAGTAGACGACTGGGTTGATAGGCCAGATCTGGAAGCACCGCAAGGTGTGGAGGTGACTGGTACTAATAGGCCGAGGGCTTGTCCTCAGTTGCTCGCGTCCACTGTGT
>NZ_JBWJAQ010000044.1:0-1777 GCF_056387915.1 Streptomyces sp. GLSS-08
TGCGCAAGGTGCTCATCGCCAACCGTGGCGAAATCGCTGTCCGCGTGGCCCGGGCGTGCCGGGATGCCGGGATCGCGAGCGTTGCCGTCTATGCCGAGCCGGACCGGGACGCTGTGCATGTCCGGGTGGCGGACGAGGCGTTCGCTTTGGGCGGTGACACCCCGGCCACCAGCTATCTGGACATCGCCAAGGTGCTGCAGGCCGCCAGGGACTCCGGAGCGGACGCGGTCCATCCCGGATACGGGTTCCTCTCGGAGAACGCCGAGTTCGCCCAGGCCGTCCTGGACGCCGGCCTGATCTGGATCGGACCGCCGCCGCAGGCGATCCGGGACCTCGGTGACAAGGTCGCCGCCCGGCACATCGCCCAGCGGGCCGGCGCGCCGCTGGTCGCGGGCACCCCCGACCCGGTTGCCGGGGCCGAGGAGGTCGTGGCGTTCGCCCGGGAACACGGCCTGCCGATCGCCATCAAGGCCGCGTTCGGCGGCGGCGGACGCGGCCTGAAGGTCGCCCGCACCCTGGAGGAGGTGCCCGAGCTGTACGACTCGGCGGTCCGCGAGGCCGTCGCCGCGTTCGGCCGCGGCGAGTGCTTCGTCGAGCGCTACCTCGACCGGCCCCGCCACGTGGAGACCCAGTGCCTGGCCGACACCCACGGCAACGTCGTCGTCGTCTCCACCCGTGACTGCTCGCTGCAGCGCCGCCACCAAAAACTCGTCGAGGAAGCCCCCGCCCCGTTCCTGTCCGACGCACAGGTCGAGCAGCTGTACTCCTCCTCCAAGGCGATCCTGCGCGAGGCCGGCTACGTCGGCGCCGGCACCGTGGAATTTTTGGTCGGCGCGGACGGCACGATCTCCTTCCTGGAGGTCAACACCCGGCTGCAGGTCGAGCACCCGGTCACCGAGGAAGTCGCCGGCATCGACCTGGTCCGCGAGATGTTCCGCATCGCCGACGGCGAGGAACTCGGCTACGGCGACCCCGTCCTGCGCGGCCACTCCCTGGAGTTCCGGATCAACGGCGAGGACCCCGGCCGCGGATTCCTGCCCGCCCCCGGCACCGTCACCGCCTTCACCCCGCCCTCGGGCCCCGGCGTCCGCCTGGACGCGGGCGTGGAGTCCGGCAGCGTCATCGGCCCCGCCTGGGACTCCCTGCTCGCCAAACTCATCGTCACCGGCGCCACCCGCGAACAGGCCCTGCAACGCGCCGCCCGCGCACTGCAGGAGTTCACCGTGGAGGGCATGGCCACCGCGCTGCCCTTCCACCGCAAAGTCGTCACCGATCCGGCGTTCGCTCCCGAACTGAGCGGCTCCACCGAGCCGTTCACCGTCCACACCCGGTGGATCGAGACCCAGTTCGTCAACGACATCCCCGCCTTCACCGCTCCCGCCGAGACCGACACCGACGACGAGACGGGCCGCGAGACCGTGGTGGTCGAGGTCGGCGGCAAACGCCTGGAAGTGTCCCTGCCCTCCAGCCTGGGCATGTCCCTGGCCCGCACCGGCCTCGCCGCCGGCGCCCGCCCCAAACGCCGCGCGGCCAAGAAATCCGGCCCCGCCGCCTCCGGCGACACCCTCGCCTCCCCCATGCAGGGCACCATCGTCAAAGTCGCCGTCGAAGAAGGCCAGCAGGTCAACGAAGGCGACCTGATCGTCGTCCTCGAAGCCATGAAAATGGAACAGCCCCTCAACGCCCACCGCTCCGGCACCATCAAAAGCCTCACCGCCGAAATCGGCGCCTCCCTCACCTCCGGCGCCCCCATCTGCGACATCAAGGACTGACCCCG
>NZ_JBWJAQ010000045.1:0-1429 GCF_056387915.1 Streptomyces sp. GLSS-08
AGCCGCCCTCGATGAAGCCGACGCCGAAGTCGTCCAGGTGCCGTGCGATGGCCAGCTTGTCCGCGACCGTGAGGTTGATGCCCTCACGCTGCGCGCCGTCGCGCAGCGTCGTGTCGAAGACGTGGAAGGAATCGTCGAGTTCGCCGGTGGGTTCCCCGGTGCGTTCGCTCGGTCTGCTGCTCATGCTGATCCGGCTCCTGTAGGGGATCTCGCTCTACCGGTACGACTGGCACCACCCTTCATCTATGCGCCTGGACGCTCGTTTCCCGGTCGAGGATGGGCCGCGCGGGTGGCCGGGGGCCGGCCGCGGCAGGCGCGCGGGCGGCGTCCCGTGCACCGGGGCGGGGCACGGTTGCGTGCGCGCCAGGTCGCGCGGCCGCGCGCCTAGCCGCTCACCCGGTTGCGGTCAACTGCCGTGACGTGCTTGTCCGTCGGCACTCCGCCGCTGTTCGAGTGCACCTCGTTCGGTGTCGTCCAGGGTGACGTGCGACACCGGTGGTCCCACCCCCTCCGCCGCCCTGGGCCGCAACCGTCTGGAGAGCCATGTCCCCTCGCCCGTACGCCCCGAAGTCCGTCGCCGAGGGGTATGCCGACAGGAGCGACGGCCGCGGTGGCACCGTCCTGGACGTGCCCGCGGGTGGGGGCCCGGCCCCGTACGGTGCGGCCGGGACGCCGGGCACCGCCGCCCGGCCGTACTCCGGGGACCGGGCCGCCGCCCGCCCTTGCGCGCCGATCACCCAGCTCGTGCGGCGCCGTTCCCGGCACCGGCTGCACCTTCTGCGCCAGGGGCTCCGGCGGTGCTTGTCGCGCCTGCCGGCGGGAGAGGAGTGACGCGCCCCGATCCGCGCCCGGCCGGTACGCCGTGCGCACCGCGGGGATGACCCCCGCGCGGATCCGGGCGCTGTCCGCGGTCGCGGCGGGCGCCGGCCGGCCGCTGTGCCGCAGTGCGGGACGGGCGCCGGGCGCGGCCGGGTGAGTACGGCTCCACCGTCGCGCGAGCGGGTCCCGAGTGCGGGGCGCGATGCTCTCGGTTCGTGAGCTCCGATGCGGTCGGTCATGAACCCTCGCGGAGTGCGGAAGACGCCCGCTGGTGCCCTCACCATCCCCCGGGGGCGCCGGCGGGCCTCCTGCGTGCCCGGTGCCGGTCCGGCCGGTGTGCGCCCCGGGTGGCCGCCGCGCCGACCGGACGCCAGCAGATGCGTCCATCTTGGCGCCAGTGGGAGCCACCCTGTGAACTGGGCTTTTGTGGGGCGGTGCCTGCCTTGCGCGGCATCACCACACACATCGGTGCCACATTCGGCTTCGCAGTGGCGCCACTTGTGTGCCATGATGGGGCCACGGAAACGGAGCGGCGCCGGGCACGGCGGCGTACGACCTAGAAGGAGCCCCCCATGTCGGTCACCCTCAACGACCAGGACAAGATCACCCT
>NZ_JBWJAQ010000046.1:0-1352 GCF_056387915.1 Streptomyces sp. GLSS-08
TCGACGCGCTTGGCGAGGACCTTGCCGAGCTCGACGCCCCACTGGTCGAAGGAGTCGATGTTCCAGACCGCGCCCTGGACGAACACCTTGTGCTCGTAGAGGGCGATCAGCTGGCCGAGGACGGAGGGCGTCAGCTCGCGCGCGAGGATCGTCGTCGTCGGGTGGTTGCCCTGGAAGGTCTTGTGCGGCACCAGATCCTCGGGCACCCCTTCGCCGCGCACCTCCTCGGGCGTCCTGCCGAACGCCAGCGCCTGCGTCTGCGCGAAGAAGTTCGCCATCAGCAGGTCGTGCTGGGCGACGAGGCCGGGCTGGAGGTCCGCGACCGGCTCCGCGAAGCCGATGAAGTCGGCCGGGATCAGCTTCGTGCCCTGGTGGATGAGCTGGTAGTAGGCGTGCTGTCCGTTGGTGCCGGGCGTGCCCCACACCACCGGTCCGGTCTGCCAGTCCACCGGACGTCCTTCGCGGTCCACCGACTTGCCGTTGGACTCCATGTCCAGCTGCTGGAGGTACGCGGTGAACTTGGACAGGTAGTGCGAGTACGGCAGCACCGCGTGCGACTGCGCGTCGAAGAAGTTGCCGTACCAGATGCCCAGCAGGCCCAGCAGCAGCGGCGCGTTGGACTCCGCGGGTGCGGTGCGGAAGTGCTCGTCGACGAGACGGAACCCGTCGAGCATCTCGCGGAACCGGTCGGGACCGATGGCGATCATCAGCGACAGACCGATCGCGGAGTCGTACGAGTAGCGGCCGCCGACCCAGTCCCAGAACTCGAACATGTTCGCCGTGTCGATACCGAAGTCGGCGACCTTCTCACCGTTCGTCGACAGCGCCACGAAGTGCCTGGCGACCGCCTTCTCCTCGCCGTCGAGCCCCGCGAGCAGCCAGGTCCGTGCCGAGGTGGCGTTGGTGATGGTCTCGATGGTGGTGAACGTCTTGGACGCCACGACGAAGAGCGTCTCGGCCGGGTCCAGGTCGCGGACGGCCTCGTGCAGGTCGGCGCCGTCCACGTTCGACACGAACCGGACGGTGAGGTCGCGGTCGGTGAAGGCGCGCAGCGCGTCGTACGCCATCGCCGGGCCGAGGTCGGAGCCGCCGATGCCGACGTTGACCACGTTCCTGATGCGCTTGCCGGTGTGGCCGGTCCACTCGCCGGAGCGGACCTTGTCCGCGAACGCGCTCATCCGGTCCAGCACGGCGTGCACGGCCGGCGCGACGTTCTCCCCGTCGACCTCGACCACCGCGTCCCGCGGGGCGCGCAGCGCGGTGTGCAGCACCGCCCGGTCCTCGGTGACGTTGATCTTCTCACCGCGGAACATGGCGTCCCGCTGCCCGAACACGCCGGTGGCCGCGGCCAG
>NZ_JBWJAQ010000047.1:0-1290 GCF_056387915.1 Streptomyces sp. GLSS-08
CCTAGTACTGCAACGGTGCTTGCCGTGACTGCTGGCCATCTCGCTCGTTGGGGTGGTTATGGGTGGGGACCTTGCTGGTGTCAGGTTGTGGGCGGGTGAGCTGGACGCTCTGCATGAGCGGTTCGTGCACAGATTCAGTCGCGAGGAGCCGCGTCAGTCGGCGTTGGCTTACATGCGAGGGCTCCTTGCGCCGTTGCAGCGCAAGAACGGGTGGACACTGGCGGAGGAGGCCGGACATGGCGGGCCGGACCGCATCCATCGGTTGTTGAACAGAATCGAGTGGGATGCCGACGAGGTCCTGGACGACGTGCGCGACTACGTCTTCGAGCACCTCGGAGACCGGGATGCCGTCCTGATCGTCGATGACACCGGCTTCCTCAAGAAGGGCATCCGCTCTGCCGGAGTGCAAAGGCAGTACTCCGGCACCGCCGGCCGCACCGAAAACAGCCAGATCGGGGTGTTTCTCGCCTACGCGACCGATCGCGGACGCACGCTCATTGACCGGCGGTTGTATCTGCCCACGTCCTGGACGGACGACCGGGAACGGTGCCGGCGGGCGGGCATCGACGACACGGTCGGCTTCGAGACGAAGGTGGCCATGGCCAAGGCGATGGTCCGCCGGGCTATCGCCGACCGGGTCCCGTTCGGCTGGGTGACTGCGGACGCCGCCTACGGCTTCAGCAAGGGCTGGCGGTTCGAGCTGGAGCAGGCGGATGTCTTCCACGTCATGGCCACCACCCGGCACGACACGGTCGTCACCCGCTGGTCCATCGATCACCCCGTCCACGACCTGTTTCCCGGCCTGCCGCGGCAGAAGTGGAAGCGCCGTTCCTGCGGTGAAGGAGCTCACGGCCAAAGGATCTTCGACTGGGCCCGCGTCGAGGTCCGGCCCTGGCACCGCGAGGACCGCCGACACTGGGTTCTCGCCCGCCGCAGTGTCAGCAGGCCCGAGGAGATCTCCTACTACATCGCCTACTGCCCGGCCCAGACGACGCTGGACGAGCTGATCCGCATCGCGGGCAGCCGATGGGCTGTCGAGGAATGCTTCCAGACCGCGAAACAGGAATGCGGCCTGGATGACTACCAGGTCCGCCGCTACCCCGGCTGGCACCGCCACATGACCCTGGCCATGGCAGCCCATGCCTGCCTGACCGTCCTGCGAGCCCGAGAGCTGGACACGGAGAAAGCAGAAACGGATCCTCCCAGCTCATCCACCTCAGCTTTGCCGAGATCCGACGCCTGATCACCCGCCTCACGAACCGCCGTCCTACCCCGGTCGATGACGTTCTG
>NZ_JBWJAQ010000048.1:0-1133 GCF_056387915.1 Streptomyces sp. GLSS-08
TTCCACGTCTTCGACACGACGCTGCGCGACGGCGCGCAGCGTGAGGGCATCAACCTCACGGTCGCGGACAAGCTGGCCATCGCACGGCACCTGGACGACTTCGGCGTCGGCTTCATCGAGGGCGGCTGGCCCGGCGCCAACCCGCGCGACACCGAGTTCTTCGCCCGCGCCCGGCAGGAGATCGACTTCCGGCACGCCCGGCTCGTCGCCTTCGGCGCCACCCGCAGAGCCCACGCGAAGGCGTCCGAGGATCCCCAGGTCCAGGCGCTCCTCGACTCCGGCGCCCCGGTGATCACGCTGGTCGCCAAGTCGCACGACCGGCACGTGGAGCTCGCGCTGCGCACCACCCTGGAGGAGAACCTGGAGATGGTCCGCGACACCGTCTCCCACCTGGTCGCGCAGGGCCGCCGGGTCTTCGTCGACTGCGAGCACTTCTTCGACGGCTACCGCGCCAACCCCGGGTACGCGAAGGCGGTCGTCCGGGCCGCCGCCGGGGCGGGCGCCGACGTGGTCGTGCTGTGCGACACCAACGGCGGCATGCTGCCCGCCCAGGTCCAGGCCGTCGTCGCCACGGTGCTGGCCGACACCGGGGCCCGGCTCGGCATCCACGCCCAGGACGACACGGGCTGCGCCGTCGCCAACACCCTGGCCGCCGTCGACGCGGGCGCCACCCACGTCCAGTGCACCGCCAACGGCTACGGCGAGCGGGTCGGCAACTCCAACCTCTTCCCGGTCGTCGCCGCCCTGGAGCTCAAGTACGGCAAGAAGGTCCTGCCCGAGGGCGCGCTGCGCGAGATGACCCGGATCTCCCACGCGATCGCCGAGGTCGTCAACCTCACCCCCTCCACGCACCAGCCCTACGTCGGCGTCTCGGCCTTCGCCCACAAGGCGGGCCTGCACGCCTCCGCCATCAAGGTGGACCCGGACCTCTACCAGCACATCGACCCCGAACAGGTCGGCAACACCATGCGGATGCTCGTCTCCGACATGGCCGGCCGCGCCTCCATCGAGCTCAAGGGCAGGGAACTGGGCGTCGACCTCGGCGGCGACCGCGAACTGGTCGCCCGCGTCGTCGAACGGGTCAAGGAACGCGAACTGAAGGGCTACACCTACGAGGCCGCCGACGCCTCCTT
>NZ_JBWJAQ010000049.1:0-1053 GCF_056387915.1 Streptomyces sp. GLSS-08
ACGAGCTCGTGCACGACAAGCGGTGAGACGTCGGGCCCGTGATGGTTGATCATGGTCGGGTGGTGGGGAACAGGGCTCGCGCAGTGATCATCAGCAACCGTCGCATCACGGGCCTGACGGGCGCCGTGATCGCTGAACTCGTTGCCGAGGTAGGTCCGTTGTGGCATGAGCGTCACCAGGCCAAGCTGACCTCTCGGCCACGGAAGCGGGCTGTGGGCGGGGGGCCGAAACACCAGTTGGTCTTCGTCGACCGGCTGCTGGCCACCCTCGTCCACCTTCGTCACGGAGTCACTCACGACGTGCTGGCCTGCTGGTTCGGCGTGGACCGCTCGACCATCACACGAGCTGTCAACGAGGTGCGGCCGCTGCTCGCCGAGCGGGGCTGCACGGTCAGCCCCGACGTGCGGCTGCGAACCCTGGCCGAGGTCGTCGACCACCTCGGCTCGAGCGGGACGACCGGCATCATCGACGGCACCGAGATTCGTGTCCGGCGACCCGCGGCAGGGCGCAAGGACCGGGACAGGTTCATCTCCGGCAAGAACAAGCAGAACGCCGTCAAGTCCATGGTGGTGACGGACAGCGAGGGCCGCCTGCTGTGGTGCAGCCCGGCTCGTCCCGCGAGCTGCGCGGACATCACCCACGCCCGCCAGTTAGGGCTGGTCAAACTCCTGGCCGACGCGCCCGCGCTCGAGATCCTCGCCGACGCCGGCTACCAGGGCCTGGGCGCGCAGACCGGCGGCCGGGTGGTGACGCCCCCGCATCGCAAGTTCAAGAAGAACGCCCCCGACTGGTATGAGGAGATGTACGAGCGTCAGCGCAAGGCACACTCCTCGCGCCGTATCCGGGTCGAGCACGGCATCGCCCATCTGAAGAACTGGCGGGCCCTGGCCCGCCACCTCGGCCGCCGCGAGCACATGAGCGACACCGTCCAGGCCATCGCCGGCCTGCTCTCTCACCAGCAGACCGCAGACCTGCACTCGACAAGGCAGACGTGAGCACGGGTCCCACCGAGGTTCTCGACGTCTCACCGCTTGTCGTGCACGAGCTCGTTAG
>NZ_JBWJAQ010000005.1:0-117047 GCF_056387915.1 Streptomyces sp. GLSS-08
CCCCAGCCCTCAGCCCCCCCCAGCCTCCCGCACCCCAAGACTCCGGCGCACCCCCCGCGACACAACCGAAGGCCCCGGTCTCCCCTCCTGGGGAAGGAGAGGTGACCGGGGCCTTCGAGGCAAGCTCTGTGGATCCACGCCCGCGTGGCGAACGCAGGTCGCGCGTGGGTCCGGGGGTGTCGGGTTGGGAGCGGAGAGAGAGGGCCCGCTCGGGTCCAGCCGACGGTCAAGTCAGGGGATGAGCCCTCAAGGGCTCAGCCGACTCAGCCCTTGAGGGAAGCGACCTTGGAAGCAAGCGCCGACTTCTTGTTGGCGGCCTGGTTCTTGTGGATGACGCCCTTCGAGACGGCCTTGTCGAGCGCGCGCGACGCGTCGCGCGTGTACTCGGTGGCCTTCTCGACGTCACCCGCGGCAGCGGCCTCGCGGGCCTTGCGGATCGCGGTCTTCAGGGAGGACTTGACGGCCTTGTTGCGCAGCCGAGCCTTCTCGTTGGTCTTGATCCGCTTGATCTGGGACTTGATGTTCGCCACGAATGAGCCTTTTCAGGTTCAGGCGCGCGAGGGCAGGCCTCACGCGCCGGTGATTGATCTTCGAGTAGCCCACCGGTGAACCGGCAGAGCTGCTGCCCCGCCGGTCGCCCGGCGAAGCCGATACCCCACCGGTGAACCGGAGGAGCCGTCTGTGCCTCGTGCAGAGAGGGCATGAGACACAGCCACCCAGGCTACCAGTAGCCCCGGGAGCGGCCCAAACCGGTCGCAGCTCCCCGCCCGTGGGACCATGGAGCCTACGTATCGATCCGACCCGAGGCGACAGGCGCCTCAAGAGACAGGACCCTGCGTGCCCGCGACCCCTAACCATGTGCCCGAGCCGAGCCGTACCGCCCCGGCTCTGATCCGCAACTTCTGCATCATCGCGCACATCGACCACGGCAAGTCCACGCTCGCCGACCGGATGCTCCAGCTGACCGGGGTGGTCGAGCAGCGTCAGATGCGTGCTCAGTACCTCGACCGGATGGACATCGAGCGCGAGCGCGGCATCACGATCAAGTCCCAGGCGGTCCGGCTGCCCTGGGCGCCCACCGAGGACCCGGGCAGGACCCACATCCTCAACATGATCGACACCCCCGGGCACGTCGACTTCACGTATGAGGTCTCGCGGTCCCTAGCCGCCTGTGAGGGCACGGTCCTCCTGGTCGACGCGGCCCAGGGCATCGAGGCGCAGACCCTCGCCAACCTCTACCTGGCGATGGAGAACGACCTCACCATCGTCCCGGTACTGAACAAGATCGACCTGCCGGCCGCCCAGCCCGAGAAGTTCTCCGAGGAGCTGGCCAATCTCATCGGCTGCCAGCCCGAGGACGTGCTGAAGGTCTCGGCGAAGACCGGCGTCGGCGTGGATGCGCTGCTGGACCGGGTGGTCCGTGACGTCCCGGCGCCGGTCGGCGTCGCGGACGCGCCCGCCCGCGCGATGATCTTCGACTCGGTCTATGACTCCTACCGTGGCGTGGTCACGTACGTCCGTGTCATCGACGGCCAGCTCAACAAGCGCGAGCGCATCAGGATGATGTCGACCGGCGCCACGCACGAGCTGCTGGAGATCGGCGTCTCGTCGCCCGAGATGACCCCGGCCGACGGCATCGGCGTCGGCGAGGTGGGCTACATCATCACCGGCGTGAAGGACGTCCGTCAGTCCAAGGTCGGTGACACGATCACCAGCAAGGAGAAGGGCGCCACCGAAGCCCTCGGCGGGTACAAGGACCCCAAGCCGATGGTCTTCTCCGGCCTCTATCCCCTGGACGGCTCGGACTACCCCGACCTCCGCGAGGCGCTGGACAAGCTCCAGCTCAACGACGCGGCCCTGGTCTACGAGCCCGAGACCTCCGCGGCCCTCGGCTTCGGCTTCCGCGTCGGCTTCCTCGGCCTGCTGCACCTCGACGTGATCCGTGAGCGCCTGGAGCGCGAGTTCAACCTCGAACTCATCGCCACCGCGCCCAAC
Organism: Streptomyces sp. GLSS-08; assembly: GCF_056387915.1. NCBI lineage: Bacteria > Bacillati > Actinomycetota > Actinomycetes > Kitasatosporales > Streptomycetaceae > Streptomyces > Streptomyces sp. GLSS-08. The sequence continues at coordinate 1,996 of NZ_JBWJAQ010000005.1, forward strand.
GTGGTCTACCGCGTGATCATGGAGGACGGGAAGGAGCACACGGTCACCAACCCGAGCGAGTTCCCCGAGGGCAAGATCGACAAGGTCTTCGAGCCGGTCGTCCGGGCCACGATCCTCGCTCCCAGTGAGTTCATCGGCTCGATCATGGAGCTCTGCCAGACCCGTCGCGGCACCCTTCTCGGGATGGACTACCTCTCCGAGGACCGCGTCGAGATCCGCTACACGCTTCCCCTCGCCGAGATCGTCTTCGACTTCTTCGACAACCTGAAGTCCAAGACCCGCGGCTACGCGTCCCTGGACTACGAGCCCACCGGCGAGCAGGACGCCCAGCTGGTGAAGGTCGACATCCTGCTCCACGGCGACCGCGTCGACGCCTTCTCCGCCGTCACGCACCGGGACGCGGCCTACGCGTACGGAGTACGGCTCGTCGCCAAGCTGCGCGAGCTGATCCCGCGCCAGGCCTTCGAGATCCCCGTCCAGGCCGCCATCGGTTCGCGGGTCATCGCCCGCGAGACCATCCGCGCCATCCGCAAGGACGTCCTCGCGAAGTGCTACGGCGGTGACATCTCCCGGAAGCGGAAGCTGCTGGAGAAGCAGAAGGAGGGCAAGAAGCGGATGAAGATGGTGGGATCCGTGGAGGTTCCGCAGGAGGCCTTCATCGCCGTGCTGTCCAGTGACGAGAACGCCGGCTCGGGCAAGGGCAAGAAGTAGCACGCCCCGGCAACGGCCGCCCCGGCAATGGCAGGAAGCGGCCCGTCCGGGCGATGACGGTGAGTGTCCCGCCCGGGCAACGGCAGGATTTGGCTCGTCAGGGTGGCGGCGAGAAGTAGCCCGTACGGCCGAGAAGCAGCTGTTCATACAGGGACAAAACCCGGAAACGGACCGGGTGCAGGGGGCCTGTTCCGCGCGTGCGCGGCGGGCCCCCTTGCGCGTGCGGCCGGTTGCTCTCTGTAGGAAGTGACAGGCCGCTGCCCCTTACGTACCGGCCGGTCGGGCCTTACTCTGATCTCTGCTCGGTAGTTACTCGCGAGTTAACAAGGCGCCGTGAGTGACGACAACACAGCCGCAACCAGCCAGCCGCACAGCAGTCGACCGAGCCAGTCGCACGCACTGTCGCGGGCCCCGGAGGATGTCGTGAGCGACACACAGACCCTGATCGAGAACCGTCCGCCCTCCGTGGCGGCCGTCTTCCTGGAGCGCGTGGCGGCCACGCCCGACGCCGAGGCCTACCGCTACCCCGTACCAACGGCCGCGGGCGGGGGCCCGGAGGAGTGGAGGTCGCTGAGCTGGGCGCAGGCGGCCGAGCGGGTCTACGCCATCGCGGCCGGCCTGATCGAGCTGGGGGTGCAGCCGGAGCAGCGCGTCGCGCTCGCCTCCTCGACCCGGGTCGAGTGGATCCTCGCCGACCTCGGCATCATGTGCGCCGGCGCGGCCACGACGACCGTGTATCCGCAGACGAACGCGGAGGAGTCCGCGTTCATCCTCTCCGACTCGGAGAGCAGGGTCCTGATCGCGGAGGACGCCGCGCAGGTCGCCAAGGCGCGCGCCAAGCGGGCCGAGCTGCCCGAGCTGGCCCATGTCGTGGTGATCGACCCCACCGGTGTGGACACCCCCGAGGACGAGGGCGACTGGGTGCTGTCCCTCGCCGAGCTGGAGACGCGCGGCGCCGCGTACCTGGAGAAGAACCCCGACCTGATCACGAAGAAGGTCGGTGCGATCACCCCCGGCCAGCTCGCCACGCTGATCTACACCTCGGGTACCACCGGCCGGCCCAAGGGCGTCCGGCTGCCGCACGACAACTGGTCGTACATGGCCAAGGCGACCGTCGCCACCGGGCTGATCAGCAGCGAAGACGTGCAGTACCTGTGGCTGCCGCTCGCGCACGTCTTCGGCAAGGTGCTCACCTCCGGCCAGATCGAGGCCGGTCACGTCACCGCCGTCGACGGCCGGGTGGACAAGATCATCGAGAATCTTCCGGTGGTACGGCCGACGTACATGGCGGCCGTGCCGCGCATCTTCGAGAAGGTCTACAACGGGGTCGCGGCCAAGGCACGGGCCGGGGGCGGCGCCAAGTACAAGATCTTCCAGTGGGCGGCCGAGGTCGCCCGCGAGTACGCGAAGGTCAGCCAGGACAACTTCCGGCGCACCGGTGTCGCCTCCGTCCCGCTGGCTCTGGGCGCCAAGCACAAGGTCGCCGACAGGCTCGTCTTCGCCAAGATCCGCGACGCCTTCGGCGGCAACCTGCGCGCCTGCGTCTCCGGCAGCGCCGCGCTCGCCCCGGAGATCGGCTACTTCTTCGCCGGCGCCGGCATCCACATCCTGGAGGGCTACGGCCTCACCGAGTCCTCGGCGGCCTCCTTCGTCAACCCCGGTGAGGCCTACCGCACCGGCACCGTCGGCAAGCCGCTGCCCGGCACCGAGGTGCGCATCGCGGACGACGGCGAGATCCTGCTGCGCGGCCCCGGCATCATGGAGGGCTACCACCGGCTGCCCGAGAAGACCGCCGAGGTACTGGAGTCCGACGGCTGGTTCCACACCGGCGACATCGGCGAGCTGTCCCCGGACGGGTACCTGCGGATCACCGACCGCAAGAAGGACCTCATCAAGACGTCCGGCGGCAAGTACATCGCGCCCGCCGAGGTCGAGGGCCAGTTCAAGGCCGTGTGTCCGTACGTCTCCAACATCCTCGTGCACGGAGCCGACCGGAACTTCTGCACCGCGCTCATCGCCCTCGACGAGCCGTCGATCCTGGACTGGGCGAAGGAGAACGGGCTGGCGGGCAAGTCGTACGCCGAGGTCGTCGCGGCCCCGGTGACGGTCGGGATGGTCGAGGGCTACGTGAAGGAGCTCAACGACGGTCTCCAGCGCTGGCAGACCATCAAGAAGTTCCGGCTGCTGCCGCGCGACCTGGACGTCGAGCACGGGGAGATCACCCCGAGCCTGAAGCTGAAGCGTCCGGTCGTCGAGCGGGAGTACAAGCACCTCATCGACGAGATGTACGCGGGCTCGCGCGAGGCGTAGCACCCGGTGTGGCGGGTCCGGAGACGTCCGGGCCCGCTCGCGCGGACGGGGCGCGGCCGGCGTGCTGGACAATGGAGGGCATGCCTTCCGCACTCCCCGACGGTGAGCCCGTCCCCGACGACGGGGCGCTGCCCGCGCACGCCCTCGCCGGGGCCGCCGAGCGCGCTCTCGGGTTCTACCTCCACGTCCCGTACTGCGCGACCCGCTGCGGCTACTGCGACTTCAACACCTACACGGCCACCGAGCTGCGGGGCAGCGGCGGCGTGCTCGCCTCCCGCGACAACTACGCGTCGACCCTGACCGACGAGGTCCGGCTGGCGCGCAAGGTGCTCGGCGACGACCCGCGCCCCGTCCGCACGGTCTTCGTCGGCGGCGGGACGCCCACGCTGCTGGCCGCCGACGATCTGGTACGGATGCTGGGCGCGATCCGCGACGAGTTCGGGCTCGCGGACGACGCGGAGATCAGCACGGAGGCGAACCCGGAGTCGGTCGACCCCGCCTACCTCGCCACCCTGCGCGCCGGCGGCTTCAACCGGATCTCCTTCGGCATGCAGAGCGCCCGGCAGCACGTCCTGAAGGTGCTCGACCGCACCCACACGCCCGGCCGGCCCGAGGCCTGCGTCGCCGAGGCGCGCGCGGCGGGCTTCGACCACGTGAACCTCGACCTGATCTACGGCACCCCCGGGGAGACCGACGACGACTGGCGGGCCTCGCTCGACGCGGCCCTCGGTGCGGGACCCGACCATGTCTCGGCGTACGCGCTGATCGTCGAGGAGGGCACCCAGCTGGCCCGCCGCATCCGTCGCGGCGAGGTCCCCATGACCGACGACGATGTCCACGCGGACCGGTACCTCATCGCCGACGAGGTGCTCTCGGCGGCCGGTTTCGACTGGTACGAGGTCTCGAACTGGGCTACGTCCGACGCGGGGCGCTGCCTGCACAACGAGCTGTACTGGCGCGGCGCCGACTGGTGGGGCGCGGGGCCCGGGGCCCACAGCCATGTGGGCGGGGTGCGCTGGTGGAACGTGAAGCATCCCGGCGCGTACGCCGGGGCGCTGGCCGCGGGGAGGTCGCCCGGGGCGGGGCGTGAGCTGCTCTCCGCGGAGGACCGCCGGGTCGAGCGGATCCTGCTGGAGCTGCGGCTGCGGGAGGGCTGTCCGCTGGCGCTGCTGCGGCCGGACGGGCTGGCCGCGGCTCGGCGCGCTCTGGCGGGCGGGCTGCTCGAGAGCGGGCCTTACGGGGGCGGGCGGGCCGTGCTCACCCTGCGGGGGCGGTTGCTCGCGGACGCGGTGGTCCGCGACCTGGTGGACTGACCCGGGGGCGCTGCCCCCGGGCCCCCGTACCGGCCTGACGGCCTCGTCCTCAAACGCCGGACGGGCTGAAATCACCAGCCCAGCCTCCCGGGCCTGCGGGCGCTGTCCCGGCCCGCGGTGTCGCGCTTCGCGCTCGTCCTCAAGCGCCGGACGGGCTGAAATCACCAGCTCAGCCCCCCGGGCCTGCGGGCGCTGTCCCGGCCCGCCGTGTCGCGCTTCGCGCTCGCCTCGTCGGCCGCTGCGGTGGCTACTCCGGGGCCGTGACGAAGTCGATGAGTTCTTCCACGCGGCCGAGGAGTTCCGGCTCCAGGTCCTTGTAGGAGCGGACGCGGGACAGGATGTGCTGCCAGGCCGCGCCGGTGTTCTCCGGCCAGCCCAGGGCGCGGCAGACGCCGGTCTTCCAGTCCTGGCCGCGCGGGACCCGGGGCCACGCGGGGATGCCGACCGAGGACGGCTTCACGGCCTCCCAGATGTCGATGTACGGATGGCCCACCACGAGGGCGTGCTCGCTGGTGACCGCCTCCGCGATCCGGAACTCCTTCGAGCCGGGGACCAGGTGGTCGACGAGGACGCCGAGCCGGGCGTCCGGTCCGGGACCGAACTCCTCGACGACGGACGGCAGGTCGTCGACGCCCTCCAGGTACTCGACGACGACGCCCTCGATGCGCAGGTCGTCGCCCCACACCCGCTCCACGAGCTCGGCGTCGTGCCGGCCCTCGACGTAGATGCGGCCGGCCCGGGCCACGCGGGCGCGGGCGCCGGGCACGGCGACCGAACCGGAGGCGGTGCGGCTGGGGCGGGCCGGTCCGGCGGCCGGACGGACCAGGGTGACCACCCTGCCCTCCAGGAGGAAGCCCCGCGGCTCCAGCGGGAACACCCGGTGCTTGCCGAAGCGGTCCTCCAGCGTCACCGTGCCCGCCTCGCAGCGGATCACGGCACCGCAGAAACCGGTGCCGGGCTCCTCCACCACCAGACCGGGGTCGGCCGGGACCTCGGGCACGGGCTTGGGCTTCTTCCACGGCGGGGTCAGGTCCGGAGAGTACTGGCGCATTCGGATGACGATAGGAGAAGTCGAGCGCCGGAGCCCCCGCCCGCGCCTACGACACGCCGAAGCGGGCGGCCAGCGCGTCCCGCTGGGCCCGGACGAACGCCGCGTCGACCGCGCCCCCGTGCCCCGGCACGTACACGGCGTCCTCGCCCCCGAGGTCCAGCAGCCGGTCCAGGGCCGCCGGCCAGTGGGACGGAACGGCGTCCGGGCCGGCCTGGGGCTCACCCGACTCCTCCACCAGGTCGCCGCAGAAGACGACCTCCGGGCCGCCCGCTCCCGGTACGAGCACCGCCAGGTCGTGCCCGGTGTGGCCGGGACCCACGTTCGCCAGCAGGACCTGCGCCCCGCCGCCCAGCCCGAGGGTCCACTCGCCGGACACGAGGTGGCGGGGGCGGATGAGCAGGTCCGCCGCCTCGGCCGCCTCGCGCGGGTCCAGACCGTTGCGCACGGCGTCCGCGCGCAGTTCCTCGCGGCCGTGGTCGAGGACCGTGTCCAGGCCCACCGCGCCGAACACCTCCACCCCGGAGAAGGCGGCGGCGCCGAAGACGTGGTCGAAGTGGGGATGGGTGAGTGCGAGGTGTGTCACACGCAGCCGGCTGCCGAGGAGCCGCTCGGCCTCGGCCCGCAGCCGCGCGCCCTCCGCCAGGCTCGACCCCGCGTCGATCAGGAGCGCGGCGCCCTCGCCGACCACGAGCCCCGTGGTGCAGTCCCAGCCCGGCAGGCGGCACCGTCCGACCCGCGGGGCGAGCTGCTCCCACCCCGCCTCTTCCCAAGTCACCTTCACACGGCGACGCTAGCGGCAACGGGGTACGACGGCGCGACATGGCGGGACACGTCCCACCCCGAGGCGAGGGCGTCAGGGGCCCGCCCTTGCCGGGGTCGTACCTCCCCGCCGTACACTGAGCCGGGGAACGCTGGCACTCGCACGCGCTGAGTGCCAGGAAGAAGGCCGCGACGACCACGGTGCCGACATCTGGAGGTGTGCGCGATGCTGAGTGAACGCAGGCTCGAGGTACTGCGCGCCATCGTCCAGGACTACGTCGGGACGGAGGAGCCGGTCGGCTCCAAGGCGCTGACCGAGCGCCACCGGCTGGGGGTCTCCCCGGCCACCGTCCGCAACGACATGGCAGCCCTGGAGGACGAGGGGTACATCGCCCAGCCGCACACCAGCGCCGGGCGCATCCCCACGGACAAGGGCTACCGCCTCTTCGTCGACAAGCTCGCCGGCGTCAAGCCGATGACCGCGCCCGAGCGCCGCGCCATCCAGAACTTCCTCGACGGCGCCGTCGACCTCGACGACGTCGTGGGGCGCACGGTGCGGCTGCTCGCGCAGCTCACCCGGCAGGTCGCCGTCGTCCAGTACCCCTCGCTCACGCGCTCGACGGTGCGGCACGTGGAACTGCTCTCGCTGGCCCCGGCCCGCGTGATGCTGGTGCTCATCACGGACACCGGCCGGGTCGAGCAGCGCATGATCGACTGTCCGGCGCCCTTCGGCGAGACGTCCCTGGCGGATCTGCGGGCCCGGCTCAACAGCCGGGTCGCGGGCCGCCGTTTCGCGGATGTCCCGCAGTTGGTGCAGGATCTGGCGGAGGCCTTCGAGACCGAGGACCGCGGTACGGTCTCGACGGTGCTCTCCACGCTGCTGGAGGCGCTCGTCGAGGAGAACGAGGAGCGGTTGATGATCGGCGGCACCGCCAATCTCACCCGTTTCGGACATGATTTCCCCCTCACGATCCGGCCGGTCCTCGAAGCCCTCGAGGAGCAGGTCGTGCTTCTCAAGCTGCTGGGGGAGTCGACGGATTCGGGCATGACCGTACGGATCGGTCGCGAGAACGTCCACGAGGGACTCAACTCCACGTCCGTGGTCTCGGTCGGCTACGGTTCGGGCGGCGAGGCAGTCGCAAAACTCGGCGTGGTCGGACCGACCCGCATGGATTACCCGGGAACGATGGGAGCGGTACGCGCAGTGGCACGGTACGTCGGACAGATCCTGGCGGAGTCGTAAGTGGCCACGGACTACTACGCCGTACTCGGCGTGCGCCGCGACGCTTCCCAGGACGAGATCAAGAAGGCGTTCCGGAGGCTCGCCCGCGAGCTGCATCCGGACGTCAATCCCGATCCGAAGACGCAGGAGCGCTTCAAGGAGATCAACGCCGCCTACGAGGTGTTGTCGGACCCGCAGAAGAAGCAGGTCTACGACCTCGGCGGCGACCCGCTCTCGCAGAGCGGCGGCGCGGGCGCGGGCGGCTTCGGCGCCGGCGGCTTCGGGAACTTCTCGGACATCATGGACGCGTTCTTCGGCACGGCGTCGCAGCGCGGCCCGCGGTCGCGTACGCGCCGGGGCCAGGACGCCATGATCCGGCTGGAGATCGACCTCGACGAGGCGGCCTTCGGCACGACCAAGGACATCCAGGTCGACACGGCCGTGGTGTGCACCACGTGTAGCGGCGAGGGCGCGGCCCCCGGGACCTCCGCGCAGACCTGTGACATGTGCCGCGGTCGCGGCGAGGTGTCCCAGGTCACGCGGTCCTTCCTGGGCCAGGTCATGACGTCCCGCCCCTGCCCCCAGTGCCAGGGCTTCGGCACGGTGGTGCCGACGCCGTGCCCGGAGTGCGCGGGCGACGGGCGGGTGCGCTCGCGCCGGACCCTGACCGTGAAGATCCCGGCCGGTGTCGACAACGGCACGCGGATCCAGCTCGCGGGCGAGGGCGAGGTCGGCCCCGGCGGCGGCCCCGCCGGTGACCTGTACGTGGAGATCCACGAGCTGCCGCACGCGCAGTTCCAGCGCCGGGGCGACGACCTGCACTGCACGGTCACCCTCCCGATGACGGCGGCGTCCCTCGGCACGAAGGTGCCGCTGGAGACCCTGGACGGGCTGGAGGAGGTCGACATCCGCCCGGGCACCCAGTCCGGTCAGTCGATCCCGCTGCACGCCCGGGGCGTCACGCATCTGCGCGGCGGCGGCCGGGGCGATTTGATCGTCCACGTCGAGGTCATGACCCCGTCGAAGCTGGACGCGGAGCAGGAGCGCCTGCTGCGGGAACTGGCGAAGCTGCGCGGCGAGGAGCGGCCCACGGGGCAGTTCCAGCCGGGCCAGCAGGGACTGTTCTCGCGGCTGAAGGACGCGTTCAACGGCCGCTGACGGCGCTTCGGGCAGGCCCTCGGGGCCTGCCCGCACGGCCCGTCGGGGGCCGGATCCCACGGGTCCGGCCCCCGCCCGCGCCCCGGCGGGACACGCGCGAGGGGACGGCCCGCCGCTCACCGGAGACCTACCGCACGGCGGGACACCCCGCGCTGGGCGCGCCGGAGACCGACGCGGCGGGACGCCCCCCTGGATGTGAAGCCCCCGGAGTGGATGTGAAGCCCCCGGAGAGGCACATTCCGGTGGCCTGTGCCGGGTGGCCGCCGGATTCGGACTTGTCCAAGGGACGTGACACCATGCCGTCATGTCCTCCGCGCTGACCGATCTCTTTCGGTGTCCGATCGTGCAGGCCCCCATGGCGGGCGGCGTCTCCGTACCGCAGCTGGCCGCCGCCGTGTCCGAGGCCGGGGGGCTCGGCTTCCTCGCCGCCGGATACAAGACGGCCGACGGCATGTACCAGGAGATCAAGCAGCTGCGCGGCCTCACCGGCCGCCCCTTCGGCGTGAACCTCTTCATGCCGCAGCAGGAGCACGCGGACCCGGCCGCCGTCGACGTCTACGCCCACCAGCTCGCGGGTGAGGCCGGCTGGTACGACACCGAGCTCGGCGACCCCGACAGCGGCCGCGACGACGGTTACGACACCAAGCTCGCCGTCCTCCTCGACAATCCCGTGCCGGTGGTCTCCTTCCACTTCGGCTGCCCCACGCCCGAGGTGCTCGCCTCCTTCGCCCGCGTCGGCACCATGACCATGGTCACGGCGACCACGGCCGAGGAGGCGCAGGCCGTGCAGCGGGCCGGCGCCGACGTCGTGATCGTGCAGGGCGTCGAGGCGGGCGGCCACCAGGGCACCCACCGGGACGCCCCGGAGGCGGACGCCGCCGGCATCGGACTGCTCTCGCTGGTCGCCCAGGTCCGGGAGAGCGTCAGTCTGCCGATCGTGGCGGCCGGCGGCATCATGCGCGGCGCGCAGATCGCCGCGGTGCTAGCCGAGGGCGCGAACGCGGCCCAGCTCGGCACGGCGTTCGTCGCCACCCCGGAGTCCGGTGCCGCGCCCGTGCACAAGCAGGCGCTGACCAATCCCCTGTTCGTCCGCACCGAGCTGACGCGGGCGTTCTCCGGGCGGCCGGCCCGCGGTCTGGTCAACCGCTTCATGCGCGAACACGGCCCGTACGCCCCCGCCGCCTACCCCGAGGTCCACCACCTCACCTCCCCGCTGCGCAAGGCGGCGGCCAAGGCGGGCGACCCCCAGGGCATGGCGCTGTGGGCGGGCCAGGGCCACCGCATGGCACGCGAACTGCCCGCCGCGCAGCTGGTGGAGGTGCTGGCCGCCGAACTCGACGCCGCGAAGACAGCGTTGTCGTCGTTCCCCGGCGGCGCGGACCGATGACCGCGCCGGTGTTCGTGGCCGAGGACCTCGCCGCCGGCCGGGGCGGACGCTATGTGCTCGACGGTCCCGAAGGACGGCACGCGGTCTCCGTGAAGCGGCTGCGGGCCGGTGAGGACGTCGTCCTCACGGACGGGGCGGGCCGCTGGGCGCAGTGCGTCGTGACGGACACCGAGGGCAAGGACCGGCTGATCGTCCACATGGACGCGGTCGCCGAGGAGCCCGAGGAGTCCCCGCGCATCACCGTCGTGCAGGCCCTCCCCAAGGGCGACCGCGGTGAACTGGCCGTCGAGACCATGACCGAGACCGGCGTGGACCGCGTGGTCCCGTGGGCCGCCTCCCGCTGCATCACGCAGTGGAAGGGCGACCGGGGGCTGAAGGCGCTCGCCAAGTGGCGGGCCACCGCCCGGGAGGCCGGCAAGCAGTCCCGCCGCGTGCGCTTCCCGGAGGTCACGGACGCCATGACGACCAAGCAGGTCGGCGCGCTTCTCGCCACGGCGGAACTCGCGGCGGTGCTGCACGAGGACCGCGAGTACGGCAGCGAGCCGCTGGCGACCGCCGAACTCCCCGCCTCCGGCGAGATCGTGCTGGTCGTCGGCCCCGAAGGCGGCGTCTCCCCGGAGGAGTTGACGCTGTTCTCCGAGGCGGGCGCGAAGGCGTACCGGCTGGGGCGCAGCGTGCTGCGCACCTCCACCGCCGGGACCGCGGCGACCGCCCTGCTGCTGGGCCGCACCGGCCGCTGGTCCTGACCGCACCGGGTCCACAGCGGCTCCTGCCGCGCGGCTGACACGGCAACTGGCCGCATGCGGTCTACCGCCGGGCCCGGGACGGTGGCACGCTGCCGTGCATGGGCGTTATGAGGCTTTCAAGGCAAGGGGCGGCCCGCAGGCGGGTGTTCGGCGCGGCCGGGCTCGGCGCGGTCGCGGTGTTCGGGGTGGCCGCGTGCGAACCGGGTGACGGGCTGAGCGCCGCGTCGGCCGCGTACACGACCGACCAGGCAGGCACCAGGGAACTGGAGCGCCGGGGCGTCGACGTGCAGTGGCTGAGCTGCACCGGCAACTACGGCGACGGCAACAAGGCCTTCACGCCCGGCAAGTCGCCCTCGCCGACCGTGCGCACCGTGGCCGACGTCGACTGCCAGGGGGAGACCCGCAGCGGGCAGGACATCACCATCACCGGCAAGGTCACCCGCGCGATCGACGGCAAGTGCGTACGAGGCGACCTCACCGCCAAGGTCGGCGGCAAACAGCGCTTCCACGTCAGCGTGCTGGGCAACTGCGACGCCGCCGGCACCCCGCCCGTCTCCTACGACCCCCAGCGGCCCGGATCCACCGTGACCGTCACCGAGACCCAGACCATCTGGTGCGAGAACTACCCGTCCTGCCGGCCCGTCCAGGGCAAGTGAGCCGCGCGTGGACGGGACGGCAAGTGATCCAAACCCCTGCCGGGGCGGCCGGACGCTGCATAGGGTGACCGGGTGACACAGTCCGTACCCCCCGCGTACCTCCGGTTCCCCCACCTGCACGGCGACCACGTCGTCTTCACCGCCGAGGACGACGTCTGGGCCGCCCCGCTCGACACCGCGGGCCGCGCCTGGCGGGTCAGCGCCGACAACGTCCCGGTGAACCATCCGCGCATCTCCCCGGACGGCACCACCGTCGCCTGGACCTCCACCCGGGACGGAGCCCCCGAGGTGCACGCGGCCCCCCTGGACGGCGGCCCCGCCAGGCGGCTCACCCACTGGGGCAGCAACCGGACCCAGGTCCGCGGCTGGACGCCGGAAGGACACGTGCTCGCCCTCAGCACGGCGGGCCAGGCCTCCTTGCGGCGCAGCTGGGCCCGCGCCGTCCCGCTCGACGGGGGACCCGCCGCCACCCTCCCGTACGGGCCCGTCGGCGACGTCGCCCGCGGGGGACCCGGCACCGTCCTGCTGTCCGCCCCCATGGGCCGCGAGGCCGCCTGGTGGAAGCGCTACCGCGGCGGCACGGCGGGCAAGCTGTGGATCGACCGCGACGGCGACGGCGAGTTCGTCCGGCTGCACGAGGACCTCGACGGCAACGTCGAATACCCGATGTGGGTGGGGGAGCGCGTCGCGTTCCTGTCCGACCACGAAGGTGTCGGAGCCGTGTACTCCTCCCTCGCCGACGGCTCCGACCTGCGCCGGCACACCGGGATCGACGGCTTCTACGCCCGGCACGCCGCCACCGACGGCACCCGGATCGTCTACGCGTCCGCCGGTGAACTCTGGCTCCTCGACGACCTCGACGACCTCGACGGCGCCGGAGCGCGCAGGCTCGACGTCCGGCCCGGCGGCCGGCGGGTCGACCTCCAGCCGCACCCCGTCGACGCGGCCCGCTGGTTCGGCGCGGGCGCGCCCGACCACACCGGACGCGGCAGCGCGATCTCCGTGCGCGGCGCCGTCCACTGGATCACCCATCGCTCCGGCCCCGCCCGCGCGCTCGCCGCCGAACCCGGCGTACGCGCCCGGCTGCCCCGCACCTTCCGCGCCGACGGCGAGGAGTACGTGGTGTGGGTGACCGACGCCGAGGGCGACGACGCCCTCGAGTTCGCGCCCGCCACCGGGGCCGCGCCCGGCGCCGCCCCGCGCCGCCTCGCCGCGGGCCGGCTGGGCCGGGTCCTCGGGCTCGCCATGGCACCCGACGGCAGCCGCGCCGCCGTCGCCGCCCACGACGGGCGCGTCCTGCTCGTCGAGCGGGAGACGGGAGAGGTCAGGGAGGTCGACCGCGGCGAGGACGGCGAGGTCTCCGGGCTCGTCTTCTCGCCCGACTCCGCGTGGCTCGCCTGGTCGCACCCCGGCCCGCGCCCGCTGCGCCAGCTCAAGCTCGCCAACACCGCCGACCTGTCGGTGACCGAGGCGACCCCGTTGCGCTTCCGGGACTACGCGCCCGCGTTCACCCTCGACGGCAGGCACCTCGCCTTCCTGTCGGCGCGGTCCTTCGACCCCGTCTACGACGAGCACGTCTTCGACCTCGCCTTCGTCGGCGGGGCCCGGCCCCACCTCATCACGCTGGCCGCGACCACCCCCTCGCCCTTCGGCCCGCAGCGCCACGGCCGCCCCTTCGACGCCCCCGGCAAGGACGAGACACCCGACAGCGAGGGCGCCCCGGCCACCCGGATCGACCTCGAAGGACTCGGCGACCGCATCGTGCCGTTCCCCGTCGAGGCCGCTCGCTACTCCGGGCTGCGGGCCGCCAAGGACGGCCTGCTGTGGCTGCGCCACCCGGTGCGCGGAGTGCTCGGCGCCTCCCGTGCCACCCCCGGCCATCCTGACCCCGGCAGCGACCTGGAGCGTTACGACCTCCTCCAGCAGCGCGTCGAGCATCTCGCCGCGGACGCCGACCACTTCACGGTCAGCGGCGACGGCAAGCGGGTCCTGCTGTGGACCGACGGCAAGCTCAAGGTCGTACCGAGCGACCGCCGCGCCTCGCACGACGACGAGAGCGACAGCAACATCACCGTCGACCTCTCCCGGGTCCAGCAGAGCGTCGACCCGGCCGCCGAGTGGCGGCAGATGTACGAGGAGACCGGCCGCCTCATGCGGGACAACTTCTGGCGTCCCGACCTCGGCGGCGTCGACTGGGACGGGATACTCGCCCGGTACCGGCCGGTCCTGGAGCGCGTCGCCACCCACGACGACCTGGTCGACCTCCTCTGGGAGGTGCAGGGCGAACTGGGCACCTCGCACGCCTACGTCACCCCCCGCGGCCGAAACGGCGGGTCACCCGCCCAGGGGCTGCTCGGAGCGGACATCTCCCGCCACGAGGACGGCAGTTGGCGCATCGACCGGATCCTTCCCTCGGAGACCTCCGACCCCCGCGCGCAGGCGCCGCTCGCCGCTCCCGGAGTCGCCGTCCGCGCGGGGGACGCCGTCGTCGCGGTCGGCGGACGGCCGGTCGACCCGGTGGCCGGCCCCGGACCGCTCCTCGTCGGGACGGCGAACAAGCCGGTCGAGCTGACCGTCTCCCCGTCCGGCGGCGGCGATCTGCGGCACGCGGTGGTCGTCCCCCTCGATGACGAGGAGCCGCTGCGCTACCACGCCTGGGTCGCCGACCGCCGCGCCCACGTCCACGAGATGTCCGGCGGACGCCTCGGCTATCTGCACGTGCCGGACATGCAGGCGCCCGGCTGGGCCCAGATCCACCGTGACCTGCGCGTCGAGGTGGCCCGCGAAGGACTCGTCGTCGACGTCCGCGAGAACCGCGGCGGACACACCTCCCAGCTCGTCGTCGAGAAGCTCGCCCGCCGGATCGTAGGCTGGGACGTGCCCCGCGGGCTGCGCCCCTTCAGCTACCCCGAGGACGCGCCGCGCGGCCCCGTCGTCGCGGTCGCCAACGAGTTCTCCGGCTCGGACGGCGACATCGTCAACGCGGCGGTCAAGGCGCTCGGCATCGGCCCCGTGGTCGGCACGCGGACCTGGGGCGGCGTGGTCGGCATCGACAGCCGCTACCGGCTCGTCGACGGCACCCTGGTCACCCAGCCCAAGTACGCGATCTGGCTGGAGGGTTACGGGTGGGGCGTCGAGAACCACGGCGTCGATCCGGACGTCGAGGCCGTCCAGCGGCCTCAGGACCACGCGGCCGGACGTGACGTCCAGCTGGACGAGGCGATCCGCATCGCGCTGGCGGCGCTCGCCGAGAACCCGGCCAAGTCCGCGCCGCCGCTGCCCGAGTTGTGATTCGCCGTGGTCCCCGCCCGGCGGTTGGCCCGCCGGCGAGAACCGCTCCGCACGGGGCGCGGGACCGGCGGGCCGCTACGATGCCGTCAACAGTGATCAGCGGGCGCGAGGAGGCACACGCATGTCGGGACAGCCGCAGGACGACTGCCTGTTCTGCAAGATCGTCGCGGGGCAGATCCCGGCGACCGTGGTGCGGGAGACCGACACCACCCTCGCCTTCCGGGACATCAACCCGCAGGCCCCCACCCACATACTGGTGATCCCCAAGGCCCACCACGCCGACGCGGCCGCACTCGCCGCCGCCGAACCGGCGCTCGCGGCCGACGTGCTGTGCGAGGCCGGGGAGGTCGCCGCCGAGGAGAAGCTGGACAGCTACCGGATCGTGTTCAACACCGGCAGCGGCGCCGGACAGACCGTCTTCCACGCGCACGCCCACATCCTGGGCGGACGCGGCCTGACGTGGCCTCCCGGGTAAGGACGGCACCCCGCTTTGTCCGTACGTGAACTGGTGGTCCTCGGCACCGCCAGCCAGGTCCCGACCCGGCACCGCAACCACAACGGCTATCTGCTGCGCTGGGACGGCGAGGGCCTGCTCTTCGACCCCGGCGAGGGAACCCAGCGGCAGCTGCTCCGCGCCGGGGTCGCCGCGCACGACCTGAACCGGCTCTGCGTCACGCACTTCCACGGCGACCACTCCCTCGGCCTCGCCGGCGTGATCCAGCGCATCAACCTCGACCGGGTGCCGCACGAGATCACCGCTCACTACCCGCGCTCCGGACAGCGGTTCTTCGACCGGCTCCGGTACGCCACCGCGTACCGCGAGACCGTCGCGCTCAGCGAGGCCCCCGTCGACGCCGACGGGGTGCTCGCCACCACCGCCTCCTACACCCTGGAGGCCCGGCGGCTCTCGCACCCCGTGGAGAGCTTCGGCTACCGGCTGGTCGAACCGGACGGCCGGCGCATGCTGCCGGAGCGGCTCGCCGCACACGGGATCACGGGGCCCGACGTCGGACGCCTCCAGCGGGAGGGTTCGGTCGGCGGGGTCACCCTCGCCGAGGTCAGCGAGGTGCGGCGCGGGCAGCGGTTCGCCTTCGTCATGGACACCCGCCTCTGCGACGGCGTGCACGCGCTCGCCGCGGGCTGCGACATGCTCGTCATCGAGTCCACATTCCTCGACGAGGACGTGCGACTGGCCACCGACCACGGCCATCTGACCGCCGGTCAGGCCGGGCGGGTCGCGGCGGACGCGGGTGCGCGGCATCTCGTGCTCACCCACTTCAGCCAGCGGTACTCCGAACCCGAGGAGTTCGAGCGGCAGGCCAGGGCCGCCGGGTTCGAGGGGGAACTGACCGTGGCGCACGATCTGATGAGGGTGCCGGTACCCAGGCGCGGGTGAACGCGCGGATGAGTGCGCGGGGTGAGTGCACAGGGTGAACGCGCGGGGTGAATGCGCTGGTGACGCGCCGGTTTGGGTTTCAAGACGTCGGGGGAGCGACCGTACGATGCTTCGATGCCCCTCCCCAAAGCTGAACTGCACCTGCACATCGAAGGCACCCTCGAACCGGAGCTCGCCTTCGCGCTCGCCGCACGCAACGGCGTCACGCTGCCGTACGCCGACACCGAAGAGCTCCGCCAGGCGTACCTCTTCGACGATCTCCAGACGTTCCTGAACCTGTACTACGAGCTCATGGCCGTCCTGCGGACGGAGCAGGACTTCACCGACCTCGCCGACGCGTATCTCGCGCGCGCCGCCGCGCAGGGCGTACGGCACGCGGAGATCTTCTTCGACCCGCAGGCCCACCTCGCGCGCGGGGTGGACATGGGCACCGTCGTGGACGGCCTCACCCACGCGCTCGGCCGCAGCGAGGAGACGCACGGCGTCTCCACCCAGCTGATCATGTGCTTCCTGCGGGACGAGTCCGCCGAGTCGGCGCTGCGGACCCTGGAGGCCGCGCGCCCCTACCTGGACCGGATCGTCGGCATCGGTCTCGACTCCGCCGAGGTCGGCCACCCGCCGGCCAAGTTCCGCGAGGTGTACGAGGCCGCCGCCGCGCTCGGACTGCGACGTGTCGCGCACGCGGGCGAGGAGGGGCCGCCCGCCTACATCACCGAGGCGCTCGACGTACTGGGTGTCGAGCGCGTCGACCACGGGCTGCGCTGCATGGAGGACGCCGAGCTGGTCGAACGGCTCGTGCGGGAGCGGGTACCGCTGACGCTGTGCCCGCTGTCCAACGTACGGCTGCGGGCCGTGGACGTCCTGGAGGACCACCCGCTGCCCGCGATGATGGACGCCGGGCTGCTGTGCACCGTCAACTCCGACGACCCCGCCTACTTCGGCGGGTACGTCGGCGACACCTTCCACGCCGTGCACGAGGCGCTCGGCCTCGGTCACGAGCGGCTGCGCGAGCTGGCCCGCAACTCGTTCCTGGCCTCCTTCCTCGAACACGACGAGGAGCGGCGCTCGCGGTACCTCGCCGAGGTCGAGGCGTACGAGTTCCGGCCGGCGGCCGCCGGCACGGAGTAACCCCGGTGCCCGGTGCCCGGTGCTGAGTGGTTCCGGCGCCGGGGACCGTTTGCCGGCCATTGACGGGCCGGGAGCCGCTCTCTAGCCTCATCTCATACGTGGATAGCGTCTACATATGGAGATGGTATGCCTACGGACACGGAGGCCGACGTCGTCGCACGGCTGCGGAGCGGAATGGCGCACGGAGTGCTGTCGTTCCCGCTCACCAGCTTTCACGACGACGGCTCCCTCGACCTCGACGGCTTCCGCGCCCACCTCGAGACCCAGCTCGCCACCCGGCCCGGCGCCGTCTTCCCGGCCTGCGGCACCGGGGAGTTCTTCTCCCTGGACGAGGACGAGTACCGCAAGGTCGTCACCGCCGCGGTGGAGGTGACGGCGGGCCGGGTGCCCGTCGTGGCCGGGACCGGGTACGGCTGGGCGCAGGCCGCCCGGTTCGCCCGCCTCGCCGAGGACGCCGGCGCCGACGCCCTGCTCGTCCTGCCGCACTACCTCGTCGCCGGCCCGCAGGACGGACTCGTCGCCCAGCTGGAGCAGTTGGCGGCACGGACCACGCTGCCGCTGATCGCCTACCAGCGCGGGCAGGTCGCCTTCACCCCCGCCTCGCTGCGCCGGATCGCCCGCATCCCCGGGGTCGTCGGGCTCAAGGACGGGCACGGCGACCTCGACCGGCTCCAGCGGCTGACCCTCGCCGCACCCGAGGGCTTCCTGTTCTTCAACGGCGCCGCCACCGCGGAGATCCAGGCCCGCGCGTACGCCGCCGTCGGCGTGCCCGCGTACTCGTCGGCCGTGCACGCCTTCGCCCCCGAGATCGCCGGCCTCTTCTTCGCCGCCCACCGGCGCGGTGACGACGCCGTCATGGACCGGCTGCTGCGCGAGTTCTACACCCCCTTCGTCGAACTGCGCGACCGGCGGACCGGCTACGCCGTCTCGCTCGTGAAGGCCGCCGCCCGGCTGCGCGGACATCCCGTCGGCCCCGTACGCGCCCCGCTCACCGACCCCTCGCCCGCCGACCTCGCCGACCTGGAGTCCCTGCTCACCGCCGGGCTGCGGCTCGCGTCCGCCCTCGCCCCCGTGGGAGCCGCCCTGTGACGCGCGACCTGACCGTCACCGAGGTCCGGCTGACCCCGATCCTGGTCGCCGACCCGCCGCTGCTCAACACCCAGGGAGTGCACCAGCCGTACACACCCCGCCTGATCGTGGAGGTCGTCACCGCGGACGGCGTCACCGGTGTCGGCGAGACGTACGGCGACAGCAAGTATCTGGAACTCGCCCGGCCCTTCGCCGCGCGGCTGGTGGGGCGGCAGGTCTCCGACCTCAACGGCCTGTCCGCGGTTGCGGACGCGGTGGCCGTCGACCGGGAGCGGGTCGACGACAAGGTCGATGTCGGCGGGCTGCGCGGCGTGCAGACCGCCGACAAACTGCGGCTGTCGGTCGTCTCCGGCTTCGAGGTGGCCTGTCTGGACGCCCTCGGCAAGGCTCTCGGGCTGCCCGTGCACGCGCTGCTCGGCGGCAAGGTGCGGGACGCGGTCGAGTACAGCGCGTACCTCTTCTACAAGTGGGCCGGGCACCCCGCGGGCGTCGCGGCCCAGCAGGACGACTGGGGCGCCGCCCTCGACCCGGCCGGAGTCGTCGCGCAGGCGCGGAAGTTCACCGAGCGCCACGGATTCACCTCCTTCAAGCTCAAGGGCGGGGTCTTCCCGCCCGAGGAGGAGATCGCCGCCGTACGCGCCCTCGCGAAGGCCTTTCCCGGGCAGCCGCTGCGGCTCGACCCCAACGGCGCCTGGTCGGTGGCGACCTCGCTGCGGGTCGCGGACGAGCTGGGTGACGTGCTCGAGTACCTGGAGGACCCGGCGCTCGGCACGCCCGCCATGGCCGAGGTCGCGGCGAGGACGAACGTGCCGCTCGCCACCAACATGTGCGTGACCACCTTCGCGGAGATCCCGGAGGCGTTCACCCGGGGAGCCGTCCAGGTCGTGCTCTGCGACCACCACTACTGGGGCGGCCTGCGCAACACCCGCGAACTCGCCGCCACGTGCCGCACGTTCGGCGTCGACGTGTCCATGCACTCCAACACCCACCTGGGCATCTCGCTCGCCGCCATGACCCACGTCGCGTCGACCGTCCCCGGCCTGCACCACGCCTGCGACTCCCACTATCCCTGGCAGTCCGAGGACGTACTCACCGAGCGCCTCACCTTCGAGAACGGCTCGGTAGCCGTGTCCGACGCGCCGGGACTCGGAGTCGAACTCGACCGCGCCAGGCTGGAGTTCCTGCACCGGCGCTGGCTCGACGACGACGGAACGCTGCGCGACCGCGACGACGCGGCCGCGATGCGGGCCGCCGACCCGGGATGGGTCACCCCCGCCGTCCCCCGCTGGTAGACCCCACCCGGGGCGGCGGACGCGGCGTCCGGATCCGGACCCGCCCGGCCGCCCCGGGATCGCGGGCGACGCACCGAAGGGCCCGCGCCCGGCCCGAAGCGGCCCGGCACCCCCGCGCCGACCGGGCCCGACACAGACCGCGGCGTCCCCGGGGGTGACCGGGCCCCGAGCGACGGGAGTGGCACACTGGCCTGGATCCGCACCACGCCAGGGAGCCCACCGTGATCGCGTCCGACGGAGAGGGACCGCACCGCCAGGCCCAGGTCGACCCGCTCGCCGGGCTGCGCACCCCGCACGACCCGCCGTGCGACGTCTACCTCACGGGCACCGTCTTCCTCGACATCGTCTTCACCGGCCTCGACTCCGCCCCGGTGCGCGGGACCGAGTCCTGGGCCCGCGGGATGGGGTCCAGCCCCGGCGGCGTCGCCAACATGGCCACCGCCCTCGCCCGCCTCGGACTGCGTACGTCCCTGGCCGCGGCCTTCGGCGACGACCACTACGGGGAGTACTGCTGGGACGCGCTGGAACAGGGCGAGGGCATCGACCTCGGCCCCTCCCGCACCGTCCCCGGCTGGCACTCGCCGGTCACCGTGTCGATGGCCTACGAGGGCGAGCGGACGATGGTCAGCCACGGGCACGAGCCGCCCCCGGAGGAACCCGCTCCCGACCACGCCCCACGCGCGCGTGCCGCCGTCGCCTCGCTGGTCCCCGGCACCGGCGCACCGTGGATCGCCGAGGCGGCCCGCGCCGGCACCCACATCTTCGCCGACGTCGGCTGGGACGACACCGGCCGCTGGGACCTGGCCGGACTCACCGACCTCCGGCACTGCGAGGCCTTCCTGCCGAACGCCGAGGAGGCCATGCGCTACACCGGCGCCGACTGCCCCCGCGCCGCCGCCCACGCGCTGACCGAACACGTACCGCTCGCCGTGGTCACGCTCGGCGCGGAGGGCGCGTACGCCGTGGACGGCCGCACCGGCGAGAGCGCCGTGGTCCCGGCGATCGCCGTGGAGGCACTGGACCCCACCGGCGCCGGTGACGTCTTCGTCGCCGGTTTCGTCACCGGCGCACTCGCCGGCTGGCCCCTCGCCGACCGGCTCGCCTTCGCCGGGCTGACCGCCGCACTCTCCGTCCAGGAGTTCGGCGGCTCCCTCTCGGCGCCCGGCTGGTCCGAGATCGCCGCCTGGTGGCGCCGCGTCCAGTCCGTTGACGGCCAGGCCCCCGCCGCCCTCACCCGGTACGCCTTCCTCGAGGACCTCATCCCCGAGGTGAGCAGACCGTGGCCGCTGCGCAGGGCCGTTCCCACGATCGGTTTCCGCCGCTTGGCCTGACACGCGTGCGACGGGTGTGGAAAAGGCCTACGGCGTTGTCGGTGCACCGACGTACCCTTGGCAGAGCGAGGGCGGCCCACGCCGAGCGGCCCCGGTACGAGGAGGACGAGCAAGGCCTACAGAGCCGGCCCATGACTGACACACCCACAGTGCACGACCCCGCACAGGGGCAGGCGAGAGCGCAGTTCACCGTTCCGGCCGCGCACCCCATGGTGACCGTGCTGGGCTCCGGGGACGCGCTGCTCCGCGTGATCGAGAAGGCCTTCCCGGCGGCCGACATCCATGTCCGGGGCAACGAGGTCAGCGCGACCGGCGACGCGGGTGAAGTCGCGCTCGTCCAGCGCCTGTTCGACGAGATGATGCTCGTGCTCCGCACGGGACAGCCGATGACGGAGGACGCAGTGGAACGCTCGATCGCCATGCTCAGGGCGAGCGAGAACGGGGAGGGCGACGGCGAGGAGACCCCCGCCGAGGTGCTCACACAGAACATCCTGTCCTCGCGTGGCCGCACCATCCGCCCCAAGACGCTCAACCAGAAGCGGTACGTCGACGCCATCGACAAGCACACCGTCGTCTTCGGCATCGGCCCCGCGGGCACCGGCAAGACCTACCTGGCCATGGCCAAGGCGGTCCAGGCACTGCAGTCCAAGCAGGTCAACCGGATCATCCTGACCCGCCCCGCGGTCGAGGCCGGCGAACGCCTCGGCTTCCTGCCCGGCACGCTCTACGAGAAGATCGACCCGTACCTGCGCCCCCTGTACGACGCGCTGCACGACATGCTGGACCCGGACTCGATCCCGAAGCTGATGGCCTCGGGCACGATCGAGGTCGCCCCGCTGGCGTACATGCGTGGAAGGACCCTCAATGACGCCTTCATCATCCTGGACGAGGCTCAGAACACGAGCCCCGAGCAGATGAAGATGTTCCTCACCCGGCTCGGCTTCGAGTCGAAGATCGTGATCACGGGTGACGTGACGCAGGTGGACCTCCCGAGCGGGACGAAGTCCGGTCTGCGGCAGGTACAGGACATCCTGGAGGGCCTCGACGACGTCCACTTCTCGCGCCTGACGTCCCACGACGTCGTCCGGCACAAGCTGGTCGGCCGTATCGTCGACGCGTACGAGAAGTACGACAGCACGCACGGCACCGAGAACGGCACGCACAAGAGCCGCGGCACAGCCGGACCCAAGGGGAAGTAGAACCGCACGACCATGTCGATCGACGTCAACAACGAGTCCGGAACCGAGGTCGACGAGCAGGCGATCCTCGACATCGCCCGCTACGCCCTCGCGCGGATGCGCATCCACCCGCTCTCCGAGCTCTCGGTGATCGCCGTGGACGCCGACGCCATGGAGCAGCTGCACATCCAGTGGATGGACCTGCCCGGGCCCACGGACGTCATGTCCTTCCCGATGGACGAGCTGCGTCCGCCGGCGAAGGACGACGACGAGCCCCCGCAGGGCCTGCTCGGCGACATCGTGCTCTGCCCGGAGGTCGCGGAGCGGCAGGGCAAGGACGCCCCGACGCAGCACTCCATGGACGAGGAGCTCCAGCTCCTGACCGTCCACGGAGTGCTGCACCTCCTCGGCTACGACCACGAGGAGCCGGACGAGAAGGCCGAGATGTTCGGGCTGCAGGCGGCCATCGTGGACGGCTGGCGCACGGAGAAGGGCCTGACCGGCCCCTCCCCGGCCCCGACCGTCTCCTAGGGGCGGGGCCTCATGAGTCCTCAGCTCGTCACCGGTGCCATCGCGCTCGTCGTCGTCGCCTGGCTCGCCGCCTGCGCGGAGGCGGGCATCGCACGCGTCTCCAGCTTCCGCGCGGAGGAGGCCGTCCGCGGCGGGCGGCGCGGCAGTGCCAAGCTCGCGCAGGTCGCCGCCGACCCGACCCGCTATCTGAACGTCGCCCTGCTGGTGCGCATCACGTGCGAGATGGCCGCCGCCGCCCTCGTCACGTACGCGTGCCTGAACGAGTTCGACAAGACCTGGCAGGCCCTCGCGGTCGCCATCGGCGTGATGGTCCTCGTCAGTTACGTGGCGGTCGGCGTCTCCCCGCGCACCATCGGCCGCCAGCACCCGATGAACACGGCGACC
The DNA here is from genome assembly GCF_056387915.1 of Streptomyces sp. GLSS-08. Lineage (NCBI taxonomy): Bacteria > Bacillati > Actinomycetota > Actinomycetes > Kitasatosporales > Streptomycetaceae > Streptomyces > Streptomyces sp. GLSS-08. Next base: position 24,929 of record NZ_JBWJAQ010000005.1, read on the forward strand.
GCGGCCGCCTACGTGCTGCTGCCGCTGGCGCGGGTCATGGGGCCCATCCCGCCCCTGCTGATCCTCATCGGCAACGCGCTCACGCCCGGAAAGGGCTTCCGCCGCGGACCGTTCGCCTCCGAGGCCGAGCTGCGCGCGCTCGTCGACCTCGCCGAGAAGGAGTCCCTCATCGAGGACGAGGAGCGCCGCATGGTGCACTCCGTCTTCGAGCTGGGCGACACACTCGTCCGCGAGGTGATGGTGCCGCGCACCGACCTCGTCGTCATCGAGCGCTACAAGACCATCCGGCAGGCGCTGACGCTCGCCCTGCGCTCCGGCTTCTCGCGCATCCCGGTCACCGGGGAGAGCGAGGACGACGTCGTCGGGATCGTGTACCTGAAGGACCTGGCGCGCAAGACGCACATCAGCCGGGACGCGGAGAACGAGCTGGTGTCCACGGCGATGCGGCCCGCCGCCTTCGTGCCCGACACGAAGAACGCGGGCGACCTGCTCCGCGAGATGCAACAGGAACGCAACCACGTCGCCGTCGTCATCGACGAGTACGGCGGCACGGCCGGGATCGTCACCATCGAGGACATCCTGGAGGAGATCGTCGGAGAGATCACCGACGAGTACGACCGCGAGCTGCCCCCCGTCGACGAACTGGGCGAGGACCGCTACCGGGTGACCGCCCGTCTGGACATCGGGGACCTCGGTGAGCTGTACGGCTTCGAGGCGTACGACGACGAGGACGTGGAGACGGTCGGCGGGCTGCTTGCCAAGGCCCTCGGCCGGGTGCCCATCGCCGGTGCCTCCGCCGCGGTGGAACTGCCCGACGGCCGGGAACTGCGGTTGACCGCGGAGGACTCCGCCGGCCGGCGCAACAAGATCGTGACGGTGCTCGTGGAGCCGGTGAGCGAGGACCGGGTGCCGGAGGAGGAGGCGGTGGCGGAGTGACGCCCCAGGCGCTGCGCGCGTTCTGCCTCTCCTTCAACGCGACCGTCGAGGACTTCCCCTTCAATCCGGACACGTCCGTCTTCAAGGTGCTCGGCAAGCTCTTCGCGCTCACGAACCTGGACGGGCGACCGCTCACGGTCAATCTGAAGTGCGACCCCGACGACGCGGTCCGGCTGCGCGAGGAGCATCCCGGCCTGATCGTCCCCGGGTACCACATGAACAAGCGGCACTGGAACACCGTGACGGTGGACGGCGCTCTTCCGGACCGCCTGGTCCGGGAGCTGGTCGAGGACTCGTACGACCTGGTGGTCGCCGGTCTGCCGAAGTCCGACCGACTGCGGCTCGACCGGCCCTGAGTCCTCTGTCCGACGGGTCGATAAGCTCCTCGTATGACCGAGACTCCCGCCCTCGATCCCGAGGACCGCAAGATCGTCACCCTGGCCCGTTCCGCCCGGGCCCGCAACGGTGTGCCCGAGGGGGCCGCCGTACGGGACGAGACCGGACGGACGTATGTCGCAGGGACCGTCGGCCTGGACTCCCTGAAGCTGAGCGCGCTGCAGACCGCGGTGGCGATGGCGGTGGCGTCGGGGGCGACGTCGCTGGAGGCGGCGGCGGTCGTGACGGACGCGGAGGCCGCGTCCGCGGAGGATCTGGCGGCGGTGCGGGATCTCGGGGGGCCCGGGACGCCGGTGCTGGTCGCCGGGGGCGACGGGGTGGTTCGGACGACCGTCAGCGCGGGCTGAACCCACGTCGGGGGGTGGGGCCTCTTTCGGAGGTCCCCACCGCCGGGTCTTCCCCCGCCGTGGGCGGGACCGCGGGTGGGGGCTCTTCCGGCCCGGGCCGCGCCCGGCCTTCTCCTCGGACGCCGGAGGGGCTGGACTTCCACCGCTCCGGCGAGCTGGGCCGCCGGGCCGGGTCAGAGGGCGTCCGGGCCTCGTTCGTCGGTGCGGACGCGGACCACCGTCTCCACCGGGACCGACCAGACCTTGCCGTCGCCGATCTTGCCGGTGTGGGCCGCCTTGACGATCGCGTCGATCGCGGCGTCCGCGTCGGCGTCCCCCACGACGACCTCGATGCGGACCTTCGGGACGAGGTCGACCCGGTACTCGGCGCCGCGGTACACCTCAGTGTGGCCGCGCTGACGCCCGTACCCGCTGGCCTCCGTGACGGTCATGCCGTTCACGCCGAGTTCCTGGAGGGCGGTCTTGACCTCGTCGAGGCGGTACGGCTTGACGATGGCGGTGATCAGTTTCATGCCTGGGCCTTGACCTTCTGGGCGTGGAGGACGGACGACGACACCGGGGCGCCGTGCCCCAGAACCCCGTGATCGTAAGCGCTCTCGGCGTGCACCGTAAGGTCGAGACCCGTCTGCTCCTGCTCCTCGTCGGCGCGGAAGCCCAGCAGCCTGTCGATCAGCTTCCCGAGCCCGTACGTGACGAGGAAGGCGTACGCCCCGACGGCCAGGACGGCGACCAGCTGCCTGCCGAGCTGGCCGAACCCGCCGCCGTAGAGCAGCCCCTCGGCGCCCTTGGTCATCGACTCCGTCGCGAAGACGCCGATGAGGAGTGTGCCGATGACACCGCCGACGAGGTGGACGCCGACCACGTCCAGCGAGTCGTCGTAGTTCAGCTTGAACTTCCAGCCCACCGCGTACGAGCAGACGACGCCGGCGGCGAGGCCGACGACGAGGGCGCCCAGGAGCGAGACCGAGCCGCAGGACGGGGTGATCGCGACGAGACCGGCGACGGCGCCGGAAGCCGAGCCCAGCGTGGTGGGGTGCCCGTCGCGGCGCTGCTCCACGAAGAGCCAGCCCAGCAGGCCGGTGCAGCCGGCGGCGAGGGTGTTGAGGAACGCGGCGGCGGCGAGACCGTTCGCGCCGAGTGCCGAACCCGCGTTGAAGCCGAACCAGCCGAACCAGAGCAGACCGGCGCCCAGCATGACCATGGGCAGGTTGTGCGGCCGCATGGCGTCCTTCTTGAAGCCCAGGCGCGGGCCGAGGACCAGGCACAGGGCGAGTCCCGAGGCGCCGGAGGTGATCTCGACGGGCAGCCCGCCCGCGAAGTCCAGCGCGCCCAGTGCGTCGAGGATCCAGCCGCCCGGGCCCCACACCCAGTGGGCGACGGGAACGTATACGAGCAGCGCCCACAGCGGTACGAAGACCAGCCATGCCCCGAACTTCGCCCGGTCGGCGATCGCGCCGCTGATCAGCGCGGCCGTGATGATCGCGAAGGTCAGCTGGAAGGTGGCGAAGAGGAGGGTGGGGACCGTGCCCTGGACGCTGTCCGGGCCGAGGTCCGCCATCCCGGCGTGCTTCAGACCGCCGATCAGGCCGCCGAACGCGTCGTCGCCGAACGCGAGGGAGTAGCCGGCGGCCAGCCACACGACCGTGACCAGGGCGATCGACACGAAGCTCATCATCAGCATGTTGAGGACGCTCTTCGTGCGGACCATGCCGCCGTAGAACAGGGCGAGGCCCGGAGTCATCAGCAGGACGAGCGCGGTGGCGGCGAGCAGCCAGGCGGTGTCGCCTGTGTCGAGGTGCGGGGCGGCCAGGATCACAGTCTCTCCAGCGGTGCGGGGCGGCGTCTCACGCGCGAGGGCGTCGTCCGAGGGTCACCGGCCCGCGTTTCGGGTCGCGCACACGCACGTTTCCGGCGTGTTTCGTGTTGCGCGGGCGTTTCCGGGACCTCACGGGCCGGGGCCCGAGGGCGGGCCGGGTGATCCCGGCGGGGAAGTCCTTGGGAACCTTGGTGCGGCGGCCGCCCGACGATCAGGGACAATGGGCGCCATGAGCGTTCGTACCGAGTCATCCGAGCCGTCCGAGGCCACACACCGCGCCGGCTTCGCCTGCTTCGTGGGCCGTCCCAACGCGGGCAAGTCCACCCTCACGAATGCTCTGGTCGGCCAGAAGGTGGCGATCACCGCGAACCAGCCGCAGACCACCCGGCACACGGTGCGCGGCATCGTGCACCGGCCGGACGCGCAGTTGATCCTGGTGGACACCCCCGGGCTGCACAAGCCGCGCACGCTCCTCGGCCAGCGGCTCAACGACGTCGTACGCACCACCTGGGCCGAGGTCGACGTGATCGGCTTCTGTCTGCCGGCGAACGAGAAGCTGGGCCCCGGCGACCGCTTCATCGCGAAGGAGCTGGCGTCGATCAAGAAGACGCCGAAGATCGCGATCGTCACGAAGACCGACCTCGTGGACAGCAAGACGCTCGCCGAGCAGCTCATCGCGATCGACCAGCTCGGCACGGAGCTCGGCTTCGAGTGGGCGGAGATCGTGCCGGTGTCCGCGGTCGCCGACGACCAGGTCGGTCTGCTGTCCGACCTGCTGGTCCCGCTCCTCCCGAAGGGCCCGGCGCTCTATCCGGAGGGCGACCTCACCGACGAGCCCGAGCAGGTCATGGTGGCGGAGCTGATCCGCGAGGCCGCGCTGGAGGGCGTGCGCGACGAGCTGCCGCACTCCATCGCCGTCGTCGTCGAGGAGATGCTGCCCCGCGAGGACCGGCCCGCCGACAAGCCGCTCCTCGACATCCACGCCTTCGTCTACATCGAGCGGCCCAGCCAGAAGGGCATCGTCATCGGCCCGAAGGGCAAGCGGCTCAAGGAGGTCGGCATCAAGTCCCGCAAGCAGATCGAGGCGCTGCTGGGCACGCCGGTCTTCCTCGACCTGCACGTGAAGGTCGCCAAGGACTGGCAGCGGGACCCGCGGCAGCTGCGCAAGCTCGGGTTCTGAGGTCCCGGGCCGGGGCACTCCCGGCTCGTTCGCGGGCCGGCCCGCCGCACCCGCCGCTGTGGACGGCGGGGGCCGCGGGCGTCCTCCCACGCGTCCGCCGGAGGAACCCAGGGCCCGTCGGACAGGCCCTAGCCCTGGTCGGCGGGTTCCGCGATCAGGGCCGTGGCGACCCGGCGGAATCCCAGCCGGCCGTACATGCGGGCCACGTCGTCGTCCCCGGCCGACAGGAACACGGTGCCGACCCCGCGGGCCTCGGCGTCGGCCACCAGGGCGGCGGTGACCGCGAGCCCCAGGCCGCGCCGGCGGGCGGACGGCAGGGTGCCCACGCCCGCCACCTCGGTCACCGGGCCGACCGGCAGGTGCATCCCGGAGCAGAGCGCGACGCCGTTCTCGATCGCGGCGGCCAGCACGGTGCGGCCCGCCCGGATCCGGTCGGCGGCGTCGGGCACGTCACCGGCGCGCGCGGTGGTCTCGGCGGCCAGTTCGGCGGGCCCGGCCTCGCCGACGGCGGTGCCTGGGGCCGCGAAGGCCAGGTGCGGCAGCGCGAGGGCACTGGCCAGGAACGGGTCGTCGGGGCCGAGGACGCGGACGAGGGGGTGCGGGGCGGGCAGGGTGACGTCGGTGTCCCGGACCATCAGCGGATGCTCGTGCACCCGCAGCCCGGACGCCTCGACGGCCTCCCGCAGCCCCGGCGTCACCTCAGCCACCCACTCGAACGCCTCCGGCACGCCGAGTTCGCGCTGCCGGGCCCTGACCCGGCCGACGTCCTCGGCGGTGGCCGCGGGTCCCTGCCGCCCGAGCGCGGGCCGCGCGTAGTAAGGCCAGCCGAGGCCCTCCCGTACGAACAGGGTGAGCGGTCCGAAGTCCTCCGCCCGGGCGGCGGCGCGGGGTACCGAGTCGTAGTAGTGCTCGAGAGGGCCGAGAGACTGGTGAGGGGTGGTCATGACCCCCCATCCAAGACCACGGGCACCGGTCGGGGCATCCGATATTCGGTCCGCCCCCGGCCGTCGCTTCGGGCAGGTGCTCGGGCGCCGTCATCCCCGCGCCCGCAGGGCGTCCCGCAGCCAGTGGTACGACGCCTTCGGTGTCCGCTCCAGCGTGTCGCGGTCGACGTGGACCAGGCCGAAGCGGCGCGCGTACCCCTCCGCCCATTCGAAGTTGTCGAGCAGCGACCACACGAAGTAGCCGCGGACGTCGACGCCCGCCTCCGACGCCCGGTGCAGCGCGCGGACATGGCCGTCCAGGAAGGCGATCCGCTCCTGGTCGTCCAGCCCCTCGTACGAGCAGCCGTTCTCGGTGACGACCACCGGCGGGAGCCGGTCGCCGTAGCGCTCGGCGAACCCGGTGAGCAGCTCGGTCAGTGCCTCCGGGACCACCGGCCAGCCGAAGTCCGTGACGGGGTAGCCCTCCAGTTCCCGTACCGAGAAGGGGAGTTCGGCGGGCAGTGTCAGCCCGCCGAACTCGATCTCCGCGCCCTCGGGGGCGCCCACCTTCGTCGGCTGGTAGTAGTTGATCCCGTACCAGTCCAGCGGCTCGGCGATGACCTCCAGGTCCGTCGCGACGTCCCCCGGCAGCAGGTCGGCGATGCCCTCCGGGTAGCTCCCGAGCAGCAGGGGGTCCGCGAACAGGCGGTTGAGGAGGACGTCGTAGAAGTCGGCGGCCGCCACGTCCTCGGGACGGTCCGAGGCCGCCCACGTCGGTCCGTGCGAGTTGGCGATCCCGATGTCCACCGCGCCGCCCGCGCGCAGCGCCCGTACCGCGAGACCGTGCGCCAGCAGCTGGTGGTGGGCCACCGGCAGCGCGTCGAACAGCAGCCGCTCACCCGGGGCGTGGGCGCCGAGCGCGTGGCCCAGCAGCGTGTGCTCGGCCGGTTCGTTCAGAGTGATCCACTTGTCCACGCGGTCGCCGAGGCGGGTGACGACGGCCGACACGTACTCGGCGAACCGGGAGGCGGTGTCGCGGTCCAGCCAGTCCAGCCCCAGCGGGAGGTCCCAGTGGAAGAGCGTCGGCACGGGGCGTACGCCCGCCTCCCGGAGCTCGTCGACCAGCCGGTCGTAGAAATCCAGGCCGCCCGGGGAGTTCACCCGGGGCCAGGACACCGAGAAGCGGTACGCGTCCACTCCGAGGTCGCGCAGGAGGGCCACGTCCTCGCGGTAGCGGTGGTAGTGGTCGCAGGCCACCGCCGCCGTCGAGCCGTCCTTCACCCGGCCCGGCTCGGCGGTGAACGCGTCCCACACGGAGGCGCCGCGCTGGTCGGCCGCCCCCTCGATCTGGTGGGCCGAGGTGGACACGCCCCAGAGGAAGCCGGGCGGGAACTGCGGAAGGGGGTTCGTCGCCATGCGCGCGATCATCCGTACCGGCGGTAAGGGAAGTCAACGGGCAGGCACGGACTACGAGTTGCCCATTTCCCTCAGCGCGCGGGGACCACGGGTCCGCCGCCTTCCCTCAGCGCGCGGGGGCCACGGGTCCGCCGCCTTCCCCCGGCGCGCGGGGCCCCGCGCTACGCCCCCTCCTTCAGCACGTGGGAGATCAGCTCGCGCTGCTCCTCCGTCAGCAGCGGGTCGGCCGCGTACACCGTCTTCCCGTCCACCGTGATCTCGTAGGCGAAGCCGTCCGGCACCCCGGGCGCGGGTGTGCCCCGGCCGGCGGCTACCACCCGCTCGGCCAGGGTCTGCCACGCGCAGGCATCGGCCCACTTCGAGGTGTCCACCTCCGCGCACCGCTCGATCCCCGCGAACCCGCCCGTACGCCGTACCTGAATACGCATGGGTCCTGTCTAGTACGAAAGCGTCCGGCGGGCCACGGCTACAGGGTGCGCACCCCGACCTGTTCCCACGCCTTGGACACGGCCTGGTACTCCTCGCCGTCCCCGTAACGGGCGCGCGCCGCGGCGACGGTCAGGGTGGCGAAGTCGGCGAACAGCGCGTCCGCACGCAGCTCCCCGCCGGTCAGGACGTCGTACCAGATCTGTCCGGCGCGCTCCCAGGCGTGGCCGCCGAGGGCCTGGGCCGCGAGGCAGAAGGCGTGGTTGGGGATGCCGGAGTTGATGTGCACGCCGCCGTTGTCGCGGCCGGTGCGGACGTAGCCGTCCATCGTCGCGGGCTGCGGGTCCTTGCCGAGCACGTCGTCGTCGTACGCCGTGCCGGGCTCCTTCATGGAGCGCAGCGCCCTGCCGGTGACGCGCGGGGCGAGCAGCCCCGCGCCGATCAGCCAGTCCGCCTCGGCGGCCGTCTGGCCGAGGGTGTACTGCTTGATGAGGGAGCCGAAGACGTCCGACATGGACTCGTTCAGGGCGCCCGGCTGGCCGAAGTACGTGAGGTTCGCCGTGTACTGGGTGACGCCGTGGGTCAGTTCGTGGCCGATGACGTCGACCGGGATGGTGAAGTCGAGGAAGATCTCCCCGTCCCCGTCGCCGAACACCATCTGCTCGCCGTTCCAGAACGCGTTGTTGTAGTCCCGGTCGAAGTGCACGGTGGCGTTCAGGGGCAGGCCCGCGCCGTTGACCGAGTCGCGGGCGTACGCCTGGAGGTAGAGGTCGAAGGTGGCGCCGAGGCCCGCGTACGCCCGGTTGACCGTGGCGTCCGCACCGGGTTCGTCGCCCTCGCCGCGCGCCTTCCTGCCGGGCAGGTCCTGGTGGTGGCGGGCGTCGTAGACCGTCCGGTGGGCCCTGCCGCTCTCCGCCTGCGGCGGTGCGGCCGCCGCGGGGGCGCCGAGGACCGTGGTCAGCCGGCGGTGGGTGCGTTCGAGGGCGTCGCGCTCCAGGGTGCGGCGCGCGGGTCCGGCGAGAGCGGGGTCCTCGTGGCGGGCGAGCGTGTCGAGGACGTGGGGCGGCACGATGGTGCAGAAGACAGGCTCGAGGCCTGCTCGATTGGCGGTCATGCGGGCACGTTCGCACTGCGTCACGCACCTGTCACTACCCGCAACCATGATTGGTGAAAAAGGGGCGATAAGGAACCTCCTCGTCCACTCCCGTGTGGTATGACGCACCTTTTGTCCGTTAGGGCCGAGCGGTCCCGCATACTGATACAGGCCCCCGCACGGAGCGTGGCTCGGCTAGGCTGCGGAGCATCATGCATTTCGGGCTGCTTCTTCTTAGCTGCCGCGGCGAGGGCCTGTAGTCGAGGCCGACCCCCTCCCCGCGGAGTCTGGCGTTGCGCCGTCGGCCGTCCATTCGGACACCTTCGAGGAGCCCTCGCATCATGCCGAACCGTCAGCAGCCCACCTCCATGCCGGTCCACAAGTACCGCCCGTACGACCAGGTCGACATCCCCGACCGGACGTGGCCGGACAACCGGATCACCGTCGCCCCCCGCTGGCTCTCCACCGACCTGCGTGACGGCAACCAGGCGCTGATCGACCCCATGTCGCCCGCCCGCAAGCGCGAGATGTTCGACCTGCTGGTGAAGATGGGCTACAAGGAGATCGAGGTCGGTTTCCCCGCCTCCGGCCAGACGGACTTCGACTTCGTCCGCTCGATCATCGAGGACGGGACCGCGATCCCCGACGACGTGACGATCTCCGTGCTGACCCAGGCCCGCGAGGACCTGATCGAGCGGACCGTCGAGTCCCTGGTCGGGGCCAGGCGGGCCACCGTCCACCTGTACAACGCCACGGCCCCGGTGTTCCGCCGGGTCGTCTTCCGCGGCTCCCGGGACGAGATCAAGCAGATCGCCGTCGACGGCACCCGGCTGGTCGTGGAGTACGCCGAGAAGCTGCTCGACGAGCGCACCGCCTTCGGCTACCAGTACAGCCCCGAGATCTTCACCGACACCGAGCTGGACTTCGCCCTGGAGGTCTGCGAGGCCGTCATGGACGTCTGGCAGCCGGGCCCGGACCGCGAGATCATCCTCAACCTGCCCGCCACGGTGGAGCGGTCGACCCCCTCGACGCACGCGGACCGCTTCGAGTGGATGAGCCGCAACCTGACCCGCCGCGAGTACGTCTGCCTCTCCGTCCACCCGCACAACGACCGCGGTACGGCGGTCGCGGCGGCCGAGCTGGCGCTGATGGCCGGCGCCGACCGCATCGAGGGCTGCCTGTTCGGCCAGGGTGAGCGCACCGGCAACGTCGACCTGGTCACCCTCGGCATGAACCTGTTCTCGCAGGGCGTCGACCCGCAGATCGACTTCTCGCAGATCGACGAGATCCGCCGCACCGCCGAGTACTGCAACCAGATGGAGGTCCACGCCCGCCACCCGTACGTCGGCGACCTCGTCTACACCTCCTTCTCCGGCTCCCACCAGGACGCCATCAAGAAGGGCTTCGACGCCATGGAGGCCGACGCGGCCACCAGGGGCGTCACCGTCGACGACATCGAGTGGGCGGTCCCGTACCTGCCGATCGACCCGAAGGACGTCGGCCGCTCCTACGAGGCCGTCATCCGCGTCAACTCGCAGTCGGGCAAGGGCGGCATCGCGTACGTCCTGAAGAACGACCACAAGCTGGACCTGCCGCGCCGGATGCAGATCGAGTTCTCGAAGATCATCCAGGCCAAGACGGACGCCGAGGGCGGCGAGGTCACCCCGAAGGGCATCTGGGCGGTCTTCCAGGACGAGTACCTGCCGAACCCGGAGAACCCCTGGGGCCGTATCCAGGTCAAGACCGGTCAGACCACGACGGACAAGGACGGCGTTGACACGCTGACCGTCGAGGCGTCGGTCGACGGCGTCGACACCGTCCTGACCGGCACCGGCAACGGTCCCATCTCCGCGTTCTTCGACGCCCTGCAGTCCGTCGGCATCGACGTGCGGCTGCTGGACTACACCGAGCACACGATGAGCGAGGGCGCGTCCGCGCAGGCCGCCTCGTACATCGAGTGCGCCATCGACGGCAAGGTCATGTGGGGAATCGGCATCGACGCGAATACGACACGTGCCTCGCTGAAGGCCGTCGTCTCCGCCGTCAACCGCACGGCTCGCTGACGAGCCTGACCGGCGTCTTTCGGAGCCCGTTCCGCCTGATGAGGCGGAACGGGCCCCGTCGTTTACCGGCCAAACCCGGTCCGGGTCACGCAGAGGTCCCGCCCGGGGTACTGACTCCGCGTCGACAATGTGGCTAACATCACGCCAACGCGGCGATGCTGCCGCGGGGTTACGGAGGTGCGACGTGCTGCCAGGATGGGGACGAAACGACCGTGTTGTCCGCGTTGGTCGTGTATCCCGCGTTCTAGGCCTCCGCACCGCGTGGACCGCCGCCGGTGACGGCGAGTTCTTCTGCCCCGGCTGCGGGGGTGACCGCAACTACCAGCGGCTGACCGGCCGCCGCCGCTTCACCCTCCTCGGCGTCCCGCTCCTCGCCCGCGGCGAGACCGGCCCCGTCGTCGAATGCGCCGCCTGCCGCGGGCACTTCGGCACCGACGTCCTCGACCACCCCACCACGACCCGGTTCTCGGCGATGCTCCGCGACGCCGTGCACACGGTCGCGCTCGCGATCCTCGCGGCGGGCGGCACCTGCTCCCGCGCCGCCCTGGAGACCGCGGCCGCCGCGGTGCGGGCCGCCGGCTTCGACGACTGCACCGAGGAGCAGCTGAACGCCCTCGTGGAGGCCCTCGCCGCCGACACGGGCCGCTTCTTCGGCGAACCGTGCGGGGCGGGGCTGGCCATCGAGCTCCACGAGGCCCTCGACCCGCTGGCGCCGCACCTCGCCGCCGTCGGCAGGGAGGCGGTCCTGCTCCAGGGCGCCCGCATCGCCCTGGCCGACGGGCCCTACACGCCCGCCGAGCGGGACGTCCTCGCCACGGTGGGCGCCGCGCTCACGATCTGCTCCGACGACGTGACCCGGCTGCTGGCGGCGGCGCGTACGCCGTCCTAGGGCCCCCGCGGGCCGGTCCCCGCATGCGCAACCCTGCCAACAAAGGTACTACGGCGCCCACGCCCTGCTGAGCGACGACGGCGGCCGCAGCTGGCGGCCGGGCTACGTCGACGACTACGACGGGCACGACAACGCCAACGAGAGCAGCGCCGCCGAACTGGCCGACGGACGGCTCTACTTCAGCGCCCGGGACCAGAACGGGGCCGGTGCGGGCAACCGGCTCGACAGCTACTCCAGCGACGGCGGGCGGACGCTGGACCGGCCGTACACCGCGCAGTCCACCCTGGACGACGTGCCGGTCGTCCAGGGCAGCGTGCTGCGACTGAGCGGGGCGAACGGCCCGCTGCTCTTCTCGGGGCCCTCCGTCCCCAACGCCCGGCAGGCGATGGCCGTCTGGCGCAGCGGGGACGCCGGGGCGACCTTCGTCCGGGCGGTGACGCTCTCGCAGCGCCGGGCGGCGTACTCCGACCTCGTGCAGCTGGGTGCCGGCCGGGTCGGCGTGCTGTACGAGACGGGTACGGCGGGACCGTACGAGACGATCGAGTTCCGCCGGGTGCCGCTGAGCGGTTAGCTCCCGGGGTGTTCTTCCCGCGCCGGGGGCGGAGAACCCCTCACAGCAACCCCGCCGCCGCCAGGTACTTCCCCACCTGCTCCACCTCTCCCTCCGACAGGGGCACCTGCGGCTGCGCCGTGGCCGGGCACGCGATGACGCCCCGGAGGTGCAGCGCGGCCTTGAACGCGCCGAGCGCCGACGAGCTGCTCCCCATCCGGGCGGGATTCCCGACCCCCACCATCCCGAACAGCGCGCACAACCGCTCCTGCTCGGCCCGTGCCCCCGCCCGGTCGCCCTCCCGGCAGAGCCGGTCCAGCCGTACGTACCCGGCGGGATCGACGTTCCCGAGGCCGGGCACCACGCCGTCCGCCCCCAGCGCGAGCGCGGAGTCGGCGATCAGCTCGGAGCCGGTCAGGACCGTGAAGCGGGTGATGTCCGGGTGCGCGCGGGCGCCGAGCACGACCGTGCGGAAGGCGGCGAGGTCGCCGCTGGAGTCCTTGAGGCCGGCCAGGGTGCCGTCGGCGGCGAGTTCGAGGACCAGCTCGGCGGACAGCTTGGTGTGGACGCCGACGGGGAGGTCGTAGGCGAGGACCGGTACCGGCGAGCGGGCGGCGAGCAGCCGGTAGTGGCGGGCGATCTCGGCGGGATGGGTGCGGGTGTAGAAGGGCGCGGTGGCCACGACGGCGTCCGCGCCGGCGGCGGTGACGGCCGCGACGTGGTCGAGGACGCGGGGGGTCGTCATGTCGATGGCTCCCGCGAGGACGGGCAGCCCGCCGGCGACATGACCGGCCACGGTCTCCACGACCAGCCTGCGCTGCGCGTCCGTCAGATACGCCGCCTCCGACGTCGAGCCCAGGACGAACAGCGCGTGCACCCCGCCCGCCACCAGATGGTCCACCAGCGCGACGAGCGAGCGGACGTCCACCTCGCCGTCCGGTGTCAGGGGCGTGCAGACGGGCGGTACGACACCGCGCAGCGGGGCGGGGATCGACATCGGTGCTCCCTAGGGCTGTTGCTGGGCCGGGATGCCGGCCGGGGCGGCGGCCGGGGAGGGCACACCCGTCGCGGCGGCGGCCTGCGCCACCAGGTCCCGCGTCGACTGGCTCTCCTGCACAGGATGGTGGCAGCGGAAGCGGTGCTCCGGCGAGGACGCCGCCGCGAAGTCCGGCATCAGCGCGGCGCAGACGTCGTCGGCCTTCCAGCAGCGGGTGCGGAACGGGCAGCCGCTGGGCGGGCGGGTCGCCGAGGGCACCGGGCCGGCCAGCGGGATCGGGTCGATGGGGTCCAGCAGCCCGGGCGTCGCGGAGAAGAGGGCGCGGGTGTACGGGTGCCTGGCGCGGTCGGTGACCTCCTCGGCCGGGGACTCCTCGACGATCCGGCCCAGGTACATGGTGACGACCCGGTCGCTCATCCGGCGCACCGTCTGGATGTCGTGCGAGACGAAGACCAGCGCCAGACCGAGGTGTTCCTTCAGGTCGAGGAGGAGGTTGAGGATCTGGGCGCGTACGGAGACGTCCAGGGCGCTGGTCGGCTCGTCGGCCACCACCAGTTCCGGGTCGAGTGCCAGGGCCCGTGCGATGGCCACGCGCTGGCGCTGACCGCCGGACAGCTGCCCCGGCAGGCCGTCGGCCAGCGCGGCAGGCAGCCCGACCAGCGACATCAGTTCCCGGACCCGGTCCTCCCGCTGGGCGGGCGTGCCGCGCCGGTGCACGTCCAGCGGGTCACGCAGGATCCGCCGGATCGTCAGCCGGCGGTTCAGCGCGGTCGACGGGTCCTGGAAGATCATGCCCGTGCCGCTGCCGACGGCCAGGCGCCGCTCGGCCGGCTTCATGGTCCACAGGTCGCGGCCCCGGAAGGACACCGTGCCCGACGTCGGCCGCTCCACCCCCACCAGCACTTTGGCGAGGGTCGACTTGCCGCACCCGGACTCCCCGACCACGCCGACCGTCTCGCCGGGCGCGACGGAAAGGTCGGCTCCGGTGAGCGCGTACACCCGGTCCCGGGTGAACAGGCCACCGCTGCGGGCCCTGTGGACGACGTGGGCGCCGGACAGCGTGACGAGCGCGCTCGTGCCGTCGTTCCGCCCGCTCTGCGTGGTCACGTGACGGCCTCGTTCCCCGTGGTGGTGGCGGCCCCCGGGGTCAGGTCGACCGCGGGGTGGTGGCAGGCGGCCGTGTGCGCGGCCCGGCCCCGCAGCGCGGGCGTCACCGCCCGGCAGACCTCGCCCGCCAGCGGGCAGCGGTCGGCGAACCGGCAGCCCGCCGGGAAGTCGGCGGGGGAGGGCACCACTCCCTTGATCTGCGTCATCCGCACGGCCGCCGACTCCAGTGACAGCACGCTGCCGAGGAGCCCCCGCGTGTAGTGGTGTGCCGGTGCCTCCACCAGGTCCGCGGTCCCGCCCGTCTCCACGATCTGACCTCCGTACATGACCACCACCCGGTCGGTGACGTCGGCGACGAGCGCGAGGTCGTGCGAGACGAGGACCAGGGCGAAGCCGAGTTCCGCGCGCAGGCGCAGCAGCAGTTCGATGATCTGCGCCTGGACCGTCACGTCGAGCGCGGTGGTCGGCTCGTCGGCGACGATCAGCCGCGGGCCGCGGGACAGCGCCATGGCGATCAGGACGCGCTGGCGCTGGCCTCCCGACAGTTCGTGCGGGTAGCTGCGCAGGGTGCGGGCGGGATCGAGACCGACCAGGGCCAGCAGTTCGGCGGGGGTGCGCTCGCCGCCCCTGCGGACGACCTGCCGGAGCTGTGCGCGGATCGTCATCGCCGGGTTCAGGGACGACAGGGCGTCCTGGTAGACCATCGCCATCTCGTGTCCGAGCAGCCGGCGCCGGACCCGCATCGGTTCACCCGTCAGCTCCCGGCCGTCGAAGCGGACCCGGCCGCGGACGCGCGCGCCCTTCGGCTCCAGGCCCATCACCGCCAGCGCGGTCAGCGACTTCCCGCAGCCCGACTCGCCGACCAGGCCCAGGATTTCGCCGGGGCGGACGTCGAAGCTGATGCCGTCGACGATGTCCACCCCGCCGTGCCGGGCGTCGAAGCCGATGGCCAGGTTCTCCACGGACAGGACCGGCGGCCCGGCCGGCAGCGGCCGGGCCCGGGACCGCAGGCGTCGTGCCGCCTCGGTGAGCCCCGGCAGTTCGAGTATCTGGCCGCTGCCCGGCCGGGGTGCCTCCAGGGGGTCCGCGTCCCTGCGCGTCGCGACCTCGCGGGCGGCCGGCGCCGCCCATGCGTCGGAGACCCCCTCGGACAGGATGTTCAGGGACAGGACGGTGATCAGCATCAGCAGCCCGGGGAAGACGGTCGCCCACCAGCCGCCGGTCAGCACCATGTTCTTGCCGTCGGCGATGACACTGCCCCACGACGGGTCCGGCGGGCGCACGCCCGCGCCGATGAAGGACAGCGACGCCTCGAAGACGACGGCCTCGGCGACCTGGACGGTGCAGAACACCAGCACGGGGGCGGCGCAGTTGACGGCCACGTGCCGCAGCACGATGTGCGGGGTGCGGGCGCCGATCACCCGCTCCGCGGTGACGTAGTCCTCGCCGTACTGGTCGAGGACGTTCGCCCGGACCACGCGGGCCACCGGCGGGATGAACAGGAACGCGATCGCGCAGATCAGGACGGTGATGCCGCCGCCGAACACGGCGACCAGGACCGCCGCCAGCGCGATGCCGGGGAAGGCCATGACGATGTCGAGGCAGCGCATCAGCGTCTCGTCGACGGCCTTGCGGGAGGTCGCCGCGACCGCGCCGAGCAGGGCTCCCGCGACGAGGGCGAGCGCGGTGGCGCCCAGGCCGATGGCGAGGGACCAGCGGGCGCCGTGCATCAGGCGGCTGAGGATGTCGCGGCCGAGGCTGTCCTGGCCCATCCAGTGCGCGCCGGACGGGTGGCCGCTGCCGTCCACCGGGGTCTGCTGGTCGAGCGGGTCGTGCGGGGCGAGCAGCGGGGCGAACACCGCCAGCAGGGCGACCAGGGCGAGGAAGCACACCGCGGCCTTGGAGAGCGGCGGCAGCCGGCGCAGGCCGCGCAGCCGGACGCCGGGACGGGAGAGCGCCTCCGTCAGACGCGTACGAGTGATCATCGGACCGTGTCCCCCGGGGTGGTCGCCGGGCCGCGGACCGCGGGGATCACCGGGCCGCGTCCCGCAGCCGCGGATTGACCAGCAGGTAGAGGATGTCGATGACGAGGTTCACGACCACGAAACCCGTGGCCGTCGTCAGGACGACGCCCTGGACGACCGCCGGGTCGCCGTTCTTCACCGCGTCGATCATCAGTTTCCCCATTCCGGGCAGGGAGAAGATCGTCTCGATGACGACCGCCCCACCGAGCAGATACCCGACCCGCAGGCCCAGTACGGTCAGCGGATTGATCAGGGCGTTGCGCAGGACGTTCCGGCCGACGACCACTACGGGCGGCAGGCCGCTGCCGATCGCCGTCCGCACGTAGTCCTTGTCGAGCTCCTCCACCACGGCCGTGCGCACGATCCGGGTGAGCTGGGCCGCGACCGGCAGCGACAGCGCGAAGGCCGGCAGGGTCATGGTCTTCAGCCAGCCGGTCGGCGAGTCAGCGGGGTTGACGTAACCGCCGGTCGGGAACCAGCCCCGGCCGACCGCGAGGTACTGGATCATCAGCAGCGCCAGCCAGAAGCCGGGGGCCGCGACGCCGGTCAGTGAGACGATCCGGATGACCTGGTCGGGCAGCCCGTCCCGGTGGATCGCCGCGGTGACCCCGCCGAGCAGCGCGAGGACCACGGCGATGCCCAGCCCGAGGAAGGTGAGCTGGAGGGTGAGCGGCAGCGCGGTGGTGACCTGGTCGGCGACCGGGGCCCGGGTCAGCGCGCTGATGCCCAGGTCGCCGTGCAGCAGGTCGCCGATGAAGTGGACGTAGCGCACCGGGAGCGGATCGAGCAGACCGTTCTCCTCCCGGAAGTCGTGCAGTTGCCGGGGTGTCGGATTGGCGCCCTGGAAGAACGCGGACGCCGGATCGACGTCCGAGAAGCGCATCACCAGGAACACGAAGAGCACGATGCCCAGCATCAGCGGTACCAGCAGGGCGATGCGGCGGGCCAGGATTCGGGCGACGGTGACCACGGACAATCACTCCCGCCCGCCGGTCAGGCCCACTTGGCCTGGAGGAGGTTGACGCCCGGGTAGGGCTGGGCGCGCACGCCCGTGATCCGTTCCGGGTCCCAGGCCGTCATCAGCTCGTTGTGCACCACCGGGTAGAGGACGGCCTGTTCCGCGACGACGTCGATGTAGTCCTGGATCATCGTCTTCTTGCGGTCGGGGTCGGGCTCCCGCGTCGCCTGGTCCATGTCCTTGAAGAGCTTCCTGGCCACGGGGTCGCCGGCCCAGCGGGCGTAGCCCATCCACAGGTTCTGGGGGCCGTGGTTGTAGTGCATGACCAGGTCGGCGTCGAGGCCGAACTGGTTCGGGTTCGAGGCGGCGGCCACCACCTGGTAGTCCCGCTTCTGGTCCATCTTCGTGAACACGGCCGTGGTCTCCTGCGGCGAGAGGGTGGTCCGCACCCCGATCGCGTCCCAGGACGCCTTGATGGTCGGCAGACAGTCCACGATCCAGCTGACGTTCACCGCGAGGATGTCGATCTTCAGCCCCTCGGCCCCGGCCTCCTTCAGGAGTTTGCGCGCCCGGTCCGGGTCGTACGTGTAGACGGTCTTCGCGGGCCGGTGGGCGGGGTTGGCCTCGTTCAGGAAGGAGGTCGCCGCCCTGCCGTGCCCCTTCAGGGCGACCTCGATCATCTTGCCGGTGTCGATGGCGTAGTGCAGCGCCTGGCGGACCCGCACGTCGTCGAAGGGCTTGTGGCGGGTGTTGAACATGAGGAAGAGGTTGTTCATGCCGGCCCCGCCCCGGACGGTCATGCCGCTCTTCCTCAGCTGCTCGATGTTGGCGTAGGGGATGTTGTCGGCGATCTGCGCTCCCGCGCTCGCCCCCGAGATCTTCGCGACGCGGGGTGCGGCGTCCACGATGGTCAGCCAGTTCATCTTCGCGAAGGCCGCCTTGCGCGGGCCGTTGTAGTCGGCGAAGGCCTCGAAGGTGGTGTTCGACTTCGGGTGGTGGGCGGTCTGCCGGTACGGACCCGAGCCGACCGCTTTGCCCTTGATCGCCTCGTCCCAGGCGCCCGGCCGCGAGAAGACGTGCTTCGGCATGATCTTCGCCAGGGTGAGCCGCGAGATCCCCTCGGGGAAGGGGAACTTGAGGATCAGCTCGACGTTCTGCGCGTCGATCCTGCGGACCGTCCTGAGCCAGCCCGCGAAGAAGCCCTTGGCGAGCGTCTGCGTCTTCGGGTCGAGGATCCGGTCGAAGACGAAGACGACGTCGTCCGCCGTGACGGGCCTGCCGTCGTGGAACGTGGCGCCCGGGCGCAGCCGGAACTTCCAGGAGATGCCCGTCAGGTCGGCGGGCACCTCGGTGGCGAGGGCCGCGTACGGTTCGCGGGAGATCGGGTCGGTGTCGAGCAGGCCCTCGTAGATGTGGTTGTTGGCGGCCATGCAGAAGGCGGACGCGGTCTGCGTCGGATCCCAGCTGCCGTCGTTGCCGTAGCCGATGACGGCGGTCAGGGTGCCGCCCTCGCCCCCCTTCCCGCCGCCGGTGTCGTTCGTGGACTCGGGCCCGGACGAGCAGGCGGACAGCGACGAGGAGACGGCGGCGGCCGCGCCCAGCGCGCCGCCGTACTTCAGGAACGACCGGCGGTGCAGCGCCGGAACGGGGGTCACGTCGCGCACGGTTCCTCCAGCAGGAGTGGGAGAGCGGCTCGAACGAGGGGAGATACGACGTCCTACGTCATGGGCGGCAGCGTGACCATAGGAGGGGCCGCGAGGGCGGTCAAGGGGTGGCGCACGAATGGCGCGTCTTCCACGGGTGCGACCGATGAAGCCGTGAAAGCAGGGCGGTTGAGGTTTGATCCGCCCCGAGGTGGGACGTCCGAGGTCCGGCGAGCGTACGATGCGGCGCATGGTTGAGGAGACCGGGAACCGGCCCAGGCCCGCGGGGACGCGCATCGCCCGTGAACGGCGGGTGAGCAGCCAGATCCAGCGCGAGGTCATGCAGCTGATCCTCGACCGCAGGCTCCAGGCGGGCGCCTCGCTTCCCACCGAGACCGAGCTGATGGAGGACCTCGGCGTGAGCCGCAACTCCGTCCGCGAGGCCCTCAAGGCCCTCCAGGCCCTGGACATAGTGGAGATCAGGCACGGCTACGGCACCTATGTCGGCCAGGCGTCGCTGACCCCCCTCGTCGACGGCCTCACCTTCCGCACGCTCGCCCAGCAGGACGACGACACCAGCGCGCTGACCGAGATCCTCCAGGTCCGCGAGGTGCTGGAGGAAGGCCTGATCCGCCGGGTCGCGGCCACGCTCTCCGAGGCCGAGCTCGACCGCCTCGAAGCCGTCGTCGCCCGGATGGAGGAGACGGGCGGCAAGGGGCTGCCCTTCCCCGAACTCGACCGCGAATTTCACGAGTTGCTCTACGCCTCGCTCGGCAACGCCCTCGTCCCGCAGCTCCTCGGCGCCTTCTGGACCGTCTTCCGGCGGGTGGCCGGCGCCCGCGGCTGGACGGACGACCCGGCGCCCGAGCTGACCGTCCGCCGCCACCGCGACATCGTCACGGCCCTGCGTGCCCGTGACGTCGAGGCCGCGCAGCGCGCGATGGCGGACCACTTCCGGGGCATCGAGTCCCGGGCCGCTCAGGAGTCCCACGGAGTGGGCTGACCGGGCCGCACGGGGCGGCCCCGTCCTCCGGCGGGCGGACCGCTCGGCGCGGGGCACGCGTCCTGTGGCGGGCGGACCCCTCGGCGCGGGGCGCGTCCTGCGGCGGGCGGACCGCGCTGTGCGGGCTGGCGGGCGCGCGTGCGTCCTGTGGCGGGCGGGCCGCTCGGGCCGGGACCCCGTCCTCCGGCGGGCGGGCGTGTGACCTCCGGCGGGCGGACCGCTCCGCGCGCGACGCGTCCTACGCTGGGGCGGTGACCGACACCTGGAACCCGGCCGGCGCCGGAGTGCTGCGCCTCCCCTCCGGCCGCCTGGTCCGCGGCCGGGCCCTGCGCCGCCCGCTCCCGGCCGACGCCCCCGTCCCCACGTACGCCGTGCACCTGCTCGGCGGCCGGCCGGCCGAGGTGCCCTGGGAGTCGCACTGGCTGCGCTGGCCGGACTTCCGGCTGCCGAGCAGCCGCACCGAGGCCCGCGAGGTGCTCACCACCGCCTGGGAGCGGGCCGCCGCCGAGCGCGTCGAACTCGCCTGCGGCGGCGGCCGCGGCCGCACCGGGACGGCCCTCGCCTGCTTGGCCGTCCTCGACGGGGTGCCGCCGGCGGAGGCCGTAGCGTTCGTCCGCGCCCACTACGACCCTCGTGCCGTGGAGACACCCTGGCAGCGGCGGTACGTGCGCCGCTTCCCTGACTGAGCGAAACCCGGGGCACCGTCCGCCGCGCACACGAAGCCCGGATCCCGCCGCGCATGTGCGGAGTCCGGACCGCGGCCGAGTGTAGATGCGGTGCGTCACGCTCCGCATGCGAAGAGTGAAACTCGCAGGCGGCGGGGAGCACGGGAGGGGGCGGGACACGCACCGCCCGGGGCGGGCCGGCGCCCCACGTCGACGAGGCGGAGGAAGCAGTGCAGGAATCGCGGGCGGCAGGAACAGGGATCCCGGCGACGTCCACCGACCACCCGGATCTCCCGGTGACGCCGCCGGTCGGGGCGCACGCCGTCGACCTCCGCACCGGACGGGTGGGCGTCGTGATGGGGCACGAGGGGCCGTACGTCCAGCTGAGGCCGTACGGCGGCGGCAGGGAGTGGGACTGCGAGCCGGACGCCGTGCGGAGTGCCACCGCGGCGGAGCGGCTCGGCGCCGTCACGGCGTACGCCGTCGCACGCACCCGCCGCGAGGTGCCGTGAAGGGGGACCGCCGGGCCGAAAGGAGCCCGCCCGGCCCGGAGCACGGACGCCGTGGGCGAGAATGGGCGGCATGAGTCTGTTCCGCGACGAGGGCACCGCGCCACGCACCCGGACGCCCGGTGCGGCGGGCCGGGCCGGGGCGCGGCCCGCCGGGGGCCACCGGCCGTCCCGCGGGCCGGACGACCGCGGGAGCGGGCGATGAGTCTCTTCCGGGACGACGGCATCGTCCTGCGCACCCAGAAGCTCGGGGAGGCCGACCGCATCATCACGCTGCTGACCCGCGGACACGGGCGCGTGCGGGCCGTGGCGCGCGGGGTGCGGCGCACCAAGTCCAAGTTCGGGGCGCGCCTCGAACCCTTCTCGCACGTGGACGTGCAGTTCTTCGCGCGCGGGAGCGAGCTGGTCGGGCGCGGGCTGCCGCTGTGCACGCAGAGCGAGACGATCGCCCCGTACGGCGGCGGGATCGTCACCGACTACGCGCGCTACACCGCGGGCACGGCCATGCTGGAGACCGCGGAGCGGTTCACCGACCACGAGGGCGAACCCGCCGTCCAGCAGTATCTGCTGCTGGTCGGGGGACTGCGCACCCTCGCCCGCGGCGAGCACGAGCCGCACCTCGTCCTGGACGCCTTCCTGCTGCGCTCCCTCGCGGTGAACGGCTACGCGCCCAGCTTCACCGACTGCGCCAAGTGCGGGATGCCCGGCCCGAACCGGTTCTTCTCGGTGTCCGCGGGCGGCTCCGTCTGCGCCGACTGCCGGGTGCCCGGCAGCGTCGTACCCTCGGCGCAGGCCCTGGAACTGCTCGGCGCGCTGCTCACGGGAGACTGGGGGACGGCGGACGCCTGCGAGCCGCGGTACGTCCGCGAGGGCAGCGGTCTGGTGTCGGCCTATCTGCACTGGCACCTGGAGCGCGGCCTGCGCTCCCTGCGCTACGTAGAGAAATAGACGTACGGAATCAAGGAGACGAGAAGCACATGGTCGTACGCGGGATCCTGGGTCGCCAGCGCCGCGAGTACAAGGCGCCGGAGCCGCATCCGTCCGGTGCCACGGCGCCGAAGCTCCCCGGCGAGCTGATCCCCGGCCATGTGGCGGTCGTCATGGACGGGAACGGCCGGTGGGCCAAGGAGCGCGGGCTGCCGCGCACCGAGGGGCACCGGGTCGGTGAGGGCGTCGTCATGGACGTCCTCAAGGGCTGCCTCGAACTGGGCGTGAAGAACCTGTCCCTGTACGCCTTCTCGACGGAGAACTGGAAGCGGTCGCCCGAGGAGGTCCGCTTCCTGATGAACTTCAACAAGGACGTCATCCGCCGTCGCCGGGACGAGATGGACGAGCTGGGTATCCGCATCCGCTGGGTCGGCCGGATGCCCAAGCTGTGGAAGTCCGTCGTCCAGGAGCTCCAGGTCGCCCAGGAACAGACGCGGGACAACGACAGGATGACCCTGTACTTCTGCGTCAACTACGGCGGCCGGGCCGAGCTCGCGGACGCCGCGAAGGCACTCGCCGCCGATGTCGCCGCGGGCCGGCTCGACCCCGGCAAGGTCACCGAGAAGACGATCCAGAAGTACCTGTACTACCCGGACATGCCGGACGTCGACCTGTTCCTGCGGCCCAGCGGTGAGCAGCGCATCTCCAACTACCTGATCTGGCAGTCCAGTTACGCCGAGATGGTGTTCCAGGACGTGCTGTGGCCGGACTTCGACCGCCGTGACCTGTGGCGCGCCTGCGTCGAGTACGCCTCCCGCGACCGCCGCTTCGGCGGCGCCGTCCCGAACGAGGACCTGCTCGCGATGGAGGCGGCCATGCGGGGCAACCCGCAGTAGCGTCCGCACGCCACGGGGGCGAGGCCTGGCAGCGCACCGCGCTGCCAGGCCCCGCCCCCGTCGCTCCCGGCCCGGGCGGGCCGACGGCTGTCAGCTCTCGGCCGCCGCGCACTCCGCGCAGGTGCCGAAAATCTCCACGGTGTGGGCCACGTTCACATAGCCGTGCTCCGCGGCGATCGCCTCCGCCCACTTCTCCACCGCCGGGCCCTCGACCTCGACGGCCTTGCCGCAGACGCGGCAGACCAGGTGGTGGTGGTGCTCGCCGCTGGAGCAGCGGCGGTAGACGGACTCGCCGTCGGAGGTGCGCAGGACGTCCACCTCGCCCGCGTCGGCGAGCGACTGGAGCGTGCGGTAGACGGTGGTCAGGCCGACCGAGTCGCCCTTGTGCTTGAGCATGTCGTGGAGATCCTGCGCACTGCGGAACTCGTCCACCTCGTCGAGCGCCGCCGCCACGGCGGCACGCTGCCGGGTGGAGCGGCCCTTCACGGACGGTCCAGCGGTCGTCACCGTTGCCTCCTCGCGTCTGCACCTGCCGGGCCATTGTGCCAGCCCGATCCGTCGCCGGTCAGACGCCGACGGTGCCTTCGGACCCCCGGGCGGCCGGAATCGTGCACTCCGCGGGGTCCCCTGCGGGCTGCGCGGCGGTGGCTGCCCGTGTGCGGCGCCGCGCCAGCGGGGCGGCCAGCAGGGTGAGCCCGAAGAAGACCGCGATGGCCAGCAGCACGATCGTCGCGCCGGGCGGCACGTCCTGGTAGTACGACGTGACGGTGCCGCCGGTCATCACGCTCACCCCGATGGCCACGGCGATCGCGAAGGTGGCCGCGAAGCTGCGGGTCAGCTGCTGGGCGGCCGCCACCGGGACCACCATCAGCGCCGACACCAGCAGCAGCCCGACGACCCGCATCGCGACCGTGACCGTCACCGCGGCCGTGATCGCGACCAGCAGGTTCAGCGCCCGCACCGGCAGCCCGGTGACCCGCGCGAACTCCTCGTCCTGGCTGACCGCGAACAGCTGGCGGCGCAGGCCGAGGGTGACGAGCATCACGAAGCCCGCCAGGATGCAGATGGCGGTCACGTCGGACTCGGAGACCGTCGACAGGGAGCCGAAGAGGTACGACATGAGGTTGGCGTTCGAGCCGCCCGGCGCGAGGTTGATGAGCATCACGCCGCCGGCCATGCCGCCGTAGAAGAGCATCGCGAGGGCGATGTCGCCGCGGGTCCTGCCGTACCAGCGGATCAGCTCCATGAGGACGGCGCCGAGGACGGAGACGAGCGTCGCCATCCACACCGGCGACCACGAGAGCACGAAGCCGAGGCCGACGCCCGTCATCGCGACGTGGCCGATGCCGTCGCCCATCAGGGCCTGGCGGCGCTGGACGAGGTAGATGCCGACGGCGGGCGCCGTGATGCCGACCAGGACGGCGGCGATCAGGGCCCGCTGCATGAAGGCGTAGTTCAGGATCTCCATCAGCTCAGCAGTCCCGTGCGAATCGGTTCGGCGCCCGCGGGGGCGTGCGGGTGTACGTGGTCGTGACCGGGCAGGGCGTGCTGGCCGAGCGCCCGCGGGGGCGGACCGTCGTGCGTCACGCAGCCCTCGCGCAGGACGACGGCCCGGTCGATGAGGGGCTCCAGCGGCCCCAGCTCGTGCAGCACGAGGAGGACGGAGACGCCCTGGGCGACCTGCTCGCGCAGCGTCCGCGCGAGCACCTCCTGGCTGGCCAGGTCGACGCCGGCCATCGGCTCGTCCATGATCAGCAGCTCGGGTTCGGCGGCGAGCGCGCGGGCGATCAGCACGCGCTGGTGCTGGCCGCCGGAGAGGGCGTCGACGGAGTCCTTCGCCCGGTCGCTCATGCCGACCAGGTCCAGGGCGCGGCGGACGGCCTCGTGGTCGGCCTTGCGCAGCACGCCGAAGCGGGCGCGGGAGAGCCGGCCGGAGGAGACGATCTCGGTCACGGTGGCCGGGACGCCTCCGGCGGCCGTCGTGCGCTGCGGTACGTAGCCCACGCGCCGCCAGTCGCGGAACCGGGCCCGCGGGGTGCCGAACAGCTCGACCTCCCCGGCGGTGACGGGCACCTGCCCGATGACGGCGCGCACGGCGGTCGACTTGCCGGAGCCGTTGGCCCCGAGCAGCGCGACGACCTCGCCCCGGCCGACGGTGAGGTCGATGCCGCGCAGGACGGGGCGTGCGCCCAGTTCGGCGCGGACGCCGCGCAGGGATACGACGGGCTCGCCCATGTGGTCCTCCGGATCGGTCATTTGGCGCCCAGGGCGGCTTCGAGGGCCTTGAGGTTGGAGTGCATGACCTGCACGTAGTCCTCGCCCGCGGACTTGTCGGTGATGCCCTCGAGCGGGTCGAGGACGGCCGTCTTCAGTCCCGCGTCCCCGGCGAGGGTCCTGGCGGTCTTGTCGGACACCAGTGTCTCGTAGAAGACCGTGGTGACGCCGTCGGCCCTGGCCTCCTTCTGGAGTTCCCTGATCCGGGCGGGGCTCGGCTCGCTCTCCGGGTCGAGGCCGGTGATGGCCTCCTGGGTCAGGCCGTAGCGCTCGGCGAGGTAGCCGAAGGCGGCGTGGTTGGTGAAGAAGACCTTGCTCTCGGTGTTCTTCAGACCCTCGGCGAAGGAGGTGTTCAGCTCGTCGAGCCTGCCGGTCAGCGCCTTGGCGTTCTTCCCGTAGTCCGCCGCGTGGTCCGGGTCGGCCTTCTCGAAGGCCGCCGCGACCCCCTTGGCGACCTCGGCGTACTTCACCGGGTCCAGCCAGATGTGCGGGTCGAGGGCGTGTTCTTTCTTATCGGAGTGGGCGTCTTCGCCCTCGTGGGCGTGCTCGACGGAGCCGTGGTCCTCCAGCTTGGTCAGGCCGGCCGCGTCGATCTTGTTCTTGACGCCGGCCTGCGTGACGGCCTCGTCCACGGCGGGCTGGAGGCCCTTCAGATAGAGGACCGCGTCGGCCTCCTGGAGCTGCGCGGTCTGCTGGGCGCTGATCTCCAGGTCGTGCGGTTCCTGGCCCGGTTCGGTGAGCGTCGTCACATTCACGTGATCGCCGCCGATCTGCTCGGCGAGGTATTGCATCGGGTAGAACGACGCGACGACGTCGAACTTGTCCGTGTTGCCCGCGGCGGCGCTGTCCGAGGAGCAGGCCGAGAGGGTGCCGAGGCCGACCGTGGCGGCCGCCGCGAGGGCTATGCCGGATATGTGACGCCGTCGTACGTTCATGACAGTCATTTTCAACTGAAGTGGAAACCGTTGTCAACAAGCCCGGTGGGCGGCCCGGCGGCGGACCGATTTGATTGTGGGGGAGCCCCCGCCGGTAACCTGAAGCATTCGCTCTGAAGCAATGCTCCGCAGCATCTCGCTTCGTCGCCCGTCGTCGTAATGAAGAGAGCACCGTGGCCGCCGACAAGATCGACACCATCGTCAGCCTGAGCAAGCGCCGTGGCTTCGTATTCCCCTGCAGTGAGATCTACGGCGGCCAGAAGGCCGCCTGGGACTACGGGCCGCTGGGTGTCGAGCTCAAGGAGAACATCAAGCGCCAGTGGTGGCGTTACATGGTCACCTCCCGCGAGGACGTCGTCGGTATCGACTCGTCGGTGATCCTGGCCACCGAGGTCTGGGTCGCCTCCGGTCACGTCGCCACGTTCAGCGACCCGCTCACCGAGTGCACCTCCTGTCACAAGCGCTACCGCGCCGACCACCTGGAGGAGGCCTACGAGGCGAAGCACAACCGCCTCCCGGAGAACGGCCTCGCGGACATCAACTGCCCCAACTGCGGCAACAAGGGCCAGTTCACCGAGCCCAAGCAGTTCTCGGGTCTGCTCTCCACGCACCTCGGCCCGACCCAGGACAGCGGCTCGGTCGCCTACCTGCGTCCCGAGACCGCCCAGGGCATCTTCACCAACTTCGCCCAGGTGCAGCAGACTTCGCGCCGCAAGCCGCCGTTCGGCATCGCCCAGATGGGCAAGTCCTTCCGCAACGAGATCACGCCCGGCAACTTCATCTTCCGCACCCGCGAGTTCGAGCAGATGGAGATGGAGTTCTTCGTCAAGCCGGGCGAGGACGAGAAGTGGCAGGAGTTCTGGATGCAGGAGCGCTGGAACTGGTACACGGGCCTCGGCATGCGCGAGGAGAACATGCGCTGGTACGACCACCCGGCCGAGAAGCTCTCGCACTACTCCAAGCGCACCGCCGACATCGAGTACCGCTTCCAGTTCGGCGGCAACGAGTGGGGTGAGCTGGAGGGTGTCGCCAACCGCACGGACTACGACCTGTCCGCGCACTCCAAGGCCTCCGGCCAGGACCTGTCGTACTTCGACCAGGAGGCCGGCGAGCGCTGGACTCCGTATGTCATCGAGCCCGCCGCCGGTGTCGGCCGCGCGATGCTGGCCTTCCTCCTCGACGCGTACGTCGAGGACGAGGCCCCCAACGCCAAGGGCAAGATGGAGAAGCGCACGGTGCTGCGGCTCGACCCGCGCCTGTCGCCGGTCAAGGTCGCGGTCCTGCCGCTGTCCCGCAACCCGGAGCTGTCCCCGAAGGCGAAGGGGCTGGCCACCGCCCTGCGCCAGCACTGGAACATCGACTTCGACGACGCGGGCGCCATCGGCCGCCGTTACCGCCGCCAGGACGAGATCGGTACGCCGTTCTGCGTGACGGTCGACTTCGACACCCTCGACGACAACGCCGTCACGGTGCGCGAGCGCGACTCCATGAAGCAGGAGCGGGTCTCCCTCGACCAGATCGAGAGCTACCTGGCGGCTCGCCTCATCGGCTGCTGACACCACCCGGCCCCGACGGCCCCCGGTCCCGCGCACGCGGAGCCGGGGGCTTCGTCGTGCCGGGGGGCCCGGGGGCGGGGGACCGGGGGCCGGGAAGACTCAACGCGCCTGCAGGGCCTTCACGTTGTCGCCGAAGGTCCAGTTCCCGGCGCCGTCCCAGTTGACCGACCACGTCATCAGGCCCTTGAGGGCGGTGCCGTAGTGCCGCCAGGCCTGGGCGACGAGCCCCGGCGACATGTGGCCGCCGCCCGCGCCAGGCTGGGCCGGGAGTCCCGGGACCTGCTTGTCGTAGGGAACCCTGACGGTGGTGCCCTGGACGACGAGCCCCTTGTTCAGGCAGTCGGTCTGGGCGACGAAACCCTGGACGGTGCCGGCGGCGTAGGAGTCCCCGGAGCAGCCGTACATGCTGCCGTTGTAGTACTGCATGTTCAGCCACCACAGGCGGCCGTTGTCCGCGTACTTCTTGACGATCGGCAGGTACGCGCCCCAGATCGAGCCGTACGCGACGCTGCCACCGGTGACGTACGCGGTCTCCGGGGCCATGGTGAGGCCGAAGCCGGCCGGCATCCGGGACAGCACCCCGTCGATGATGCGGACCAGGTTGGCCTGGGACGTGGACAGCCGGCCGATGCTGCCGCTGCCGACCAGGCCGGTCTCGATGTCGATGTCGATGCCGTCGAAGTTGTACTTCTGCAGGATCGGCACGACGGTCGCGACGAACCGGTCGGCGACCGCGCTCGAACTGAGGTCGATGCCGGCCGCGGCGCCCCCGATGGAGAGCAGGATGGTCTGCCCGTCGGCCTTGGCCCGGCACATCTCGACCGGAGTGGCGACCTTCACGCCGGAGTCCATCCCGTCCTCCCACAGCACGGTGCCGTCGGAGCGGATGACGGGGAACGCCGCGTTGATCACGTTGTACCCGTGGGCCGGGATGCGGGAGTCGGTGACCGGGGTCCAGCCGAAGGGCGGGTGGACGCCGTTGGCGGAGCCGTCCCAGTTCTCCCAGTAGCCCTGGAGGACCTTGCCGGACGGTCTCGGCTTCAGGGCGCAGGTGTCGGCGGCGGACGCGCCGGGAGCGGCGGCGATCGAGAGGGGGACGAGGCAGGCCGTGGCCAGGGCGGCGGCGAGCAGGCGCAGCGTACGGCGGATCATGCGGGGCCTCCTGGGTGGGGGACACGGAGGTGACGCGAATGTCGCAGGCATGACAGTGCTGCGGTCCAGACCTTTCGTCAAGAGGTCTGGACCGCCCCCTCCCCGCGGAGGCCGTCGCCCTACGCCGCGCAGAACTCGTTGCCCTCGGGGTCCCGCATGATCCACCAGTGGCCCGCCGGGCCCTTGTCCAGTTCGCGTACGCGGGTGGCGCCCAGGGTCTCCAGGCGGGCCACGAGTGCGTCCAGGCCGCCCGGGTCGCCGTGGACGTCGATGTGCAGGCGGTTCTTCGCGGTCTTGGGCTCGGGGACGTCCTGGAAGAGCAGACGGCGTCCGCGGCCGATCCCGCTGACCTCGTCGTACGGGTCCTCGGGGTGGCGGATCGCCGCGAAGCCGCGGAAGACGCGGCGGCCGCCGTGCTCCGTGACGGCGTCCTCGGTGAGGTGGCCGGCGGCCAGCAGGCGGCCGATCAGGGGGCCGGGATCCTCCACCTCGTACCCCAGCGCCGCCGCCCAGAAGTCCGCGAGGGCGGGGGCGTCCTGTGTGTCGATGACGAGCTTCCAGTTCAATGCGACCATGTAACCAGTTATATTGGTTACATGGTCGCCAAGTCCACCACCCCGGGCCTGTTGCTCACAACTCCCGCGGGGGCCAGCTTCCGTTTCGACCCGGGCGCGCTCTGCCTGGAGCTGCTGCCCACCGGCGGCCCGGACGCGTTCGCCCGGTACGAGGTGCTGCACACCCCGGCCGACCTGCTCGACTGGGCCGCCCGGTCGCGGCTGACACCGACGCCCGCCCTGGAGATCACCGAGGACGAACTCGCCGACGTCCGCCGCACCCGCGACGCCCTGTGGCGCACGGCCATCGCCCGCACCCGAGGCGAGCCGCCCGCCCCCGGTGACCTCGGCCTAGTCAACGAAGCCGCCGCCCGGCCGCCCCTCGTCCCGGCCGTCGGGCCGGACGGCGCCCGCCGCTGGGCCGGCCCCGCGGACGGCCACCGCCTGCTGTCCACCGTCGCCCGCGACGCCGTCGACCTGCTCACCGGCCCCTGGGCGCACCGCATCCGCATGTGCGCCGCCGACGACTGCCACCTCGTCTACGTCGACACCTCGCGGCCGGGCCGCCGCCGCTGGTGCTCCATGGAGCGGTGCGGCAACCGCCACAAGGTGCGGACCCTGCGCGCACGCCGCGACACCGAGCCGCCCGCACCGGACTGACCCGCGACCTCAACCCCCCGGCCCGGCCCCGCACGCGGTCAGCGCGCCGTGGGCTCCACCGTCGCTCCGTGCGCCTGCGTCAGGTGCTCCTCGGCCTTCAGCCGGGGCAGGAACTGCGCCGCCTGCCGCCAGCCGCACGTGTCGCAGCTGATCGAGCGCTGCCCGCCCGCGCGCCGCACCCTGACGACGTGTTCGCGCCCGTGCCGGTCCCGGCCGCTCACCTTGCTCGTGCTGATCTGCGGCATGAACTCCTCCACGTCTCCCCGCTGTGCCCGCGCAGCAAGGAGTGTGCAGCAAGACCAACATCAACGGGGGTTCCGGAAAGGCGGGTTCGGTGTGCGGCGCATCGCCGGCCGACTGTGGACGTCAGTGCCGGGCCCCGGCCTGTACGCCCTGCGGTCCTTCCCCGGTCTCCGCCGTCCTCAGCCGCTCGGCGGTGCGCTCGGCCGTGCGGCGGGCCCACCGGCCGCTGGTCAGGGCTCCGAGCACCAGCACAAGGAAGCCGCAGCCGGCGATGATCCACCAGCCGGGACGGGCGGCGGACACGAAGACGTCCCGGTACGACGCGTTCCGCACGCCCGACGCCAGCACCGCCCCGATCACGGCGACCCCGAGGGTCTGCCCGATCTGACGGCTGGTCGAGGCGACGGCGGCAGCGACCCCGGCCTGCGCGCGGGGCATGCCGGAGACGGCGGTGTTGGTGATGGGGGCGTTGACGAAGCCGAAGCCCACGCCGAACAGGACGTAGCCGACGACGAGCGTGACGTTCGAGGTCTCCGCGTCGAAGGCGGCGAAGAGCACCCCGCTCGTGGTCATCGTGACCCCGGCGATCAGCAGGGACGGGCGGGGGCCCCGGCTGCCCACCAGCCGCCCGGAGAGCGGCGCGGTGAGGAGGCACATGGCGGCCATGGGCAGCATCCACAGGCCCGCGTGGAGCGCGTCCAGACCGCGAACGTTCTGGAGGTGGAGCGTCGAGAGGAAGAGGAAGCCGCCGAGCGCCGAGAACGCGCTGACCGCCACCACCGTCGCCCCGCTGAACGGCGCCGAGCGGAAGAACCGCAGGTCGATGAGGGGTTCGGCACGCCGGGGCTCGTACCACAGCAGGCCCGCGAGCGCGGCGACGGCGAGGGCGCCGAAGGTGAGGGTCTTCGGGGCGCCGGAGTGGGGCGCCTCGATGATCGCGTAGGTCAGCGAGCCGAGCAGCACGATCACCAGGGCCTGGCCGAGCGGGTCGGCACGGCGGGCGCGGGGCGCACGGGACTCGGGCACGTACCGCAGGGTCAGCACGAGCGCCGCGAGGCCGACCGGGAGGTTGACCCAGAAGATCGAACGCCAGCCCACGGAGTCCACCAGCAGCCCGCCGATCACCGGCCCGGCGGCCAGCGCGATGCCGACGACACCGCCCCACACGCCGATCGCGCGGGCGCGCTCCCGCGGGTCCGTGAAGGTGTTGGTGATGATCGACATGGCGACGGGGTTCAGCATCGAGCCGCCGATCGCCTGGATCATCCGGAAGACGACGAGCGAGCCGAGGTTCGGGGCGAGGGAGCACAGCAGCGAGCCGAGGGTGAAGACCACCAGGCCCGCCATGAACACCCGGCGGCGGCCGATGCGGTCGGCGGTGGATCCCGCGAGCATCAGCAGCGAGGCGAGCACGAGCGTGTACGCGTCGATCGCCCACTGGAGGCCGGCCACGTCGGCGTGCAGTTCCCGCTGCATGGAGGGCAGCGCGACGTTCAGGGCCGTGTTGTCGAGGCTCACGATCAGCAGGCTCATGCAGCAGATCGCGAGCACCAGCACGCGGCGGCGGGGACTCGGCTCGGGCATCCCTGCACAGTACTCCGCCTTCGGTAGTGCGTCTAACTAATGACCACTACATGGGTTTTCGCGGGGGAGGCCGGGAGGGCGCCCGGCGCCGGTCCGTGTACCGGCCGGTGTCCGGGTCCGCGTGCCGGCTGGTGTGCCGGTCCGTGTGCCGGCGGCGTGCGGCGTTCCGCCCCCGTACGAGCACTCGCCCGCGTACGCGACAATGGGGGAATGTCCGCGCCCACCCTCACCTCCGCGTCCCCGCTGTCGATCGGCCCCCACACGGTGCAGCCGCCCGTGGTCCTCGCGCCCATGGCCGGGATCACGAACGCTCCCTTCCGCACGCTCTGCCGGGAGTTCTCCGGCGGCAAGGGCCTGTTCGTCAGCGAGATGATCACCACGCGGGCGCTGGTCGAGCGCAACGAGAAGACCATGCAGCTGATCCACTTCGACGCGAGCGAGCAGCCGCGTTCGATCCAGCTGTACGGCGTCGACCCGGCGACCGTCGGCAAGGCCGTCCGCATGATCGCGGAGGAGGACCTCGCCGACCACATCGACCTGAACTTCGGCTGCCCGGTGCCCAAGGTGACCCGCAAGGGCGGCGGCTCGGCGCTCCCGTTCAAGCGGAACCTGCTGCGCGCGATCCTGCGCGAGGCCGTCGCCGGAGCCGGCGACCTGCCGGTGACGATGAAGATGCGCAAGGGCATCGACGACGACCACATCACGTATCTCGACGCGGGACGCATCGCGGTCGAGGAGGGCGTGACGGCCATCGCCCTGCACGGCAGGACCGCCGCGCAGCACTACGGCGGCACGGCGGACTGGGACGCCATCGCCCGCCTCAAGGAGCACGTGCCACAGATCCCGGTCCTCGGCAACGGCGACATCTGGTCGGCCGCGGACGCGGTGCGGATGGTGCGGGAGACCGGGTGCGACGGGGTCGTCGTCGGCCGCGGCTGCCTCGGCCGGCCGTGGCTCTTCGGCGACCTGGTCGCCGCCTTCGAGGGGCGCGCGGAGTGCGCGAGCCCGACCCTGCGCGAGGTCGCCTCGGTCATGGTCCGGCACGCCACGCTCCTCGGGGAGTGGATCGGCGACGAGGCCCGCGGGGTCATCGACTTCCGCAAGCACGTGGCCTGGTACCTGAAGGGCTTCGCGGTCGGCTCGGAGATGCGCAAGCGCCTCGCGATCACCTCGTCCCTGGCCGAACTGCGCGCCGGACTGGACGAGCTGGACCTCGACCAGCCGTGGCCCGCGGGCGCCGACGGCCCGCGCGGCCGGACCTCGGGCAACAACCGGGTCGTCCTGCCGGACGGCTGGCTCAAGGACCCGTACGACTGCGCGGGCCTCTCCGAGGACGCGGAACTCGACACGTCCGGCGGCTGAGCCCGCCGTCGGCAGAGCCGCCGGGTCCCCGGCCGCACCGCCCGAATCCCTTCAGGCGCCTCCCACGGCCGTGAGCAGCGCCAGCGGTGCCGCCGCCGAGCGGGATTCACGGACGCAGGCGTGGGGGCAGGGGACCGGCTCCGGGTGGGTGTCGCGGCCGTAGCCCGCGATGACCTCCGGGAGCCGGTGGCCGGCGGCCGTGGCCGCGTCGACCAGGGCGTGGGCGACGGTACGGGCCTCGTCGTGCAGGCCGTAGCGGGCAAGACCCAGACAGATCAGGGCGTTGTCGTGGGGCCAGACCGACCCCCGGTGGTACGAGAGCGGATGGTACGCCGACTGGCCTGCGGCGAGCGTGCGCACGCCCCAGCCGGAGAAGAAGTCCGGTGCCAGCAGACGGCGGCCCACCAGCTCGCCGTACTCCTTGTCCAGCAGCCCCGACCAGAGCAGATGCCCCGCGTCGGAGGCGAGCGCGTCGACGCGCCGGCCCTCGCCGTCCAGGGCCAGCGCGGGGAAGGAGTGCTCCGGCATCCAGAAGTCCCGCTGGAAGCGGTCGCGCAGATCGCCCGCCGCCTGCTCCAGCAGGGCCGCGTACACCTCGTCGTCCCACACCGTCCGCGCCAGGTGCGCGGTCCGGCGCAGCGCGTCGTACGCGTATCCCTGCGCGGCCGCCGACATCACCGGGCCGGTGGCCCGGTTGCCCTCGGCCGAGCAGATGGCACCGGGGGAGTCCTTCCAGTTCTGGTCGGCGAGAGTGCCCTTGTCCGCCCGGTGGACGAGGTACCCGCGGGAGGTGAGCCCCCCGTGGTCCAGCATCCAGCCGACGGCCGCCCGCGCGTGGGGCTCCAGCCGGCGGGCCGGTGCGACGTCACCGGTCCGCTCCACATAGGCGCCGAGCAGCACGAGGAACAGCGGGGTCGCGTCCACCGAGCCGTAGTAGCGGCCGTACGGCACCTGCCCGAAGTGGGCCAGGTCCCCGTGCCGCACCTCGTGCACGATCTTGCCGGGCTGGGCGACCGGTCCCGTGCCCGTCCCGGTCGCCTGCGTCGCGGCGAGCGCCGGCAGCGTGGCGGCGGCCAGCCCGGGGCGGTAGGGCAGGGCGAAGAGCGAGGTGAGCAGGGCGTCGCGGCCCAGCAGGGCGAGGAACCAGGGCACTCCGCCCGCCGGGACGCGCAGCTCCTCGCCGTCCGGGCCCCGGGCCGGCACCTGGAGCACCGCGAGGTCGGACAGGCCCCGCGCGCAGGCGGCGGCCAGCTCCGGCCAGCCCGTCGGGAAGGGGACACCCTCCGCGAACTCGTCCTCCAGGGCGAGCAGTTGCTCGGTGGCGACGGCGGGGGAGGGCGGGGCGTCCGCCGCCAGGACCGCGCCGTGCGGGCGGGCCGCGACCCGCAGCGCCAGCTCCGCCGAACCGTGCGGGGCGAGATCCAGGGACCAGACCAGGCGGCGCGCGCCGGTGCCGGTCTCCTCCACGCCGTCCGGCGCCGGCTCGGACGTGACGGTGGTACAGGACCGCCACTCGCCGCGCCGGTAGCCGAACTCCACCCCGTCGTCGAGGACGTCACGGGTGCGGACGGCGCCGCTCTTGGCGTACGTGCGGTGGTCGGAGCGCAGTTCGAACTGGTCCGCGAAGTCGGCGTCCGCGGTGACGGCGACGCGGACCGTCATGGGCGTCGGACGGTTGCTGGTCACCCGCACCGCCTCCACGAGCGCCCCTTCGGTGACGGCCTGTTCACGGAAGAGCGTGTACGCGGGCGGTTCCTGGCGGCTGCCCCGCGGCACGAGCACGCAGCGCGCCGTGTCCCCGTCCGCGACCGGAGTCAGCGCCTCGGGAACGGCGCCGTCGACGGTCAGCTGCCAGCGGCTCAGATGCCGCGCGTCGCGCACGAACAGGCCGTCCGGCGAACCGCTGCCCCGCACCCCGCTGATGTCCCCGCCGTCGCCCACGGCGGCGAACGTGCCGCCCCGCACGAGCAGATGATGCCGGTCCGTCATCCCCGGTCCCCTTCCTCTTCCTCGTCCCCGATGCCGAACGTGCCGGTCCCCGTGCGGAACACGCCTCGCGCGGCGTGTCCGGGGGACTCGTGAAGCAGGTCGAGGGTGAGCGCGGCCGTCCAGCCGAAGCCGGACGCCCCGCAGCCGTCCCCGGTGTACGGGTCCACGTACTCGGCGAACCCCGTCGCGCCGGCCGTGTCGAGCAGCGCGGCCCGCAGCCCGTCGGCCCGGCCGTGCTCCCCGTGCAGCCGCAGCCCCCGCTCCAGCAGCCAGTTGGTGTTGAACCACGCGGGGCCGCGCCAGTACCGGCGCGGATCGAACGCCTCGCCGGTGAGGTCGTAACTCGGCACGAGCCGGGTGGCGGTGCCGAGTCCGAAGCGGGGGCCGGACACGGTGCCGACGAGTGCGGCCGCGACCTCGCGGGGGAGCATGGGCAGCATCAGCGGTACGAGGCCGGCGACCCCGCGCTCGGGGATCGGCTCCCCGTGCACGTCCCGGCAGAGGAACATGCCCGCCGCCGGGTCCCACAGCCGTGCGACCAGCGCCGCGGTGAGGCGCTCCGCCCGGCTGCGACGGGCGGTCCCCGTCGCGCCGAGTTCGTGCGCGATACGGGCCAGGGCGTGCTCGGAGGCGATCAGCAGGGCGTTGAAGGCGGGGTCCTCGACGGCGAACTCACCGGGCCCGTCCGCGTATCCGCGGTCCCGGTAGCCGGCGGCGAGGCGCACGTACCGCCCGTAGTCCAGGTCCGTCGGCCGGTCCTCAGCGGCTCCGTGGTCGAGGTCGGCCCGCCTGTACGACCGGGGTGACGCCGGGGTGATCCTGCTCAGCGGCCCGTCCCAGCAGGGGCTGTTGTCCATGCCCTGCTCCCAGGGGTGGACGACCGACGCGAGGCCGCCGCCGCCCAGGTCGCGGCGGTGCAGCAGATAGCGGTGCCAGGCGGCGAGGCGCGGGTAGGCCCGGGACAGGAAGCCGCGGGCGCGGGACAGGCCGGGGTCGGCGCGGTGCACCAGCCAGGCCGCCAGGGCGTGCACCGGTGGCTGGACGATGCCCGAGGTCTGTACGGTGCGCGGGGCGCCGGCGGCGCGCCCCGCGGTGGTGGAACGCCAGAAGTCCGGGCTGGGGAAGTACGCGTCGAGGGGTACGGAGGGGTTGAAGACGATGTGCGGGATCCGTCCGTCGGCCCACTGGGCGCCGAGCAGCGTCTCCAGCTCGGTCTGCGCGCGTAAGGGGGACAGATGACGTAGGCCGATCGCGATGAACGCGGAGTCCCAGGACCACTGGTGCGGGTACAGGTCCCGCGAGGGCACCGTCGACGTCCCCGTCCAGTTGCCGTTCAGCACGCGCGAGGCACTCCTGAGCAGCGCACCGGAGGCCCCGCCCGGGTCGTACACCACCGTCCCGGCGGCGGTGCTCCGGCCCGGACCGGCCGCGGGCGGCGGGCCCGAGGCGCGTACGGCGGAGGCGACTTGTGTGCGGCGGGCGGCGATTGGGGCTGTGCGGTCCACTCAGGTCTCCCCGAAGACGTCCGGTCGGCCGGTTCGGCCGTACCCAGCAGAGGGTTACGTCTATTTAACACGCAAAACCCAATATGTAATGCAGAGTTGGTGAGCGCAAGAGGGTGTGCGCAACAGGAAGGGCGGCGAGGGTCATGAGGGCCGGGAGCCAGGCGAGCGCGGGCGAACTGCTCCAACTGGTGCGCAGCGGCCGGGCGACGACGCGCGGCGCGCTGCAACAGGCGACGGGGCTGTCCCGGGCCACGGTCGGACAGCGCCTCGACCGGCTGTTCCGCGCGGGCTGGCTGCGCGAGGGCGCGGGCGGCCCGGTCGGCTCCCCGCTGGGCGGACGGCCCTCCATCACCCTGGAGTTCGACGACACCCATGCCGTCGTCCTCGCGGCCGACCTCGACACCCGGCACGCCCGGGTGGCCGTCCTCACCCTGGGCGGGGAGATCCTGGCGGAGCACACGGGGGTCCTGGTCCTCGGGGACGGTCCGGACGTCGTCCTCGGTGAACTCGGCCGCCGCTTCGCCCGGCTGCTGGACAAGGCCGGACGGCGCGCCGGGACGGTGTGCGGGATCGGGCTGGCCGTACCGGGGCCCGTCGACAGCGAGACCGGTCTGGTGGTGCAGCCGCCGATCATGCCGGGCTGGGACGGCTACGACCTGCGCGGCCGGCTCGGCCGTGCCTTCGCCGAGCACGCGGGCGCCGACGGCGGTGCCCGCGTGCCGGTCCTGGTCGAGAACGACGCCAACCTGATGGCGTACGGCGAGCAGCGCGCCGGCTATCCGGACTGCTCCGCGTTCGCCCTGGTCAAGGTCTCCACCGGGATCGGCGCCGGGGTCGTGGTGGGCGGCGCGATCTACCGCGGCATCGACGGGGGCGCCGGGGACATCGGGCACATCCGCGTTCCGCAGGGCGCCGACGCGCTGTGCCGGTGCGGCTCGTACGGCTGCCTGGCCGCCCTGGCGAGCGGCGGCGCCGTGGCGCGGCGGCTCACCGAGGCGGGGGTGCCGGCGGCCTCGGGTTCGGACGTGCGGGAGCTGCTGGCGGCCGGGCACCCCGAGGCGGTCACTCTGGCACGGGAGGCCGGCCGGCACGTCGGCGACGTCCTGGCGACCGTGGTGACGCTGCTGAACCCGGGTGTCCTGATGATCGCGGGCGATCTGGCCGGAACCCACTTCCTCACGGGCGTGCGCGAGCTGCTGTACCAGCGGGCGCTGCCCCGCTCCACCGCTCGTCTTCAGGTGGTGACCTCCCGTCTCGGTGACCGGGCCGCCCTGGTCGGGGCCGGGGCGCTGGTCGTGGAGCACCTGTACGCGCCCGAGCGGGCCGAGGAGCGGCTCGCCGTGCTGGGGCTGTGAGGGGGCCGGGACCTCGTACGTGTCGTCCGTGTGACGCGTCCGTGACGTCGTCCGCATGATGAAATACGGGCCTTGTCGACGGCGTGATTCTCGCCACCCCTGATAGGGGTAGCGCTCAGATGAGCGAAATAGGGGCGGATCCACTTCCCTAAGGGGTGGCACTCAGTGCCACCCCTTGATCGTTCACGGCATGAACTCAGACGTGTCAGGTGCTGCTCAGTTGAGCGCCATGAGGGATCTGCGAGCGTGAACCCGTTCAAGAAGTGAAAACAGACCCCTCCTTCCGCTGCCCGCCGACGACTTTGGATCTGGTGGCGGACGAGTGGTTACGGGCGCATGACGCGCAAGTAGACGTACCCAGGTGCCTTCGATCTGGGTATGTTCCTCGCCGTCAGGGCAGCCACCGTCACGTCGAGGAGTCGAGACCCGTGTCGGAAAACAAAGATCCCCATGTAGCGCAGAGCGGTGCCGAGGACGTGAAGTTCGTTTACGACTTCACGGAAGGCAACAAGGACCTCAAGGACCTGCTCGGCGGTAAGGGTGCGAACCTCGCCGAGATGACCAACCTGGGTCTTCCCGTCCCGCCGGGCTTCACCATCACCACCGAGGCGTGCAAGACCTACCTCGACAGCGGCGAGGAGCCGGCGGCACTGCGTGACGAGGTGAGTGCACACCTCGACGCCCTCGAGCAGAAGATGGGCAAGAAGCTCGGCCAGGCCGACGATCCCCTCCTGGTGTCGGTCCGTTCCGGTGCGAAGTTCTCCATGCCGGGCATGATGGACACCGTCCTGAACATCGGGCTCTCCGACAAGTCGGTGCTGGGCCTGGCCGAGCAGGCCGGCGACGAGCGCTTCGCGTGGGACTCCTACCGCCGCCTCATCCAGATGTTCGGCAAGACGGTCCTCGGCGTCGACGGCGACCTCTTCGAGGAGGCGCTGGAGGCGGCCAAGGCGGCGAAGAAGGTCACGGTCGACACGGACCTCGAGGCCGCCGACCTGAAGAAGCTCGTCACCAAGTTCAAGAAGCTCGTCAGGACCGAGGCGGGCCGGGACTTCCCGCAGGACCCGCGCGAGCAGATGGACCTCGCCATCCACGCGGTCTTCGACTCCTGGAACACCGACCGCGCGAAGCTCTACCGCCGTCAGGAACGCATTCCGCACGACCTCGGCACGGCCGTCAACGTCTGTTCCATGGTCTTCGGCAACCTCGGCCCCGACTCCGGCACCGGTGTCGCCTTCACCCGCGACCCCGCCTCCGGCCACCAGGGCGTGTACGGCGACTACCTGCAGAACGCCCAGGGCGAGGACGTCGTCGCGGGCATCCGCAACACGGTCCCGCTCGCCGATCTCGAGCAGATCGACAAGAAGTCGTACGACCAGCTGATGCAGATCATGCAGACCCTGGAGAACCACTACAGGGACCTCTGCGACATCGAGTTCACCATCGAGCGCGGCCAGCTGTGGATGCTCCAGACCCGCGTCGGCAAGCGGACCGCCGGTGCCGCCTTCCGCATCGCCACGCAGCTCGTCGACCAGGGCCTGATCGACGAGGCCGAGGCGCTCCAGCGCGTCACCGGCGCGCAGCTCGCCCAGCTGATGTTCCCGCGCTTCGACGAGGCCGCGAAGGTCCAGCAGGTCGGCCGGGGCATCGCCGCCTCGCCCGGTGCGGCGGTCGGCAAGGCGGTCTTCGACTCGTACACCGCGGTGAAGTGGTCGCGTTCGGGCGAGAAGGTCATCCTGGTCCGCCGTGAGACCAACCCGGACGACCTGGACGGCATGATCGCGGCGGAGGGCATCCTCACCTCGCGCGGCGGCAAGACCTCGCACGCGGCCGTGGTCGCGCGCGGCATGGGCAAGACGTGCGTGTGCGGTGCGGAGGAGCTGGAGGTCGACACCAAGCGGCGCCGGATGACGGTGCCGGGCGGCCATGTCGTCGAGGAGGGCGACGTCATCTCCATCGACGGCTCCACCGGAAAGGTCTACCTGGGCGAGGTCCCGGTCGTCCCGTCCCCGGTCGTCGAGTACTTCGAGGGCCGGATGCACGCGGGCGCCAACGACGCCGACGAACTGGTCGCCGCCGTGCACCGGATCATGGCGTTCGCCGACCGCAAGCGGCGCCTGCGGGTGCGCGCCAACGCGGACAACGCCGAGGACGCGCTGCGGGCGCGGCGCTTCGGCGCCCAGGGCATCGGCCTGTGCCGTACGGAACACATGTTCCTGGGCGACCGCCGCGGACTGGTCGAGCGTCTGATCCTCGCCGACACGGACACCGAGCGCGAGGAGTCGCTGAAGGCACTGCTCCCGCTGCAGAAGCAGGACTTCGTGGAGCTGTTCTCGGCGATGGACGGCCTGCCGGTGACGGTCCGGCTGCTCGACCCGCCGCTGCACGAGTTCCTGCCCGACATCACCGAGCTGTCGGTCCGGGTCGCCCTCGCCGAGTCCCGCAAGGACGCAAACGAGAACGACCTGCGCCTGCTCCAGGCCGTGCACCGCCTGCACGAGCAGAACCCGATGCTGGGCCTGCGCGGCGTGCGCCTCGGCCTGGTGATCCCCGGCCTGTTCACCATGCAGGTACGGGCGATCGCGGAGGCCGCCGCCGAACGCCGCAACGCCAAGGGCGACCCGCGCGCGGAGATCATGATCCCGCTCGTCGGCACGGTCCAGGAGCTGGAGATCGTCCGCGAGGAGGCCGACCAGGTCATCGCCGAGGTCCAGGAGGCCACCGGAGTCCAGCTCGACCTGGCCATCGGCACGATGATCGAGCTGCCGCGGGCCGCGCTGACCGCCGGTCAGATCGCCGAGGCCGCGGAGTTCTTCTCGTTCGGCACGAACGACCTCACCCAGACGGTGTGGGGCTTCTCCCGCGACGACGTGGAGGCCAGCTTCTTCACCGCGTACCTGGAGAAGGGCATCTTCGGAGTCTCCCCGTTCGAGACCATCGACCGGGACGGCGTCGGCTCGCTCGTGCGCAGCGCCGTCGAGGCCGGGCGGGCCACCCGCCCCGACCTCAAGCTCGGCGTCTGCGGCGAGCACGGCGGTGACCCGGAGTCGGTGCACTTCTTCCACGAGGTGGGCCTCGACTACGTCTCCTGCTCGCCGTTCCGGATCCCGGTGGCGCGACTGGAGGCCGGGCGTGCGGCGTCCTCCTCCGCGGGGAGCGACCACCGCTAGCACCAGACCCCCGGGATCGCCGCCGGTCACTTCCTGACCCTCACCGACACGGCGACGACCCCGGTGCACCGGGAGAGGGCGGTACCCCTGTGCGGGGGGTGCCGCCCTCTCCGGCGTCCGCGTCCCGGTTCCGGGTGCGGGGTCCCGGGGGCGGCCGGGAGGCGGGCGTACGGTGAGGGGACACGTCGTCGGAGAGGGAACATCCGTCATGACCGGCTGGAACGCGAGCGACATCCCCGACCAGAGCGGCCGTACCGCCGTCGTCACCGGCGCCAACAGCGGCCTCGGCTACGTGAGCGCACGGGAGCTGGCCCGCCGTGGCGCCCGTGTGCTTCTCGCCTGCCGCAGCGCGGAGCGCGGACAGGAGGCCGGTGACCGCCTCGTCGCCGAAGTGCCGGGCGCGGACGTGCGGTTCGTCCGACTGGACCTCGGCGAGCTGGCCTCCGTACGGGAGTTCGCCGCGGCCTACCCCTACGAGCGGCTCGACCTCCTCGTCAACAACGCCGGTGTCATGGCGCTGCCCCGGGGCCGCACCGCCGACGGGTTCGAGACCCAGTTCGGGGTCAACCACCTCGGGCACTTCGCGCTCACCGGACTGCTCCTGCCCGCCCTGCTGAGCACTCCCGGCGCGCGGGTCGTGACCCTCTCCAGCATGGTCCACGCCCTCGCCAACCTCGACATCCACGACCTCAACAGCGAGCGCGAGTACCGGCGCTGGATCGCCTACGCCCGCTCCAAGACCGCGAACCTGCTCTTCACCCACGAGCTGGCCCGCAGGCTCGCCGCCGCCGGGGCCGGCCTGGTGCCCGCCGCCGCGCACCCCGGGTACGCGTCCACGAACCTCCAGGCCGCAGGGCCGCGGATGGAAGGGCGCCGGCGTGCCGAGCGGTTCGCGGAGATCGGCAACCGGGTCCTCGCCCAGAGCGCCGAGGCGGGCGCCCTGCCCACGCTGTACGCGGCCACCGCGCACGGTGTCCGCCCCGACTCCTTCGTCGGGCCCTCGTTCGCGATGTGGCGCGGCGCGCCCGCGGCGTCCTGGCGTGCCCCGTGGACCCGCGACGACCGGGCGGGCGAACTCCTGTGGGCCGCCTCCGAACGGCTGACCGGGGTCACGTACGACGCCCTGAAGGCGTGACGGCCGGCGCCGGGACCCTCCGGGACCGGCGCCGAACGGCTCACGCGGCGGCCGGTGTGCTCAGAGGGAGCCGCCGCCGTCGACGACGAGGTCCGTGCCGACGACCGAGGCCGCGTCGTCGGACGCCAGGTACAGGACGGCGGCGGCCACCTCCTCGGTCCTCGACACGCGGCCGAGCGGCACCGCGTGCCGCATGCGTTCCGCGCGCCCGGCCTCGGTCTCCCCGGGGCGCAGCGACATCGTGGTCGCGGTGGCGCCGGGGCTGACGGCGTTGATGCGCACGCCCTCGCCGATGTGGTCCAGGGCGGCCGCCCGGCTCAGCGCGGTCACGGCGGCCTTGGAAGCGCCGTAGGCGGCGGTGCCGGGAACGCGGGTGTGGGCGCCGATGTTGGAGGCGACGTTGACGATCGCGCCGCCGTCCGGCTGGGTGCGCATCCGGCGTATCTGGGCCCGCAGGGCCAGGAACACACCCGT
This sequence comes from Streptomyces sp. GLSS-08, assembly GCF_056387915.1. Classification (NCBI taxonomy): domain Bacteria; kingdom Bacillati; phylum Actinomycetota; class Actinomycetes; order Kitasatosporales; family Streptomycetaceae; genus Streptomyces; species Streptomyces sp. GLSS-08. The sequence goes on from NZ_JBWJAQ010000005.1 coordinate 67,641, forward strand.
CACGTTGGTGTCGAGCTGGGTGTGCCAGTCCGCCTCCGGGAGGTCGGCGACCGGCAGGCCGCCCCGGAAGACGCCCGCGTTGTTCACCGCCACGTCCAGCGAACCGAAGTGGCCGACGGCCGCCTCGACGAGCGTCTGCGCCCCGCCGGGGCGGGCCACGTCGGCGGGCACGGCCAGCGCCGTGCCGCCCCGTTCCCCGATCAGCGCGACGGTCTCGTCGAGCGGGGCCGCGGTGCGCCCGGCCACGACGACGTGCGCGCCCTCGGCCGCGAACGCGAGGGCGGTGGCGCGGCCGATGCCGGAGCCGGCGCCGGTGACGAGGACGGTCCGGCGGGAGAAGCGCTGAGCCATGATGTCTCTTTTCTAGACCGATCGTTTCAATATGCGGGCGTGCGGAAGGGCGGAAGGCGCACGGGTGCGCCCTCGCGGGGGAGGGGTGGGGGTCTCAGTCGAGCAGAGTCAGTGCCTGTTCCGCGGCGTCCCGGACCCGGGCCGGGTCCGGCGAGGACTTGCCCACCACGCGCAGGCCCTGCATCAGGACCAGCAGCATGCGGGCGAGCGCGCGGGGATCGCGGCCGGCGGCCAGCTCCCCCTGGGCGCGGGCGCGGACGAGGGTGGAGTGCAGCAGGGTCTCGAAGTGGTCCCAGCTGTGCTCGACCCGGCGCGCGGCGGCCGTGTCGTGCGGGGCCAGCTCGGCCGCCGTGTTGGTGACGAAACAGCCGTTCAGGCGGGTGTCCTCGGTCGCCGCCTCGACGGCGAAGCGCCGCACCACCGTGCGTACTGCGGGCAGTGCCGGGCCCGGCTGGGACAGCTCGCGCAGCAGGTCCGGGTCGCGGGACTCGCCGTACCGGTCCAGCGCCCTGAGGTAGAGCTCGTGCTTGCTGCCGAACGTCGCGTAGAGGCTGGCGCGTCCGATGCCGAGGCGCTCGACGAGGTCCGCCATCGACGTCGCCTCGTAGCCGCGCTGCCAGAACAGCTCCAGGGCTGACTGCAGCGCGGCGTCCGGGTCGAACTCCTTGGTCCTGGCCACGCACGGCAGCCTAGACTTTTGTGGAATGATCGGTCAAGTAAAGGTGTGCGGCGTGTGGGGCTTCAGAACGCGCGCACCTCGTAGGCCGCCACGCTCACCGACTCGTCGTCCAGGCACTGCCCGGAGGTCAGGTCGAACCGCTGCTTGAGCAGCGGCGAGGCGACGAACGGCCGCCCTCCGTGACTGCCGGTCAGGCCGCGGGAGAGGACCGCGGCGCCGGTGAACGGGTCGCGGTTGTCGATGGCGTACGTCCGGCCCGCGCGGTCGAGGAAGAGCGCGACCTGGCGGCCGTCGGGCAGCAGCGCCGCGACGCCGCGGCCCGGCGTCAGCAGGGACAGGTCGCAGACGGTGAACCAGTCGTCCGCGAGGCGGAGTTGGACCTTCAGGACCGTGGTCTCGGGGGCGATCGTCATCGCTGGACGCTTCCTTCCAGGGCTTCGGCGGGCCGCGTGCCGATGGTGAGCAGCGGCAGGTCGGGCTTGATCTGGTCGCGCTCCGGCACGAAGCCGACGACCGGGTCGGGAGTGTCGGGCGCGTTCACGAAGGACACGAACCGGGCGAGCTTCTCGGGGTCGTTGATGGTCTCGGCCCACTCGTCGCGGTAGCCCGCGACATGGGCCCGCATCAGGCCCTCCAGTTCCTCGCAGATGCCGAGCGAGTCGTGCACCACCACGTCGCGCACGTGGTCGAGGCCGCCCTCGATCCGCTCCAGCCAGGTCGAGGTGCGCTCCAGGCGGTCGGCCGTGCGGATGTAGAACATCAGGAACCGGTCGACCAGACGCACCAGTTCGGCGTCCGACAGGTCCTGGGCGAGCAGGTCGGCGTGGCGCGGGGTCGCGCCGCCGTTGCCTCCGACGTACAGGTTCCAGCCGTTGGAGGTGGCGATGATGCCGAAGTCCTTGGACTGGGCCTCGGCGCACTCGCGGGCGCACCCGGAGACCGCCGACTTCAGCTTGTGCGGGGAGCGCAGGCCCCGGTAGCGCAGCTCCAGGTCGATCGCCATGCGCACCGAGTCCTGCACGCCGTAGCGGCACCAGGTCTGGCCCACGCAGGACTTGACGGTCCGCAGCGACTTCCCGTAAGCGTGCCCCGACTCGAAGCCCGCGTCCACCAGCCGGGCCCAGATCAGCGGCAGTTGCTCGACGCGCGCGCCGAACATGTCGATGCGCTGGCCGCCGGTGATCTTCGTGTAGAGGCCGAAGTCCCGGGCCACCTCGCCGATCACGATCAGCTTCTCCGGGGTGATCTCACCGCCGGGGATGCGCGGCACGATCGAGTACGAACCGTTCTTCTGGAGGTTGGCGAGGAAGTGGTCGTTGGTGTCCTGGAGTGCGGCCTGCTCGCCCTCCAGGACGTAGCCGCCGGCGCCGATCGTCGGGGCCAGCGAGGCGATGATCGAACCGATGGCGGGCTTGCAGGTCTCGCAGCCGTCACCGCCCCGGGCGTCCTCGCGGCCGTAGCGGTCCAGCAGTGCCCGGTAGGAGTTGATGCGCAGGGCGAGGACGATCTCGTACAGCTCCTCGCGGGTCTGCGGGAAGCAGCCGCACAGTCCCTTGTCGACCTCGACGCCGCTCGCCTCCAGCTCGGCGCTGACCAGCTGTCCGAGCACCTTCACGCAACTGCCGCAGCCCGTACCGGCCTTGGTGCACTTCTTCACCTCGGGCACGGTCGTGCAGGAGTGCTCGGTCACCGCGCCGCGGATGGTGCCCTTGGTGACGTTGTGGCAGGAGCAGATGACGGCCTCGTCCGGCAGCGACGACGGGCCGAGGGTGACCTGGCCGCCGGAGCCTGCGGGCAGGACGAGCTGCTCGGGCGCGACCGGCGGCACGGACCCGGTGAGGGCACGCAGGGTGCCGTACGCGTCCGCGTCGCCGACCAGGATCCCGCCGAGCAGCCGGCCGTCGCGGCCGATGACCAGCTTCTTGTAGGTGCCCGAGCGGGAGTCCGCGTAGACGACGTCGAGGCAGTCCGCGGCCGTGCCGTGCGCGTCACCGAAGGAGGCGACGTCGACGCCGAGCAGCTTGAGCTTGGTGGAGAGGTCGGCGCCCGTGAAGCTCGCCTCGTCCGCCGCGATGGTGGCGGCGGCCGTCTCGGCCATCTCGTAGCCCGGCGCGACCAGGCCGTAGACCCGGCCGTCCGACGCGAGAGCGCACTCGCCGATGGCGAACACCTGCGGGTCCGAGGTACGGCACTGCTCGTCGACGCTGATGCCGCCGCGCTCGCCGACCGTGAGCCCGGTGTCGCGGGCCAGCTGGTCCCGCGGCCGGACACCGGCGGAGAACACCACGAGGTCCGTGGCGAGTTCGGAGCCGTCGGACAGTTTCATGCCGGTGACCGCGCCGTCCTCGCCGACGACGATCTCCTGCGTGCCCGTGCCCGTGTGCACGGTCAGGCCCATCTCCTCGATGGTGCGCAGCAGCGCCGCGCCGCCGCCCTCGTCGACCTGCACCGGCATCAGACGCGGCGCGAACTCCACGATGTGCGAGGTCAGTCCGAGCCCCTTGAGGGCGCCCGCGGCCTCGAGGCCGAGCAGACCGCCGCCGACCACGGCACCGGTCGTCGCCCGCGACTTCGCGTACTCCTCGATGGCGAGCAGGTCCTCGATCGTGCGGTAGACGAAGCAGCCCTCGGCGTCCTTGCCGGGGACCGGCGGCACGAAGGGGTACGAGCCGGTGGCGAGGACGAGGGTGTCGTAGCCGAAGACCTGACCCGAGCGGGCCGTCACCTTCCTGGCCTGCCGGTCGATCGTCTCGGCCGGGTCGCCGAGGTGCAGCTCGATGCCGTGCTCCTTGATGAACTCCTCGTCGCTGAGCGACAGTTCTTCAGGGGTGCGGCCCGAGAAGTACGAGGTGAGCTGGACCCGGTCGTACGCGGGGCGGGGCTCCTCGCACAGCACGACCACGCGGTGCGTGGCGGTCAGGCCGCGCTCGGCGAGCGCTTCGAGGAAGCGCTGGCCGACCATGCCGTGGCCGACGAGCACGATCGTTGGGGTGCCCCCCAGGGTGGCGGTCATCAGGAGCCTCCGTCGTTGGTGAGCAGGTGGAGCAGTGGGGCGCCGTCCGTGGGGAGCGGCTCTGCTCCCTCCCAGGCGCGCGCGAGCGCGCCGACGGTGCCGAGTTCGCCGACGAGTACGCCGCCGACCAGGCGGTCGTCGCGGACGACGACCTTGCGGTAGGTGCCCCGGGTGGCGTCGGTGAGCTGGATGACGTCGTCGCCCGGGCGGGGGTCGGTCTCGCCGAAGGCGGCGAGGTCGAAGGGGGCCTGCCCGGTCAGGGTGAGCCGGGTCAGCGCGCGGGTGCCGCCGTAGCGGGCGGCGGCGTCGCCCGTGGCGCCGGCGAGCAGTTCGGCCAGTACGTCGGCCTGTTCGAGGGCCGGTGTCGCCAGGCCGTAGACCGTGCCCTCGTGCTGGGTGCAGTCACCGATCGCGCGGATGTGCGGGTCGGACGTCCGCAGCTGGTCGTCGACGAGGATGCCCTTGTGGACGGCCAGGCCCGCGTCCTGGGCGAGCCCCACCCGGGGGTGGACCCCGCAGGCGAGGACGACGAGCTCGGTGTCGAGGGCGTACCCGTCGGCCATCTCGACCGACCGGACCGCCCCGGCGACGCAGCGCACGTCCCGCACCCGGGTCTCCGTGTGCACCTCGACGCCCAGGTCGGTGAGGTGCCGGTGCACCAGCCGGGACGCTGACGGGTCGAGCTGGCGTTCCATGAGCCGCTCGGCCTGCTGGGCGAGAACCACCTGGGCTCCCCGCACGGCCAGCGCCCTGGCCGCCGAGACACCCAGGAGACCGCCGCCGATGACGACGGCCCGGGTGCCCTGCCGTACGGCCTTGGACAGGCCGAGGCAGTCGTCCATGGTCCGGAACGCGTGCACGCCCTCGGGCAGTTCGTGCCGCTCCTGGGCGAACAGGCCCCGCAGGGGCGGCAGTACCGGGTTCGAGCCGGTCGCAAGGACCAGCGTGTCGTAGGCGATCACGGAACCGTCCGCGCAGCGCAGCGTGCGGGCGGCGCGGTCGATTCCGGTGACCCGGGTGCGGACCAGACCGGCCGGGGCCGGCAGGGCGATCACCTCGGGGGCGTACCGCCCGGCGAGGACCTCGGCGAGCAGCACCCGGTTGTAGGGGCGGTGCTCCTCCTCGCCGACGAGCACGACGGACATGCCGAGCTCGTCGAGCCGCCGGGCGAGCCGGGCGCCCGCGATCCCGGCGCCGATCACCACCACACGCGTTTTCGAGGTCATGCCAACAGCGTGCGCGGCCGGTGTTACCCGGTGGCATCACTCCCGTTTCCCGCGGGGAACGCTGCGCTCAGCGCGGGCCCGGGACGGGTGTGAGGGTTGTGGCGGGCAGCCCGCGGGGCACTGTGAGAGAGCCGGCCCCCACGCCGACGGGTGCGGCGACCCCGGGAGCCGGGTCTCGGCCCCGCCGCCCGGGCCCCGGACCGCAGGTGAGCGCATCACGCCGCCCCCGCCCCAACCTCAGAAGACCCTCAGGTCGATGGACGCCACAACTACCTCGTCCGTAGGGTCCGGTCCATGCCCGACATATCGCTGACCATGGTCGTCGTCCTGTGCCTCGCCTCCCTCGCGGCCGGCTGGGTCGACGCCGTGGTCGGCGGGGGCGGGCTGCTCCTGCTCCCCGCCCTGCTGCTCGGCCTGCCGAGCTCCGGGTCGGCCGCACAGTACGCGCTCGGCACCAACAAGGCGGTGGCGATCGTCGGCACGACCGGCGCGGCGGTGACCTACGCGCGGAAGGCGCCCGTGGACGTCGGCACGGCCGTGCGCATCGGACTCGCGGCGCTCGCCGGCTCCACGGCGGGCGCGTTCGTCGCCGCCGGGATGAGCACCGAGGTGCTGAAGCCCGTCGTCATGGTCGTCCTGCTCGGCGTCGGGGCCTTCGTGATCCTGCGCCCCGCCTTCGGCACCGCCCCGTCGACGGAACCGGTCCCGGCCCGCCGGGTCCTCGCCGCGATCGGGCTCGCGGGCCTCGGCATCGGCTTCTACGACGGACTGATCGGCCCGGGCACCGGCACGTTCCTGGTGCTCGCCCTCACCGCGCTCCTCCACCTCGACCTGGTGACCGCCTCTGCCACCGCCAAGATCGTCAACTGCTGCACCAACGTGGGCGCGCTGGCGATGTTCGCCTGGAAGGGCACGGTCTTCTGGCAACTGGCCGCGCTGATGGCGGTCTTCAACCTCGCCGGCGGCATGGTCGGGGCGCACACCGCGCTCAAGCGGGGCAGCGGGTTCGTCCGGGTGGTGCTGCTGACGGTGGTCTTCGCCCTGGTCGTGAACCTGGCCTACCAGCAGTGGTCGGCCTGAGCCCCGGCAGGAACCGGCCCGCCGGTCCGTCCCGCCCGGCGGCTCCCGGCCGTCCCGCCCGGCTCAGCCGCTCCTGTGCAGGCAGGCTCAGCGGCTCCCGGTCAGATGGGCGAAGACGACCACGTTGCCCTGGTAGCCCGTCGCCCTCGAATAGCCGCCGCCGCAGGTGATGACGCGCAGCTCGGGGCGCCGGGCGGCGCCGTACACCTTCTCGTCGGGGAAGTGGCGGGCGTCGTACACCTCGACCGCGTCCACGGTGAAGACGGCGACCGAGCCGTCCCGCCGTGCCACCTCGACGGGACTGCCCTTCTTCAGGCCGCCGAGACGGTAGAACACGGCGGGGCCCTCGGCGTTGTCGACGTGACCGGCGACGACGGCCGTGCCCGTCGCACCCGGGGTGGTGCCCGCCTCGTACCACCCGGCGAGGTTCTTCCTGGCGGCCGGCGGTACGTCCAGGCTGCCCTGCGGGGTCAGCCCGAGCCCCGTCAGCGGGGCGTCCACCGCGATGGCGGGGATGCGGATGCGGTCGGGCGGGGAGGGCGGCAGCGCCGGTGCCGCGGACTGCCTCCCGGCCGCTGCGGGCGACGCCGCCTGCGCGGCCGAGGGCTGCGGCGGCGTCCGCCGCTCGGTGCCGCTGTGCAGCAGCCACGCGCCGGAACACAGTGCCGTCATGGTGACGGCCGATATGGCGAGGTTGCTCAGTCCGCGCACATGAGCCTCCTGTCTCGGTGCCACGGGTGCCACGGGTGCCACCGGTGCCACGGGTGCCCGCGTCCGGTCCCGGTGCCACGGGGGCCGCGCCGGTGGGACGGGCCGGGTCCGCCGCCCCCTCCGGGCCGCGAGGGGCGTCGGACCCGGAGGGGGAGGGGACGGCGGTGCCTGGGGACGGACAGCGGAGGGTGTCCGTCAGAACCCGTCGCCTCTCGCCCGGCGATGCAGGAGCCAGGTACCGCCCGCGGCGGCGACGGCCAGCGCCGCCACTCCCGCCGCGGTCTGCACGGGGTCGGGGCCGAGTGCGCCGCCGACCCCCGTCTTCACACTTCCGCGCGGGTGCGTCCGCTGCTCGGTGGAGGTCAGGGTCACCACCAGGTCACCGGCCGCGCGCCGCCCGCCGGAACACTTCGCGACGATCTCGTACGTCCCGGGCTGCGCGCCCGGCGGCACCCGGAACCGGCCGGCCGAGTCCTGTCCGTCGGAGCCGGGGGCCAGGGCGAACGTGCCCGCGCCCACGGCGCTGGCGTCGCCCGTCACCGTGTCCTCGGCACCGCACGCCTCCGTGTCCACGGCGACGTCGGCGCCGGGGGCGACGGCGGCCGGGTACACCTCCAGGGTTCCGGTGTCCTCGCCGTACGCGGGCGCGCCGTACGCGGGCGCGGCGGCAAGCCCCGCGGCGGCGACGGCGAGCGCGGTACCGGTCAGCAGACGGGTTGTGCGCATCGTGTTGCTCCTCCGAGAGGGCGCGGCCCGCGGCACCCCCATGTGCCGCTGCGTCGGTCGCACCCCTGCCCTACCGAGGTAAGTGGCACCGGGCCCGGCCCGCTTGCCGAGAAGGCGTCAGAAACGGCGTGCACAGGGCCGGTCACCGGGCGCGCCGGGGCCCGACCGCTGCCGTTCCAGCAGGTCACCGGCGTACGGCCGGTGTGTCCTCGAAGAGATGTCCAAGGGCGCGGGGCGCGGGTGTGAACGGGTGACCCGGCCGCCGCGCCCCCCGGCTCGCGGGCCCCGCTCAGCCCACGGACACCGCACTCCAGGCCGCCGCCACCGCGCGGTACTCCGTGCTGTCAGCGCCGTACGGATCCTCCGCCGCGTTCAGCGTCGCCGTCCGGGCGCCCGCGTAGTTCGTCGAGGAGGTCATGTACACCGTGAGGGCGCGGTACCAGACGGCGCCGAGCCCGTCCCGGCCGGTCGCCGTCTCGATGCCGTCCCTAGTCATGTCCATGGCGTTGACGGGGGGATGTGTGTGGGTGTGTGGAGCGAGAATCGTTCCTGCGAAGGCGCGAACGAGGCCCGGAAGAGGGAGACCGATCATGGCCAAGGCCGACTGGCTGACCGTCCTGACCACGACCGACACCGCGGGGAAGGCGCAGGCGCTCGCCCGGGGCGCGGTGGAGGCCCGGGCCGCGGCGTGCGCGCAGATCTCCGGCCCGGTCACCTCCGTCTACCGCTGGCAGGGCGCCGTGGAGACGGCCGAGGAGTGGCAGGTGCTGTTCAAGACGACGGGTGCCCGGTACGACGCGCTGGAGGCGTACCTGCGCGAGGCGCACGACTACGACACCCCCGAGATCATCGCGACGCCCGTCGTGCGGGGGAGCGCGGACTACCTGCGGTGGGTCGCGGAGGAGACGGGGACCGGGGCATGAGCCGGCCGCCGCTGCCCTTCTTCGTCTACGGCACCCTGCGCCCCGGCGAGCCCAACCACGGCCTCTTCCTGCGCGGCCGGACCCGCTCCGGGGAACCCGGCCGGATGCGGGGAGCGGCGCTGTACGACGGGCCGGGCTACCCGTACGCAGTCCCGGAGCCCGGCGCCGCGGTGAGCGGCGAGCTGGTCACCGTGCTGCCCGAGGCGTACGGGGAACTGCTCGCGGAACTGGACCGGCTGGAGGAGTACACCCACGCGCCGGGCGACCCCCGCAACCTCTACGAGCGGATCGCCCGGGACGTGACGCGCGCGGACGGCACGCCCGTGCGGGCCTGGGTGTACGTGGCCGCGCCCGCGGTCGCCGCCCGGCTGCGCGCCCGCGGCAGACGCATCGAGAGCGGTGACTGGCACATCCACATCCACCGCTGAGCCGACCTAGGGCCTGCCCACTGCCTCCACGCGCACCGCGCACGCCTTGAACTCCGGCATGCGGGAGGTCGGGTCGAGGGCCGGGTTGGTCAGGGTGTTCGCGCGGCCCTCGCCGGGCCAGTGGAAGGGCATGAAGACGGTGTCGGGCCGGATGCCGGTGGTGACGCGGGCCGGCGCGACGGCCCGCCCCCGCCGGGACACGACGGCCACCGGGTCTCCGTCCACGGCCCCGAGCCGCTCGGCGAGCCGCGGATGCATCTCCACGAACGGGCCGGGCGCGGCGGCGTTCAGCTCGTCCACCCGCCGGGTCTGGGCGCCCGACTGGTACTGCGCGACCACCCGCCCGGTGGTGAGCAGGACCGGGTACTCGGCGTCCGGTTCCTCGGCGATCGCCCGGTGCGACACGGCAACGAACCGCGCCCGCCCGTCCTCGGTGGCGAACCGGTCGAGGAAGAGGCGCGGCGTGCCGGGATGGACCCCGTCACCGGACTCACCGGACTCACCGGACTCACCGGCCGGGTCGTCGGGCAGCGCGTCGAACGCCGCGTCCTCGCAGTCCTCGGGGCCACCGGCGGCCTCCGGTGCCGGGCAGGGCCAGAACACCCCGTTCCCCTCGGCCAGCCGGCGGTAGGTGATCCCGGAGTAGTCCGCGGGTCCGCCCGCGCTCGCCCGGCGCAGCTCCTCGAAGACCTCCTCCGGATCCGCCGGGAAGCCCTTCTCCACACCCAGCCGTCCTGCCAGTTCGTGCAGGACGTCGAGATCGCTGCGTACCCCCTCGGGCGGCGGCACGGCCCGCCGGCGCAGCAGGACCCTGCCCTCCAGGTTCGTCGTCGTGCCCGTCTCCTCCGCCCACTGGGTGACCGGCAGGACCACGTCGGCCAGCGCGGCCGTCTCGGACAGGACCACGTCCGCGACCGCCAGGAAGTCCAGCGACTTCAGCCGCTCCTCGATGTGCGCGGCGCGCGGCGCGGACACCACCGGGTTGGAGCCCATCAGCAGCAGCGAACGGATGTCGGTGCCCATCGCGTCGAGCAGTTCGTACGCGCTGCGCCCGGGCCCCGGCAGCGAGTCCGGGTCCACACCCCACACCTCGGCCACGTGCCGCCGGGCCGCCGGGTCCGTCAGCTTGCGGTAACCCGGCAACTGATCGGCCTTCTGGCCGTGTTCACGGCCGCCCTGCCCGTTGCCCTGCCCGGTCAGGCAGCCGTAGCCGGACAGCGGCCGCCCCGCGCGGCCGGTCGCCAGGCACAGGTTGATCCACGCGCCCACCGTGTCGGTGCCCTTCGACTGCTGCTCGGGCCCGCGGGCGGTGAGCACCATCGCGGACGCGGGCTCGCAGAACATCCGCACCGTCTCCCGGAGCTGCGGAACGGACACCCCCGTGATCCGTTCCACGTACTCCGGCCAGTGCGCCATCGCCGCGGCCCGTGTCTCCTCCCAGCCGCTCGTACGGTCCTGGATGTACGCCTCGTCCGTGCGCCCCTCGGCCACCACCAGGTGCAGCAGCCCGAGCGCCAGCGCCAGGTCCGTGCCCGGCCGCGGCGCCAGATGCAGGTCCGCCTGCTCCGCCGTGCGGGTCCGGCGCGGGTCGATCACGATCAGCGTGCCGCCGTTCTCCCTCAGCTCCGTGAGGTAGCGCAGGGCCGGCGGCATCGTCTCGGCGAGGTTCGAGCCGACGAGGATCACACAGCCCGTTTTCGGGATGTCCTCCAGCGGGAAGGGCAGCCCCCGGTCGAGGCCGAACGCCCTGAGCCCGCCGGCCGCGGCGGACGACATGCAGAAGCGTCCGTTGTAGTCGATCTGCGAGGTGCCGAGGACGACGCGCGCGAACTTCCCCAGCGCGTACGCCTTCTCGTTCGTCAGGCCGCCTCCGCCGAAGACACCGCACGCGTCCGGGCCGTGCTCCGTACGCGTACGGGACAGGCCCTCGGCGATCCGGTCGAGGGCCTCGTCCCAGCCGGCGGGTTCCAGGACGCCCGCCCTGCGGACCAGCGGGGAGGTCAGCCGTACCCGGGACGACAGCAGCGCGGGCGCGGTACGGCCCTTGCCGCACAGGGCGCCCCGGTTCACCGGGAAGTCCGCGCGCTCCGTCAGCTCGACGCCCCCGTCAGGCGTGGGCGTCAGGTTCATCCCGCACTGCAGGGCGCAGTACGGGCAGTGCGTGGGCGTCGCGGAGATCTGCATGCCGCCCAGCGTGCGTCGGCCGTGTTACGCACCGGGACGTACCCCGTTACGCCCCCGGCACGGGGACCTCCCGACGGGGCGGACGTCACCGTGAGGGCGCCGTCCCGTCCCGGGGGCTCGCCCCCGGAACCCCCGTACTGCGCCGACGCGCTCGTCCTCCAACGCCGGACTGTCTGAAGATCAGCCCACGTCACGGACCCGTCGTCCCCAGCGCCCGGTCCACCCCCGGCTCCCGGGGCCCCAGGAACCGTGGATCAGGTTCGAACACCGCGTCCAGCGCGGCCTTGCCCGCCGCGAGCACCTCCCGCGCACCCCCGTAGTACCAGGTCACGTCGTGCTTGGCCGCGACCCCGACGCCGTACGACCGCACGCCCGCCGCCTCGCACAGCGCGACGGCCCGCCGGATGTGGAAGTCCTGGCTGATCAGCACCGCCCGGTCGACGCCGAAGATCTTCTTGGCGCGCACGCACGAGTCCCAGGTGTCGAACCCGGCGTAGTCGCTGACGATGCGCCGGTCGGGCACCCCCCGTCCGACGAGATAGGCCCGCATCGCGTCGGGTTCGTCGTAGTCCTCGCGGCTGTTGTCCCCGGTCACGAGCACGGCCCTCACCCGCCCCGCACGGTACAGCTCCGCCGCCGCGTCCAGCCGGTGCGCGAGGTAGGGCGACGGCTCGCCGTCCCACAGCCCCGCCCCGAACACCACCGCCACCCCGGTCCGCGGCACGTCCGCGGTCGTCCGCAGCCGGTCGCCCGTCGTCACGTACATCCAGGTCGCGGGCAGCAGCGCGAGCACGCAGAGCAGCATGATCGCCTGCACGGCCCGCCGCCGTCCCGCGCGGGTGCGCGGCAGGGACGGCCGGCGCGGACGCACCGCCGGCACCCGAAGACGCGGCGGCGGTCGGCGAAGGCGCGGCAGGCGCATGATCAAGGTCCCCCAGGTGACGTCGGCTATCGACAGGTGGGGACGCGCCGCACGGAGGTACGGTTCAGGGGACGGGCCGTGACAGGGCTCACCCCGGACGCCCGAAACCGCGGGCCGCAGCGGCTCGTCCGCCCCTCACACCCGGCCCCGCCCCGCGGTGAACCGCCGGAAAACACCCGTGACGCCGGCGCAACGGCACGGCAACCTCCCGCCGCCAGGATCGGTCCATGACGGCGTCGAGATCCCCGCACGACGAGCCCCAGACCCGCCCCGGCGGCCGGCCGCTCCGCGGCGTCCACCCCGACAGTTCGGCGCACCCCATGAACCGGATCAGCAGCCAGCTCAGTCTCGTCCCCCGCGACGGCGGCCCCCGCCCGGCGCCGCCCGCGCTCGTCATGGTGGCCCACGGCAGCCGCGACCCGCGCGCCCTCGCCACCGTGCGCGCCCTGGCCGAGCGGGTCCGCGAGCTGCGGCCCCTGCTGCCGGTGCGCCTCGGCCACATCGAGCTCAACGAGCCGCTGCTGCCCGGCACGCTCGCCTCGCTTGACACCGGTGAGGCCGTCCTCGTACCGCTGCTCCTGAGCCGCGGCTACCACGTCAAGCAGGACATCCCCGAGGCCGCGGCCGCCTTCCCGGAGCTGTCCACCCGGGTCGCCGCCCCGCTCGGCCCGCACCCGCTGCTCGTCGAGACGCTGTACGCGCGGCTCGTCGAGGCGGGATGGCGGACGCGCACGAGCGACGCCACCCGCCGCGCCGGCGGCGTCGTCCTCGCCGCGGCCGGCTCCCGGGATCCCGACGCGGCCGTCGACACCCGCCGCACCGCGCGGCTGCTCGCCGAGCGGCTCGGCGTCCCCGTCGTCCCCGCGTACGCGTCCGCCGCCGCGCCCACCGTCGCCGCCGCGGTGCGCGCCCTCGCCGCCCGGGGACGCCACCGGGTCGCCGTCGCCTCCTACTTCACCGCCCCGGGCCGCTTCGCCACGGAGTGCGCCGCGGCCGCGCCCTGGATCGCCGCGGCCCCGCTGGGCGCCCACCCGGCGATGGCCCGCCTCGTCCTGCACCGCTACGACCGTGCGGTAGCGGGCACCGAGCCAGCCGAACACGCCTTGGCCTCGGCCTGACGGGGGGGTCCGGCCTGGCGGCCACCGGCCTGACCTGGGGGGCCGGCCTGGCGACGACCGGCTTTGCGGCCAACCGGCCGGGCGGCCGACCGCCGCGGCCGGTCGCGCCTTGTGCCGGTGGCGCGTCGCGAAGGTCCCGCGTCGCGGCCGGTCCCGCCTTGCGCCGGTCCCGCGTCGCGGCCGGTCCCGCCTTGCGCCGGTCCCGCGTCGCGGCCGGTCCCGCCTTGCGCCGGTCCCGCGTCGCGGCCGGTCCCGCCTTGCGCCGGTCCCGCGTCGCGGCCGGTCCCGCCCCGCCGAGGTCCCGTCTCGCGGCCACCGGCCCGGCGCCGGTCCCGCCCCGCGAAGGTCCCGCCTGGTCGCCCACCAGCCTGGTGGCCCACCGCGTCGCGGCCGGTCCCGCCCCGCCGAGGCTCCGCCCCGCGGCCACCGGCCCGGCGCTGGTCCCGCCCCGCGAAGGTCCCGCCTGGTCGCCCACCAGCCTGGTGGCCCACCGCGTCGCGGCCGGTCCCGCCCCGCCGAGGCCCCGCCCCGCGGCCACCGGCCCGGCGCCGGTCCCGCCCCGCGAAGGTCCCGCCTGGCCGCCCACCAGCCTGGTGGCCCACCGCCTCGCGCCGGTCCCGCCCCGCCGAGGCTCCGTCTCGCGACCACCGGCCCGGTGCCGGTCCCGTCTCGCGGCCACCGGCCCGAAGTCCCCGCCCCGCGAAGGTCCCGCCCCTCGCCGGTCCCACCCGCCGGCCCCGCCCCGCGGCCCCCCGCCGCGTCCCGTCCGTCACCGCCTGCGTCTACTGTCGGGGCATGGAAGGCACCGCACCGAAGACCACGCCCGGGACGACCGCGTCCGAGACCGGAGGCGGCCTGCGACGGGTCCGTGAACACCTCGCCGTGCGCGGGGAGTACGACGAGCCGGCCGTCGAGCGCTGGGCCGTCGAGCCCGACAAGCGTCCCGGCCGCACCGCCTTCCAGCGCGACCGCGCCCGCGTCCTGCACTCCGCGGCCCTGCGCAGGCTCGCCGGCAAGACCCAGGTCGTCACCCCCGGCACCCGCACGCGGGCCTGGGACGCCAGCCCCCGCACCCGGCTGACCCACTCCCTGGAGTGCGCCCAGGTCGGCCGGGAGCTGGGCGCCGCCCTCGGCTGCGACCCCGACCTCGTCGAGGCGGCCTGCCTCTCGCACGACCTGGGCCACCCGCCCTTCGGGCACAACGGCGAACAGGCGCTGAACGAGTTCGCGGAGGACTGCGGCGGCTTCGAGGGCAACGCGCAGTCGCTGCGGCTGCTCACCCGGATCGAACCCAAGCGCTTCGTCCGCAGCGAGGACAGCGGCGAGCTGGTCAGCGTCGGCCTCAACCTCACACGCGCCGCCCTCGACGCCGCCACCAAGTACCCCTGGCCGCGCGGCGGACACCCGGCCGACCCCGCGTCCCCCAAGTTCGGGGTCTACGAGGACGACCGGCCCGTCTTCGACTGGGTCCGCAAGGGCGCCCCCGGCACCCGTACGTGCTTCGAGGCCCAGGTCATGGACTGGTCGGACGACGTGGCGTACTCCGTGCACGACGTCGAGGACGGCCTGCACGCCGGCCACCTCGACCCCAACTGCCTGCACGCCGACCCCGAACGGGACGCGGTCTTCGCCGTCGCCGTCGGGCGGTACGTGCCCGCGGACACCGACCCCGCCGAGCTCGCCGCGGCCCTCGACCGCCTCCTGGAGCAGGAGTGGTGGCCGCACGGATACGACGGCTCGGCCGTCGCCCAGGCCCGGCTGAAGGACGCCACCAGCCAGCTCATCGGCCGCTTCTGCCTGGCCGCCGAGGCCGCCACCCGCGCCGAGTACGGCACCGGGCGGCTCACGCGGTACACGGCGGAGCTGGTCGTCCCCCGCGAGACCCGCCTGGAGTGCGCCGTCCTCAAGGCGGTCGCCGACCGGTACGTCATACAGCGCGCCGAGCAGGAGCTGCTCCGCGCCGACCAGCGGATCGTCGTCGCGGAACTGGCCGAGGCCCTCACCGCCCGCGCCCCCGACGGCCTGGAGCCGCAGTTCCGTGCCCAGTTCGACGAGGCCCCCGACGACCGGGCCCGCAAGCGGGTGATCGTCGACCAGATCGCCTCGCTCACGGACGCCTCGGCACGCTCCCTGCATCTCAGCCTCACCACCCGGCCCGGTGGCGGCGCCGGACGGTGACACCGGGTGGCCTGATCGGGCCACTCCCTCTTCCCGCACCACGCCGCGTGCGGGACGCTCGCATGTGGCGACATCCTTACGAGGAGGAATCAAGTGGTCGACGCGGATCAGACATTCGTCATCGTCGGAGGCGGCCTGGCCGGCGCGAAGGCGGCCGAGACGCTCCGCGCGGAGGGGTTCACCGGCCGGGTGATACTGATCTGTGACGAGCGCGACCACCCCTACGAACGGCCGCCCCTGTCCAAGGGCTACCTGCTCGGCAAGGAGGAGCGCGACAGCGTCTTCGTCCACGAACCCGGCTGGTACGCGCGGCACGACATCGAGCTGCACCTCGGCCAGACCGTCGACGCGGTCGACCGGACCGCCAAGACCGTCCGCTTCGGCGACGACGGCACACTCGTGCACTACGACAAACTGCTGATCGCCACCGGTGCGGAGCCCCGCAGGCTGGACATCCCCGGCACCGACCTGGCGGGCGTCCACCACCTGCGCCGCCTCGCCCACGCCGAGCGGCTCAAGGGCGTCCTCGCCACCCTCGGCCGCGACAACGGGCACATCGTCATCGCGGGCGCCGGCTGGATCGGCCTCGAGGTCGCCGCGGCGGCCCGCGAGTACGGCGCCGAGGTCACCGTCGTCGAGCCCGAGCCGACCCCGCTGCACGGCGTCCTCGGCCCCGAGCTCGGCCAGCTCTTCGCCGAGCTGCACCGCGAGCACGGCGTCCGCTTCCACTTCGGCGCCCGCCTCACCGAGATCACCGGACAGGACGGCCTGGTCCTCGCCGCCCGCACAGACGACGGCGAGGAGCACCCCGCGCACGACGTGCTAGCCGCGATCGGCGCCGCCCCGCGCACCGCCCTCGCCGAGACGGCGGGCCTCACCCTGGCCGGCCCGGCGCACGGCGGCGGCATCGCGGTCGACGAACGGCTGCGCACCTCCGACCCCGACATCTACGCCGCCGGGGACGTGGCCTCCTTCCACCACTCGCTCTTCGGCGCCCGGCTGCGCGTCGAGCACTGGGCCAACGCCCTGAACGGCGGACCGGCGGCCGCCCGCGCGATGCTGGGCCGCGAGACGGTGTACGACCGCGTGCCCTACTTCTTCTCCGACCAGTACGACATCGGGCTGGAGTACTCCGGCTGGGCGCCGCCGGGCACGTACGACCAGGTGGTGATCCGCGGCGACGCGGGCAAGCGGCAGTTCATCGCCTTCTGGGTCAAGGAGCAGCGCGTGCTGGCCGGGATGAACGTGAATGTGTGGGACGTCACGGATCCGATCCAGTCACTGATCCGGTCCCGGGCGCGCGTGGACACCGAGGCGCTCGCCGACCCGCACGTCCCGCTGGCGAGCCTCGTACCGTGACCGCCCGCGGCTCCCGGCTGTCACACCGTCCCCGTAGAATTCACGCGTGGCAGGACGGATCAACGACGAGGACGTGAAGGCTGTTCGGGACGCGGTCTCGATCGACGCCGTGGTGTCCGAGTACCTCCAGCTGCGCAACGCCGGCGGCGGCAACCTGAAGGGCCTCTGCCCGTTCCACGACGAGAAGTCACCGTCCTTCCAGGTCAGCCCGGGCAAGGGGCTCTTCCACTGCTTCGGCTGCCAGGAGGGCGGCGACACCATCACGTTCGTGATGAAGGTCGACCACCTCACCTTCTCGGAGGCGGTCGAGCGCCTCGCCGGCCAGGCGGGCATCACCCTGCGGTACGAGGAGGGCGGGTACAACCCCTCCCACCAGCGCGGGGAGCGCATCCGCCTGGTCGAGGCGCACAAGGCGGCCGCCCAGTACTACGTGGAGCAGCTCGACACGGCCTCCGAGGCCGACGCGGGCCGCAAGTTCCTCGCCGAGCGCGGCTTCGACCAGGCCGCCGCCGCCCACTTCGGCGTCGGCTACAGCCCCCAGGGCTGGGACCACCTCACCCGTCACCTGCGCGGCAAGGGCTTCACCGACAAGGAGCTGGTCCTCTCCGGCCTCTCCCAGGAGGGTCGCCGCGGCCCCATCGACCGCTTCCGCGGCCGGCTGATGTGGCCCATCCGCGACATCGGCGGCGACGTCGTCGGCTTCGGCGCCCGCAAGCTCTACGACTCCGACAACGGCCCCAAGTACCTGAACACGCCCGACACCGCGCTCTACCGCAAGTCGCAGGTCCTCTACGGCATCGACCTGGCCAAGAAGGAGATCGCCAAGACCAGCCGCGCGGTCGTGGTCGAGGGGTACACGGACGTCATGGCCTGCCACCTGGCCGGCATCACCACCGCCATCGCCACCTGCGGCACCGCCTTCGGCACCGACCACATCAAGATCCTCCGCCGCCTCCTCATGGACAACGGCTCGGCGCGCGTGATCTTCACCTTCGACGGCGACGCGGCGGGCCAGAAGGCGGCCCTGCGCGCCTTCGAGGACGACCAGAAGTTCGCCGCCGAGACGTACATCGCTGTCGCCCCCGACGGCATGGACCCCTGCGACCTGCGGCTCGCCAAGGGCGACGAGGCCGTCGCCGACCTGGTCGAACCGCGCACCCCCCTCTTCGAGTTCGCGCTCCGCCAGATCGTCCTGCGCTACGACCTGGAGACCCCCGCGGGCCGTGCCGCCGCCCTCGACGAGGCCGCGCCCGTCGTCGCCCGCATCAAGAACAGCGGCGCCCAGCACGAGGTCGCGGTGCAGCTCGCCGGCATGCTCGGCATCCTCGACACCCAGTTCGTCGTCAAGCGGGTGGCGCAGCTGGCCCGTTGGGCCCGCGACCGCGGTGGCAAGGGCCCGGCCCCCGACCGGCAGCGCTCCCAGCAGGCGTACGGGACCGTGCAGTCGGCCCCCGGCGGCGCCGCGCTCAACCTGCGCAACCCCGTGTTCGCCACCGAGCGCGAACTGCTCAAACTCGCCCTGCAGCGCCCCGAGCTGGTCTCCCCGGCCTTCGACGCGTACGGCATCGACGAGTTCACCGCCCCGCCGTACGCGGCCGTACGCCAGGCGATCATGGACGCGGGCGGCGCGGAGGCCGGGGTCCAGGACCCGCAGGAGTACCTGGTCCGGGTCCGCGACACCGCCCCGGACGACGTGGTGCGCGCCATGGTCACGGAGCTGGCCGTCGAGGCCATCCTGCGCAGGACCGTCGACGAGGCCTACGCGAGCGACCAGCTCGTCATGGTCCGCCGCCGTGCCGTGGACCGCCGCGTCCAGCAGGTCCAGGGTTCGCTGGCCCGGGCGAGCGCCCAGGGCGACCCGGCCCGGCTGGCCGCCGTGCAGAACGAGCTGTGGGTGCTCCAGCAGTACGGGCAGGCGCTGCGCGAGCGGGGCGCGGCCGCCCTCTGACCTCTGGACCGCGTCCGCCGGGCTCGGCGGACGGGCTTGGTCCGCCGCCCGCACCCGGCACGTGCGGCTTTCCCCCGTTCCCGGACCTCCCGGGCCGCGCACGCGTGCGGCACGGTGAGCGTGCCGTCACGGTCCGGACGCAAAAAGTCACCGCACGCCCCTCGTGACAGTGATGTGTCGTACTCCACACTGGGTCCCGGTGCCTGAGTCCTCGGAGCGCGGCCGACCCGTACGCGACGGGTCCCCCATTCCCGCGGTTCCGCCAAACGACTTCGGGATGGACTGCGGCGAGGCCGCCGGACCCATCCCGGACGTACCGCTGCCGCACGCCTCAGCAGCGACATTCCTGGAGGTCGCCCCCGTGCAGACCCGGACCCTCACCCAGACCGACGACACCGCGGTCACGGACGCGAAGAGCGACGGCACCACGGCGGTCCCCCCGCAGAGCCGTGCCGCGCACCACCCCGAGGCGCGGCCGCAGAGCCCGCCCGGGCCGGACGAGCCCGGCGCCGACGCCGACGGGGAGCCCGAGGCGGGAGCACCCGGGGCCGGAGCACCCGAGCGCGAGGCGGCCGGGGCCGAGGGCGTCGAGCCCGCCCGGCCGCCCCGCAGGCGCACCGCCGACACCAGCGGCCCCTCCTCGGACCTGTTCCGCCAGTACCTGCGGGAGATCGGCCGCATCCCCCTGCTCACCGCGGCCGAGGAGGTCGAGCTCGCCCGCCGGGTCGAGGCCGGCCTGTTCGCCGAGGAGAGGCTGCGGCTCGCCTCGGACCTGGACAGCCGGCTCGCCCTCGACCTGGACAGGCTGGTCGTCATGGGCCGGATGGCCAAGCGCCGTCTCATCGAGGCGAATCTGCGGCTCGTGGTGTCCGTCGCCAAGCGGTACGTGGGCCGCGGCCTGACCATGCTCGACCTGGTCCAGGAGGGGAACCTCGGCCTGATCCGGGCGGTCGAGAAGTTCGACTACGCCCGCGGGTACAAGTTCTCGACGTACGCGACCTGGTGGATCCGGCAGGCCATGTCGCGGGCGCTGGCCGACCAGGCCCGCACGATCCGCGTGCCCGTCCATGTGGTCGAACTGATCAACCGGGTCGTACGGGTCCAGCGCCGCATGCTCCAGGAACGCGGCCACGAGCCGACCCCCGAGGAGGTCGCCGCCCAGCTCGACCTGCCCGGCGAGCGGGTGAGCGAAGTCCTGCGGCTCGCCCAGGAACCGGTCTCCCTCCACGCCCCGGTCGGCGAGGAGGACGACGTGGCCCTCGGCGACCTGATCGAGGACGGTGACGCGGCGTCCCCGGTGGAGTCCGCCGCGTTCCTGCTGCTGCGCGAGCACCTGGAGGCGGTCCTGTCCACGCTCGGCGAGCGGGAGCGGAAGGTGGTCCAGCTCCGGTACGGGCTGGCCGACGGGCGCCCCCGCACGCTGGAGGAGATAGGCCGCATCTTCGGCGTCACGCGCGAGCGCATCCGCCAGATCGAGTCCAAGACGCTCAACAAGCTGAGGGACCACGCCTTCGCCGACCAGCTCCGCGGCTACCTGGACTGAGGGACGCGGACGCCGGAGGGGGCTGAGCATTGTCAGGCCCCTCCGGCGTCCGGCGTACGAGGAGGCCGGTCAGTCGACCTCCGCCACCGCCTGGGCGAACTGGGCCTGGTACAGCCGCGCGTACGCGCCCCCCGCGGCGAGCAGCTCCTCATGCGCCCCCTGCTCGACGATGGCCCCGTTCTCCATCACGAGGATGGTGTCCGCGTCCCGGATCGTGGAGAGCCGGTGCGCGATCACGAACGACGTACGCCCGTGCGCGAGTTTCGCCATCGCCTTCTGGATGAGGACCTCCGTCCGGGTGTCCACCGAGCTGGTCGCCTCGTCGAGCACGAGGATCACCGGATCGGACAGGAACGCCCGCGCGATCGTGATGAGCTGCTTCTCGCCCGCGCTGACCCCGGACCCCTCGTCGTCGATGACGGTGTCGTACCCGTCGGGCAGCGTCCGGACGAAGCGGTCGGCGTGGGCCGCCCGCGCCGCCTCCTCGATCTCCCCCCGGGTGACGTCCCGGGAGGCGCCGTACGCGATGTTCTCCGCGATCGTCCCGCCGAACAGCCAGGTGTCCTGGAGCACCATGCCGATGGCGGCCCGCAGGTCGTCCCGGGACATCCTCGCGATGTCGACCCCGTCGAGTGTGATCCGCCCGCCGGTGACCTCGTAGAACCGCATCAGAAGGTTCACGAGCGTCGTCTTGCCCGCTCCCGTCGGCCCGACGATCGCGACCGTGTGACCGGGCTCGGCCTTCAGCGAGAGGTCCTCGATGAGCGGCTTGTCGGGGTCGTACCGGAAGGACACGTTCTCCAGCGCCACCCGCCCGCGGATCTCGGCGGGCCGCTCGGCCGTGACCGGGTCCGCGCCCTGCTCGTCGGCGTCGAGCAGCTCGAAGATCCGCTCGGCGGAGGCGACCCCGGACTGCACCAGGTTCGCCATCGACGCGACCTGCGTCAGCGGCATCGAGAACTGCCGCGAGTACTGGATGAAGGCCTGCACGTCACCGATGGACAGCGAGCCCGACGCGACCCGCAGGCCGCCGACGACCGCCACCAGCACGTAGTTCAGGTTCGACACGAACATCATCAGCGGCTGCATGATCCCGCTGTTGAACTGGGCCTTGAAACCGGCCTCGTACAGCTCCTCGTTCTGCTCGGCGAACTGCGCCGCCGACTCGTCCTGCCGCCCGAACACCTTCACCAGCGTGTGCCCGGTGTACATCTCCTCGATGTGTGCGTTCAGCTTGCCGGTGGTGCGCCACTGCTGCACGAAGTGCGGCTGCGACCGCTTGCCCACCCGCGTGGCCACGACGAACGACAGCGGCACGGTGACCAGCGCGACCAGCGCCAGCAGCGGCGACACCCAGAACATCATCGCCAGCACGCCGACGATGGTCAGCAGCGAGTTGATGAGCTGGCCCATCGACTGCTGGAGGGTCTGACCGATGTTGTCGATGTCGTTGGTGGCCCGGCTGAGCACCTCGCCGCGCTGCCGCTTGTCGAAGTACGACAGCGGCAGCCGCGACAGCTTCGTCTGCACGTCCTCCCGCAGCCGGTACACGGTCCTGTTGACCGCCCGGTTCACCAGGCGCGTCGCCACCGCCATCAGCAGCCCGGCCAGGACGAACACCACGAGCGCGAGCCCCAGCACCCTGGCGACCGCGTCGAAGTCGATGCCCTGGCCCGGCGTGAAGTCGGTCCCCGAGAGCATGTCGGCCGTCCCGCCGTCACCACGCTCGCGCATCGACTCCAGGACCTCGGCCTTGGTGGCGCCCGCGGGCAGCTGCCGCCCGATGATCCCGGCGAACACCAGGTCGGTGGCACGGCCCAGGATCTTCGGTCCGACCACGGACAGACCGACGCTCAGGACGACGACGACCAGCATCGCGTACATCGTGCCGCGCTCGGGCCTGAAGTGGGTGAGGAGCCGTTTCCCCGACCCCCTGAAATCCATCGAGCGCTGATCGGGGCCGCCCCCGGCCATCATCCGTCCCATGGGCCCGGCCATCAGGCGGCCTCCGCTTCCGTCAGCTGGGAGAGCACGATCTCCCGGTAGGTCTCGTTGTCCGCCATGAGCTCGTGGTGCCGGCCGGTGCCCACGACCCGGCCCTCGTCGAGGACCACGATCCGGTCGGCGTCCCGGATGGTCGACACCCGCTGCGCGACGATCACCACGGTCGCCTCCGCGGTCTCCTCCGCGAGAGCCGCCCGCAGCGCCGCGTCCGTCGCGTAGTCGAGCGCCGAGAAGGAGTCGTCGAAGAGGTAGATCTCCGGGCGCTGCACCAGGGTCCGCGCGATCGCGAGCCGCTGCCGCTGACCGCCGGAGACGTTCGTGCCGCCCTGCGCGACGGGGGAGTCAAGACCGTTCTCGAGCTGCTCCACGAAGCCCTTGGCCTGCGCCACCTCCAGCGCGTGCCACAGCTCCTCGTCGGTGGCGTCCGGATTGCCGTACCGCAGGTTCGTGGCGACCGTGCCCGCGAACAGGTACGGCTTCTGCGGCACCAGTCCGACGGTCCTCGCGAGCAGCTTCGGGTCGAGGGTCCGCACGTCCGCGCCGTCGACGAGGACGTTCCCCTCGGTGGCGTCGAACAGGCGGGGCACCAGCCCGAGCAGCGTGGACTTGCCGCTGCCGGTGGACCCGATCACGGCGGTCACCTCGCCCGGCCGCGCCACCATGTCCACGGACCTGAGCACCGGCTCCTCGGCGCCGGGGAAGCGGAAGCCGGCGCCGCGGATCTCCAGATGCCCGTGCCGCCGCAGTTCGACCACCGGCGCCTTCGGCGGCACGACACTGCTGTCCGTCTCCAGGACCTCCTGGATGCGCTCGGCGCAGACCTCCGCGCGCGGCACCATCATGAACATGAAGGTGGCCATCATCACGGACATCACGATCTGCATCAGATAGGCGAGGAACGCGGTCAGGTCGCCGATCTGCATGCCGCCGCTGTCGATGCGGTGCGCGCCGAACCAGACCACGGCGATCGACGACAGGTTCACCACGGTCATGACGATCGGGAACATCAGCGCCAGCAGCCGACCGGTGCCCAGCGACACCTCGGTCAGGTCGGCGTTGGCCTTGCGGAACCGGTCCTTCTCGTAGCCGTCGCGGACGAAGGCGCGGATCACGCGGTTGCCGGTGATCTGCTCGCGGAGCACCCGGTTCACCGTGTCCAGACGCACCTGCATGGTCCGGAACAGGGGCCGCAGCCGGCGCACGATCAGAGTCACGCAGATCCCGAGCACGGGCACCACGGCGACGAGCACCCCGGACAGCGGAACGTCGAGTCCGAGCGCCAGGACGATGCCGCCCACGCACATGATCGGCGCCGACGCCATCAGGGTGAACGCCATCAGCGCGAGCATCTGCACCTGCTGCACGTCATTGGTGGTGCGGGTGATCAGCGACGGCGCGCCGAAGTGGCCGACCTCGCGGGCGGAGAACGACTGCACGCGGTCGAAGACGGCGGCCCGGATGTCCCGGCCGACCGCCGAGGCGGTCCGGGCGCCGTAGTACACGGCGCCGATGTTGCAGACGACCTGGACCAGGGAGATCCCGATCATGAGGGCGCCGAAGGAGAGGATGTAGCCCGTGTCGCCCTTCACGACACCGTTGTCGATGATGTCCGCGTTGAGGGTGGGCAGGTAGAGCGTGGCGCTGGTCTGCAGGAACTGCAGCAGCATCAGCAGGGCGATGGGCTTTCGGTACGGACTGAGGTGGGTCCGCAGAAGTCGTATGAGCACGCGGGGTCTCTCGGAGTCGTCGAGGGCAGGTAGGGGGTGGTGCCCCACCCCCTATCGTCGGGCACGCCACCCGTGTTACCTCAACCGATTAACCCAAGAGCGGTCCAAGGTCTGGCGGAAATCCGACCGGGGCGGGCCCGGCCCCGGTCCCGGGACGTAGGTCCCGGCGCCCGCTCAGACCTGGAACGCCCCCGGATGCGTCTGTTCCCGTACGGACACGTACTGCTGCCGTACGGCCTGGCCCACGGCCAGCTCCTCACCGGGCTCCAGCACCTGCGCGACGGCACCCTGCCAGACCGGGGGCAGCCGCGGGTCGAGCGTGCCCTGCGACGCTCCGAGCGCCCAGGCCGCCTGCCGGGCCGCGCCGAGGGCCGCGTAGTCCGCGGGCTGCGGCACCACGACCTGCGCGCCGAACAGCGAGGGGGCGGCGGCCTGTACGGCCGGCAGCTCGGCGGCCGCTCCCAGCAGGAACACCCGCTGTACGTCGACTCCGCGGCCGCGCAGCACGTCCAGCGCGTCCGCGAGCCCGCACAGCATGCCCTCGAAGGCGGCCCGCGCCAGGTGCTCGGGTTTCATCGACTCCCGCCGCAGCCCGGCCAGGGTGCCCGCCGTGTACGGCAGGCTGGGCGTCCGCTCGCCCTCCAGATACGGCAGCAGGACCAGGCCGTGGGAGCCGGGCGTCGACTTCATGGCGAGGTCGGACAGGCTCTCCAGGTCCGGCAGCCCGAGGAGTTCGGCGGCGCCGCGCAGGGCCCGTACGGCGTTGAGGGTGGTGACGACCGGCAGGTGCATGCCGGTGGCGTCCGCGAGCGAGGTGATCATCCCGGACGAGTCGACCAGCGCCTCGGGGTGCACGGCCATCACGGAACCGGAGGCACCCAGGGACACGACCGCGTCCCCGAGCCCGATCCCGAGGCCGAAGGCCGCCGCCATGGTCTCGCCGGTCCCCGCTGAGATCAGCAGCCCCTCGGGCGTGGTGCCCGCGGCGTCCGACGGCCCGAGCACCTCGGGCAGCAGGGCCTGGTGCCCGAGCGCCAGCTCGACCAGATCCGGCCGGTACGCCCCCGTCGCCGCCGACCAGTAGCCGGTCCCCGAGGCCCCGCCCCGGTCGGTGGTTCGTCGCGCGGGACGCCCGAGCAGCTGCCACACCAGCCAGTCGTGCGCCTGGAGCAGGGCGCCGGTGCGCAGCGCGGCGTCGGGTTCCGTCCTGTTCAGCCAGCGCAGCTTGGTCACCGGCTGCGCCGCCTGCGGCACGCACCCGACGGCCTGCGCCCAGGCCTCGCGCCCGCCGAGCGCGTCGATCAGGTCCGCGGCCGCGACCTGGGCCCGCTTGTCCCCGCCGACGAGCGCCGGGCGGACCGTGTTGCCCTGGGCGTCCAGGGGGACGAGCCCGTTCTGCTGGGCGGAGACGCCGATGGCCTGCACGCCCTCCAGCAGGCCGCCGCTCGCGGCCTCGCCCAGGGACAGCAGCCAGGCCTGTGGATCGACGTCGGAGGGGCGGCCGCCCTCCGCGCTGTCGACCGGGTGCGGCGCATACCCCTGCCTGAGCACGGCACCCGTTTCCGTGTCGCAGACGACGATACGAGTGAAATCGGGCGAACTGTCCAACCCGGCGACTATCCCCATGGCGGAAATTCTGCCGTACGCAGGGGGGTGTGCGCGCAGGGCCCGGGAGGGCGGGCGCGGCCGGACACGCCGGACCGCCGGCGGACATCGGTCCGCCGGCGGCCGTGAGGCGTGTGACCTCAGGTGTTCGTGGTGCCCCAGTCGTCCTCACCGGGACGGGCGTTCCGCTCCCGCAGGGACCGCACGCGGTCCGCCACGGTCTCGGGCATGCGGTCGCCCACCTTCTCGCTGACCGCGTGGTACGCCTTGCCCGCGAACTGCCGCCCCTGCTGGGCGGCGGTCTCGGCGGTGTTGCGCACCGCCGGGTTCTGCGCCACCTGTCGGGCGCTCTTCCTCAACTGCTCGTAGCGCTCACGGCCGGCCTTCGTCCCCAGCACGTAACCCAGAGCCAGTCCGGTGATGAACATGAGCCGGTAGCGCATGGCAGCCACCCTTTCCTTGCGTCGGCATCGGTGCAGGGGAGTACCGATTGGCGGAGCACCCCCCTGCTTGCGCTAATGTATGTGTCGCAGCGAACGCGCGCTTCCTGGCGAATACCCAGGTGGGTGCGTTCGATGCAACGAGACATTCCCCTGTAGCTCAATTGGCAGAGCAGCCGGCTGTTAACCGGCAGGTTACTGGTTCGAGTCCAGTCGGGGGAGCTCGGTCTCCTGTAGCTCAATTGGCAGAGCAGCCGGCTGTTAACCGGCAGGTTACTGGTTCGAGTCCAGTCGGGAGAGCAGTGGAAGAGGACCCCTCAGGG
The DNA here is from genome assembly GCF_056387915.1 of Streptomyces sp. GLSS-08. Classification (NCBI taxonomy): domain Bacteria; kingdom Bacillati; phylum Actinomycetota; class Actinomycetes; order Kitasatosporales; family Streptomycetaceae; genus Streptomyces; species Streptomyces sp. GLSS-08. The sequence goes on from NZ_JBWJAQ010000005.1 coordinate 94,129, forward strand.
GTCCTTTTTCATGTCCGGGGGAACCGTGCGCTCCGCGTCGCGGTCCTCAAGGTCATGCGAAGCCGACCATCCGAAGCAGGAGATCGTATGAGCGGCTATGCTGCGGCAGACGGCGCGCACACATGTGCGCGACGCGCCGTAATGGGGCGGTAGCTCAGCCGGTTAGAGCAGCGGACTCATAATCCGTCGGCCGTGGGTTCGAGTCCCACCCGCCCCACCAAGGCGTCCCCCTGAAGAATCGTTACACGCTGCAGGAACTCCCCAGCCTCTCGGATGCCGAGGGGCTGTCGCCGTCTCTGGTGATCGCCAACCGGCCCGCTGCCGATCCGGCCGAGCGCGGTCCGGCCGCCGGCCGGGCCGTCCCAGCGCCGCCCGGTGGCCGCGAGCGGCGCGGGCAGGAGCAGGAACAGCAGGTGGTCGGTGCCGGTGAGGATGTGGTCGCCGCCCGGCTTCACCATGGCGAGGAAACCGCGCCAGGCGCTGCCGTCGCCGAGGCCGACCTCCAGGGCCGGGACGGACAGGGTCCGGGTGTCGATACGGATGGTGCCGGCCCGACAGGTTGCTCCCAGCGCGGCATCAGCCGCCGAGCCGGACCCGGACTCGCGGCACGGCTTGCGACGCTCCGTCAGCGGCCCAGGGCCGCGCCGCCGTTGATGTGCAGGAGCTGGCCCGTCAGGTTAGCCGCCTCCGGGGAGCTGACGTACTTGATCGCCGCGGCGATCTCCGCGGGGCGGCCCGCGCGGCGGGTCAGGGTCTGGGCCACGCGGGACTCGACGAACTCCGGGGTGGCGCGGTCGCCGAAGAATTCCGTGTCGCCGACGAAGCCCGGCGCGACCGCGTTCACCGTGATGCCCTCGGGGCCGAGACGCTGGGCCAGGTCGAACGTGTAGGTGTTGATCCAGCCCTTCGAACCGCCGTAGGACCCGGGGCCGCGCAGGGCGGCGATGGAGGACAGCTGCACGATGCGGCCGCCGGGGCGGCGCATGTGGGGCAGCAGGGCCTCGGTGAGCAGGACGGCGGTCAGGACGTTGGCGTCGAAGTTGCGCCGGTAGCTGTCGGCGATGGAGGCGAGCGTGCCGTCGTGCGCCGGGGCCACGTTGCCGCCCGCGTTGGCGACCACCACGTCGAGCGGCGTCTCGTCCGCGGTGATGGAGGCGGTCGCCGCGGCCACCTGGTCGGGGTCCGAGAGGTCCGCCGCGTACCAGGTCGCCGTCGACGCGCCGTAGCGGTCGTCGAGCTGCTCGGCCGCCTCGCGCAGTACGTCCTCGCGGCGGCCCAGCAGCACCACCCGGTCCCCCTCCGCGGCGAACGCCTCCGCCGTCGCCAGCCCGATCCCGGTACCTCCGCCGGACACCACCACACGTCGCTGGATCATGGCCATCAGTTCTCGCCCTCGCCCTCGTGCGCGCACTCGTCCCTGGATGTGAATAGCAATCACATGTACGTACGAAGCGTGACGCTACGGAGCGGGTGATGCGCCGTCAAGGGGATCACCCGGACGGCTCGCACCCCGCCGGGACGCGGACAGCCGGACGGCCGCGTGGTCGACGGCGTCCCGCAGCGCCAGCAGCACCACGGGACGCCCCGCCACGTCCCGCTCCCGCAGCAGCGCCCGGGGCAGCCCCGCGCCCACGGCGGCGAAGTCGCCGTCGTCCAGCTCGATGTCCTCGTACGAGATCCACGTGCCCCCGCCGCCGCCCCCGCCCGGGTCCGGCACCACGCAGCGGTAGGTCCGCGGCGGGGACGGCGGGGTTGTCCGGTACTCGGCCAGATGGAACGCGCTGCACACCCCGAACCCGACGCGGAACAGCAGGACGCGGGCGCCCGCCTCGTACAGCCGGGCCAGCGGTGAACGCTCCCCGAAATGACAGTGCGGGTCGTGTCCTTCGAGCAACTCACAGGCGCGCGGCCCGAGTCCGGCGAACGACGTCTGGGGGTGCGCGCTGCGCCGGGCCCCGGGAGTGGTGCGGACGGTTTCGGCCAGTACGCCCATCGCCGGACAGGGGGTGGTGTCCGGGACGAAGGGCGGCATCGACGCCCGGAAGTCGGCACGCTCCCGTCCGGTCATGCCGCGGACGCGGCGCCGGTACGCGGGCGAGGTGTCGGAGTTCTCCGGGGTGAAGGCCGGGACGACCAGGGTGCCGCCCGGCCCCAGCACGTCCAGGAGTGCGTCCCGCACCTCGCGGGCACGCAGTCCGCTGCCGCCGAGGGAGGCGTGCGCGAGAAGGACTCCGCCGCGGGGCACGCCCAGCTCCGCGAGGGTGTCGCGGAGCCGGCTGAGCTCACGTCGCATCGTGGTGGTTCCCCTCCGTCCACGCCGGCCGGCCCGTACGGCGTCCGTCACTGTCGGTTCGCGCACTGTCGGTTCACGCACTGTCGGTTCACGGTCGGGCACATCGGCCGGACGGGCAAGAACGCCACCGGGGCGGACCCCGGTCGACGGCGGGACTCGGGGAGCGGGACGGCTGAAAGTCGTCGGTCCGGTACCGCACCGGGTGGTCGAGAGGGCGGCCCGGCTCCGGTCGGCTGCGCGCGCGGACCGTGCCGTCGCACGGCCGAGACAGTACTGGTCCTGTCCCGCGTTCGGCGCGACGATGGCGAGTCACACCTTTTCTCACCGGGGGGCGGGCGATGGGGGACGGGACTCCCGTACCGAGCACCACTGTGAACGTGAGTGACCTGCCCCCGCTGTTCCGTGCGAGCGATCAGCAGGCGCTCGCCCGACAGAGTGAATCGTTTCTCGCCGTTCGCGCCCAGCTGGTGGTCCTGCTGCTCGCCACCTGCGCCGCCACGCTGGCGGAACACGTGAACGAGCACGCCGTCGCAGCGGCCGCCGCGGTCCTGTACGCGCTCACCATCGTGATCGGCGTGCACGCCTCCCGGCGGCGCGCGCGTGCGCACTGGCAGGCGCACCGGGCCGTCGCCGAGACGGTGAAGTCGCTGGCCTGGCAGTACATGGTGCACGGCGGCCCCTTCCACTCCCGGCTCGTCGACCCCGACGGGATGTTCACGGAACGGCTGGACGACCGGCTGCGGGAACTGCGCAAGGTGGGCTGGGAGGACGAGCACGCCGCGACCGGTCTCGCCGTCGGCCAGATCACGCCCGCCATGCGGACGATGCGGGCCAAGCCCTTCGAGGTGCGCCGGGACTTCTATCTGCGCGACCGGGTCGTGGAACAGCTCGTCTGGTACGGCAACCGGGCCGCGCGGGCCCGCCGCGCCGCCGCACGCTGGTCGACGGTCACGGCCGTACTGACCCTGCTGGCGCTGCTCGCGGCCGTGCTGCGGGCGATGGGCGCGCTCGGCGACTGGGACCTGACGGGCGTGCTGAGCGCCGCGGCGGCGGGTGGCGTGGCCTGGCAGGAGGTCCGCAGGCACCGCCCGCTCACGTACGCGCACTCGCTGATAGAGCAGGACCTGGAGACCGCGCGGATCGGGATGGCGACGACGGTCACCGAGGACGGCTGGGCCGACGCGGTCGCCGAGGCGGAGCGGCTGGTCAGCCCGCAGCACACGGACTGGCTGGTGCGCTTCGGCAGCTGAGTGGCTCTCAGCACCGCTGGCGCGCACCGGGGTTGGCGGCCGGGTCCCCTCGTGCGGTTCGCCCCGGGATTTCGCGCCCGGGTCAGTGCCGGACCACTCCCGGCCGCCACAGCACCCGGACGGGGACGCCGCTGCGGCGCGCGTACGCGACCACGTCGGCGGTGCCGCCCAGCCCCCGCGCCGGACGCCCGTCCCAGACGGCGACCAGGCGGTCCGTGTGGTCGACGATCCAGCGGCCGGCCGCGTAGTACGCCTCCTCGTGCGTCGGCTCGACGGGCAGTCTCACGCGGGAGGAGCAGGACTTCAGCAGGCGCTGGTACGCGGCCCGCACCTCGTCGCCGCCGAGATGGGCCTCGTAGTCCATGCCGGGGATCACGGCGGTGACCGGGATGCCGTGGTCCAGGGCGAGCTCCGCGAAGAGCTGGTCGGCGCCGGCCGCGAGACTGCTGAGGGCCTCCGTGCCACCGCAGCAGCGGAGTTCGGCCCTGATGCCGGAGCGGACGGACGGAAGTGCGGCGGCGGGGATCCCTCGGTGCCCGGTGACGCCGATCCTGGTCACGAGAACCACCTTCGCAGTCGAGGCCGTCCCTTCCACACTAGCGTCGGGACACCGGCCCGGCGACGTGCGTTCGAGGCGCACGGGCAGCTCACAGGGGTGACTGCCACGTCATCGTCGTGCCCGGTGTGCCCTCGTCCGCCGTCCCGTCGTCGTACACCGTCAGGCGTACTCCCGCCCGCCCGTCCGGCAGTTCGGCCGTCGCGTCGACCGCCACCTCCACCCGGGAGACCCCGGTGCGCCGGGCCGCGGCGGCGAGGGCGCGGCGCAGCGCGGTGAGCAGATGGACGGCGACGGGTTCGGGGACACGGTTGTCGACGGCGCCGGTGAAGCGCGTGGACGGCTGGAAACCGAGGAGCGCCGCGGCCCCCGCGGTCTCCCGCAGCACCCTGCCGCGGAAGGTGGTGGGGGCGTCGGCGGGCGGCTGCTGGAGCGCGAAGATCGCCGTACGGACCTCCTGGACGGTGGACTGCAGCTCGTCCACGGCCCTGCCGAGCGTGTCGTGCACGTCGCCGCCCTTGGTGCGGCGCTGGGCCGACTCAAGCATCATGCCCGTCGCGAACAGCCGCTGGACTACCAGGTCGTGCAGGTCGCGGGCGATCCGGTCGCGGTCCTCCAGAACGGCGAGGCGCGCTCGGCGCTGCCGGGTGTCGGCGAGGACGAGGGCCACCGCGGCCTGGGAGGCGAACTGGGTGGCGAGGAGCCGCTCCACCGGCGTGTACGGGCGGCCGCCGCGGTGCCGGGGCAGGGCGAGGGTGCCGATGAGCCGGCCCGCCGTCTGGAGGGGGAGCAGCATGCTGGGCCCGAACCGGTGGCGCACATGCGTCGTCATCCGGGTGTCCGTGGCCGAGTCCTCCACGAACACCGGTTGCCCGCCGAGGAGTTGTCCGAGGACCGGGCTGCCCGGTTCGATCATGGTGCCGACGAGGTCCCCGGGGTCGTCGGGCGTGGACGCGGTGACGATCTCCATGCCGCCCTCCTCGGTGGGCTGCAGGATGACCCCGGCGGACGCGTCGGCGAGGATCCGGGCCCGTTCGGCGACCGTCATCAGGGCGTCGGCCGCGGCCTCCCCGGTGAGCAGCACGTTCGTGACGGCCGCCGCGCCCTCGATCCAGCGCTCGCGCTGGCGTGCCGTCTCGTACAGCCGGGCGTTGGCGATGGCGATGCCGGCCTGGGCGGCCAGGACGCGCAGCAGCTGCTCGTCCTCGTCCGTGAAGGGGCCCCGGGGCTTGTCGACCAGGTAGAGGTTGCCGAACACCTCGTCGTCGACGCGGATGGGGACCGCCAGGAAGTCGTCCGTCCGGCCGACCGGGCTGCGGTCGCCCGCGGCCAGATTCGCGGTACGGATCTCCACGGGGCCGTCGTGCTTCGGATCGACCATGGCGAGCGCCGCGCACCGGGCGCCGGTCAGCTCCGCGGCGCCGTCCACGATGTGCTGGAGCGTGGCCCGCAGCTCCAGGTCCGTCCCGACGCTCAGGACCACCTCCAGGAGGGAGGGGAGACGGGGGACGGGATCGGTCATCGGCGCGGGTCAGCCCGCCAGCGGGTCCAGTACCAGGGGCTCGACCCTGCCCTCCAGCATGTAGCCGAGGCCCTGGACCGCGCACACGTCGGGCCGCTCGGCGATGTGGACCGGCATGCCCGTCGCCTCCCGCAGCATCTGGTCGAGACCGGGGAGCAGGGCGCTGCCGCCGACCATCATGATCCCGCGGTCGGCGAGGTCGGCCACCAGGTCGGGCGGGCAGACGCGGAGCACCTTGCCGATGCCGTCGAGCACGGCGGTGAGCGGCGTCTGGATCGCGTTGCGCACGGCGGCGGTGTCGACGTGCACGGAACGGGCGAGGCCGGTGGCGACGTCCCGGCCGTGGATCTCGGTGGAGGCGGGGCCGTGCGGGGTGAGCCCGTTGCCGGAGAGGGCGAGCTGCAGCGGCCGTACGGACTGGCTGGGCAGCATCAGTTCGTGCTGGTGGCGCAGGTGCTGCACGATCGCGTGGTCGACGGCCTCGCCGCCCACCGGGATCCGCTCGGCGGTGACGATCGAGCCGAGCGACAGCACCGCCACCTGGGTGGCCGCCGCCCCGCAGACCATGACCATGGTGGCCTCGGGCTGCTCCACGGGGAGCCCGCAGCCGACGGCGGCGGCGATGAGCGTGTCGACGAGTTCGACGCGCCGCGCCCCGAGCCCCACCAGCGTCTCGATGGTGGCGCGCTGGGCCAGCGGGTCGGCGTCGTGCGGGGTGCAGGCGGCGGCCCGCAGCCGGGGCTTGCGGCGCAGGGCGCGGCGGACCTTGTCACCGAGCAGCTGGCGCAGCATGCGCTGGGCCATCTCGATGTCGACGACCGTGCCGCCGGACACCGGCCGGACCACCCGGATGTAGTCGGGTGTGCGGCCGGTCATCTTCTCGGCGAACTCGCCGACCGCGATCAGGGCGCCGGTCCTGGTGTTGATGGCCGCGGCACTCGGCTGGTCGACGACGAGCCCGGCGCCCTTCACGTACACACGGGTCCGTGCCGCTCCGAGGTCGACGGCGAAATGACAGCGGCGCAACTGGTCCAGACTGCCGGTCATGGCGGTACCTCCCGAGAGCACAGACCGTGGGGCTCCGCCGGGCGGCGGTCCTCACTGGCATCGTGCGGGACCTGACGGGGCGTCGCCCGCTGGGGAGGGCCGGGCGGGGTGCGGCTGGACGGGTGGTTACGGGGCACTGCGGGCGGCGGGTCCGGACGGCGGCGGTCCGGCGGCGCTGGCGGGAAACCGCCGGGGCAGCTTCCCGCCAGGTCCCGTCGGCTCCCCCGCGACGGCGGGGCCCGACACTCGTCGCAGCAGGCGGGCACGGCTCCGCACGGGCGGCGTGCCGTCGGCGCGGTCGACGACGAGAGGCGGAGAGCTTCGATGACCAGAGGAAGAGCCGGACGAGGGGCGACGCTGCTTTCGGCCGGCCTCGTGCTGGCGCTGCTGCCCGGGGGGCCCGCGGCCGCCAAGGACGCCGGGACCGCGGGGGACGCAGGCGCCCCCGCCGCGACGCGGACCGCGGACGCCGCCCGCACCGTCACTCTCGTCACCGGCGACAAGGTCACCGTCACCGGCCTTGGCGGCGGCCGGCAGACCGTCACCGTCGAGCGGCCGGCGGGCGCGACGGGTGCCGTGCGCACCCAGGTCGCCGACGGCACCGTCACCGTGACACCGGACGAGGCGCTGCCGTACCTGCGGGCGGGCACCCTGGACCGGCGGCTGTTCGACGTGAGCGGGCTGATACGGCAGGGGTTCGGCGACCGGCGGGCCGGCGCACTGCCGCTCATCGTGACGTACGACGAGGACACCCGGGTGGTGACCCCGCGCGGCGCCGACCGGACCCGGGCGCTGCCCAGCATCCGCGCGCTCGCCGTCGACGCCGCCAAGGGGCGGACCTTCTGGCGGGCCCTGACCCGGCAGCAGGGCGTCGGCAAGGTGTGGCTCGACGGGCGCGTCCGGGCCGACATGGCCGAGAGCAACGCGCAGATCGGCACGCCGAAGGCCTGGGAGGCCGGCCTCACGGGCAAGGGCGTCACCGTCGCCGTCCTCGACACGGGCGTCGACACCGGCCACCCCGACCTGGCCGGACGGGTCGCCGAGGCCCGGAGCTTCATCGAGGGGGAGGAGGTCGCCGACCGCAACGGGCACGGCACGCACGTCACGTCGACCGTCGGCGGCAGCGGCGCCGCCTCCGACGGCGGGGAGCGGGGCGTCGCACCGGACGCCGTCCTCGCCGTCGGCAAGGTGCTCGGCGACCAAGGGGCCGGCAGCGAGTCGCAGATCATCGCCGGGATGGAGTGGGCGGCGCGGGACGTGGGCGCCGACGTGGTGTCCATGAGCCTCGGGTCGTCCGAACCGAGCGACGGCACCGACCCGATGGCGGCGGCCGTCGACGCCCTCTCCAAGGAGACCGGCGCGCTGTTCGTCGTCGCCGCGGGCAACACCGGAGCCCCGTCGTCGATCGGCTCGCCCGGCGCCGCGGACTCCGCGCTGACCGTCGGCGCGGTCGACTCCGCCGACGAGGCCGCGTACTTCACCAGCGCGGGACCCCGCTTCGGCGACAACGCCCTCAAGCCGGACCTGTCCGCGCCGGGTGTCGGCATCCTCGCCGCCCGCTCCTCCCTCACCGAGGGCAGCGGCGCCTACACCTCCATGAGCGGTACGTCGATGGCGACCCCGCATGTCGCGGGCGTCGCCGCGCTCCTCGCCCAGGCGCACCCCGACTGGACCGGCGCCCGGCTCAAGGACGCGCTCATGTCGACGTCCGCGCCCCTCGAAGCGTCCGCCTACGTGCTCGGCGCGGGACGGGTGGACGTGCCGGACGCGGTGACGGCGGAGATCACCGCCACCGGCAGCGCCGACCTCGGGTACTACGGCTGGCCGTACGACGCGAACCAGCCGGTGCACAGGACGATCACCTACTCCAACTCCTCGGACGAAGCGGTCGAGTTGACCCTCGCCGTGCGGGGCGCTGCGGACGGTGTCGCCACCCTCGCCGACTCCGCGCTCACCGTGCCCGCGCACGGGACCGCGTCCACCACCCTCACGGGCGACGGGGCGAGGGCGCCGGTCGGGAACACCTCCGGGCAGGTCGTGGCGAGCGCGGGCGGCGAACCGGTCGCCCACACCGTGTTCGGGCTGGTCAAGGAGGAGGAGCGGTACACCCTCACCGTGCACGTCAAGGACCGCGACGGGGCCCCGACGGCCGCCGACCTGACGGTGCAGCGACTCGCTCGGGACACCGACCCGTCGCCGGCGGCGGTCGGTGACTCCGGGACGCTGGAGCTGCGCCTGAAGCCGGGCACGTACAGTCTGACCTCCTTCCTCGACGTGCGCGGCAGCCACGGCCGCGACTCCCTCGGACTCGGCTTCCTCGCCGCACCCGGGATCACCCTCGACCGCGACCGCGAAGTCACCCTGGACGGGCGGGCGTTGCGGGAGATCGAGGCGAAGGTCGACCGGCGCACCGAGACCCGGCAGCTCCTGATGGAGTACGACCGCAGCGGGGGCGGCTCGGACCTGTTCGGCGCCGTGCAGGTGCCCGTCACCTACGACAGCGTCTTCGCGGCGCCCACCGGGAAGGTCACCGAGGGCGGCTTCGAGTACCGGACCGTGTGGCGGCTCGGGAAACCCCTGCTGGAGGTCGAGGGGATCGGCGAGGCCGTCGTCCAGCCGGGCGGCACGCTGACCGAGGGCCGCAGCAGGCTGCCGCTCGTCGACGCGGGAACCTTCACGGGCGGCGTCCTCACCGGCGTCCGCGGCAAGGCCGTCCTCGCACGGAAGGCCGCCGGGACCGAACCCGCGGCGCTCGCCGCCGCGGCCCAGGACGCCGGCGCCGCGGCCCTCTTCGTGACGGACGACGCGCCCGGCCGGCTCAGCGCCTGGTTCGGCACGGACGACAACGCCAACCGGCCGCTCCAGATCGCCACCGTGAACGCGGCCGACGCGGCCCGGCTGCGCGCGGCGGGGCGGGTCGACATGACCGGCACGCGCAACACGCCCTACGTGTACGACCTGTCCGAGGGACATCGCGGCGCCGTCCCCCGCGGGGACCTGACGTACGCTCCCGGCCGGAGCGAACTCGCGGTCCTGGACGCCCGGTTCCACGCGGTGAAGCCGGCGGGCGGCGGCGAGTTCCGCTACTCGCTCACCGACACCTTCCCCGTCGGCATCGGCTTCCGGGAGCGGATCGACCTCCCCGCCGAGCGCACGGACTACGTCTCCACCGCGACCGGCCAGCAGTGGCAGGAGTCGGTGACGACGGCGGACGGCGCGCTGGAGGAGCGCAGCGGAGTGCTCCGCCACCGGGGCGGGACGCACACCGTGCTCGACTGGTTCAAGCCCGTCTGGCACCCGTGGCTCGGCACCGGACTCGGCTGGGGCCAGCAGCGCGCGGGCAGCCAGCTGCAGTTCAACACCCCGGGCTGGGGCGACTCCGGGCCCGACCACACCGGCTTCGGCGACGCGTGGAGCGAGGGCAACGGCATGACCCAGGTCACCGAGGTCCACCAGGACGGCGTCCTCGTCGACCGGCGGACCGGCTCCGGCACGTACGTCTGGGACGCGCCAGCCGACGAACACGGCTACCGGGTCGTCACGACCACGGCCCTCGACGCGGACCGCTGGAAGCTGTCGACGAGGGGCCGCTCCGAGTGGACCTTCAGGTCGGCGGCCACCCCCGAGGACCGCTGGACCCTGCTGCCCCTGCTCAACCTCGGCTACGACCTCGACACCGACCTCGCGGGCGACGTCCGCGGCGGCCGGGTGCCGGTCGGCATCCACGCCGAGTACGTCGCCGGGGCGGCCGGCTCCGGCAGCATCGGCGGCGGGAAGCTGGAGGTGTCGTACGACGACGGCAGGACGTGGCGGGCGGTGCGGCTCTCCGGGAGCGCGGGGGCCTCGCGGGGCACGCTGACCGTGCCCCGCGACGCCCGGTACATCTCGCTGCGCGCCTCGGCGCACGACGACCGGGGCGGCTCGGTGCACCAGGAGATCATCAGGGCGGTGGGGGTGCAGTAGCGCCGGTGGCCATTCCCGTCGTCGGGCCGGGACCGGACGGGAACGGTCGGACGGACCCCGGATTCTTCGCGCTCACGATGCCGCGGACGACCCCCAGGGCGACCAGGTCCTGGGGGCGTACGCGGAGCTGGCCGGCCGTCGCGCGCACCTGGTCCGGGGGGCGCTTGAGGATCGCGGCGGCCAGTTCCGGGGCGATGACCGAGAAGTAACTGTCCGGCGCCGCCCACGTGTTGCCGGGCGCCGCCAGGGCGAGAGCGCCCCCGGAACCGCCCTCGCCGACGACGACGGTGGTGACCGGGGTGCGGGCGCCGGCGACCGCGGCGAAGACGTCGGCGATCGCGGCCCCCGCACCCTGCCGCTCGGCGTCCGCGTCGTTCGCGGCGCCCGGCGTGTCCACCAGCGTCAGGACGGGGATGCCGAGCCGGCCCGCGAGGCGGATCAGCCGGGCGGCGGTGCGGTACCCCGCGGGACGGGTCGCCGTCCCGCACTGGGCGGCGTACGCGACCGTCCGTCCCCCGTGCTCGCCGAACCCGCACCGCATCCCGTCGTCGGTGCCGCCGCACCGGTCGCCGCCGAGCGCCGCGCGCCGGGTGAAATAGGCGTCCAAGTAGGCCTCGGCGCGCGGCCGTTCGGGGGAACGGGCGCGCAGGACGGCGTCCCAGCCGGTGGCCGGGAGTTCGCCGGGGGCGGCCGGGGACGGCGCCGGCGGGGCGGGCTCCTTCGACGGCGAGGCCAGCAGCGAGAGCCACGTGGCCAGCGTCCCGCTCAGGTCCTCGGGCCGTACGACGGCGTCGACCGCGCCCGCCGCCAGCTGCGCCTCGGCCGTGTACGCCGCCGGATCCGCGTCCGGCGGACGCACCCGGGAGCCCGCGAACCCCACCTGGGCGCCGGGCAGCGCGAGGATCACGTCGGCGCCGGCCCCCAGCGTCGCCCAGCCGCCGCCCGTCGTCGGATCCCGTACCACCGCCAGCTGCGGCAGCCCCGCGTCCCGTGTGAGCGCCGACTGCCGTGCCACCCGCTGGAGCTGGGTGAGGGCGAGCATGCCCTCCTGCATCCGGCTGCCGCCGGTCGCGACGAGCGAGACGACCGGAAGACCGTGCGCGCGGGCGTGGACGTGCGCCGCCTCCAGCCGGTCGCCGGTGCGCTCGCCCAGCGAGCCGCCGAGGAACCCGAACTCGAAGGAGACGAACACGGCGTCGGTGCCGCCGACGCTCGCGTGCCCGACGACGACGGACTCCGTCTCACCGGTGCGCTCGGCGGCCCGGGCGCGTGCGGCGCCGTAACCCTGCCACCCCAGCGGGCCGTCGGGCGCGAACTCCCCCTCAGGAACGTCCAGTTCGGTGAAGGCGGCGCCGCCGGTGGCCAGGGCGAGGGCCTCGCGGGCCGAGGGGCGGTCAGTCACGCGTCAGCGCCCGCTTCATGATCTTGCCCATGTCGTTGCGGGGCAGCGAGTCCAGGAAGCGCACGGCGCGCGGGCGCTTGTGCGGGGCGAGCCGGCCTGCCACGTGGTCCGCCAGCTCGGTTTCCAGGGTGGGCCCCGCGGGGCCTTCGGGCACCACCCAGGCCACGATCCGCTCGCCCAGGTCGGCGTCGGGCTCGCCGGTGACCGCGGCCTCGCGTACGGCCGGGTGTTCCAGCAGCGCGTTCTCGATCTCGCCCGCACCGATCTTGTAACCGCCGCTCTTGATCAGGTCGGTGGCCTTGCGGCCGACGATGCGGACGTAGCCGTCGGGGTCGCGCACCGCCATGTCGCCGGTGCGGAACCAGCCGTCCTCGGTGAACGCGGCGGCGTGCGCGTCGGGCCGGTTCAGGTACGCGGAGAACAGGTTGGGCCCCCGCACCTGGATCTCGCCGATGCGCTCCCCGTCCGTCGAGCCGACGGGCGTCCCGTCGCTGTCGTAGCCGCCGATGACGGTGCCGTCCTCCTCGACGAGCCGCACGTCGACGCCGGGCAGCGGCACCCCGACCGTGCCCGCCCTGGCCTCTCCGTCCGCCCGCACACTCGTGATCATCAGTGTCTCCGTCATGCCGTACCGCTCGATCACCCGGCGCCCGGTGGCGGCCGCGATGCGTTCGTGGTCGTGCACGGGCAGCGCGGCGGAGCCGGACACCAGCAGCCGGGCCCGGCCGAGCGCCCCGGCGAGCGCGGGGTCGCCGGGAAGCGCCTCCGCGATCCGGTGGTACATCGTCGGCACCCCGAACAGCATCGTCGCGCCGTCACCCAGCTCGCGCGCCACGCCCTCCGTGCTGAAACGGCCCAGGTGGCGCACGGAACCACCGCGGCGCAGCGGTCCGAGGACGCCCAGGACCAGTCCGTGCACATGGAAGAGCGGCAGCCCGTGCACCAGTACGTCGTCGCCGGTCCACTGCCAGGCGTCGGCCAGCGCGTCCAGCGTCGAGGCGACCGCGCGGCGCGGGATCACGGCACCCTTGGGCGGGCCGGTGGTGCCCGAGGTGTAGACGACGAGGGCGGGCGCCGAGGGATCCGCGTCCACGGGCGGTCCGGCCGCGCCGGTGCCCGATGCGCCGACGTCCACCCGCGCCAGGGCGCCCAGCGCGGGCGGCAGCCGGTCGCCCCCTGCGGCCAGCACCGCCGACGGGGCGCTGTCGGCCAGGATGTGCCCCAGCTCGCCCTCCCCGGACTTCGGGTTGAGCGGCACGACGGGCACACCGGCCTGGAGGGCGGCCACGACGGCGACCGCGGTCTCCAGGGCAGGCGTCGCCCACACGGCGACCCGGCCGGCGTCACGGATCCGCGGGGCCAGGGCGTCCGCCGCGGCGGCGAGCTGCGCGTACGTCAGGGCACGGTCGCCGAAGCGCAGCGCGGGCCGTGCGGCGGCCGAGCCGCCCGTCAGGGCCGGAAAGAGGGAGGACACGCGGCGTACTCCTAGGTCGCAGGGGCTCGTCTTCGTGCTCGTTCCTACACCAGGGCCAGTGAGATCCGCCGGAGTACCAGGTTGATGCCGACGATCTCGACGCTGAGTTCGTCGCCCGCGCGGGGCGGTCCTGGCAGACCGGCGAGCGCGTCGTTGTGCACCAGTCCCCGCAGGCCGTCGGCGACCTCGACGAACACCCCGAACGGGGCGACCTGGGTGACGGTCCCGCGCACCACCCGCCCGAGCCCGTCCCGGCCGAGCGCGGCCATCGGGTCAGGCTGGAGCGCCTTGAGGGAGAGCTGCACCTGCTGCCGCTCCGCGTCGATGTCCAGCACCTGGGCGGTCACCTCCTGTCCGACCCGCACCACCTCGTCGACGGAGTCGATGTGCCGCCAGGTCAGTTCGGGAATGCGGACGAACCCCTCGATGCCGTCGAGGTCGACGAACACGCCGAAGCGGGGGGTGTGCGTGACGACGCCGCGGCAGATCTGGCCGCGTTCCAGCGCGTGCAGGCGGTCGGCGGCCGGCGGTCTGCGGGTGCCGACCACCGTGCACAGGTCCTCGGCCAGCCGGACCTCCGTCGCGTGCAGCAGCGGGTGGTTCAGCCAGTGCAGCCGGGCCCGGTCGAGGACGCCGTGGTGCAGGGGCGGCCAGCTCGTGGCCGGCGTGAAGTCGTCGACGACGATCGTGCCGCCGGGGGACAGGAGGGGGAACAGGCCCGCCGTGCCGTCGTCGTGCGTCTTGCCGTGCCCGCCGCCGTCCAGGACCAGCAGGTCGTACGGGCCGTGCTCGCCGATCCGCTGCCACCGGCCGTGGACGATCCGCACCTCGGGCCGGCCGGCGAAGACCTCGGCGGCGACCCGGGCCCGCTCGGCGTCCCGTTCCACGCTGAACAGCTCGACTCCCGCCCGCGCCCCCGACGCCAGCCACGCCATGCCCACCCCGCAGCCCGTGCCCGTCTCCCCGATGCGGCTCCGGGCGCCGCTCGCCAGCAGCTGGAGCAGCCGCCCCTGTTCGGGCCGGCAGGAGTGCGTGAAGCCATGGCGCCGCGCGGCGGCGACGGCACGCCCGACGAGCGGGGGCAGGGGCTCAGCGAAGTGGTCGTACGCGTCCGTTCCTGAGATCGCCATGGAGTCGATCGTGCCCCTTCAAAGGCCGTCCCGCCTCGCCCGGGAGAGTGATCGCGCCACCCGCCGAGGACCGTCCCGGCCCGTTTCACCGCGGTGGGCCGCCGGAGACCCGGTGCGTCCGCCGGGGCGGCACGTGCCCGTTCCGGCCATGTCCGGCACGTGATCGTCACGGGAAACGTGGCGCGGGCCGGACGGTGCCCGTAGTCTCGGCGTTCAAAGACACTTGACGGGTCAACTGCCGGGAGCCCATGAGTGAGTGAGTCCCTGCCGTCCCCTCCCGGGACGCCGGAGCGCCACGGCGTGCCCGGACGGGCGGCCGTCCCCGGGCCCGACGGGACGCCGAGCCGCGAGGAGGGGCGACGGTGAGACTCCCCAGCGGACGACGGGAGTTCGCCGCCCGGGTCCGCAGGGCTGCGGGCGCGGTCACCGCGCTGTTCCCGCCCAGGGCCGACTCCGAGATGCGCGCCCTGGCGGCGGAGCTCACCCGTGCGCTGCGCGGCCGGCTCCAACCACCGGTCGACGTGCGGGAGCTGGCCCGCGCCCTGTGCGCGGAGATGAGCCGGCGGCGTGACGGGCGTCCCGTCGAGCTGCGCTTCGAGCGCTTTCCCGACGAGATCGAGGTCACCGGCCTCTGGCTGCAGTTCCAGGACTTCGACCTCGTGATCGTCGAGGAGCGCGCCGAGACGGTGCAGCAACTGGTGATTTTGGGCCATGAGTTGTGGCATCTGAAGGAGGGGCACCACGACCACCACGTGGTCGGCGCCGCCGCCGCGGCACGTGCCCTGTCCGGTGAACCCGGCCGGATCGCGCCGCCCGACACGCCCGGCCGCCCCGACGGGCCCGCGTCGCCCGGCCGCCCCGCGTCGCCCGGCCGCCCCGAGGGACCCACGTCGCCCGGGACCGTCGGCACCCCCCGGGTGCGGGCCGTGCCCGGCACCCCCGGCTGGCCGGGGATCGCCCTCACCGTCGCCGCCCGCAACGGCTCCCACGAGGCCGAGGAGGCGGAGGCCGAGGAGTTCGGCCTGCACCTGGCCAGCGCCTTCCGGTCCTGGGTGACCCGCCCCGGCACCACAGGACCCGCGGCCGGCAGCCCCATCCAGGCGTCCCTGGGCTACCGCGACCCGAGGACCGAGCGGCGATGAGCCCGGCCGGCTTCTTCGACGGGATGTACATCTCGTTCTGGATCCCGCTGGCCGTCCTGGCCCTCACCCTCGCCATCAGGCTGCCCAGCATCATCAAGCTCTGGCAGGACCCGCTGCTGCGGGCCGTCGGCGGCCTGCTCCTGCTCGCCTGCGCGGTCTTCGTCTTCGCCGCGCCGCCGACCATCGCCTGGACCAACCGCGTCACCGGCGTACCGAACATCTCTGCGCCCCTGGTCTACACCCTGCTCACCGCGTTCTGCGGCTCCTGCCTGCTGCTGACCCTGGCCTGGCGCAACGGCCTGTCCGGGCACTCGCCGACGACCCGGCGGACCACCGGACGCGTCGTCACCGTCTACACGGCCGTGATCGTCGCGCTGTGGGCGCTGTTCGCGCTCGCCGACGTCCCCGTCGAGCGGGTGCGGGACCTCGACACGTACTACGCCACCACGGCCTTCATGCGCGAGGAGATCCTGCTCTACCTGCTCGCGCACACCGCCGCCTGCCTCATCACCTACCGGGTGATCCGGAACTGGATCCGCGCCGGCGGACTCGACGGATGGCTGCGCGCCGGCCTGCGGTTCATGGGCGTCGGCTACGCCATGAACCTGCTCTACGACGGCGCGAAGCTGTCCGCCGTGCTCGCCCGGTGGACCGGCCGCGACCTGGACTGGCTGAGCACGGACCTGGCACCCCCCGTCGCCTGTGTCTCCGCGGTCCTGATCGCGGCGGGCTTCGTGCTGCCCCACAGCGGCCAGTACCTCCAGCGCCGCACGCGCACCCGGCTCAGCCACTGGCGCCTGCGGCCCCTGTACCGGCTGCTGCGGACCGTCACCGGCGGGCGCGTCGCGTTCAAGCTGCGGGCCACGCCCGAACTGCGCCTGACGCGCCGCGAGACGTTCATCCGGGACGCGCTGCTCCACCTCGCCCGGTACCTGGACGAGGACCTGCGCCGCCGCGCCCTCGACGCGGCGCTCCACCAGGGCTTCGGGGCGGCCGAGGCGCGGCTCCTCGCCCATGTCGTGACGGTCCAGGACGCCGTCGGGGCCGGGAGACGCGCGCCCGCCGACGACGTCGGGCGCTCCCTCGGCAGCCCCGACGTCGAGGAGCTGCTGGCGGAGATCGAGGCCGTGTCCCGGACCCTGCGCAGGACGGACGACGTCCGGGCGGTCCGCGAGCACGCGAACGGCGCGAGGGCGGGTGTGCCGGCCTCCTGACCGGAGGGCACCCGGGGGCGGAGCGACAACCGCCGGTTTCCGCTGACGGGGACCTTGTTAGCCTGCGGCTCGTCCGCCGGAACACTCGAGGATGGAGCCGCCGTGGCCCGCAACACAGTCCGTGCCCGTGTCGCACTCGTCACCTACCGGCTCGGCGAGGTGGGCATCGTGGACCGGGACCTGCCCGCGCTCCAGGAGGCCCTGGAGGACGCCGGGGCGCAGGCCGTCGTCGCGTACTGGGACGACCCGGAGGTCGACTGGGCCGCCTTCGACCTCGTCCTGATCCGGTCCACCTGGGACTACAGCCGGCGCGTGGCGGAGTTCGTGGCGTGGGCCGAGCTGTGCGGGAAGCTGACGCGGCTCGCCAACCCGGCGGACGTCGTGCGCTGGAACACCGACAAGCGCTACCTCGGGGACCTGGCCGCGGCGGGCGTCCCGGTGGTCCCGACCCGCTACGTCGCCCCCGGCGACACCTTCGAACTCCCCGGCGACCACGAGTTCGTGGTGAAGCCCACCACCGGCGCGGGCGCCCGCCTCGCCGCCCGCTACACCCCCGGCGAGCGGGAGACGGCCGAGCGGCAGCTCGCCCGCATGCACGCGGAGGGGCTGACCGCGATGGTGCAGCCCTACCTGCGCAACGTCGACGTCACCGGGGAGCGGGCGCTGCAGTTCTTCGGGGGGCGCTTCCTGCACGCCAGCCGCAAGGGCGCCGTCCTCGAACCCGGGGCGCCGTACGACGGAACGAAGGTGTCGCACCCCCGGCTCCAGGACTGGGAGGTGACCCCCGCCGAACTCGTCGTGGCCGAGCGGGCGCTGGCCGCCGTCCCGGACGCCGTGGCGGCGGCGGGCGGCTCCGGCGGCCCCGGCCTGCTGTACGCCCGGGTCGACCTCGTAGACGGCGACGACGGGGAGCCGCGCGTCATGGAACTGGAACTGGTCGAGCCCAACCTGTTCCTCTGGCTGCACCCGCAGTCGCTGCACGTGGTCGCCGAGGCGGTCATCCGGGCCGCTCGCTGACGGCCACCCGCTGGAGCAGCCCCCAGGTGAACTCGGCGGCGCACGGGCGCGGTACGCCCGATCCGTCCGGGGCGGTGAACGCGAGCCCCCAGCGGGTCGGCGCGCTGCCCTCCAGCGGGCGGGCCGGGGCGAAGGCGCGGGCCGCCTCGTCGACCGTGCAGGACCAGGGGCGCAGGTCGTCCAGCGTGCGCAGCTCGGGACCGGGGGCGCCGGGCGCCCGGACCAGCCACTCGTTCCAGGCCGCGCCGTTCGGGGCGAGCAGCACCTCGAAGCGCAGGTCCGGCCAGAGCGGGACGGGCCACAGCAGGGCCTCGCAGTCGAGGTCGCCGATCCGGCGCTCCTCGACGGACTCCGGGGCACCGAGGACGGAGCGGTACCGGGCGGCGGCGCCCCAGGAGCGCGGGGAGCGCAGCATCGCCTGCCAGCGGCGGTTCGCCTCGCGCAGGTCGGCGGGGGAGGCGCCCAGCTCGTGCCGGGCGTCCTCGACCAGGTCAGGGTTGTGGTCGGCCATGCGGCGCAGCAGGACCAGCTGGAAGTCGGCGGGGGTGAACGGGGTCACGGGGCGTTTGGCCGGCATGCGGTCCATCGTCGCGTACGCGGCCGCCGTCCGGACGCCGGCCGTCGGGGAGGAACAGCACCGAGTTGACGTAACGGGGCCCGCGCCACGGCAGCACCCGGCGCAGCAGGCCGTGGGAGACCACGTGCGCGGTGCGGGCCTGGTGCTCCTCCAGCGGGAAGCCGGCGAGCGGGCGCCAGGTGTCACCGGGCAGCACCCAGCCCTCGTACCCCCGCTCGGCGAGGTGGGCGACGACCGGGGCGACCGGCTGGATGCGGGCCTCCAGCTCGACGAAGAGGGCGGGCCGGTCGCGGGCCAGCAGCGTGTCCGCGCCCCGCAGCACCGCCAGTTCGCTGCCGTCCACGTCGATCTTCACGAAGCCGACGCCACGCAGATCCAGGCTGTCCAGGGTGACGCAGGGGACCTCCACGGCGCGGGCGTGGATGTCCCTGCGGACCAGCGAGGACACGCCCCGGTCACCGGCGTCGCCCGCGGGCAGCCACAGCCGGGCGGTGCCCGGCCGGTCGGCGGCGGCGGCCGTGATCACGCGGACGTTCCGGTAGCCGGCCGAGGACACCAGCCGGGCCAGGTGCGGGACCGGCTCCACGGTCACCACCCGGCGGGCCCGGCCGGACAGCCGCCGGGTCCAGGGCCCGTACCAGCCGCCGACGTCCACCGCCGTGTCGCAGTCCGCAGGACACAGCTCGGCCAGACGGGCCAGCTCGGGCTCGAAGCGGGGATAGACCAGCCGGGCGGCCGCGGCGACCAGCCGCACCGGCAGGAACGGAGCGAGCCGGGCGGCGAGCGTGGTCATCGGACCATCCGCTTGAGGAGATCCTCGTGCTCGTCCTCCGTGACCTGCTCCCCGGAGGACGGAAGCAGTTGCGGGATGCCGTCGACGACCGGGTAACGGCGGCGCAGACGCGGGTTGTAGAGCGCCTCGTCCGTCGCCGGGGCCGCCGACCCGTCCGCGGCGAGCAGATGCAGTGGCCCCTTGTCGAGCGGGCACGCCAGGATCCTCAGCAGCGGGTCGTCCGGGTTCATGGAATCAACTCCTGTGCGTCGGGGACGGGTTGGGGAGCGGTGTCGTGCTTGGGCATGACCAGCAGGACGCAGACCGCGAGCGCCGTGCCCGCCAGCCGCAGCGCGAGCCGCACCGGTTCGTGCGGCAGTGCCTCGCCGAACGCCAGCGTGCCGAGCACCGCGGTGAACAGGCTGGTCACGGTCGTGCACACCGGCACGATCAGCGAGGCACGGCAGCGCTGGAGCGCCGCCTGGGACATGATCAGGCCGAACACGCCGGTGAACAGCAGGAGATAGGGGTACGGCGAGCGCAGCAGCCCCAGGGCCGCCGAGCCGAGCCCGCGCGTGGTCAGGTAGTTCGACACGCCCTTGATCGCGAGCGAGCTGACGCCGTACAGCAGGCCGACCGCGACGCCGTACTCGACCCCCGTGGTCGGCATCCGGTGCCGGTGGCGGCTGCGCCGTTCGGCGGCGCCGTACAGCCAGATGCCCGCGGCCAGCGACGGCACGCAGACCAGCAGGATCAGCGGGGCCGGCGCGCTGCGGCCGACGGTGTCCGAGCCCTCGTTCAGCGACAGCACGACCATCAGCAGCGCGGCGAGGATCGCGCCGAGCGCGTACCGCTCCCGGCCGGTCGTCTCCTCGCCGAGCAGCCGGGCCGAGAGCAGCACCAGCAGCACGAGACCGGAGACGAAGATGCCCTGGGCGGCGGCGATCGGCAGCGTGCGGTAGACGGCCAGCTGCGCGCCGAACCCGGCGGCCAGGGACAGCGAGCCGCCGATCCACAGCGGGCTGCCGACGACCAGGCGCAGCAGGCGGGCGGGGCGGCGGACGTCCACCTCCGGCAGGGCCGCCAGTGCCCGTTTCTCCAGGACGAATCCGGTGCTGTACAGGACGTTCGCCAGCAGGGCCGCGGTTACTCCCCACCACATCGGCTACGTCCTCCGTGCGTGCAGCAGGAGGATCGAGGACGCCGAGGGGACCGCGCAGGCGAGCCGGTCCAGCGGCCGCAGCGGACGGGGTACGCCGTGGAAGGGCGCACCCCGCAGCGCCACGACGTCGAAGCCCGAAGCGGCCACGAACTCCCGCAGCGCCCGCGCCGTGTACAGCCGCAGATGGCCGACGACCTCCCGGCCGGGGCGGCCGTGGACCGCCCGCAGGCTCACCTCCGAGAACACGGGCTGCACGCCCGCCAGGAGCAGGGCGCGGTTGTACCAGGCGGCGAGGTTCGGGGTGGAGAGCATCAGGTGTCCGCCGGGGCGCAGCACCCGGCGGATCTCCTCGAGCGCGGCGTCCGGGTCGACGAGGTGCTCGATCACCTCGCTGAACAGGACCGCGTCGGCGGACCCGGCGGCGAACGGCAGCCCCCCGTCGGTGAGTTCGCCGCGCACGGCGTACGGCAGCCGGGCGTGGGCGCGCCGGAGTGCGTCCTGGGACCAGTCGACGCCCACGAGCCGGTGGCCGGCCAGCAGGGGCGCGGCGGTGGCCGCGGCGGTGCCGTCGCCGCAGCCGATGTCGAGGACGGTGCGCGCGCCCCCGGTGGCCGGCCCGAGCGCGGCGGCCAGCATGCGGGCCTGGCGCAGGCTGCGGGGCGTGCCGGAGGCGACGGGGACGGCCGGGTCCTCGTAGAAGTCCCGCAGGCCGCCGCGGGCCGGGGCGGTCGTCGTCATGTGCCCTCCTCCGTCGCGTGCAGATAGTGCTCGAAGAGGTCGCGCAGGTGGGCGCCGTCGTCGTGGCCGAGCAGGGAGCGGGACCAGCGCAGGGCGACGTGGAGGCGGCCCGCGGTGGACGCGGTCGTGACGGTCAGGCCGCGGGGCATCCGGGCCGGCGCGGAGAACCACACGGCGTGGGCGCGGCCGGCCTCCTCCCCGAAGTCCAGGGAGTACGGGATGCGGCCGATGTTGCTCAGGAGTGTGGTCGACGTCCAGGGGGCGGCCGCCCTGCGCAGCCCCCGGGTGACGGCCGCCCGCCAGGCGACGGGCACCACGGGAGCGGTCAGCAGGGCGGCGCCGTGGCCGAGTTGGGGGCGGGGGAGGGACTTGAGGGCGCGGGTGCGGTCCGCCGTGCGGCCGAGCAGTTCGCGCATCCGGACCGGGTCCAGCTCCTGCGGCGCGAACGGCACCTCCACCAGCCGGGTGCCGTTGCCGATCGGCATGTCCGTGCCGCGCGGGCGGTCGTCGACGGGCATGGTGATGCGCATCGGGCGGGGGCGGGCGCCGTGCTCCCGGTTCCAGTGGGCGATCGTCAGGGCGGTGGCGGCCATCAGCTGGTCGTTCACCGTGTAGGCGGAGCCCCGGGGCCGGCGCGGGACGCCGAGTTCGGTGACGAGCAGGCCGTTGCCGGGCTCGGGCCCGGGGGAGCCGGGGGCGACCCTGGCGGGCGGGGCCCAGCCGGAGGGAGTCTCCTGGCGGCCGGCGGGCGTGGCGTCGGGTGCGCGCACCGGCGGCGCGGCGGGGGCGTTGTCCCGGCCGCCGTACAGCTCCGCCGCGGTGGCGAGGATGCGCAGGCAGGCGGGGCCGTCCAGTGCCGTGTGGTTGATGGTGAGGAAGAGAACGGTGCCGGTGCCGGTGCTCGCGGAGCCGTCGTCCGCCTCGACGGCCTCGAGGCGGACCGGGGGCGAGGCCGACAGGGGCGGGGCGCTGCCGAGGGCACGGTCGCGGGCGTGCGCGAGGGCGTCCCGGTCCGGCGGCGGGAAGGCCACCGCGTCGACGTCCGGGTCGGCGGTCAGCTCCCACTCGTAGCGGCGCCGGTACCAGGGGCCCGCCGCCTCGCGCATCAGACTCCGCGGGTGCCGGCGCAGGGCCTCGGTGAACGCCGCCGTGAGACGGGCCCGGTCGAGCCGGCCGGGGAGGTGGACCTCGATGTGGACGGTCTCCGGCTCCTCCTCCTGATGGCAGTGCCGGGCGACCTCGTCCACCACCGGGAACGGCACGCGTACGGGAGGCCGCCGCGGGCCGTTCGTGCCGTCCCGCGCCGGATGCTCCAGGGCTGTCATGTGGCCCCGCCCTTCCCCGTGTCGTCCTGGCGGCCCGCGTCCTCGGCGGGCGTGGCCCGCGACCGCGGCTTGTGGAACCCGACGGGCGCGGTGGGCGCATCGGACCCGGTCTCCCCGGGTCCCCGCGCGGACCCGGTCTCCCCGGGTCCCCGCGCGGACCCGGTCTCCCCGGGTCCCCGCGCGGACCCGGTCTCCCCGGGTCCCCGCGCGGACCCGGTCTCCCCGGGTCCCCGTGCGGACCCGGTCTCCCCGGGTCCCCGTGCGGACCCGGTCTCCCCGGGTCCCCGTGCGGACCCGGTCTCCCCGGGTCCCCGTGCGGACCCGGTCTCCCCGGG